>JAZTZL010000048.1:0-74559 GCA_045637425.1 Rikenellaceae bacterium | reverse complement strand
ATAGGATTTACAAAAAAAATATCCATAGATAATTTATGGATAAATTCTATAAATTGTTGTAAGTCTTAATGTTATATAACATTAAGAGATTTAGTGAATGGACTAAATAAATTCAATATAAAAATTTTATAAATTTATGTAGAATTATTAAAATTATTTGGAATTGTCAAAATAGATTTGTATATTTGCACTACTTCGATTCTTTAGCAGGAACCGATGTCTTTCAAAATAATCAAAAAATACATACGACGATGAAGTAACATAGGCTAACTGCGCCCAGAGCGCAAAGGTTGCTGTGTGCCTTGCCGACCAGAAGTCCCGCTCAATTGACCGTAGCGGGAGGCGAAGGGCAGCATAACCCCGTAGTGGGGCTATAATACTAATTATAAAAATGTTAAGTCTGGAAAGATGTAACGAAATACTTAAAAAACACAATTATAACATATCAAATGACGATATAAAGAAGGTCAGAGAGATTTTGTATCTGTTCGCCGAAATGCAAATAAGTGCTGAAAAACAATTACTTGAAGATGAAGAATGTGATATTATATTGTAGAGTTAGTTCGGACGAGCAGAAAACTAACACAAGTCTTGACTTCCAAGAGAAAAAGTTAAGACAGCATTGCGATAAAAATAGTTATAACGTCATCGCTTGCTACAAAGAGGATTATTCGGCAAAGCATCACGACTTTGTCCGACCCGAAATGAAGAAAATACGCGATTACTGCAAAGCGCACAAGAACGAGGTTGATATGATACTTTTCCTGCGTTGGGATAGATTTGCTCGTAATCCTGAGTTTGCCTATGCTTTTAAGCGTATATTTATGGACGAGTGGGGTATCGAATTCAATGCCCTTGAAAGCCCGATTGACTTCTCGGCGACCGAGTGGTCTTCATCATTGGGCAATTATTGCGCTGCTGCCCATACGGAGAATAATAAGATTAGCCGACGAACTCGTGATGGCGTGCGTGAAACACTCTTGTCCGGACGATTGGCAAACAAAGCACCACGAGGTTATAAAAATGTCCATATAACAGATGATAACGGCATTACGATTGCCAAGACTATTGAAATTGACGAGGAGAAGGCTCCGCTTATTCGTGCTATTTTTCACGAAGTTGCAAAAGGGGTGGAGGCTCCGTGTGCAATCCGCAGAAGGATTGCACACGAAATACCTGAAAGCACCTTCCTTGACCTCTTGCGTAACATATTCTACAAAGGTAAAATCAGAGTTCCAGCCACCAAAACCGAGCCCGAAGTAATTGTTGACGGCCAGCACACTCCATTGGTTACGGAGGAGTTGTTTGACACCGTGCAGGAGATTATGGACGGCAAACGCAAGAAACAGCCCAAACTTACCAAGCCAATCAAGCCCGAATTTTACCTACGCAAGTATCTTGTTTGCCCACATTGTGGTCGCGCTATTACGGGAGCGTTCAGCACGGGTGGAAGTGGTGGCAAGTATCCATATTATTTCTGTCCAACATCAGGTAAGCACCTACGAATGTCTGCCGATACGGTCAATGATGCCTTTGTGGATTATGTGAGTGGTTTGCGTCCTAATGAAGCGATAATGCAACTATATTATGAGATATTGAACGACCTACGCAAAGAGAATGCCCGTGATATTCGTGCAATGATTGATAAGATTGACGGTGAGATATATGAAATGAACGAGCGTATGAATAAGATTGAGGATAAGTATCTTGATGGATAAATCGATAAAGATGCCTATAATCGTATGATTAACAGGCAGAAACAGCAGGTAAAGGCTGCGGAAGACAGAAAAGAGCTGCTTGAAACCCCGAACCGTGGTAAAATCGAACCACAGTTGAAGTACTCTATGAGTCTGATAGACAATATAGATAAGTTCTTTTTACACGCCCCTGCCGAGGTTAAAATTAGGGCGTTGAGTTCGATTTTTTTAAGGAAATTGGAATTTGACGGTAAAAATTTTCGAACGGAAAACCTAAACAGTGTGCTTGCTCTAATATACCAGCAGACCAATGAGTTACGAGGATTGAATAAAAAAGCGAGGAAAGTTTTTCAACTTTCCCCGCTTCAGTACCCAGAGCCGGGATCGAACCGGCACAGCATTTCTGCCATTGGTGTTTGAGACCAACGCGTCTACCAATTCCGCCATCTGGGCTTCACCGTAGTACCATTCTCTGGTCCATTGCGAGTGCAAAGGTAGAAACTTTTTTTTTATCAAAAAAATTTTTCAGCAACTTTTTTTATCATTTTTTCATTTTCTTGTTTTTTTACTTTCTGATAAATTTTGTTTGATGTGATCATTATGTTGATAATCAGTGATGTGAATCTAATTGGAAGGTTTTTTTTTGAAAAAGGTGGAAAAACTGAAATTAAAGGTGTATCTTTGTCCTTTGATTTGCAATTCAATATTTTTGATTATGAAAGAATATAAAAGATATTTGGTAACATCTGCTTTGCCCTATGCAAATGGACCTGTGCATATAGGACACCTCGCAGGGGTATACGTTCCCTCTGACATTTATGTGCGTTATTTGAGATTGAGAGGTCGTGACGTAATCTCGGTTTGCGGCTCGGACGAGCACGGTGTGCCCATCACAATCAAGGCTAAAAAAGAGGGCATTACGCCACAACAGGTCGTAGATCAGTATCATAATATTATTAAGGAATCGTTCCGTAAACTCGGAATGTCTTTTGATATATATTCTCGTACATCTTCAAAAATGCATCATCAGACGGCTGCGGAATTCTTCAGAACACTCTATGACAAGGGTTGTTTCATTGAACAAACTTCTGAGCAGTATTTTGACCCTGAAGCAAATCAATTCTTGGCTGACAGATATATTATGGGTACCTGTCCACACTGCCAAAACGATAAGGCTTATGGCGATCAATGCGAAAAGTGTGGCACTACACTCAGTCCAACCGAACTGATTAATCCGAAGTCTACTATTACAGGTGCTACGCCTGTGATGAAAGAGACCAAACACTGGTATCTGCCGTTGGATAAAGATGAACAGTGGCTCAGAGAGTGGATTCTCGAAAACCACAAGGAGTGGAAACCTAATGTATATGGTCAGTGCAAGAGCTGGCTCGACCTCGGTTTGCAGCCAAGAGCAGTGAGCCGCGACCTCGATTGGGGTATTCCTGTTCCCGTAGAGGGCGCCGAAGGTAAGGTGTTGTATGTTTGGTTTGATGCGCCGATTGGTTATATCTCGAATACAAAGGAACTTACAGATAATTGGGAAACTTATTGGAAATCGGAAGATACCAAGATGGTACACTTCATTGGTAAGGATAATATTGTGTTCCACTGCATCGTGTTCCCGGCAATGTTGAAGGCTCACGGCGGTTATATCTTGCCTGAAAATGTGCCTGCAAACGAATTCCTCAACCTCGAGGGTGATAAAATTTCGACATCAAGAAATTGGGCAGTATGGTTGCACGAATATCTCGAAGATTTCCCAGGAAAGGAAGATGTCTTGAGATATGTTCTGTGTGCTAATGCGCCTGAAACTAAAGATAATGATTTCACTTGGAAGGATTTCCAAGCACGCAATAACAATGAACTCGTAGCAATTTTGGGTAATTTTGTCAATCGTGCAATGGTGCTGACTCATAAGTATTTCAATGGCGTAGTACCCGCTTTGGGCGAAGTGACCGAATATGACAGAGAAACACTTGCAGAGTTGTCGAAGGTGCGCGAGTCGTTGGAATATAACATAGAGAACTACCACTTCCGCGAGGCTCTGAAAGATGCTATGGGAGTTGCTCGTTTGGGTAACAAGTATTTGGCTGATACCGAACCCTGGAAGGTAGCTAAGACCGACCTGAACAGAGTGGCTACGATACTGAACATTTCGTTGCAGATTGCGGCTAACCTCGCCATCGCAGTAGAACCGTTTATGCCGTTCACAGCCGAGAAACTGCTCAAGATGCTGGCCGTAGACAAGATGTCGTGGGAGCAACTCGGTATGTCAAACCTCATCGCAGAAGGTCATCAGACAGCGGCTCCCGAACTTTTGTTCGAGAAGATTGAAGATGCAGTAATAGACCAGCAGTTGCAGAAACTGGCTGACAGAAAGGCTGCGAATGCTGCAGCTGAAGTGCAGTCAGAACCGCAGAAGGATTATGTTACTTTTGAGGATTTTCAACGTCAGGATATCCGAGTGGCTACGATTCTCGAGGCAGAAAAGGTTGCCAAGACAAAGAAACTGCTGAAACTTAC
Source organism: Rikenellaceae bacterium (assembly GCA_045637425.1). GTDB lineage: Bacteria > Bacteroidota > Bacteroidia > Bacteroidales > Rikenellaceae > CAJGBR01. Next base: position 70,339 of record JAZTZL010000048.1, on the reverse strand, counting down.
AGTTGATACGGGCATTGACAAACGTACAATCGTTTCGGGTATTGCCGAACACTACAAACCCGAAGAGTTGGTAGGTCGTCAGGTATTGGTGCTGGTGAACTTGCAGCCGCGCGAATTGAAGGGCATTGAATCTCAGGGTATGATTCTGATGGCGCAAGATGCTACGGGTAAACTCGTGCTGCTGTCGCCTGAATGCGCAGTAAAGGCCGGCTCAGTTGTGGGCTAATTTAATAAGGTAAGAAACTAACATTTTGTAATTACAAATAATAAAATTTATGGAAAACATTGAATGGGGAAACCTTGGTTTTGGTTATGTAAAGACCAACTACAATGTACGTTGCTACTATCGTGATGGCAAATGGGGACAGTTGGAAATTTCAAGCGATGAGAATGTGCCTATTCACATTGCAGCATCTTGCCTCCACTACGGACAAGAAGCTTTTGAAGGTATGAAGGCATTCCGCGGTAAAGACGGTAAAGTACGTTTGTTCCGTCCGGAAGAAAATGCTCGTCGTATGATTTCATCTGCACAATACCTCAAAATGGCAGAACCTTCTGTTGAATTGTTCGTTGAGGCTTGCAAATTGGCAGTGAAATTGAATGCAGATTTCATTCCTCCCTACGGCACAGGCGCTTCATTGTATTTGCGTCCGCTGTTGATTGGTACAGGTGCTCAAGTAGGTGTTAAACCTGCAAACGAATATCTGTTTATGGTATTCGTAACTCCGGTAGGCCCATACTTCAAAGAAGGTTTCAAGCCGATTAAGGTTATGATTGACCGCGATCACGACCGTGCTGCTCCACTCGGAACAGGTCACGTAAAGGCTGGTGGTAACTATGGTGCAAGTATGATTTCATCTGTTATCACTCACGACTTGGGTTATTCTACACCGTTGTACCTCGACTCTAAAGAAAAACGCTACATCGACGAATGCGGTGCTGCAAACTTCTTCGGTATCAAGAACGGTACTTATGTAACTCCGAAGTCACACTCAATTCTGCCTTCAATCACAAATAAGAGTCTGCGCACTTTGGCTGAAGACCTCGGTCTGAAAGTTGAAGAACGTCCTATCGACTACGCAGAACTTCCAACATTCGAAGAAGTTGGTGCTTGCGGTACTGCAGCAGTTATCTCTCCGATTGGTTCAATCTTCGACCCATCTACTAACGAAACAATCGTTTACAGCAAAGATGGCAACGCAGGTAAATACTCAGAAGAGTTGTACAACTTGTTGCGCGGTATCCAATACGGCGAAGTTGAAGATACTCACAACTGGAACGTAGAAGTAGAATTGTAATATTCTACGCCATATTAATAAGAAAGTCCGTCGTTTTCGGCGGACTTTTTTTGTGGATATATTTCGCGATTGTATTTTCGAGAATGCCATCGCCAATGTCTGGAGAATGGGCGAGCCTATTTGTGAGTAGATGTGAAAAAAAGAGTTCGGGCAAATTGCCCGAACCCTACACAAACTAACAACTATGAAAAAATAAATTTACTATTTCTTTTCACCTTTAGCGTGGAATACATCGAATACTTCAACTTCGAAAATCAAAGCTTCGTTCGGGCCGATGAATACGCCAGCACCGCGTTCGCCGTATGCGAGTTCAGAAGGAATGTAAAGAATAATCTTACCACCTTTACCTACGTGTTGAAGACCTTCGCCCCAACCTTTGATTACGCGGTCAAGCGGGAATTGAACCGGATCATTACCAGCATCGTGTGAAGATTCGAATTTCTTTCCGTTCTTCAACATACCTGTGTAGTGAACTCTAACAGTGTCTTGCAATGAAGTAGGACGTTCAGCACCCTCTTCGATAACCTTATAGAGCAAACCAGATTCAGTTTTCTTTACACCTTTTTCTTTTTCGATTTCAGCGAGGAATTTTCTTGAAGCCTCGAGATTCTTGCGCGGAATGCGTACCATAAAGTACTCGTCCATAAATTTACGCATATCGTCGCGATTGATCAAACCTTTGCTTTCGAAGTAGTCGCGGATACCGAATGCGATCATAAACGGATTCAAAGTGCTGTCAACATTTTTGAGATTTGCACCCATCTGGTAGCCGATAGAGTATGCCAGAGAGTCCATTTCGTCATTGAGAGCCGGAGTCTTTCCACCCTCGCCACAGCAAGAAACAAACATCGAAGCAGATGCTGCTACAGCTGCACAAAACAAGAAAATCTTTTTCATTTACTTTTAATTATTATCGTTTAACATTAAAATTCGACTCGCAAAAATAATCGAAATTCTTGATTTTAACAACAATTACGCATAAAGATTTTTCTAAAGCTGGCTGATAAATTTTATATGAGATAAAAAAGTCGTATCTTTGCAGACTGTAATTAGATGGGAAATCGATGACCGACTATAGAAACGTAACGATAAAAAATAAGCGGGCGCTGTTCGATTACAACATACTCGAGCGTTACACCTGCGGAATCGTGTTGACTGGAACAGAAATAAAATCAATTCGTCTGGGGAAGGCTGCCTTGACTGATTGTTTCTGTTATTTTGTCAATGGCGAACTGTTTATCAAGGGAATGAATGTTGCTGAGTATCATTGGGGTACGTACAATAACCATCAACCTAAACGTGATAGAAAATTGCTGCTGACAAAGCGTGAATTGAGAAAACTTTCGCGTCAGGTGCAAGAGAGTTCGCTGACCATTGTCGGACTGAAATTGTTTATCAATGAACGTGGATTCGCTAAAGTCGAAATCGGATTGGCACAAGGCCGAAAACAGTATGATAAACGCGAATATCTAAAGGAGAAAGATGCCAAACGTGAAATGGATAGAATGATGAAACGTTAAATAAAATATCTGAAACTTCACATCTTATTCGCTATAAATACCTTTGGAAACGTTTTTAACCGAAAAAGATGTAAAGTCTCGGAAAAAATATGTAAATTTGCGACCAAAATTAACCTTATAATAACTTATAGTCAAACATTATGGCAGAATGCAAGGATAAAAAATTGTTTGCTGAATTTCCTCCGGTAACAACCGAACAATGGGAAGAAGTAATCAATGTCGACTTGAAAGGTGCCGATTATGAGAAAAAATTGGTGTGGAAAACGGCTGAAGGTTTTAACGTTCGCCCTTACTACCGCGCTGAAAATCTCGAAGGTATCAAATTTCTGAACAGCGCTCCGGGTCAATTCCCGTATGTGCGCGGAATCAAAAACGACAACGCTTGGAAAATTAACCAAACTGTCGATGTTAATTGCCCGAAAGAGGCAAATGCTGACGCATTGAACATCTTGATGCGCGGTGTGGAATCTATCACTTTCAACTTGAAAGTCGAAGAATTCACAGCTGCTGATCTCGAAACTTTGTTGGCAGGAATCGAAATCCCAGCTGTGGAAATCAACTTCCGCGGTTGCGTGAAAATGTTGCTCTCTGTAGCTGATATGTTCCTCGACAAAGTTCTCAAAGCTGGATACACTAAAGATCAGGTTAGCGCATCATTCGCAATCGACCCGATTATGCAGAAACTCTCATTGCGCGGTAAAGCTTGCAATGGAGAAATGATGGCTAAAATCGTCGAACTCATTAAAAAACGTGGCGAATTGCGCCGTGTTAAAATCATCACTGTCGGTGGTGATATCTTCCAAAACTGCGGTTCGACAATCGTACAAGAACTCGCCTTCGCAATGGCAGTAGGTAGCGAATACCTTAACAAATTGATGGATAACGGACTGTCAGTTGACGATGCTGCTTCAGCAATGAAGTTCAACTTCTCAATCAGTTCAAACTACTTTATGGAAATCGCTAAGTTCCGCGCAGCTCGTATGTTGTGGGCTAACGTAGTGGCTCCATATCAACCTGCTTGCGAATGCTCATCTAAGATCAGAATCCACGCTATCACAGCTCGTTGGAATATGACCGTTTACGATGCATACGTAAATATGTTGCGCGCTACAAGTGAAGCTATGTCTGCAGCTATCGCAGGTGTAAGTTCTATCGAAGTGCTTCCGTTTGACGTGGCTTATGAAAACCCGACAGACTTCAGCCGTCGTATCGCTCGCAATATCCAACTGATCCTCAAAGAAGAATCTCACTTCGATCACGTAGTTGACCCTGCAGGTGGTGCTTATTACATCGAAAACCTCACTCGTTCAATCGCAGAAAACGCTTGGAAACTCTTCGTTGAAGTAGAAAACAAGGGCGGTTACCGCGAAGCATTCGTTGAAGGTTTCATTCAAGCTAAAGTTGAAGAATCTGCAGCTCAAAAAGAAAAGAATATCGCAACAAGAAAAGAAACATTGTTGGGTACAAACCAATTCCCGAACTTTACAGAAATCGCTCCGGCAGAAGTTACAGTTGATACAGTGACTAAGAAGGCGTGTGGTTGCTGCTGCTCGGAAGAGGCTGATTACAAAAAACTTGTTCCATTCCGCGTTGGTATGGCATTCGAAGCTCTGCGCTTGAAAACTGATCGTAGCGGTAAAGAACCTAAGGCATTTATGCTTACTTTGGGTAATTTGGCAATGGCACGTGCTCGTGCTCAGTTTGCAAGTAACTTTATGGCTTGTGCAGGTATTCGTCCAATTGATAACATCTTGTTCCACTCAGTTGAAGAGGGTGTTAAAGCTGCGCTCGAATCAAAAGCCGAAATGGTTGTTTTGTGTAGCTCAGATGATGAATATGCAACATTTGCTCCGGAAGTATTCGCTCAGTTGAAAGACAAGTGCGTATTCGTAATCGCCGGTGCTCCTGCGTGCAAAGAAGATCTCGAACAGATCGGAATCAAGAACTTTATCAGCGTTCGCTCGAATGTTCTGGAAACTCTCACCGATTTCCAAAACCAATTGGGCATCAAATAATTGAATGACAATGAGAGCAAAATATTCAGAAATATTGAACGAGGCAGCAGGCAAGGCTTGCGGCTGCAACACAGAAAGACCCGTATGGAATACCGCAGAAAAAATTGCTGTTAAGGGTACATACTCAGAGGCTGACCTCGAAGGTATGGAACATTTGAACTATGCTGCAGGTATCGCTCCGTTCTTGCGTGGTCCTTATAGTACAATGTATGTAATGCGTCCGTGGACTATTCGTCAGTATGCAGGTTTCTCTACTGCCGAAGAATCTAACGCATTCTATCGTCGAAATCTGGCTTCAGGACAAAAAGGTTTGTCTGTAGCATTCGACTTGGCTACACACCGTGGTTACGATGCTGACCACCCACGTGTAGTAGGTGACGTTGGTAAAGCCGGCGTTTCTATCTGCTCTGTAGAAGATATGAAGGTGTTGTTCGATGGTATTCCTTTGGACAAAATGTCAGTATCTATGACTATGAACGGTGCCGTTCTGCCTATCTTGGCGTTCTACATCGTTGCAGGTTTGGAACAAGGTGCTACACTCGAACAATTGCAAGGTACTATCCAAAACGATATTTTGAAGGAATTTATGGTTCGTAATACCTATATCTATCCTCCAAAATTCTCAATGAAGATTATCGCAGACATCTTTGAATACACTTCAAAGAATATGCCTAAATTCAACTCTATTTCAATCTCTGGTTACCATATGCAAGAAGCAGGTGCTACAGCAGATATCGAGTTGGCTTACACATTGGCTGACGGTCTTGAATACCTCCGCACAGGTGTTGGCGCAGGTATGAGCATTGATGCATTTGCTCCGCGTCTGTCATTCTTCTGGGCAGTGGGTATGAACCACTTTATGGAAATTGCTAAGATGAGAGCAGCTCGTCTGTTGTGGGCTAAGTTGGTAAAACAATTCAACCCGAAAAACCCGAAATCTTTGGCATTGCGTACTCACAGCCAAACTTCAGGTTGGTCTTTGACAGAACAAGATCCGTTCAACAACGTAGCTCGTACTTGTATCGAAGCAATGGGTGCTGCATTGGGTCACACTCAATCATTGCACACAAATGCGTTGGACGAAGCAATCGCTCTTCCGACAGACTTCTCAGCTCGTATCGCTCGTAACACTCAGATCTATATCCAAGAAGAAACTCAAGTATGCCGCTCAGTAGACCCGTGGGCAGGTTCATACTACATCGAAAAACTGACTCAACAAATCGCAGACAGCGCTTGGAAACTTATCCAAGAAGTTGAAGAACTCGGCGGTATGTCAGCAGCTATCGAAACAGGTATTCCTAAGATGCGTATTGAAGAGGCAGCAGCTCGTAAACAAGCTCGCATCGACTCTTGCAACGATACAATCGTAGGTATCAACAAATACCGTTTGGAAAAAGAAGATCCGATCGATATCTTGGCAGTAGACAATACTGCAGTTCGCGAAGCTCAAATCAAACGTCTGCAAGAGTTGCGTGCTAACCGCGACAACGCTAAGGTTCAAGCAGCCCTCGACGCTATCACCAAGTGTGTTGAAACAGGCGAAGGCAACTTGTTGGAATTGGCAGTTGAAGCAGCTAAATTGCGTGCATCATTGGGCGAAATTTCAGACGCTTGCGAAAAGATTGTAGGTCGCTACAAAGCAGTTATACGTTCAATCTCAGGTGTTTACTCAGCAGAAGTGAAATCAGACGAAAAATTTGCTAAGGCAAAAGCGATGACCGAAGAATTCGCTAAGAAAGAAGGTCGTCAACCGCGTATTATGATTGCAAAACTTGGTCAGGACGGTCACGACCGTGGTGCTAAGGTTGTAGCAACAGGTTACGCAGATATCGGCTTTGACGTGGATATGGGACCGTTGTTCCAGACTCCGGAAGAAGCTGCTAAACAAGCTGTTGAAAACGACGTTCACGTAGTAGGTGTTTCTTCGTTGGCAGCTGGTCACTTGACTTTGGTTCCGCAAATCGTTGCAGAATTGAAGAAACTTGGTCGCGAAGACATTATGGTAATCGTGGGTGGTGTAATTCCGGCTCAGGACTATGATGCTTTGTACAAGGCAGGTGCAGCAGCAATCTTTGGCCCTGGTACTCCGGTAGCAGATGCTGCGATTAAGATGATCGAATTGCTTTCTGCAGAATAATCTGTAGATCAGATAATTGTAGAGTCGTCTCGAGAAATCGAGGCGACTCTTTCGAGACATATAAATTAAAGAAGCGTTATGCTTATCTCGAAGTCGGGAACGTAGGAAATTCAAGACTATTCAGAGAGAAAAAGCGTAATGGTTTCTCACGCTAAGGCGTGGGCTGCTATTACCATATCTTCTGAATAAAGGTTATTCCTACGACCTCCGACTTAGAATGTGGCATTGCAGTTCCACGCTTCTGTGTTGAATAAAAGGTCTTGGGGAACTGAAAGACAGAAGATAAAATTATGGGAATAAATCATTTGTGGAGAGTTACATGTATCAAGACTGCTCAAAAAGTTCCTGTAGGACTTACTGTTGAAATTGTAATATCAGGGAGAAGTTCTGCACCAAATGCGAAGGAGATTAAAGCTGCAATTAAAACTAAATTTGGCATTGAGGTGGGTGAATGTCATTGCCATAAAGGATATTTTGAAATGGTCGATATGTCAAAAAGGTAATGTGTATGAAGTATGAAAATATTACAATGAAAGGGGATGATACAAATGTTCGTTATGTTCTGAAGAAAGAAGGACGTAATATGCTTGTTGTTCTCGGAGTAAATCCAAGTAAAGCCACTGATAAAATATCTGACTCAACAATGACTAAGGTGATGGGATTTGCAAAATATAATGGTTATGACGGATTTATTATGCTGAATCTTTATCCTCAACGATGTACTAATCCGAACGAATTGGATAAGGAAATGAATAAGGAGTTGCATCAGCAGAATTTAAAGTATATTGTTTCTGAAATCAACAATATGAAATCAGTGTCACTATTATTTGCATTCGGAGATACGATAGCTCGCCGTCATTATCTAAGAAACTGTCTACAAGATATTATATCACTTATTGCTCCAAAGAATCTTCATTGTTTTCAGATTGGGGAATTAACTAAAATGGGAAATCCGAGACACCCGTCGCGTGCTGGTTATTGTACCTTTTTGCCTTTTGACGTAAATAAGTATTTATTGTAGAATATTTTCAGCTAAAAAGAAATGCAGGTAAAGTAATATTATAAAATTAATTTATCTGCATTTCTTTTTATATATGAATTGTAAAAATATGGTGTAAATAAGTTAGAGATACGCTAAATATTTAGTCAATTCAAATATGTATAAATGAATGCGGTAATATTTTTATTAAAAATATTTTGCAAAATATTTGGTGGAAATAAAAATTCGTTGTACCTTTGCAACGTCAAAAAGAGAGGGAGTATAGCTCAGCTGGTTCAGAGCATCTGCCTTACAAGCAGAGGGTCCGCGGTTCGAATCCGTGTGCTCCCACGAAACGAGGAGGTTGTGTTGTCACAATCTCCTTTTTCTTTTGTGTGCAGAATCAATAATCATATTTTGGCGATAGGTGAGCGTGTATTCGAAAAAAATCGCTATATTTGCCAATATGAATTTTAATAATTAATGTATTATGGCTACAATTGAAACTATCTATTTAGGTGATTTGCGTACCGAAGCAACTCACGTCGCATCTGGAAATAAAGTTATAACTGACGCTCCGGTTGATAATAACGGAAAGGGCGAATATTTCTCACCGACCGATATGGTGTGCGCAGCGCTGGCAAGTTGTATGCTCACCATTATGGGTATTTCGGCTCGCAATCACGGCTTTGACATCGACGGCACTCGTGTGAAAATCGATAAAATTATGGCTGCTAATCCACGTCGTATAGCTGAAATTCGCATCGAAATGGATATGCCGCACGATTACGATGAAAAACATAAACGTATCATTGAATTGGCTGCTAAGGAGTGTCCCGTTGCAAATTCTCTCGGTGCAGACGTGAAAAAAACTTTGATATTCAACTACGCAAAATAGCGAGTTCTGACAATGTCGAGACTCGAACGTACTGTAACTAACTTCAAAATCGGCGGACTGATATATGTTATCAGTCTGCTGGTTACGTTGTTTACCCGTAAGGTGTTCATCGAATATCTGGGCGATGATCTTGTGGGACTCAGTACAATGATGACTAACGTGCTCGGGTTCTTCTCGCTGGCTGAGGCTGGAATCTCCGGAGCCGTTTTTTATGCACTTTACAAGCCTCTCTACGATAATGACCGTCAGCTCGTGTCGCAGATTATGACACTATTTGGTTGGTTGTATCGTAAGGTCGGATTGTTCATTTTGGCTGCGGCACTTGTCTTATCTCTGTTTCTGACTTATATCTTCCGAAATGCAGAGGTGGCTGACGGCTATATTTACGCCTCATTTTTTGTATTTTTGTTTTCATCACTGCTGGGGTACTTTGTGAATTACAAGCAGTTATTAATTGCAGCCGACCAACGCAACTATATTGTGATGGGCTATCTGAATGGCTGCAATTTGGTGAAATTCATCATTCAGGCGGTGTGTCTGGTCAAGACTGATTGGGGCTATCCGTTGTGGCTTTTCTGGGAGGTAGTTTTCGCTTTGGTCAATTCGTGGCTCCTCACTCGTAGGGTCAAACGCGATTATGGTTGGTTAGAGGTAGATATGGCTCAGGGGCGCGAGATGATGCACAAGTTCCCTGATGTGATGAAGCGCGCCAAACAGGTATTCGCTCACAATGTCTCGACATTCGTAGCTTCGCAGACTGATAACATTTTGATATTCTTTTTTGCGAGTCTGCAGTGGATTACCATATTTGGCAACTATGTCCTGATTACGAGTAAGTTGGCTCAGTTCATATATACGTTGCTTAATAATTCTAATGCGACGGTTGGCAATTTGATTGCCGAGGGTGACGAGCAAAAGACCTATCGTGTATTTTGGCAGTTTATGGCACTGCGCTACCTAATGGGAGTTACGTTTATTTTCGGTCTGGCGAGATTGACTTCACCGTTTATAACCATCTGGGTAGGTGAGGATTATCTGCTTGACGGAGCTACGTTCACGATGATGCTGGTCTATACCTTTATTACGCTTACTCGTGCGACGGTGGATACCTACTTGTCGGGATTCGGACTCTACCAAGACGTTTGGGCATCGCTGACCGAGGCTGGACTCAATCTTGTGATTTCGCTTATTGCGGGCTTCGCGTGGGGGCTGAAAGGGGTAGTTTTTGGTACGATGGTCAGTATGATTTTGATGGTATTTTTATGGAAACCATACTTCTTGTTTAGTCGCGGATTTGGACGCTCGGTGTGGGATTATTGGAAGAATATGACCTTGTACATCGGGTGCGGAGCATTGATGTTCATACTGCTCAATGGGCTGTTTGACCGCTTGTTGCCGACTGCTCCGAGCAACTACCTTGAGTGGACAGTACAGGCCTTGATTCAGTGCGGAGCAATGTTCATTGGTTACGGCGTTCTACTCTATGTAGCCACTCGCGGAATGAGGGAGTTATTCCGAGTGTGGTGGAATTTAATGCTCGGAATTTTGCGCCGAAACTCTTGATTTATATCTGATTAAAAATAACAGTAATTTTATTCTGATGATGAGTGCCACTGCAACCACAGCGGGCAGAAAAATTATTGCCGATAGGGTAGTGGCGAATCCACAGCCGATGAGTCCTATTAGTTGAATGATGAGCGTTGCACAGATTAACCCCACGGCCCAAGCGGCTGCTCCTAATTTGTAGTTGAGTAGAAACGGCTTTCTGCACTTTGAACAATAGAAAACCATCTCCAGACCCAATATCCAAGCCAGAGGCAACTTTACCTCCTCGCCACAACGCGGGCAACGTATTTTGTTGTTAAATGTTTTCATCGAAAAAATTGCGTTGTAGTTCGAGATTTATATGAGGATATTTATTCTGCAGCACAGAAATCTTATCCAGCATCTGTTGTCTGAAGATGCGGTGTTGTTCCGAGTTTGGATTGACCGGTCTGTGTGCCATTGCCGAGTCGATTTTGTTTAGTTCTGCGGCAATTTGCAGTGTAGCTTTGTCGAATGCCCACGCCGAGAATTTTTCCCAGATGTAGTCTACTGCCATTTGCGACGGGTGTACTAAATCTTCGGCGTAGAATCGGTAGTCGCGCAACTCGTCCACAACAATCTCATAAGCAGGAAAGTAGTGGACATTGGGCATATTTTGGACCAATTTATCTACAGCCAACAGCAGTGTCGATTTGCTGATGTTGTTTCCGTGCAGTGTATCCTTAACGTGACGCACAGGGCTTACGGTCAGAATAATCTGCTTATTTGAGAAATCACTTTGCGAGAACACGCGGCTCAAAATTTCCACACATTGCTCAACCGACAGCAACTCTCTGACAAAATTGTGTTCGGGTAATTTATGGCAGTTGCTCACTATGATATTGCTAGCCTTGTGTCGATAAACCCACGCAGTCCCTAATGTGATAATCAGATATTTAGCCTCTTTGAAAAGTGCCTTTGCTGGAGCAAGTCTCGACTCGATGTTTTCGAGTAAACCGTTTCGTTCGGTAGCCGAAAAGAGTGTCGAGTGGTAAAGACTGCACCAGAGTTCGCCGTTTTGCAGTATCGATTGTTCGCTCACTGCGAGTCGTTCGGTTATCAAGTCGAGTGTATTTGCAATCGAGACGGGATTAAATGCTACGCCACAGGGATTTATATCGACAGGCAGGTGCATTTGTGCCAATTTTGCTCCGATATTTTGAGCAAAACACGACCCCACAATCAGTGTCGGAGTAGCATAATCAATCAAAAATTTCTGTTCCGGTATCTCTACTTGGGTCGTGAATTTCATTTTTTACATCTAAGTGATTAACTTTGCAAAGTTAATGTTTTTCGTTGAGAAAATAGTTTTGTATGATTACATTTCCAATGTGTAAAATAAATCTGGGGCTTTCGATACTGAGCCGCAGAGAGGATAATTACCATAATATTCAGTCGGTTATGTATCCTGTTCAAGGGTTATCCGATGTGGTTGAAATATTAAAAACAGAGGAGTCGGGGTGTCAGTATACCTCGAGTGGTATTGCAGTAAACTGCAGTGACTCGAAGAATCTCTGTGTCAAAGCGTATGAACTTATGCGCAGTCGTTTTGATATCGGCGGTGTAAAAATCCATCTGCATAAGAAGGTGCCCTTTGGAGCAGGACTCGGTGGCGGTTCGGCAGACGCTGCTGCAGTATTGAATATCCTGAATGAACTCTTTGAGTTGCAACTCAACAATGAGCAGCTCTGTTCTTTGGCAGCTGGACTGGGGTGTGATGTGCCGTTTTTTGTGGATTCTCGAGCTGCGGTGGTTTCCGAGCGGGGTGATGTATTGACTCCGATAGACTTCTCACTCAAGGGTGTTAATATTGTGATTGTCAAACCAGAAGTCGGGATAAGTACTGCTGAGGCCTACGCAGGAGTAACGCCTCGAGAACCTAAATATTTGCCATCTGAGGTAGTTGCTATGGAGTGTGGCACTTGGCGCGAATTGCTGGTCAATGACTTCGAGCAATCGCTCTTTCCGAAATATTCGGAATTGGCGCACATCAAGCAATCGCTTTACGATTCGGGAGCCTTCTACGCATCAATGTCGGGTTCTGGTTCGGCAATTTTCGGATTATTTTTCGACGAGGTAAAGATTGCACCCGAGCTTCATAAGCACTTTGTTTATCAGGGCGTATTGGGTTAGTCCGTTTGTGTGGTATGCAGTTGAGGGACAGAGGTCGGAATGTTCGCCTTCTTATCGCAACCATTGTGTTGTTGGTGCTGGTTGGCGCAGTTCTTTTTTACGTTTTTGTGCCGTCTGAGTATTGGCCTCGGTGTTGGTGGCTGTTGCTCACCGGAACCAAATGTCCGGGGTGTGGTACGCAGCGTGTCATAGCAGCGCTGCTGTCGGGCGATCTCTACGGAGCAGTTTCTTATAATCCGATTCTGGTTGTTGGAATACCCTATTTTTTATTGTCTATTTGGTGTGATTGCGGAAAAAATACCCATTTGAAACAACGTGTGCGTAGCCTGTTTTTTAGTGCTAAGGTTCTGAAAATTATGGTTGTAGTAATTATTGCATATTGGATTGGACGCAATCTTTTTTGATAGTAAATTTGGTTTATTCTGTTTTTCCCTGTAACTTTGTAAATTGTGAAAAATATGTTCTAAAAACAATAACTGAAAATGAAAAGAAAATTAACAATGATTGTGTCGGCAGCAGCAATGTTGCTCTCGACATCGGTTATGGCTGATGAAGGAATGTGGTTGTTGCCATTCCTGAATAAGCAAAACCTCAAACAAATGAAGGCTGAAGGTTTCAAACTCTCGGCTAAGGATATTTATGATGTGAACAACAGTTCGTTGAAGGACGCTGTAGTGCAATTCGGTAACGGTTGTACAGGTGAACTCGTATCTTCAAAAGGATTGTTGCTGACTAACCACCACTGCGGTTATGATGCAATCCGTTCACACAGTACAGTTGAACACGACTACCTGAAGAACGGTTTCTGGGCTATGTCTATGGAGGAGGAAATCCCAACTCCGGGACTTACAGTTCGCGTTATGAAGGAAATCGTTGATGTTACAGATGAAGTAACCAAAGGCGTTACTATGGAGATGACCGAAGAACAACGTGCAGAGGTAATCAACAAAAATATTGATGCTTACATTGATGCCTACAAAAAGAATAACAAAAATGGTTATGACGTAGTTATCAAGGATTTCTTGGGCGGTAACCAATATTTGTTGCTTGTTTCTGAAATCTTCAAAGATGTTCGTATGGTAGGAGCGCCTCCCTCATCAATCGGTAAGTTTGGTGGTGAAACCGACAACTGGATGTGGCCTCGTCATACTTGCGACTTCTCAGTGTTCCGTGTTTATATGGCTCCGGACGGTTCGCCTGCTGAATACTCAAAAGACAACGTGCCTTACACTCCGAAGAACTACTTGAAGGTGTCGCTCAAAGGCTATAAACCAGAAGATTTCGCAATGATTATCGGTTTCCCGGGACGTACTAACCGTTATATGTCTTCATACGAAATCGACCACGTTGTGAACCAAGAAAACCCGAACCGAATCTTCATTCGTGGAGAACGTCAAAAATTGATGATGGAAGATATGATTTCATCTGACGCTATCAGAATCCAATATTCATCAAAATATGCTCGTTCATCTAACTACTGGAAGAACTCAATCGGTATGGTTCGCGGTCTGAAGAATCTGAAGGTCGCTGACAAAAAACGTGCTCAGGAAGAGGCCTTTACACAATGGGTAAACCAAACTCCGGAACGTCAGGCTGAATATGGCAAGGCATTGGAAGCTAAGAAAAATTACATCGAAAAGACTGCAAAGGCACAGAATATCTACCAACACCTCTCTGAAGCATTCGCAACAAGTGTGGAAATCCTCGGATTCTCATACAATGCAATGGCAATGTTGAAGAAAAATACCCCTGTGGCAGACATTAAGGCTAAATTTGCCGAACTGTACAAGGATTTCAACTTGGAAACAGACCGCAAGATTGCAAAACGAATGTTCAAGATTATCGAAGATCGTCTGCCCGAAGGTGATCTCCCGACTATCTATGAAACAATCAAGGGTTATGAAAACATCGATGCATTTGTAGATGAAATGTACAACAACTCGGTAATGGCTTCTTACGAGTCATTCTGCGCTGCACTCGAATCTGGTGAAGATGTTGCTGCTAAACTCTCTGCAGAACTCGCAGGTAAGGCAAGCATCAGCATCTGGAAGAGCATCATCGATAACAATAAGGTTGTAAGAGAAATGACTGCTGAAAAGAATCGCGGCCACAGATTGTTCATTAAGGGTTGGATTGAAATGAATCCAGATAAGATGCCTTATCCTGATGCAAACTTGACTATGCGTATTACTTACGGACAAGTGTTGCCATACTCTCCGAGAGATGGTGTAGACTACCACTACTTCACAACATTGAAGGGTGTGATGGAAAAGGAAAATCCTGAAAATCCCGTAGACTTTACAGTTGAGCCTCGTTTGAAAGAACTTTACCAAAATAAGGATTATGGTCGTTATGGCGTTAAAGGTGAAATGCCGGTTGCATTCTTGTCAAACAACGACATTACAGGTGGTAACTCGGGTAGCCCTGTAATCAACGGTAAGGGCGAACTCATCGGTATCGCATTCGACGGTAACTGGGAAGCAATGAGCGGTGACGTGGCATTCGAACCTGAATTGCAGAGAACAATCAGCGTCGATATTCGTTACGTTCTGTTCATCATCGACAAGTTCGCAGGCGCAGGTCATCTGGTTGAAGAAATGACTCTCGTTGAGTAACCTGTACGATATAGGTTAGATAAGAAAAAAGGCTGTTCTACCGACGGTAGACGGCCTTTTTTTTGTGCAGAAAGTGCCGTAAAGTGATAAGTTGAGAATTGTGTGATAAAAAAGAGTGAAAAAATTTTATAAATCGGAAAGTTAAGAGTAAATTTGCACGGCAAAATGTATGCATCAATAGGATTGAAACAGACAATAAATATTAACTCAAAATAACAAGATTATGAATATTTCACACATTGAACACATCGGTGTTGCTGTAAAGAGCCTCGAAGTGTCAATCCCACAATGGGAACTGTTGCTGGGTAGCAAGTGCTACCGTATCGAAGAAGTTGAATCACAAAAGGTTCGTACTGCATTCTTCAAGGTCGGACAAACTAAAATCGAATTGTTGGAACCGACTTCACCTGAAAGTACAATTGCAAAATTCCTCGAAACAAAAGGCGAAGGAGTACACCACTTGGCTTATGCCGTAGAAGATATCGACGGCTCATTGGCTGAATGCGAAGAAAAAGGTATGCGTCTGATTGACAAAACTTCACGCCCGGGCGCAGATGGTCTTTCAATCGGTTTCTTGCACCCGAAATCAACAGGTAGCGTGTTGACAGAACTTTGTGAAGATAAAAACAAATAATCTTAAAACATCATTATGAGTACAAATAGCGAAAAGATAAAACAACTTATCGATTTAAGAGCAGAAGCTAAAATCGGTGGTGGTCAAAAACGTATCGATGCTCAACACGAAAAAGGTAAATATACTGCTCGTGAACGTATCGAAATGTTGCTCGATGAAGGTTCATTCGAAGAATTCGATATGTTCGTAACACACCGTTGTACAGACTTCGGTATGGAAAAGAGCCACTACTATGGTGACGGTGTTGTAACAGGTTATGGTACAATCGACGGTCGTCTGGTGTATATTTTTGCTCAAGACTTTACCGTGACTGCAGGTTCTCTGTCAAAAACTATGTCAGAAAAGATCTGCAAAATTATGGATATGGCTATGACAAATGGCGCTCCGTGTATCGGTCTGAACGACTCGGTTGGTGCTGGTATCCAAGAAGGTGTTAACGCATTGGCTGGTTATGCTGAAATCTTCCAACGTAACGTAATGTCTTCTGGTGTTATTCCTCAGATTTCTGCAATCTTGGGTCCTTGCGCAGGTGGTGCAGTTTACTCTCCGGCTCTGACTGACTTCACTATTATGAGAAAGAACACAAGTTATATGTTCTTGACAGGTCCGAAGGTTGTTAAAACCGTTACAGGTGAAGTCGTAACTCAAGAACAATTGGGTGGTGCATCAGTTCACTCGACAAAGAGTGGTGTTGCACACTTTGCAGTTGATTCTGAAGAAGAATGTATGTCATTGATCCGTAACTTGTTGAGCTATATGCCGCAAAATAACTGCGAAGATGCTCCGATGGTTACTTGTATGGACCCGATCGATCGTTTGGAAGATTCACTGAACGAAATCATTCCGGATAATCCAAACAAACCTTACGATATGTACGAAGTTATTCGCGCTATCGTTGACAATGGCGAATTCCTCGAATCACACGAAAACTACGCTAAGAATATCATCACTTGCTTTGCACGTTTCAACGGTCAGAGCGTGGGTATCATCGCTAACCAACCTAAGGCTATGGCTGGTGTATTGGATATCAACGCATCTCGCAAGGCTGCACGTTTCGTACGTTTCTGCGACGCGTTCAATATTCCTCTCGTAACATTGGTTGACGTTCCGGGCTTCTTGCCGGGTACAGGTCAAGAGTACGGTGGCGTAATCGTTCACGGTGCTAAGTTGTTGTTCGCATACTGCGAAGCTACTGTTCCGAAAGTTACAGTTACATTGCGTAAGGCTTACGGTGGTGCATACATCGTGATGAGCTCTAAGCATATCCGTGGTGACATCAACTATGCTTGGCCTCCTGCAGAAATCGCAGTTATGGGTGCAAGTGGTGCAGTTGAAGTTTTGCAAGCTAAGGAAATCTCTGCAGTTGAAGATCCTGAAGCAAAACAAAAACTCATCGCAGAAAAAGAAGCAGAATATCGTGATAAATTCTCTAACCCTTACGTTGCAGCAAGATATGGCTATATCGACGACGTAATCGAACCGAGAAATACACGTTTCCGTATCATTCGCGCTCTTCAGTCTTTGGCTACTAAGAAGCTCGTTAATCCGGCTAAGAAACACTCGAACATTCCATTGTAATAGTTGTAGGATATGAATGCAATGACATTAGGTTGGTCAGAGATTCTTGCTGTGACACTGATCGGATTCTCGTTGGTGTTTTTGGTGTTGGTCATTTTGATCTTCATCATCAAACTTTTCGGAGTGGTATTTACAAGCAGCCAAAAGAAACAGGTTGCTACAACACAAAATACTCCGGTAGAAGAGGTTAAGTTGCCGCATATGGTTGGCTCTGACGAGGCAGCTGCTATCGCAATGGCAATCCACCTCTACAGCGAAGTAATGCACGACCAGGAATCAGAAATTCTGACTATCCAAAAAGTAAAACGAGTATATTCACCGTGGAACTCAAAGATTTACGGTTTTACCCAAATACCTGAACGTAACAGAAAATAAAGGCAATGAAAAATTACACATTCAAAATAAACGAAAACGAATATAACGTGCAAATCGAAAAATTGGATAAAGAATCTAATCACGCACGAGTAATCGTTAACGGCGTTGAGTATGACGTCGAAGTTGCAGGAAATCGTACTGCAAAACCTGTTGCAAAACCACAATTGGCTGCAGTAAAACCGGCTCCGGTAGCTGAGGCTGCTCCTATCGTGAACAAACCACGTCCAGCAGTAGGTGGTGGTGCAATCACAAGTCCGCTGCCAGGTACTGTTCTTTCAGTCAACGTTGCAGTAGGCGATAAGGTTTCGATGGGACAAGTAATTATGGTGCTCGAAGCAATGAAGATGGAAAACAACATCACAGCTGACCGCGAAGGTGTTGTTAAGGAAATTCCTGCTCAGAAAGGTGCTGCCGTAATGGAAGGTGATACATTAATCGTACTTGGCTAATTATGATGACTATTTTAAGTTCAGGTGGCAATTTCGTGGGTCAAAGTCTTGCAGACTTTATGAGCTCTACGGGTATTGCTATGATTATCAATGGCGGCAATTGGCAGACTTTGATAATGCTCGGACTCTCGCTGTTCTTGCTTTACCTTGCAATTCACAAGAATTATGAGCCGCTGTTGTTGTTGCCAATCGCATTTGGTATGTTGCTTACCAACCTGCCGGGTGCTGAAATGTTTCACTCGTCACTCTTCGAGGGTGGACACGTTCACTGGGATAACTTTGTGAATACAGCAGGTCTGCTCGACTACCTCTATCTTGGCGTTAAGTTGGGTATCTACCCCTGTTTGATCTTCATCGGTGTTGGTGCTATGACAGACTTCGGTCCGCTGATTGCTAACCCGAAGAGCTTCTTGTTGGGTGCTGCTGCGCAGTTGGGTATCTTTGCTACATTCATCGGCGCTTACGCTATGGGCTTCTCTCCAGACGAAGCAGGTTCTATCGGTATCATCGGTGGTGCTGACGGTCCTACTTCTATCTATTTGACTGCTAAGTTGGCTCCGCACTTGTTGGGTCCGATCGCTATCGCTGCATACTCTTATATGGCGTTGGTTCCGGTTATTCAACCTCCGATTATGCGCGCGCTGACTACTCAGAAAGAACGCGAAATCAAAATGACTCAACTTCGTTCTGTTTCTAAGACTGAAAAAATCATCTTCCCGATGGTTATTACAATCATCATCGCACTGTTCTTGCCGAGCGCTGCTCCGCTGGTTGGCTGCTTGATGTTGGGTAACTTGATGAAGGAATGTGGTGTTGTTGACCGTCTGAGCAAAACAGTTCAAAACGAGTTGATGAACATCGTGGTTATCTTCTTGGGTATCACAGTTGGTGCTACTGCTACTGCAGAGTCATTCTTGAATATCAAGACTTTGGGTATCCTCGTGTTGGGTATCGTAGCATTCTCAATGGGTACATCAGGTGGTCTGTTGTTGGCTAAGTTGATGAACGTATTCCTGCCGGAAGGTAAGAAGATTAACCCGTTGATTGGTTCTGCAGGTGTATCTGCAGTTCCGATGGCTGCTCGTGTTTCTCAGAGCGAAGGCTTGAAGGC
This sequence comes from Rikenellaceae bacterium, assembly GCA_045637425.1. Lineage (GTDB taxonomy): Bacteria > Bacteroidota > Bacteroidia > Bacteroidales > Rikenellaceae > CAJGBR01. The sequence continues at coordinate 51,013 of JAZTZL010000048.1, read as the reverse complement.
TAATCCTCGCAACTACCTGCTGATGCACGCTATGGGTCCGAACGTGGCCGGCGTTATCGGTAGTGCTGTTGCTGCTGGTATCTTGTTGAGCTTCTTGGGCTAATACATAATACCTTAATATATAAGGCGCTGTTCCTCCGAGAACGGCGCCTTTTTTATGTGTATGAAGATGATTTTTATTATTTAATTCGATGAAAATAGTATAAATATAAAATAAAATATCTAATTTTGTGCGTGTTTATGACACAATTTCGTGTGATTAATACTTTTTTTGATAAAGTGTCTGAAAATTTTAAAAATTAATAATAATGAAAATTACAAATTGGTGTATTGCGTTTGTTTTTAGTTTTTGCTGTTGTACAGATGTTGTGGTAAATATTGATAGTTCAAAGGAAGAGCAAAGTATTAGAGATACAACACTTAAGGAGGAAGAAGACGGTCGTGATACAATCATAGTTACGCCAGATACTAGTATTGATACAGATACAATAATAGTCGATAACGGAGATGGTATGCGTATCGCATTGGGCGGTATTTACCTTCTTCTCAGTTCAGGCCAACTCTACTGTGGTGAGTTGACTTACGGTCTGGTATCTGTTTTAGGTCGTGACTATGATATTACCAAACTTCCATATAAATATCGTTACCTGATTGACGAAGGTGAATGGTATGAAACCTACTCACGTGGCGTTATCGATCCTATCTGGAAGAAGGCTTACAATGTATTGGCTAACGTGAACAACCTGTTGCAAGCTGTTGAAAAAACAGACGAATCATTCTTTGAATGGGGTAAATTGGAACGCAATATGTTCATCGCAGAATTGCACGGTCTGCGCGCATTGTTGCACTTCGATATGTTGCGTCTGTTCGCACCGGCTCCGATCAACGATGATGGTAAAGCATACATTCCGAATGTTGAAAAGTATCCTGAATACCAACCTAAAAAGTTGACTGTTAACGAAACAATGGATAAGATCGAAGCAGACCTTATCGCTGCTTGCGATTTGTTGATTGATATTGATACTTCTTCGACAGAAACGGATCAAAACGTCGGTCCTTACGTATTTTCTCCGGTCCAGCTCGCTTCCAATCAAGTTGGGTGTCTTCAGTGAATAAAGGACTATGGTTTGCTCGACGTGGTGTTCGTATGAATTTTTATGCAGCTAAGGCATTGTTGATGCGTCTTTATATGTGGAAAGGAGATAAAGCAAAGGTAGTAGAAACTTCAAAATCAATTATATTTAAAGATTGGTTTGCATTAAACACTTCTAATAGTTGGTCTACATCTGGTAATAAATTGTATTATGATTTCTTGATGGCTGTTTACAACACAGATTTGGAAACAATCTACGACAAAGTTTGTGGAACAAGTACAGCCAAATACTTTCAATATGACAACAAGTTCTATGATGAATTGTTTGCTGCAGACAAAGATGACTATCGTGGCAAGTTGATGAACTCTGTAACTAACGACTACCGTTCATTACGTTGGATGTGGCCTGCAAGTGCAACTATTACACAAAAAGAAGAAATGTCATTGGCTCCTATCATTAAGTTAAGTGAGGTATATCTTATGTTGGTTGAAGCTTATGCAGATACAGATCTTTTTAAGGCAGTTGAAATTCTAAATCAATTTCGTTCTAAACGAAATGCAAAAAGAATTCTTAAATTAAATACAAAAGAGGAACTTTTGAAAGAATTAGAACTTGAATGGGCTCGAGAATTCCAATCAGAAGGACAAAGATTTTTTTTCTACAAGCGTTTGAATAAAGCAGTTTATCAAGGTGAGAGTAAAGAACGTTACGATTATGGTGAGAATAAGAATGGTTGGGTTTTGCCTTTTGATCGATGGTTGTAAGTAATAAACGAGCCGCCCCTCGGGCGGCTCGTTGTGAACTTATATTATAACCACTTTTTCCATTTGAATAGAACGTATGTCAGAGCCATTGTTCCAATCATAAGTCCCAGTGCGATGTAGTACCCGCCTTGCCATTGCAGTTCGGGCATATTGCGGAAGTTCATACCATAGATGCTCGCAATCAGCGTTGGCGGCAGGAAGAATACCGATGCTACGGTAAAGATTTTTGTGATATTATTTTGCTCGATGTTGATAAGACCGAGTGTAGTATCCTGCAGATAGTCAAGACGTTGATAGCTGAAGTCTGTGTGGTTAATCAGCGAATTGACGTCTTTAATCATCAGTCCGAGTTTCGGGTAGATGTCGTTCGGGAATCGTTCGCTACGCAAAATGCCTGAAAGAACACGCTGACGGTCGAAGATATTTTCTCGCAACATCATCGTATTTTCTTGCAGGTGGTTGATATGGCGCAACAATTCCTGATTGACTTTGCCCGTGATAGTGATGTGTTTGCTCAATTGTGCGACCTGCTTTGAGAGTGCCTCCACGAGGTCGGCGTCCAGGTCGATTCTCACTTCAAGCAGCGAAATCAACAAGTGATACCCCGTTGAGTAGGCACGGTAGTTCATCTGCAGACGCTTTTCAACTTCGTTAAATGACCTGAATTCGATATTGTGTTTCGATACCAGCACACCTTCCGACACGATGAATGATACGGGTTCGGTTGAGAAGTTGCCCTCAAACGGAATCAGAAAGTTTGCATTACAAACAATCGAAGTTTCACTTTCGCTGTATTTTGATGTTGATTCAATCTCTTCAATTTGTTGGGAGGTTTGAAGATTGATCTCCATAAAATTTTCTACGGCCTTTTGTTCTTTGACGGTTGGTGCCAGTAGGTCAATCCACAGAATATCGTCATAACCCAAATCATCAAAAAGTTTGACGTCTGCGTTTCGAACAATTTTATTATAAGATTTCAGATATATCGTAATCATATTTAGGCTGAATTAGGTTCATTAATTCGGGTTCACCAACATTGTGACAGCCTATTTTATTTCATTATAGCTGTCCACATTCGGTCAGTCAGCCTGGGTTCACACGCTCGGAGCACTTTACTCCCTTCTCCCAGAATAGTGCCAGAGCAGTGTGTTTGTCTCTATTAAAGATGAAATCTATATTTTTAGTCAGATATTTCAGTGCCTGATTTTTATCGTGGTAGTCCGATTGGGCAACGGCCTGTTTGATGTTTTCGACTCCGAGAGCCAGTGCTGAGTTGAGTGCCTCGATTGTTTGTTCGTCAACATCAGTTTTTGCGACCCACGCTGCGAATACGAATGGCAGCCCTGTCATCTTTTTCCACTCAACAGAGAGGTCCCAGCAGTGTTTGAATTGTGATGCAACGTCAAAGACGCGGTCGCCGATAAGGACAAATCCGACCTTTTCAGAATTGCTATCTATTGATGAGTGTTCCTCTCGCATCTCGAATTTAGGATTGATTCCCCAATACTCTCGGCAAAGTATTTCGGTGAGTGTATTAGATGTACACGATTCCGGATCGAGATAGATTGTTTCGATTTTGTTCAGTTCCGAATTGCTGAGCAGGGTTACGGTTCTGGCGCCATCGTTTGTGCCCAAACAGTAATCACAAATGACCTTGACGGGAACTCTGAGTTTCGGAATTTCAGCTACGGTAACCAGGGCGATGTCGGTTTGACCGCAATCCATAGCGCGAGCGCACTGACTCGGTGGAGCCAATGTCAACTCACAGGGTAGGGTATTTCCCACTCTGCGTATACCATACACAAACGGCACGGAATTCAGGTATGAAACCACAGTAATTCTCAGAGGGGCCATCGTCCATAATTCTTATTCGGTTTGATTAACTCACAAAGGTAATAATTCTTTTTCTAATTTGTAGTAAAAAAATATAAAAATAATTCTTTTTTGACTTGAGGTAAAAACAATGGTAATAAAATTTGTAGGTTCGGGAATAAATGGTTACCTTTGACTCAAATAAACTATCAGTCTGTTTATAAAAAATGTAGTTATGGTATCGTACAAAGAATTAGGGCTGGTCAACAGTCGTGAAATGTTTGAAAAGGCAATTGAAGGTGGATATGCAATTCCAGCATTCAACTTCAATAATATGGAACAAATGCAGGCTATTATTCAAGCGTGTGTCGAAGCATCGTCTCCGGTTATTCTGCAAGTTTCAAGCGGAGCTCGCAAATATGCTAACCAGACTTTGTTGCGCTATATGGCACAAGGAGCCGTTGAATATGCTAAGGAGTTGGGTAAGAATATTCCTATCGTTCTGCACCTCGACCACGGTGATACTTTCGAGTTGTGTAAATCTTGTATCGATATGGGATTCTCGTCAGTTATGATTGACGGAAGTTCACTGCCTTACGATGAAAATGTTGCTTTGACTAAACGAGTTGTTGAGTATGCTCACCAATTTGATGTTACAGTTGAGGGTGAATTGGGCGTATTGGCAGGTATCGAAGATGATGTTCAAGCTGAAGCATCGACTTATACTCGTCCTGAAGATGTTGAAGATTTCGTGAAGAAGACAGGTGTCGATTCGTTGGCTATCTCAATCGGTACTTCTCACGGAGCAAACAAATTCCGTCCAGAACAATGTACTCGCAATGCTGATGGAGTATTGGTTCCGCCGCCATTGCGTTTCGATATTTTGGAAGAAATCGAACGTCGTATTCCGGGATTCCCCATCGTACTTCACGGTTCATCATCTGTTCCGCAAGATATGGTTAAGATTATCAATGAACACGGTGGCGCGATTAAGGACGCAGTTGGTATTCCTGAAGAACAGTTGCGCGAAGCTGCTAAGTCTGCAGTATGTAAGGTGAACATCGACAGCGATGGTCGTTTGGCTATGACAGCTGCTATTCGTCAGCACTTTGATGAAAAACCGGCTGATTTCGACCCGCGTAAATATTTGGGACCGGCTCGCGAATGGCTCAAAAACCTCTATATCCACAAATGCAAAGAGGTGTTGGGCAGTGCTGGTAAAGCATAATTGAATGAAATTTGATTGTTTGAGTAAGGACTGCCCTCAAAGGTTGGGGTAGTCCTTTTTTACTTTTAATAGAGAACAGATATGAAAAAGATTTTTGTATTGATGTTTGTTGCGCTGGTGAGTGTGGGAACATCGTGGGCACAGGTTCAGCAGCCCCGTTCGATTGAGGTCAATGGCTACTATGAGGAGGAGTTCACTCCCGACCGAATCTACATAGGATTCACACTCAAGGAGAATCCTAAGGATAAAACCACGGTCGTAGAGCAGCAGATGCAGATGATTAAAGCCTTGAGACAATTGGGCATTAATGTAGAAACACGATTGACGATAAAGGATATGTTCGGAAATACGGTGGGCAAGAATCCGCGTAAGAGCGAAGTGGTTCAGACTCGCAACTATGAGCTGCTGGTAACAGAGGCACAAACCGTTGGTGAGGTGTATGCAGTGTTGCAGAATTTGAAGGTCTATTCGCTGAGAATAAATCGTGTAGAACTTTCGACACTCGAAGAGGAGAAAATCAGAATTATGGGACAAGCTGTGAAGAATGCCCGTCGCGTAGCCGATGTTTTGGCAGAAAGTGCAGGTTGTGAGATATATAATGTGCTTAATATAGTGTGCCGCGAATCGTTGGGGCGCAGAACATATGCAGGTGATTATGTGATGTTGAAGAGTGCGAGGAGTATGGACAGCAATGAAGCGGAATCGACTCCTGCAATCGAATTCCGCAAAATAACAGTATCCTCAAATGTTGAGGTTCGCTATGGAATAAGATAAATCTATAATATAGTGTAGAGTAGGGCAGCTGCTGAGGCTCCGCAGAGAGGTGCGATTACGGGCACCCAGGCGTAGTCCCAGCGGCTGCTCTCCTTTTTGCCCATAGGCAGTAGCGTGTGCATCACTCGCGGAGCCAGGTCGCGTGCGGGATTTATGGCATAACCCGTAGGGCCACCCAATGCGAGTCCGATGCCCCAGACGGTGAATGCAACGGGTATTGCTCCGATGCTGCCGAGTCCGACGGGCAGAGTCTGCGCAGTATCGCTCAGAGTCAGGCTGCCGCCCGTGATGTAGAACACAATGAACATTAGTACGAATGTGCCCAAAAATTCGCAGAAGAAATTTGTTGCAGTATGGCGAATCTCTGGGTATGTGCAAAATATTGCCAATTTCGACTCTGTATTGTCTGTTATTTTGAAGTGGTCGTAGTAGACTGCCCAGATGAGAGTTACGCCGAGTGCTGCTCCTAAAAACTGCGCAATGATGTATGTGCCAACCTCGCTCCAGGGGAATTGTCCGCAGAGGGCGAATCCCAATGTTACTGCGGGATTGAGGTGAGCTCCGCTGTATGGGGCAGCTACCACCACGCCGATGAATACTCCCAGTGCCCACGCAGTAGTGATGGCCAATATTCCTGCATTGGCGCCTTTGGTCTTGTTCAGCAATGCGTTTGCCACTACACCTGCTCCCAGAATCAAAATAAACATTGTGCCTAACAATTCGGCTACAAATGGTGTCATAGTCTTTCGTTTTTGTTACTCTTCCTTACTCCACTCTCGAGCGCATCTCACGGCACGATGCCACATCTTTAGTTTGTGTTCAATAATCGAACGGTCTGCCTGGGGTGTGAATGTTTGGTCGAATTGCCAATTGTTTTTCAATTGGTCTATATCAGACCAGATTCCAACGGCGAGTCCCGCGAGGTAGGCGGCTCCGAGCGCAGTCGTCTCCATAATCTTGGGCCTTATTACATTCAGATTACCCAAGTCTGCCTGAAACTGCATCAAAAAGTTGTTGGCTACTGCACCTCCGTCTACCCTCAGCGAGTGAGTTTTGTGGCCTACATCTTGCTCCATTGCGCGCAGTACGTCGTGCACCTCGAAGGCTATACCCTCAAGCGTAGCTCGGGCAATATCCGCAATGGTCGTACCTCGAGTCAGTCCGAAAATTGTACCTCGAGCGTATTGATCCCAATATGGTGCGCCGAGTCCCGTTAGCGCAGGTACGAAGTAAACTCCGTTATTGTCTTTTGCCGCATTGGCAAGTCGTTCGGTTTGTGCCGAATCGCTGATGATTTTCAGTCCATCTCGAATCCATTGCACCGCAGCACCGCCTACAAACACGCTGCCTTCGAGTGCGTAGGTAACCTTGCCGCCAATCTGCCACGCAATGGTAGTCAATAGATTATTGTGGCTCGAGACCGGATTATCTCCCGAGTTTATCATCAGGAAGCAGCCCGTTCCGTATGTGGTTTTGGCCATACCCGGCTCGATGCAGAGTTGTCCGAAGAGAGCTGCTTGTTGGTCGCCTGCTATCCCTGAAATGGGTATTTTCGATGAGAAAAGTGTTGTGGCAGTATTGCAATATATTTCGCTCGAGGATTTTACTTCAGGCAGCATCTCGGCAGGAATGTCGAAAAGTTTTAGCAATTCTGAGTCCCAACTGAGCGTGTGGATATTGAACAACATTGTTCTCGAGGCATTGGTTACATCTGTAATATGGTTTTTACCTCGGGTGAATTTCCAGACCAACCACGAATCAACTGTACCGAAACACAACTCGCCACGCTTTGCACGTTCGCGAGCCCCCTCCACGTTGTCCAGAATCCACTTCAATTTCGTAGCCGAAAAGTAGGCATCGGGAATGAGTCCTGTTTTCGAGCGAATCATCTCTGTGTATCCCTCTTCGATTAGTTTGCTGCAGTAATCGGCCGTACGTCTGTCCTGCCACACGATAGCATTATATATTGGGTTTGATGTATTTCTATCCCAAACGATTACGGTTTCGCGTTGGTTGGTGATTCCGATGCAGGCGATGTCTCGACCCGTAAGGTTTGCTCGTGCAATGGCCTCGGCAGCAACCGATGACTGTGTGTACCAAATCTCATTGGGATTGTGTTCGACCCAGCCCGGCTGGGGGTAGTGTTGTTCGAGATTGTGTTGTGATATAGATATGGCATTGCCCTCGTTGTCGAATATAATGGCTCGCGATGAGGTGGTGCCCTGATCGAGTGATAAGATATACTTTTTATTGTTATCCATATTTCAATAGTTTTTCTATTGATACAATAAAATGTGTGCCAATAATTTAATTTGAACTAAAAAAATATAGGCTGCCGGATTGAGCATTTCGGCAGCCTGTCATTATTAAATCGAAAAAAACTATTTCAATGTAATCAGCGAATGACCTGTCATATCTTCAGGTTGTTGGATTCCCATCAGCGAAAGGATAGACGGAGCAATGTCACACAATGCACCATCTTTCACTGCAGCAACATTGTCCGATACCACAATCAGCGGTACAGGATTGAGTGAGTGTGCAGTATTGGGTGAACCATCAGGGTTTTGCGCGTAGTCTGCATTACCGTGGTCAGCCGTAACAAATACATCGTAACCATTTTCGCGAGCCGTAGTAACTACACGTTTTACGCAACTATCAACTGCTTTTACAGCTTTCCAGATTGCATCATAAATACCTGTATGTCCCACCATATCACCATTTGCAAAGTTCAGACATACGAAGTCAGCCTCAGCCATTTTCAGCTTTTCAACAATGGCATCTGTAACTTCATAAGCACTCATTTCAGGTTTCAGGTCGTATGTAGCAACTTTGGGTGATGAAATCAGAATACGTTCTTCGCCTTCGAACGGTTCTTCGCGACCGCCGTTGAAGAAGAAAGTTACGTGAGCATATTTTTCTGTTTCAGCGATGCGGATTTGTCGCATATTGTTGCGAGCAATGATTTCGCCCAAAGTGTTTCGTAGGTTGTCTTTATCGAAAACAATCTTGATGCCCTTGAACGAGTCGTCATATCTTGTCATTGTTAGGTAGTACAACGGCATTGTAGACATTCCGAATTCGGGCATATCCTTCTGTGTGAGTACGGTGGTGATTTCGCGCAGACGGTCAGTGCGGAAGTTGTAGCAAACAACTACGTCGCCTTCTGCGATAGTCGCAATCGGCTGAGCATTATCATCAACCATTACTACGGGTTTGATAAACTCGTCAGTAACACCTTGAGCATAAGACTCTTCAATTGCAGCAATCGGGTCAGTAGCCTTGTTTCCAACTCCGTGTACCAGCAGGTCGTAGCCCTCTTTCACGCGTTCCCAGCGTTTGTCGCGGTCCATTGTGTAGTAGCGTCCGCAGATAGATGCCAAGCGAACATTGGTGCCAGAGATTTTATCTACGAGCGACTGCATAAAGCCGAGTCCACTCTTTGGGTCGGTATCACGACCGTCCATCAACGCGTGAACAAATACCTTGTCCAGACCATACTCTGCAGTCATTTCGCAGAGTTTATAGAGGTGCGAAGTTACCGAGTGAACTCCACCATCTGAGAGCAATCCCAAGAAGTGTACCTGTTTGTTGTTCTCTTTTGCGTATTTGAATGCATCTACCAGAGTGTTATTTTTGCTGATAGTGTTATCTTCGATTGCCTTGTTGATTTTTACCAAATCTTGATAAATAACTCTGCCGGCACCGATATTGAGGTGTCCTACCTCAGAGTTACCCATCTGACCGTCGGGCAGTCCGACGTGCTCGCCGCAGGTCATCAATTGAGCCGTTGGCCACTCCTTTTGAAGATTCTGGATAAATTCGGGTTTTGCTGAATATACAACATCACCGTTGCTGTGGTCACCGTTGCCCCAGCCGTCGAGAATCATCAATAAAACTTTCTTTCCCATTTTCACTTTATCATTTTAATATTTCTTTTCACTACAATAAGCACACCACTATTTGCCGATTGATTCGAGAATCAGGTCGCGAGCTTTGATAATGGATTCTTCGATACCTTGAGGTTTCTTCCCTCCTGCCGTAGCAAAGAATGGTTGTCCACCGCCACCGCCTTCGATAAGGCGTGCAGCCTCGCGAATTGTCTTCGAAGCATTTGCTCCGCGAGCGACGATGTCATCACCCAGCATAATGGTCAGCGATGCCTTGTCATCGTTTTGGCTACCGATTATCAAGATGATGTTGCGGAATTTTGTTCTGAGTCCGTATGCGATATCCTTAATCAGGTCTGGCGAAAGGTTGATTTGCTGAGCAATAACGACTTCTTCTGCATTCGGGTCGATCTTCTTTGAGAGCTGCTCGATGCACTCGTTGATTTTCGCCTGCTTGTACTCTGAAATCTGTTTGTTCAGTGTTTCGTTAGTTTCGATTACCTTTTTGATTGCGGGTACTATAGACGGATTGCCCAAGAATGTTTGGATATCCAAAATAGTGTCGCACAGGTTGTTGTAGAATTCTTCGCATTTTTCTCCGGTGATAGCCTCGATACGACGCACGCCTGCCGAGATTGCACTTTCCGAGAGAATCTTGAACATTCCGATTTGTCCTGTTGCAGCAACGTGTGTACCGCCGCAGAATTCGATACTATCTCCGAAACGCACTACGCGTACCTTGTCGCCATATTTTTCGCCGAAGAGCATCATTGCACCCATTTTCGCAGCCTCGTCAATCGGACATTCGCGTCTTTCGTCGAGTGCGATATTTTCGCGAATCATTCTATTTACGATATGTTCTACCTGACGGATTTCTTCAGGCGTAACCTTCTGGAAGTGTGAGAAGTCGAATCTCAGACCTTGCGGTGTAACCTGCGAACCCTTTTGTTCTACGTGAGTGCCCAGCACTGTACGCAGTGCGTGGTGCATCAGGTGCGTAGCCGTATGGTTGCAAGCCGATGCCACTCTGTTTTGAGGATTAACAACTGCTCTTACGCCTGAGTGCAAATCTTTGGGCAACTGCTTGAGAATCGGCATAATCAGCCCGTTTTCCTTCAGCGTATCAATAACTTCGACTTTTTCACCGTCGCATTCGAGATAGCCGGTATCGCCGACCTGACCACCTGAATTACCATAGAACGGAGTCTGGTCTAATACAATCTGATATGTAGTCTTGTTCTTTGCAGTAACTTTACGGTAGCGTGCAATTTGTGATTCGCACTCTAATGAGTCATAGCCCACAAAACGGCTCTCGGTGATAGGAATTAATTCTACCCAGTCGTCGGTCTGTTGTGCTGCGGCATTTCTCGAGCGAGCCTTTTGTGCTTCAAGATTGCGGCTGAAACCTTCGAGGTCTACCTTGAGGTTGTGTTCGCGAGCAATCAGCTCGGTCAAGTCAATCGGGAATCCGTATGTGTCGTATAACAGGAATGCGTCATCACCCGAGATTACACCCTCTTTACAGCGGTCCATTACGCCGTCGAGCAGGTTGAGTCCTGTCGAGAGTGTGCGCAGGAATGAAGTTTCTTCTTCATTGATTACGCGTTCTATGAGTGTCTGTTGAGCTTTGAGTTCAGGGTATTGGTGTCCCATTTGTTCCACCAACGTAGGCACGAGTTTGCAGATGAACGGTTCGTTGAAACCGAGGTATGTATATCCGTATCTTACAGCTCGACGCAAAATTCTACGAATAACATAGCCAGCCTTTACGTTCGATGGCAGTTGTCCGTCGGCAATCGAGAATGCAATAGCACGCAAGTGGTCTGCAACTACGCGCATTGCTACGTCATCGGCTTGGTTTTCTCCGTATTGTTTTGCTGCCATTTGAGCGATTCGCTGAATCAGAGGTTGGAACACGTCGGTATCATAGTTGCTCTTTTTGTTTTGCAGCACCATACACAGACGTTCGAATCCCATACCTGTATCGACGTGGTGGCTTGGAAGCGATTCGAGTGAGCCATTCGCCTTGCGGTTGAATTGCATAAACACGAGGTTCCAGATTTCGATTACAAGGTGGTGACCTTTGTTCACCATCTCTGCACCTGAGATTTTTTCTCTGTCGCAGTCATCTCTCAAGTCGAAGTGTATTTCGCTGCAGGGACCACACGGACCTGTTTCGCCCATTTCCCAGAAGTTGTCTTTTCTGTTACCCAGCAGAATGTGGTCTTCGGGCAGATATTTTTTCCACGCCTCGAGAGCTTCGCTGTCTTGAGGAATTCCCTCTTCAGGCGAGCCCTCAAAGATTGTAGCATAGATACGCTCTTTGGGCAGTCCGAATCTGCCTACCAGCAGTTCCCACGCAAAGTCAATAGCCTCATTTTTGAAGTAATCGCCGAATGACCAGTTGCCCAACATTTCGAACATTGTGTGGTGGTATGTATCGTGACCCACTTCGTCGAGGTCGTTATGTTTACCCGATACTCGCAGACATTTTTGTGAATCGGCTGCTCTGTTCCATTTTGTCGGAGCATTGCCCAAAAATATATCTTTGAATTGGTTCATTCCGGCATTGGTGAACATCAGTGTGGGGTCTCCCTTGACTACCATAGGTGCCGAAGGAACAATCTGGTGATTCTTTTCTCTGAAGAACTCGAGAAATGTTTCTCTGATTTTGTTCGAATTCATATCCTTATATCAAATATTTTTAGTTTTCTTTGCGTTAATATATATCGTCGAAACGAGTTGTAAAATTACATATTTTTACCTAATTTTGCAACCTTAGACGTGGATATTTGAAAAATGGCGAAAAAACGATATAAATTCAATCCGCAAACCCTTTCGTATGAGGAGATTGCAATTCCGATGAGAATCAGGCTTTATCTGATTTGTCGGAAGTTGATAGTCGCATTTATATTGGCATTGCTGGTTAATTTTGTATTTTCGTTTTTTTTCTACACTCCAAAGATTTCCGATATCAAACGAAAAAATGAGCAATTGCTCAGCGATTACAGCGAACTGAATAGTAAGATTAACGAGTCGCTCGCCCGGCTCTCGGCAATAAACAATCGTGAAAAACAGGTATATAGCGTAGTCTTTGCTGTGGATACGATGCCGATGAGTCGCTATTATGAGTCCTATTCCGATGATAAATACAGTCTGTGGCAGTCTGACAGATACTCATCTCTGATTACCCAGACGTGGAAGAATCTCGACCTGTTGTCAAGATTGGTTTATGGTCAGTCTGTGTCTATGGATAGATTGCAGGAATTGACTAAGAATAAGGAACTTATGGCAGAGTGTGTGCCTGCAATCTGGCCCGTGAACCGCAGCAATATCAAACCTAATATCGGTGCATTCGGAATGCGTCGTCACCCGATTTATAAGCGCTACTTGATGCACAACGGAATCGACCTCGGAGGTCCGCGTGGTGTGGATATTTACGCTACGGGTAACGGCTACATTGATATCTCGACCGGTGTTAAGTCGGGCTACGGTAAGCAGGTGCTGATTAATCACGGCTTTGGTTACCAGACTCGCTACGCCCACTTGAGCAAGATTACGGTAGTTTCGGGTCAGTATGTCAAGCGTGGCGAGAAGATTGGCGAGCTCGGTAATACGGGGCGTTCGACGGGGCCGCACCTTCACTACGAAGTGATATATATGGGTAAACACCTCGATCCGATTAACTTCCTACGCAGGGATATGACCGACGAGGAATTGCAGAAGATTGTTGATGAAGCGCGTGCTACAACATACGAATTGTAATGAGTAACGGTAAGAGAAATATAGAAAATCCTGTTTCGTTGCGCCAAAAGATTGTAAATCTGGTGATTCATCTGTTGGCGTGGGCGGGTATCGCTGTTGTCTATTATATCATATTCTATTCGTTTTTTGACACTCCGCTCGAGTCGCGCCTCAAGGAAGAAACAAAGATACTCGAGCAGCAATACGCTATACTGCAGGCTCGTTATGATACGATTGACCGCGTGCTGCACAACATCGAGGAGCGCGACCGAAATGTCTATATTTCACTGTTTGAGGCTGACCCGTACAGCAATGATAACCATAATAATGCCGAGTTGATTCGCGATTCGCTGTCAAAGATGTCGAATATCAAATTGAGTGAGATTTTTGAGAGTCGGGTTGCTGCATTCGAACGAAGATATAATCAACTTGAAAATGGACTGATTCAGTTGGTCGATTCGCTGCCGACCAATAGTATGATTGCCTATATCCCTAAAATCAAACCTATTACGGATAAAAATAATACCTCATTGGTGTCGTCGTTCGGAATGCGAATTCAGCCGTTCTATAAGAGCATTACGATGCACAGGGGCGTGGACTTTGCAGTCTCGGAAGGAAGTCGAGTCTATGCTACGGCAGATGGAACGGTCAACAATGTGAATTCAAAAAAAGGTGCGTCTTCTGGGATCTCGGTTACGATAAAGCACGGAAATAGCGGCTATACAACCTTTTACGGACACCTGAGCCGAGCGTCGGTACGCAAGGGACAGAGAGTAAGACAAGGTGACATCATCGGGTTGTCTGGAAACTCGGGATTGTCGTTTGCACCACATCTTCATTACGAAGTGTTGCTGAACGGCAGTCAGGTAGACCCGATTCACTACTTCTTTAACGAGGTGGCTCCGTGGCAGACCGCGCAGTTGCGAGCCGTAGCCTCTTTGGGTATGCAGTCGCTCGACTAAGGCTGCAACCGACAAAGTGTTAAAATTTATGCGTATAAATTTTCAAACCAGATATAATGTTGCTACCTTTGCAATCGTGCATAGAATAGTGCTGAGTGTTGAATTATGTATCCACTGAAATTTACTCCGATACTTATGGAGCGCCTCTGGGGAGGTCGTGGCTTGGAAAAATTTGGTCGCCGTTTGCCCGAAGATAAAAAAATCGGCGAGAGTTGGGAATTGTCCGCAGTTGAGGGCGCAGTCTCACGAGTAAAGAACGGAGGCCTGCGAGGTAATAATATAAATGAACTCATCGAGGTCTATATGGGCGATTTGGTAGGTGAGAGTGTTTATGAGCGATTCGGAGAGGAATTTCCACTGCTGATTAAGTTTCTTGATGCTTGTGAACAACTATCGGTTCAGGTGCACCCCGACGATGAGGTGGCTATTGAGCGTCACCACGCCTATGGCAAGAGCGAATTGTGGTATGTAATAGAGGCTGCTGAAGATGCCTGCATATATTGGGGATTCAACAGACAATATACGAAAGAGGAGTATCTCGAACACTTGGCTAACGGTACTGTTGAGCAGATGTTACGCAGAGTTCCCGTTCGAGCCGGTGAGGCATATTTTATTCCGGCAGGAACAGTACACGCAATGGGACGTGGTGTGATGGTAGCCGAAATTCAGCAGACAAGCGATGTGACATACAGAATATTCGATTGGAATCGCGTAGATCAGAATGGTACTGCAAGAGAGTTGCATACAGATTTGGCGCTAGATGTGATTGATTTCGCACGAACCGAACCCGAAGTAATGGTGCCTAGACCTGAACCCAATGGAGTAACCGAGGTGAAATCGTGTCGCCATTTTACGATAAATCTGATTGATGTGCAGAGCGCAGTAAGGCGTTCGGTAATGTCGTGGGATTCGTTTGTAGTTTATGTTTGTGTGGGTGGTTCGGTGAAGATTGCTACGGAAGAGGGCGACGAGTCGTTGAAGATGGGCGAAACGGTGTTGATTCCGGCTTCAACTGACGAAGTACAGATAAAAGGTTGCGGGAAATTGCTCGAAATATATATAAAGTAATAGTTATGGGATACTACGAAGACAAGCAGTTGCAACTCGATATGCGCTATTTGCGAATGGCGAAGATTTGGGCTGAGAATTCATATTGCGTCAGACGTCAGGTCGGTGCTATTATTGTTCGCGATAAGATGATTATCTCGGACGGATACAACGGTACGCCGTGTGGATTCGAGAATATTTGCGAAGATGAAACGGGTAAGACTAAACCTTATGTGTTGCACGCCGAGGCTAATGCTATCACAAAGGTTGCCAAGTCTAACCAGAGTAGCGAGGGTGCTACACTGTATGTAACAGCATCGCCGTGTCTTGAGTGTGCCAAACTGATTATTCAATCGGGTATCCGTCGAGTGGTCTATTGTGATCCTTATCATTCAAATGACGGAGTGGAGTTGTTGCGCAGAATCGGCATAGAAGTCGAACGCGTAGAACTGCCATAAATGTGATATTTTAAGTCTAATTAGAATATTTTCAGCGAAATTTGCGTAACTTTGCGCTTTGAAAATTCGTTAAAAATAATCTAATTAGCTGTGAAACTGCAACTTACATCGTTTCAGCCTAAGTTATTCGATGCGCTGAAAAATTACGATCGCCGTAAATTCTCGGCAGATTTGATGGCCGGTGTCATAGTGGGTATCATCGCAATCCCGCTGGCTATCGCTTTTGGTATCGCTTCGGGCGTAGGTCCGTTTGAAGGTCTTGTTACGGCCATAATCGGGGGCTTCCTGATTTCGGCATTTGGCGGTTCTGACGTCCAAATCGGTGGGCCGACCGGAGCATTCATCATCATCATCTACGGAGTTATACAACAATTTGGTATGGCGGGACTTGTCGTAGCTACGGTTATGGCGGGTATTATGCTCGTTCTAATGGGTGTGTATAAACTTGGCGGAATCATCAAATTTGTGCCTTATCCTGTGATTATCGGTTTTACAGGCGGTATCGCATTGACAATTTTCTCGACTCAGATGAATGACTTTTTCGGTCTCGGAATCAAAGATGTTCCGGCTGGATTCGTCGAAAAATGGGGTTGCTATATTAAGAATTTTGGCAATCTGGATATCTGGAGTACGATGATTGGCGTAGTCAGTCTGTTGATTATCTTCTTGATGCCTAAGATTTCCAAGAAGATTCCGGGTTCATTGGCTGCGATTTTGATTATGACTCCGGTGAGTATGTTGTTGGTGGAGTATGCAGGTGTTGATTCTGTAAGTACAATCCGCGACTTGTTCAAACTGCCCACAGGATTCCCGATGCCTGACTTGTCGCGATTCGCAATTCCCGAAGGCGGAATTATGCCTATGATCAGAACGTTGTTGCCAGTGGCATTCTCGATTGCAATTCTCTGTGCTATCGAGTCGTTGTTGTCGGCTATGGTGGCTGATGGTGCTATCGGTGCTCGTCACGACTCAAATACCGAGTTGGTGGGTCAGGGTATCGCAAATATCGTAGTCCCATTCTTTGGCGGTATCCCTTGTACAGGTGCTATTGCGCGAACAATGGCTAATATCAACAATGGTGGCCGTACTCCTGTTGCAGGCTTGGTTCACGCCGTAGTGCTATTGTTGGTATTGTTGGTGCTAGGCCAATATGTTGAACTCATTCCGATGCCGACTTTGGCTGCGGTGTTGATTGTTGTAGCTTACAATATGAGTGGCTGGAGAAGTTTTGTTGCTCTGTGGCGTAACCCAAGATTGGACTTCGCTATCCTGATTGCGACATTCCTTCTGACCGTTATCTTTGACTTGACAATCGCAATTGAAATCGGTCTGTTGATGGCTGCCGTATCATTCCTTAAACGTGCCAGCGAATCGACTGTTATCCGTTCCTTCACTAAGGAGATCGACCCTAACAAAGAGACTGATATCGCAATCGCAAGTGACGAAACGCTGCTCATTCCCGAAGGTGTTGAGGTGTACGAAATCGATGGCCCATACTTCTTTGGTATTGCTAACCGTTTCGAGGAGATGATGAGTAAGATGCGTTCAGCAAAGGTTAAAGTGAGAATTATTCGTATGCGTCGAGTGCCGTTTATTGACTCGACAGGTATTCATAACCTTGAATCGCTGTGTTTGACATCTCGTCGAGATGGCATTCAGGTTGTATTGTCTGGTGTGAACGAAGATGTACACAAAACACTTGAGCGTGCAGGATTCCCCGAATTGTTAGGCTCGGAAAATATCTGCAGCCACATAAACATCGCATTGGAACGTGCCAATGAACTTGTGGTTGAAAAAGAGTAACTATAACTGAAATTGTTTTACTATTTGGGCGGTGGCGGAGTAATCCAGCCTCCGCCCAATGCTTTGTATAGGGATACATAGGCATTGAGCCAATTGCTCATAGCCGTAGATAGTTCGAGTTCGGCATCAAACAGGTCGCGTTCCGAGTCGAGCACCTCGAGGTAGTCCGTGAATCCGCTGATGTATCTCTTTTGCGAGAGGTAGGTTGTGATTCGGGCTGCGGCTACGATTTCGGCATTAGCTATGTATTGCTGCTTGTAACTCTCAATCTGTTCGAGTGCATCTTTCACTTCAGAGTAGGCTTGTAGTACGGTTTGTTCATACTGCAATACTTGTTGACGGTATTGTTCGCGAGTGATTTTCACCCGTTTGCGATTTGCTCCGAAGTTCAGTATCGGTTGAGCAATGCTCCCGGCTGCCTGCCACATAAACGATTCTCCCTTTAGGATATTGCTTATATCTCGGGTAAACATACCGCCTTGACCGGTCAGAGTTAGGGTCGGGAAGCGAGCTGCTTGTGCTATGCCTATGTCAGCATTTGCTGCTCCGAGTAGCGCCCATTGTTGCATAATGTCAGGGCGGCGTTCGAGCAGTTGCGACGGCAGTCCCGTCGGAATCTCTTCTGGAATGGATTGCAGACTAAGCGATAACCCTGTAGTCAGAGAATCAGTAGCCCATTGTCCGGTCAGTACCGAGAGTGCGTGTGCAGTTTCTGCAATGGCGAGTCGGTATTTGGGTACTGCCGTAGCTACTACGGCTCGTTGCGTTTCGGCTTGTCTCAGTTCGAGTTCGGAGATGGTACCCTGATTGAAACTCTCTAGCATAAGATTGTAAGAGGTATTACGTGTAGCAAGCGTACTCTGGGCAATAGCCAGCGAGCGTTTGTATTCAAGTAGCGAGAAATAACTATGTGCTACCTCTGCTATCAGTGATAGCCTTACGGCGCGTAGTCCATATTCGCTGGCAAGTAGCTCATAACGAGCCTTCTCAGATGTTCGGCGATTTGCTCCGAAGATATCTGCTTCCCAGCTGATGGTCATCGGTGTGGAGTAAATCTGAATCGGATTTTCGGGTTTTATGGCCGATGCAGATAGGTTGCCGTACTGACCCGAAAGGTTGAGCGCTACACCAGGCAGCAGGTGTGAACGTGCAATGCCCAAATTTAGACGTGCGGTCTCCACGCGCGAGAGGGCTATCTCCGCTGAACGGTTATTTTCGAGTGCAAGCATAATCAGGCGGTGGAGAATCGAATCGGGAAAGATTGTCCACCAGCAGAGCTCCTCTAACGAGTCGCTCGGGTGTGCGCCGCTGCCGAACTCTGCGGGCATATCAATTTGCGGAGTGCGGAATCGCGGCCCAACCATACACCCCATTAGCAAAATGCTAAATATCAGTATCGTGAGAAATCTTTTCATTGTTTTGATGTGTTTATGGATTCCAATGCTCGGGCATCTTCCTGTGCGAGAGCCTGCTCTTTTTCTCGGATTTTTTCATACTTGCACCACTTGCCGAATGCTACGAATATGGCGGGGTAGGTGAAAAGTGCGATGATTGTGGTGATGAGCATTCCGCCGAAGAGGGCGAGTCCCATTTCGTTGCGGGCTGTAGAGTTGGCTCCCGTAGCAAATATCAGCGGCAATACGCCCAGAATAAATGATAGCGAAGTCATAATGATTGGTCGGATTCTCAACTTTGCACTCTCGAGGGCTGCATCTTTCAGCGACATTCCATCGTCGAAACGCTCCTTGGCGTACTCAATAATCAGAATGGCATTTTTCGCAGCCAAGCCGATGAGCATAATCAGCGATACCTGTAGGAAAATATCATTTATGTATTTGGGATTGATTAGATAACCTGCTGCGAGGAAGAGCATTGCACCGAATATGGCGAATGGTATCCCTACGATTACGGCCAGCGGCAGAGTCCAACTTTCATAGAGGGCTGCGAGTATGAGGAATACGAATATTACGGCATATAGGAATACGATGCCCTCACCGTGCGTATTCTCCTCCTGATAGGACATATTGCTCCACGCGTAGCCCATATCATCGGGCAGAACAGAGTCGGCTACTTCGGCCAGCGCATTGTTACACTCCGAGGTCGAGTAGCCCTTTGCGGGGAGTCCCGTAACCTGCGACGCACGATACAGATTAAATCTATTGGTGTACTGCACGCCGATGGTGTCACGAATCTCGATGAATGCCGACAGTGGGAATGTTTCTCCCTGATTGTTGGTTATGAAATAGAGGTCGAGTTGCTCCTCGCGTTGTCGGTAGTCGGCTTCGGCCTGAATGTAAATCTGATAGAGTCGCCCGAATCGGTTAAATGTATTGACATAACTGCCGCCCAAGAATGTGCTCAGTACGTTGTGCACTTCATTTATATCCACGCCAGCTTTCAGGACCATCTCATCGTTAATCGAAATGGCTCGCTGGGGGACATTTGCCGAGAAGGTCTCGGTGATGGTTTGCACCTCGGGGCGGCGTGCTGCAGCCTCGACGAACCGTGCGCAGTTCTCTGCAAGGTATTGCGGCGAGTTCCCGCCCTTGTCCTGAATCATAATGGTGAATCCCGAGCCAGGTCCCAAACCCGGAATCGAAGGTGGCCCGAAGGTATAGACATTTGCGGAGTTAATCTCTGAGTAGAGTTGTCCGTTGAGTTGCTCCACGAGCTGTGATGCCGTAGCCTTGCGTTTCGAGTAGTCCTTCAGCGAAATAAACAGAACACCCATATTCGATGATGCGCTACCCGAGAGAATGCTGTAACCGGCTACGCCTGAGATGGATTCGATATTGGGATTATCCTTTATGTCGGTGATTATATCATTGATAGTCTGTTCGGTGCGTTGTAGTGACGCTGCTGCGGGCAACTGAATGTTTGTAAGCAGATAGCCCTGGTCTTCATCGGGCAGAAAACCCGAAGGCATAAAGCGCAGTATGGCTAAGGCTGCAGCTGCAATGATGGCTATGAATATGAATGTGCGAGCCGAATGGCGCATTATTATTTTGTTCTTGTCGAGATATTTGTCTACCGAACTGTCGAACCAATGGTTGAATCGTCCGAAGAAACGGTTCAGTGTCGAATCTTTTTTGCTGCTCGATGGGCGCATCAGAATTGAGCATAGCGCAGGACTCAGTGTCAGTGCATTGATGCCCGAGAGTGCTACGGAGAAGGCTATGGTCAGCGCAAATTGCTGGTAGAGTTTTCCTGCTGCGCCAGGCATAAGACCTACGGGCAGAAATACTGCAATCAGCACTACCGTAGTTGCGATGATGGGCGAGGCTACGGTATTCATTGCTGCGACCGTTGCTACCCGAGGGGACATTCCCCGAGCAATGTTTACCTGTACAGCCTCGACCACTACTATAGCGTCATCTACGACAAGGCCTATTGCCAGCACGAGTGCCAACATAGAGAATACATTTATCGAGAATCCGAACAGCGGAAACAATATGAATGCACCAACCAGCGAGACGGGAATGGCTATGACAGGTACAAGCGTAGCTCTAAAGTCCTGAACGAAAAAGTAGATTACGGCAATAACCAAAATCAGCGCAAAAAGCAGTGTGAGGATAATTTCCTCAATACCTTTCATAATTGTTTCGGTCGAATCGACGATGATGTCGTAGTCCATACCCTCTGGGAAATTTTTTGAGAGTTCAGCCATTACCTGTTTGATCTTTCTGCCGACCTCTACGGCATTATTACCCGGAGCAAGGTATATTGGAATGACGGCTGAGGGTAGATTATTATAACGCGAACTGATGTTATATGTCTGCGCACCGAGTTCGATTCGGGCTACATCGCCGAGCCTCAATAGTGAGCCGTCGGGGTTAGTGCGGATAATAATATTGGCGAACTCTTCGGGCGTGCGGTCCTGTGCGGGCATCAGAATAGTGTAGGTGTATTCCGTGCCGTCGGGAGCGGGTTCGCCGCCCAATTGACCGCCGGGAACAATCTGACTCTGTGAGTTTATTGCTGCGACAATTTGCTCGACAGTAATATTCAGGTAATCCAATCGGTCGGGGCGAATCCAAATTCTCATTGCATATTCGCCTGCACCCAAAATCTGTACCTGTCCTACGCCATTTATGCGTTTGAGGCGGTCCTGAAGATTAATCATCGCATAATTAGCAATGAATGTCTCGTCAAATCTGCCGTCGGAAAATAGCGACATTACAAGAATAAAACTTGTCTGCGTTTTTGTGGTAGTTACGCCTTGAGTCGCTACGATTGGTGGCAACTCGGGTGTAGCCGTCGAGACTCTGTTTTGTGTGAAAATAGTATTCAGGTCGGGATTCGATCCTACGGCGAAACTAACATCGAGCGACATCTGTCCGTTCGACGAGTTGGTGGACATCATATATATCATATCGCTCACGCCGTTTACAGCCTCCTCTATGGGGGTTGCTACCGACTCTTCGACGCTCAGCGCATCGGCTCCCTGATACGTAGCCTGCACCTGAACCATCGGAGGGGTAATGTCGGGGTATTGCTCGACGGGTAAATCTGCGATTGAAATGGCGCCAAGTATCAGTGTAACAATAGCTATGACCATTGCGAATATCGGTCGCCGTACGAAAAAATTATTCTTCATTTTGTTGATTTTTAGTTGAGAATGGCTCTGGCGTTACCTTCATTCCTGATTTTAGTTTGTGTAACCCCTCTACTACTACGCGTTCGCCGCTCTTGAGTCCCGATTCCACGACCCACATCTCGCCCCATTTGGGTCCGAGTGTGATGCTTTGAATCTGCACTCGGTCTTCGGAGTCGAGTGTCATTACACTATTGTTATTTTGAGTCTGAATTACAGCCCGTTGAGGTATTACTATTCGGTTGTGCAGCGTGTCTACTACGGCCGTTATCTCGGCAAATTCTCCTGGGCGCAGCAGTGAGTCAGGATTCGCGAAACTAACCTGCACATCTATCGACCCTGTTGAGGGTGACACGGCTCGGCCAATGAAGTCGAACCTGCCCTGCAGCGGATAGTATTGCCCATTGCTTAGTTTTAGACGTATGTCGTTGAATCTGATTTTGCTACCTTTTTCAGCAAAGGTGGTGTAGCGGTCAGATGGAATGTAGAACCTAACAAGAATAGTGTCAATCTGCGACACGGTGTTGAGTACGGGAATGTTCGAGCCCAGTCCAACGTAGTCGCCAACCCGTGCATTTGTCAGTCCGATTACTCCGTTTATCGGCGAACGAATGTCGGTATAACTCAACTGAATGCGAGCATATTCAAGTTGCGCTTCAGCGGAGTTTACCTGAGCTTTGGCAGCTGAAAGTTGTGCCGATGCGTCGTCGAGAGTGCTTTGACTTACGGCATATATCGCAGCCAGAGGTTTGACTCGGTTGTAATTGCTCTGAGCTTGTACCAGCGCACTGACTGCCGATGCCAGCGCAGCATTCGCCTCGGCTACTTGTGCTTCGATAGGTTGCGGTTCGATGCGGTAAAGTAATTGTCCGACCCGAACGGAACTGCCTTGCGAAAAGTAGATACCTTTAAGGTAGCCGTTTACTCGCGCTACGATGTTGATGTCTGCTCGTCCATAGGTCTGACCGACGAACTGCATCGTTACGGGAACGTCCTGCGGGGTAGCAGTGGCTACGGGTACGCGAATTTCGACATTGCTCTGTTTAGCCTCGCGACACCCTGCGAGTGATGCAGCAAAAATGAAAATTACAATCAACTCTTTGATATTCATAATAGTTGGTATTTGCATAGATTTATTTTGCACTACTGACAAAAAATATACCATAGTGCAGATTGCAATGTTGGTTTGTTTTTTGAAAATCAAGTGAAATTTTGTAACTTTGCACCGTTAAGTGTTTTATTTGAATCAGATGAAAAATATTCGCAATTTTTGCATTATAGCTCATATTGACCACGGAAAGAGTACATTGGCAGACCGTCTGCTCGAGATGACAAATACACTGACTCAGCGCGAACAGCAGGCTCAGGTGCTCGATAATATGGACCTTGAACGTGAAAAGGGTATTACCATTAAGAGCCACGCCATTCAGATGAACTATGTTCGTGATGGGCAGACATATACATTAAACCTGATTGATACTCCGGGACACGTGGACTTCTCATATGAGGTGTCGCGTGCGATTGCTTCGTGTGAGGGTGCGCTGTTGATTGTCGATGCTACGCAAGGTATTCAGGCTCAGACCATTTCGAACCTCTACCTCGCTATGGAACACGATTTGGAAATTATTCCGATTATCAACAAGATTGATATGCAGGCTGCAATGGTCGATGAGGTGAAAGACCAGATTGTGGATATGTTGGGCTGCGGCAGAGATGAGATTATTCCCGTTTCGGCTCGTACGGGTCAGGGGGTAGACGCTGTTCTTGATGCAATTATTGACAGAATTCCGGCTCCGAAGGGCGATGACAACGCACCGCTGCAGGCACTGATTTTTGACTCGGTGTTCAATTCATTCCGCGGGGTAATTGCATATTTCAGAATTTTCAATGGCTCGATTAAGAAGGGCGATACTGTGAAGTTTGTGAATATGGGCAGCGAATACACTGCAGACGAAATCGGCGTGTTGAAACTGAAATATCTGCCACAAAATGAGTTGCATTGCGGTGATGTTGGATACATTATGTCGGGTATCAAGAGTTCGGTAGATGTGAAGGTGGGAGATACCATTACTCACGTTGATAATCCTTGTGAAGAGAGTATTGCCGGATTTGAAGAGGTGAAACCGATGGTCTTTGCGGGTATCTATCCCGTTGATAGCAACCAATATGAGGACTTGAGAGCGTCGCTCGAAAAGCTGCAACTCAATGACGCATCGCTGACATTCGAGCCAGAATCGTCATTGGCGCTGGGTTTTGGATTCCGATGCGGATTCCTCGGATTGTTGCATATGGAGATTATCCAAGAGCGTTTGTATCGCGAGTTCGGTATGGACGTAATTGCTACGGTGCCTAACGTGTCGTACAAGGTTTATACGACTAAGGGCGAGGTGCTGGACGTGCATAACCCATCTGGATTGCCAGAACCTACGCTGATTGACTATATTGAGGAACCATACATTAAGGCTGAAGTAATCACAAAAACCGAATATCTGGGTAACGTGATGAAACTCTGCATTGATAAACGTGGTACTCTGCTCAACCAGACATTCATCACAACTGACCGTGTTGAGGTTAATTTCTCGATGCCGTTGGCTGAAATTGTATTTGATTTCTACGATAAGTTGAAGAGTATCTCGCGTGGTTACGCATCGTTTGACTACCACCCGACGGGATATGAAAAGTCGAATTTGGCGAAACTCGATATTCTGCTCAATGGCGAGCAGGTCGATGCACTCTCGGCGTTGATTTATAAAGACCACGCCTACGATTTCGGTCGCAAGATATGTGAAAAACTTAAGGAATTAATCCCACGCCATCAATTTGACATTGCTATTCAGGCAGCTATCGGAGCAAAAATTATTGCTCGCGAAACGGTTAAGGCAGTCCGAAAAGACGTTACGGCTAAGTGTTATGGTGGTGATATTTCGCGTAAGCGTAAGTTGCTCGAAAAGCAGAAGGAGGGTAAGAAGCGAATGCGTCAAGTGGGTAGCGTAGAGGTGCCGCAATCGGCCTTCCTTGCAGTGCTGAAGATGGATAATTAGTATATCAGGTAGCCTGCTACGCCCGAAAGTACGATAATTAGAATTGGATTCAGTCGAGTGAGCGTGCAGAGCAACAGACTGATAAAGAATATAATGTAACTAATCCGGTCAATAAAATTGGCCGGATTTATTAATATAATCGCAGCCGAGCCGACAAGTGCTACGACCATAGGCCTCATTCCGAACATAATACTCTTGATGAAACGGTTCTCCTTCAGTCGCAGATAGCACTTTGTGACAATCATCATAATTATCATAGATGGGAGGCAGACTCCGACCGTAGCCAGAACTGAGCCCCAAACCGAACCCGTCGCAGTGTAGCCGACGTATGTAGCCGAGTTAATGGCAATCGGGCCTGGTGTCATTTGAGATATTGCTACGATGTCGGTGAATTCGGCATTGGTAATCCAGCCGTGTTTGTCTACTATTTCGCTCTGAATCAGCGATAACATCGCGTAGCCACCACCAAATCCGAACAGCCCGATTTTCAAAAACGAGTATAGTAATTCAACGTATAACATTATTTTTCAGATTTTTTTAATCCGTAAACTAATCCGCCTATTGCGCCTGCGATGATGAGATATATGGGCGATAGTCCAGTAATCCAAATTACAGCCAATGCACAGATCGCCAGCATAATACGCCATTTTGACAAGCCCTTGCTCATTGAGAATATTGCTCCTGCAATCAGTGCTACAACTGCTGGGCGCATTCCCTTGAATATTCGTTCAACAACCTGATTTTCTCGTATTTGAGTGAAGAACAGTGCTACGAGCAGAATAATTGTAAATGGCGGAATCACCGTACCCAAGAGTGTCGCCACTACTCCCAATCTGCCACAGACTTTGTAGCCGATGAAGACTGCGGTGTTGATTGCAATAGGGCCCGGTGACGATTGAGCCAATGCCAGCAGATCGCTGAATTCATCATTTGTCAGCCACTTTTGCCTTTCGACTATTTCGTTTTGAATGATGCGAACCATCGCAAAACCGCCTCCGAATGTGAAGGTGCCGATTTTGAAAAACGACCAAAAGAGGTTTAATGCGACAGCTGTTCGTGGACTCATCTTGCTATTGGTTTATTAGAGCAACTGTATGACAGGCTGCAAGACCTGCTGTTTCGGTGCGCAGTCGAGCTTTGCCCAACGAAATGTCCTTAAATCCAAACTTGTGAGCAAGTTCTATTTCTGTTGGTGAAAAGTCACCTTCGGGGCCAATTAGAATGAGCGTGTCACGAGCAGGCGTTACGGCATCTCGCAACAGGATTTTTTCCTCTGAGTCTTGGCAATGTGCAATGAATTTATCGCCTTCGAACGGCTGCGCAACCAATTCCGAGAATTTTGTCAGCGGGTCGATCTGTGGCATTACCGTCTTGATTGATTGTTTCATAGCACTTACGACAACTCTTGTGCATCGTTCTGTGTTTATGGTTCGGCGTTCGGAGTGTTCGCTTTCAAGCGGGATAAATCTATCGAACCCTATCTCCGTAGCCTTCTCCAGAAACCATTCAGTGCGGTCGATGTTTTTGGTCGGAGCCAATGCAATCTCGATTCGGAAGTTACGTTGCTCGAAATTCTCTTCTGTAGCCTCGACCTGTACGGTGCAAGCGTGAGGATTCGAGTCGATAATCCGTGCCGTGTACAACGTTCCGCGTCCATCGGTGAGGTGGATTATATCTCCAACTCCGAGTCGCAACACTTTGGTACAGTGGCGAGATTCCTCTTTGCTGAATGTGTAGATTTGGTCGCAGATATCAGGTGTGTAAAAGAGTTGCATAACTATTTGATTGTGTCGTTTTTGAAAAACTCAAGTGCAGTGCCGTCGATGTTTAGTTGTTCTATGGCGTCAAGGTTCAACTTCGGAGCGCGTACACCCTGCTCGGAACCGCTGCCGCCAGCCAATTCGCAGACGCGCAGCTTTGAATGAAATACCCTTGCTTCGTCCCATAAGTTGCGCGCTATGAGATTGTTTATCAGCGTAGTGCCACCTTCTACGAATAGCGTGGTGATTTTGCGATCATAGAGTTTTTTCATCATTTCATCGAGCATATTTTCTCCGAAATCGATAGTCTCGACTTCACACTCTGGGTGCAGTTCTGCGCATTTAGACATATTCTCTCTTGTCGTGAATATCAATGTATTTGCCTCTGAATCAAATACATTTGCGTTTGGTGAGAGTCTGAGTGTGCGGTCAATTACTACGCGTAGTGGGTTTTGTCCCTCGACATTTCTTACTGTGAGTCGAGGATTGTCGCGCTCGATTGTATTCGTTCCGACCATAATCGCATCACACTCTGCGCGCCAACTATGCACCAATTCCCGACACTTTTCTCCTGTAATCCACGGAGCTGGTTCCGTTGCTGGTCGGTCATTGTCGATGAATCCGTCTGCAGTCTCAGCCCATTTGAGAATTGTATATGGTCGTTTAAGTGTGTGATATACAATGAAATCTTTGTTCAACTCTTTGCATTTGTCTTCTAATACTCCGCATTCGACTTTGATTCCGGCCTCGCGTAGTTTGGCTATTCCACGCCCTGCGACTTGAACAAATGGGTCTATCATACCAACTACGACGTGCGGTATTCCACAGCGAATAATCAAGTCGGCACACGGCGGAGTCTTTCCCCAGTGACTGCAGGGTTCGAGCGTTACATAAAGTGTTGATTCTTTGAGCAGATTTTTATCTCGAACCGAGTTAATGGCATTTACTTCGGCGTGATTTCCTCCGTAATATTCGTGGTAGCCCTCTCCGATGATTTCTCCGTTGTGAACAATGACGCAGCCAACGTGGGGATTGGGACGCACTCGGCGACCGCCTCGTGCTGCGAGTTCTAAACAGCGGTTGATGTAATATTCTTTGTTAAGCAAGTCGGTCATTATTTGAATTTTGATTGCCAAAAGTACGAAATTTTCTTCATAGAATAGTTACCTTTGTAGTGAAATTTATGAATATGATGAATCACACACAACTCTTCAACGAATTGAAACGTGCTGCGCAGAGTGTATATGACCAGCACGAAGCGGGTTCGATTGCGCGCATTCTGTTTGAGCATTTGACTCAAACTGCATATTCTGTTGCAAATGGCGACCGTAAGGTAGATATTGCTTCGGAAACTGTGGCACGGGTTGTAACACTAATCGAGCAATCAACTCCTGTTCAGTATATTATGGGATATGCGTGGTTAGGTGATTTGGAATTTGAGGTGAATGAGAATGTGTTGATTCCGCGTCCTGAAACCGAGGAACTCGTGAGGTGGATTAAGTGTGAGTGTGGACAAGCGCAGACACTGCTTGACATAGGTACGGGGAGTGGTTGTATTGCGATTTCTTGCGGAGTTTTGATGCCACAGTTGCGCATTGCTGCGCTTGATGTTAGCGAATCGGCATTGGCTGTAGCAGCTCGAAATGCCCGAAAATATAATCTCAATATTGACTTCAAACACAAAGATATATTGACCGAGGCGCTCGAAAATAAGTATGACATAATTGTATCAAATCCGCCCTATGTGACCGAGAGCGAAAAATGTTTGATGCAAGCAAATGTGTTGAATTATGAACCACATCTGGCTCTGTTTGTGCCTGATAATGAGCCGTTAAAATTCTATAAACGAATTACACAACTTGGGTGTGAGAGTCTTAATTTGGGCGGAAAACTCTACTTTGAAATTAATGAAAAGTTTGGAGAACAAATGGTGCGAATGCTACAAGAACTCGGGTATGAAAATGTCGAGTTGAAGTGTGATATATTTGACAAACCACGAATGGTGCGTGCCGTATGGAACAGGTTAAGGTAAAACGAAAAACGGTCGAGCAGGCTCTGTCGGTATTGCGTCGTCAGTGCGCACGAATGGAGCGTTCGGAGTATGATGTGCGTCGTTCGATGATACGTTGGCAGATGACCTCTGATGAGATGGAAAATGTTTTATCTCAGTTGATTGCCGAGCGTTTTGTGGATAATGCGCGCTATGCCGAGGCGTTTGTCCGAGATAAACTCAGATTCTCGGGGTGGGGACGTAAGAAAATTGTCAATGCACTGAGAATTAAACAAATATCTCCGCAGATTATTGCGTCATTAGACTATTTGTTCGTTTCGGAAGATGAGGGGAAAAAGTTGGCAACACTGCTTGACAAGAAGGCTCGACAAGTTAAAGCTAAAAATCGTTATGACTTGAGAGACAAGTTGATACGATTTGGTCTATACCGAGGTTTTGACCTTGACGAATTGTTGCCTATTGCTACCAAAATTTCAGTAACAAAAATTTTCGAAGATAATTCCGAAGATTAGCCCGTTTGCTACCAGGCGTTTAGCTTGAAAATCGCCTTGATATTGAATGTCCGCAACGGTTGTGGATAGTATTGCGTACTCTCCCAATATGTGTCAAAGAGGTTATCGACCGAGAATCGCAGTGTCAGATTGTGGTTGCAAATTGGAGTACTCCACTCAATAGACGCGCTGTGCAGGTTGTAGTCGTTGGTCGAATAACTCTGGTCGGTTGTTGTGTACCGTTTACCCGTATAGCCACAATAGTAATTGAAAATAAGAGTCTTATATTGCGACGTGAGGTTTATGTTCCATTTGTTATGTGGGACGTATGGCAGTTGCATTCCGACCGATGCATCGTCTTTGAATGAGGCGCGTCGGTTTGAGGCATCTGTGTTACAGTAGTTGAAAACTATGCGATTTGTGAGATTGCCAAGGTGGAACAGCGACTCTGCAGACAACTCGACTCCCTCCGAACGTACACGGTTCATATTGCGCGGCGACCAATAGTAGCTCTCGGTCGGAGTCCACACAATCCAATCTTCAATATCCATTCGGAATCTCGTGGCACTCAGTATGAAACGACCTACCGATGTCGGTATCTGCCACTTGAGCGTAATATCTTGTGACAATCCGTGTTCGGGGTTGAGTTCAGGATTTCCTCCCGGTTGCCAATAGAGGTCATTTAGCGTTGGTGCGTGGTAGTTGTAGGCGACGTTGCTCGAAAGAGTCAGTCGTTCATTTACGATTTGCCATTCAATCCCAACATTGCCCGATGGCATTACCAAATCATCAAACATCGAAATCTTTGCTGAGACTCCAACTTTCAACTGATTCAGTGGTTGCCAATTGGTGTTTATACCGCCGCCGATTGTGTAGCGATCAATCTTTTCTCTGTTCAAATTTTGCGCATCGGTGATGTCTGCTCGCCCTTGAATTTGAAATTCATATTTGAATTTGCTGCTCACTTGTTTTGCGTAGTTACCATCAATGATGAATGTGTTTATTACGTTCTTGTTGTATTGGTCTCCGTTGCCGCCCATATCTCTCAGATAGCGCAGATTCTCGTGTAGCCACGAGGTGCGAATGTCGAGTTGTCCCCCTTGTAACTGTCGGCTTGCAGACAGCGTAGAACGAATAGAAAGGTCATTTTGTGATTCGGAAGATGTGTGTGACACTACGATGGGTTGGGGTAGTGAACGCTCGCCCCACATTGCCCAGAAGTCTGCCTTTAGGGTGGTCTGTCCGACTTGTGTTGCAAATTGCTGCATCACGCCGCCCTGTGAGTAATCGCTATCCGTACGGCGGGCGTAGAAAGGTTCTTTACTCAGAACGTTATTAAGAAATTTGAAATCATTATCCGAACTCTGCAACCACACACGAGTTGACATTGATACGGTTCCAAGTTTGTATCCTGCCGAAATGCCATATGTTTGGGTGTTATTTGAGCCATATTCAATTAATGTTTCGGCTCCGTTTTGGGCCGCAACGCTTTCGAGTCGAATGGTACCACCGAGTACGCCACTGACTCCGCGTGAGTCTGCTGCACCTAATGCCAAAGTGATCTGGTCGAGAAAAAATGTCGGTATCGTTGAGAAGTCGAAACTGCCTACCATTGATGAATTTATCGGCATTCCGTTCCATAACACTTGTGTGTGATTTGACGAGGTGCCTCGGATTGATGCCGTAGCCAATGAGCCGCGTCCCATACTTTTGATATATATCGAAGAATTCGCAGCCAACACTTCTCCCAAATCGCGACTACGTCCGCTCTGCAGCGTCATTCGGCCGAGTGTTTGTGTTTTCTGACCAGTGGGTTGTGCTGTTTTGCTAGTAATGGTTGTATCAATAACAGCCTCTGTGAGTATGATTACACGTTCAGAGAGGCTTTGTGCCTGAATATCTAAAATCTGCAGCAATGCAACTGCGAGCAATAATATTAATCTCTGTCTTTTCATATTCACAAAGGTACTTCATTTGTTTGGATTATTTGTGATTTTTTTGTAATATTGCACAATAAAAAGGTCTTGTACTGCGTTATGAATATAAAACAAATAGGTAATATTATGAAAAAGTTTTTGATGACATTGGCAATTATGACATTGCTCGGTTCTGCTGCAATGGCACAGGACGCTTGGAAATTAGTTGAGTCTCAGCGATTTCGTTTTATTGCATATCGCATAAATTCGTCATTGTCACAGACGGATCCTCGATTTGCAACTCTTAACGAGGCCGGATATGGACTGGAAATAACCAAAAAGTGGGTACAATGCAAGTTGCCCTTCGTCGGTAAAGTGTATCGTAGTTCACTGAATGAACAGCACGTCGAAATATTCGAAGGTCAATACACTTATGAATATAAGAAAGTTAAGCGTCGCAAGGCTACTGATATGGTGGTTAAGATGTCGGCACGAAGCTCTGATGGTAGCGATAAGTTTGATATGACTTTTGTTATTGACGAGAATGGTAATGCGAATCTGACTGTCAGAAGTAATTTCCGAGAAACTGTAACATACTATGGTAAGATTTTACCTGTAGGTTTGCCTGAAAAATAGTTGATAATCATATAAACGTAAGGCGGTTTGTTCAGCTGAACAAACCGCCTTTTTATTGTCTGAAATGTGCAGTGTGAAGAACTCTTTATAACTTTTGCACACATACTTTCTATGTACCTAGTGTCGCTATCTTGAAAAAACATTTACCACGATCCGCCGGCTCCGCCGCCTCCGGTGAAACCGCCACCGAATCCTCCAAAACCTCCACCGCCACCGGTGAAGCCTCCGAAACCTCTGCTCGAATAACCACGACCACCCATTGGCATAAATGGAAAACCGCCTATGAAAATCGGTGGTACGGAGGTGCTGCCAGATGAAGTAATGACCTCGCCGTTGTGTCGGCTACGAATTTTTGTGATTACTACCAGAATCAACATAGTCAAGAAGATAATGAACAGCGGACTTACCCCCTTCTGACGCTTTTTGATGTAATCATTAGCAGAAAACTCACCTGCCGCAAGTTGCATCAGCGTATTCGACGCCTTCTCGATGCCTGCGTAGTAGTGGCCGTTTCGGAATAATGGTATCAATTCATAATCGACAATTCTGCCTGCTACGGCATCGGGAATGACCGACTCAAGTCCGTAACCCACTGCGATGAACACCTCGCCGCGAGATGCCCCCTTTGGTGGCTTGACCAGAATCAACACTCCGTTATCTCGACCCTTTGTGCCGATGCCCCAATTATCAAACAATTTTGCAGCGAAGTCGCTTATTGACGTACCGTCAAGGTCGGTGATTGTTACTACGGCAATCTGGTTCGAGGTCGAGTCCGAGAATGCTGCGAGTTTGCGCTCGAGCACACGTTCCTGTGGGTCGGACAATATCGCAGCAAAATCATTCACAAGTCTCGGCGGATTAGGCCTTTGCGGAATCCGTTGTGCCGAGGCTGCGAGTGTTGCGAGCACGAAGATTGTTCCAAGCAGAAACTGTGAAAATTTCATAATTACAAAATGTTTTCATCGGGTGATTGTTTCGTCTTCATCAAAATAGAAAACGCCCGATGTATATCGTTATTGTTTATGATAACGGTAAATTCATTTGCAGTGCTGATTACGTCTGCAATATTAATATTATCCCACGCCAACTCCTTGAAAATGTAGTAATAAACTCCAGGACAGACAGTGTTATCCATAGGTAGTTTTACTGTAATCGATGACAGATGCGAAGTCTTTGACAGACAATTTTCTCCGGCAAAAATATCCTCTACAAGTCCTGTGATAGAGCTGCTTACAACAAGCGTAGTCTCATAAATACCCTGTGAAAAAGTACAGAAAACATCTTTCATAGAGTGTACCTTGTCGAGCAATTTGGCCTGAGCTTCGAACAGTGTAGATGAATTCGCAAATGCATAGTCTGCCAAGTTTGATCTGACTATAATATCTCCGATATTATTCACGATGTTTCGGAATTTCATAGTAGAAACCAACTTAATTCGTGGAATCAATCTATTGAGCGCCATAATGATTGCGCTGTCATTGACTGGTTTATCGATATGTTTTTCAATTTCCGGTTTCAAGTGTCTTGCCAATGCTGACAAATTAACGAGTCCATTAACAAGTGCATCTTCAAGAAATGGCTTCTTTTTGATAATCTCCTCAACAATATTAGGAATGCTTGTCATATTTTGTAAATATTATAGGTGAAAAGTTAAATTTCAATGCAAAGGTACTCTGATTTTCTTAAGATACAAAATTTCGGTTTCATTTATGTCGATATTTTATCGAGTTGTGATTTTATTCAGAATAGAATTAAACTTGATGACAAAATATACAATGCGTGATTATTTTTAATAGTCTGTTGCAGAATTGGTGCCAGTACCCAAGTGCGGTGAAAAAATAATAATGTTATGAAATTGAAAAAAAATCGTAATTTTGTTCCGAGTTATGAGCAATGATGTAAAGCAAAACGATTGGGCTGTATTGAGTAAAGTCAAGCCCTCGCACGCGATTATTCCCGTAATTATCGGACTAGGAGTAATCGGTGTGATGTTGTATCGCGATTTTGATCCGCGCATTTTCGATAGTATTACATTTACATTCAAATCGATAGTAGCGCTGATTGTCGCAGTATTGTGTATGGTTGGGCGCGATTTGGGGTATATCATTCGAATTCGTGTGTTGAGCGATGGGCAACTCTCGTGGAGGCGTGCTTTTCGAGTGATAATGCTGTGGGAATTTACCTCGGCGATAACTCCGTCAGCAGTTGGTGGGACATCAGTCGCAGTTATATATGTCAATAAGGAAGGCATCGGGTTAGGACGCAGTTCGGCCATTGTGCTGATGACTTCATTCCTCGATGAGTTGTATTTCATCGTGATGTTCCCGCTGGTAGTCCTGCTGGCTGGTAGTGCTAATCTATTTGACATTCAATCAGTAACAAGTACTGCGCTGGGTATGGGATTTATGTCTATAGCCGTGATTGCCTACTCTCTGAAGTTTGCCTATGTATTGTTGATATCTTACGGATTGTTCGTAAATCCGCAGGGTATAAAATGGTTGCTGGTTAAGGTTTTCGGGCTACCGTTTTTGCGAAAGTGGCGCGCAGCTGCTGAAAAAACTGGCGATGATATCATTATGGCATCAGATGAATTCAAACGCAAATCAGTCTCATTTTGGATTAAGGCTTTGATGTCTACGTTCTTGTCGTGGAGTTCAAGATACCTAGTCGCAAACGCTCTGATTATGGCGTTCTTCGCAGTTGGTGATCAATTCATTCTATTTGCCCGTCAGTTGGTTATTTGGATTATGATGCTGATTATGCCGACTCCGGGTGGCAGCGGTTTTGCAGAGTATGTCTTTTCAAGTTTCTGTGGCGATCAAATAATTACCGATCCTGGTATGCAGATGGCTGCAGCAACGCTCATTGCGCTACTATGGCGAATGGTCACATATTATCCCTATCTTGTGATAGGTGCAGTGATGTTCCCGAGATGGCTGGTAGGTCTTGTAGCGAAAAAAAATAAAAATAATTAGCAAAAAATTTGGTGGGAATAAAAAAACGTTGTACCTTTGCAACGTCAAAGAGAGAGGGAGTATAGCTCAGCTGGTTCAGAGCATCTGCCTTACAAGCAGAGGGTCCGCGGTTCGAATCCGTGTGCTCCCACAAAACAAACTATATGAAAAGGATAATAACCGCTCAAGAGGCGGTTATTATTTTTTAACACCTTGGTGTACACATCATTTTCTTCAAAGACATATTTATCAACCATTTTTGCGATTTTTGTCTGCGTCTGGAGCATAGCTTGTAAAAGTATTGCGAACTAATGAATCTGTCGGAAAGAACTCTCCTTCGCTACTAATTGCGTATCGCGTTGTTAAGCAAGGTTTACCTCTCTTTGTCAGATAGACACCATATTCATATTCTATATAGTCGTTAAATCTAAGGTAATCCTCCGATTACTAAAAGTTTAATTATAATTCTCGTTTGATTTTATATAACGAAAAATTAAGAAAACTTGAATGAATTCGTTTCTAAATCACTATTTACTATACGGAGTTATATTATCAAATTTGTCATAGAAAATTTGTGAAAATAAAAATAATCGCTACCTTTGTCGCACATAAGGAGCCTTTACGAACCGTGCGTTACGAAAGGTGAAAAGGGAATTCGGTGTGAATCCGAAACAATGCCAGTTGCTGTAAATCCCACTCCAAGAAGAGTTTAGTTATCGCACTCTTTGCCACTGATTGTATATCGGGAAGGCGCGATAATAGGGATAAGTCAGAAGACCTGCCTTTTGTTTTAATGGATATCTACCTGCTGGGATACGGGTCGAAATCAACTTTTTTTTAATTGCTTACTTACTTTGTAGCCTGAAAAGTCGGAACATACGTTCCAACTTAGCGTGTACGCTATTATCGTGCGCGGAATTTTTCCGCTCGGCACTAATACTGTATCCGTCGGCAACTATAGGTGTATGCAATTAAAGTCTGAATAAATAGTTGTAATATAACCCGTTATACGAATGGATACTATCCAAACGAATAACCACGGCTCGCAGGAACTTATCCTGAAGAGTAACTTGTGGAAATTTCTCAAGACTCTGCGCGTACAGGCAAACCCAATCTACTGTTTGCTTGTAGCAAGTCCCGTACACTATGCG
The DNA here is from genome assembly GCA_045637425.1 of Rikenellaceae bacterium. Taxonomy (GTDB): domain Bacteria; phylum Bacteroidota; class Bacteroidia; order Bacteroidales; family Rikenellaceae; genus CAJGBR01. Next base: position 14,886 of record JAZTZL010000048.1, on the reverse strand, counting down.
TGGATAACCATTTCTGATAAGTCTGACCCTACAATTCAAAAGCGTATATCCATCGCACAGTTTGTCAATGCACTCAAAAAGATACCTTCGAAAGACAAATACTACCTGTTGAGTATAAATCTTTTTTTACATACTTCAGAAGAACACAAAGGTATTTATTCCTACAATGCAGTCAGCCGAGACGAACTGTCGGTAGACATTGTTAAGACTTTGTGGCCAGAAATAGTTGCATATCACTGCGCAGAGGCTATAAAAAGAAACGAGCGTTTTGAACTGACCCCTCAAACCATCAAGCGCTACAAATTCAAGGCTCGGTATTTAGATGAGTTAAAACTCTTGATTGAACAATGCAATGCCGCATTAGAGAAAGAAACAAATTCACATTTATAAACCAATTAAAAAACAAAAAACGATGAAGAAAATTTTTATGCTTTTGGCAGTATCCATCGTTGGTATTTCGATGACAGGCTGCTATGATGACGATGAACTCTGGAACGAAATGGAGTCGGTCAAAAATCGCGTAACAACTCTTGAAGAGGCTGTTCAAAAAACTAATGATGACCTCTCTGCACTGCAGACAATCGTATCGGCATTGCAGAAAAATGTCTATGTTTCGGAGGTGAGTCAAACGGCAAACGGCTATGCAATCAAGTTCACTGATGGCAAGACGGCTACAATCACCAACGGCACCAATGGTGTAGACGCTCCGGTTATCTCGATTAAACAAGATGAGGACGGCAAGTTCTATTGGACTCAAGACGGCGAGTGGCTGTTGATTAATGGCGAAAAGGTGCTGGCCAATGGCGAAAACGGTAAAGATGCCGTAGCTCCTCAAGTGCGAATCAACGAAACAAGCAAAGAGTGGGAAATCTCGACAGATGGCGGCGAAACCTGGAATTCAACAGGTGTTACTGCTGAGGGCAAAAACACCGAAAGCAATTCACTGTTCAAGTCTGTTGATACATCAAACGATGAGTATGTAGTGTTTACTCTCGCTGATGACACTGAATTCAAACTCGTTCGCTATGATGAATCTATGCCGTTATTTACGATAATAGATGCTCCGGAAGTAGCTCAAGTTGAGTATGGCAAGAGTGTCAAATTTGCAGTAAATGCGAATAACATCAAAGACTACACAATCTATGCACCCGAAGGCTGGGAAGTGGCTTATGCCGAGGATAGTCTTTCTGTGACTGCTCCTGAAAAGGATTTGTGCCACTTTAATAAAGAGGGCTCTGTTGCCATTATGATTGTATCTGAAGCCGGCAAGAGTGCAATCGTTAAACTCAATGTTATGGCTGGCGAGTGGGTTGAAGAAGATGATATTCGCATATTGACATTCGAGGATAGTGATGCTAAATTTAGTGCGTATGAGTTGTACGGCGGAGCCTCAATCAACAAATGGAGCGATTTGGTCGACGACTCGCAGTATGGTGGTTCGCTGACATATACCGATTACTCGTCAGATACCTATTGGTGGTATGATGAGGGTAATACCGAGCTTTTCCACTCATTTACTACTCCATATTGGGGCGGTGGACACGTGATTTCAAACTATGTAATTGAAGATTATGAGACACTCCCTGATGGTCACTACGGCTGGTATGAATTGCAAATGTCTAATCCCATTGGTGGACACAACGGTTCAAAGAACTTTGCAGTCCACAACGGCTACTCAGACTTCTACAATTCTCAGATATATGATGCGTCACTTCAGGGTTTTGAGTTTGCCGATGGCAAAGAACGTATCGTAGAGTGTATGTATGTTACAAATACAAATTATGTTCTCAACTCGCTCACTTTTGGTGATGGATTCAATTCTGCGGCCACAGAAAACACCTACTTTAAAATCGTAGCCTATGGATATAATGCAAACGAAGAGTTGGTTGGCACGTCGGAATTTACTCTGTGTAATGGCAGAAATTTCGTTACCACTTGGGAAAAATGGGATTTGTCATCGCTTGGAAACGTGGCGAAAATAACATTCAACTTCTGAGCATCAGATGATCAGAGCGGTACTTTCGGTTTGAACTGTCCGGCATATTTCGCATACGACGATGTGACAGTTAAATTTGGTACTAAACTAGTATTCAAATAACAGACAATGAGTAAATTTTTAAGGTTAATTTTTATTTTGAGTCTTGTTGTGGTATCTTCGTCTTGCGATATAGACGAGGATATCACGACAACTTTGCCACCAAAAATTATTCTTGACAACGAAACAGGAATTTATACCGTAAAGCAAGGACGAGAGATTGTTATTGCTCCAGACTACGAATCGGCCGAGGGTGCAACATATAGCTGGACAATGAATGGTGAAGTCCTCGGCAGCTCTCCCTCATTGAAGTTTATGCAAGAAGAGGTGGGCAAATACTTCGTCACCATTGCTGTAAGCAACGAAGGTGGTGTCAGTAAAGAGGAGATTCGCGTAGATGTAGTTGAATTGGAAATCCCAACAGTCTCAATTGCGGGTGACAAAAAACTTATGGTCGCAGCAGGAACTGAGGTAAAACTCAATGCCACCATACGCGAAACCTCTCTTGCCACTAAGTTCAGTTGGAGTATTAATGGTAGTAAAGTCAGCGAAGAACTCTCCCATACATTTAAGGCAGATGTTATTGGTAACCATACTATTATAGCAACTGCTACAAATGATGACGGCTCACACAGCGATACGGTAAACATTGAGGTGCTTGATGCTAAAGATATGCCATTTGTGTGGCAATTCGACCGCACTGTATATCACAATGTTGTTGGTCGCAAGTTGCTGATTAAGCCCACCAATGTGAGCGATGATAAAAACGTAGAATACACTTGGACTATCGCAGGACAAAACCTGCCTGCTGGAAACCAATCGCATTTTATCTTTACGGCTAACAATACGGGCGAATATCAAATATCAGCTACGGCAACGACTCTAAAAGGCGAAAATCGAATAACCATTTCTCACTCATTCACTGTTACAATACACGAGGAGAATAAATACTACCGAGCAAAAAACAGCTCATCATCAGCCGATTGGAACAAGGTTTATGAATATACTCCTGCACCTGGGCAGTTTATCAATGAACTGAAAACGGGTGGTTTTGACGGTTCGCAGACAACAATGGAGTCTGCTATTGCCTATGTCGAAGGTCGCCTGAATAGTGCCAATTGGGTGTCGTTAGGTGGATTTGGAGGTTACATCGTAGTCGGCTTTGACCACAGTATTGACAATTCGGGGGGGTATGATTTGGGCGTTATCGGCAATGCCTTTGACGGCTCGTCCGAACCCGGCGTAGTATGGGTAATGCAGGACGAAAACGGAAACGGATTGCCCGATGACACTTGGTACGAACTTGCAGGCTCGGATACGGGTAACGCCAAAACAATACAGAACTATGCAGTAACATACTACCGCCCAAGCGGCGCAGGTATGCCTGTTCAATGGCGTGATAATATGGGCAATAGTGGCGAAATTGACTATCTTAAGCAATTCCACACACAAGATTACTACTACCCGCTGTGGATTAAGGAGGATAGCTACACACTTGTCGGAACTCGCCTTGAGGCTCGCAACTATGACAAATCTGGAAATGGCTCCTATTGGGTGCAGCCTCACTACGATTGGGGATATGCAGACAATTTCAGTCCGACGGATTTCAACTCGAGCGATAAAGCCAATCTATTCAAAATCTCGAATGCAGTCGATTTTGAAGGCAAGAAAGTAAATCTGACACACATCGACTTTGTAAAGGTTCAATGCGCAGTCAATGCCAAGAGCGGCTGGTTAGGTGAACTTTCAACCGAAGTATGCGGATTTTATGATTGCAGTTTGAAAAACAATAAATAATTATGACAAAAAAGATAGTCAGAATTATGCTTCTCGGCCTGCTCCTTACTTCGTGTATGAAGTGGGAGTATGGCTCTGAGGAGAAATTTGACACATCAATCTCAGGTGATGGGCTATTCATCTGTAACGAAGGTAATTTTCAATACGGAAATGCGACACTTTCGTACTACGACCCGTCAACCAAGTCGGTGCAGAACGAGGTGTTCTATCGTGCCAATGCAATGAAATTGGGAGATGTTGCACAATCTATGGTAATCCGCAATGGCATAGGCTGGGTAGTTGTTAATAACTCGCACGTAGTTTTTGCTATTGATATCAATACGTTCAAAGAGGTCGGGCGTATCACAAATTTGACTTCTCCCCGATACATACACTTTCTGTCTGACGAAAAGGCATATATAACACAGATTTGGGATAATCGTATTTTTATCGTTAATCCAAAGCGATTTGAGATTACGGGCTACATCACCGTGCCTAATATGACAATGGAGAGCGGCTCGACCGAGCAGATGGTACAATATGGCAAGTATCTCTATGTAAACTGCTGGTCGTATCAAAACCGAATTCTCAAAATAGACACCGAAACAGACAAGGTAGTCGATGAACTCGTGGTCGGAATACAACCAACATCACTTGTGATGGACTGCAACAATAAGTTGTGGACTGTGACTGACGGAGGTTATGAAGGCTCTCCTTACGGACACGAAGTGCCATCGCTCTATCGCATTGATGCCGAAACTTTTACCATTGAAAAACAGTTCAAATTTAAGTTTGGTGATGCTCCGTCAGAAGTTCAACTCAACGGTACAAAGGATAAACTCTATTGGATAAACGATGACATCTGGGAGATGGACGTAACGGCCGACCGTGTTCCCGTACGCCCGTTTCTACCATATAACGGCACAATCTACTATGGGCTGACAATTTGTCCCCGCACAGGCGATGTCTATATAGCCGATGCCATAGATTATGTGCAGCAGGGTATGATTTACCGCTATTCGAAAGATGGTGAACTAATAGACAAATTCTATGTCGGCATTATCCCCGGAGCCTTCTGTTGGAAATAAAAATATAGTCGAAATGAGGAAATTACAATTCATACTTAGCACTCTATTATTGCCATTTGTCGCAATGGCGCAAAATGATAAATCAGTAGCGTGGTCTCTGTCTATGCCCGAGGCTTCGGTCTATGGCAAACGGCCGATGAAGGAGATTGGTGCACAAGTTACGAAATTTGACTCTGCTGCACTCAAAGAGAACATTGCTCTTTCAATGGCTGATATTCTGATGTTCAACTCATCAATATTTGTGAAGAACTATGGACGGGCAACACTCTCGACAGTATCATTCAGAGGCACATCGCCATCACATACTCAAGTGTCGTGGAACGGAATGAAGATTAACAACCCAATGTTGGGTATGACGGACTTCTCGACTATTCCTGCATATTTTATTGATGATGCATCATTATTGCACGGCACATCATCGGTTAATGAAACAGGAGGTGGACTCGGAGGATCGGTCAAGTTGTCTACAAAACCGGCTCAGTCAGAAGGATTCGGGCTGCAATATATTCAGGGCATCGGCTCATTTAAGACCTTTGATGAATTTCTGCGACTGACATACGGCAATGAACATTGGCAAACATCTACGCGTGTGGTTTACTCTTCATCGCCGAATGATTACAAATACCGCAATCACGACAAAAAGGAGAATGTCTATGATGAGAATATGAATATCATTGACCAATACTACCCTATAGAGCGCAATCGTAGCGGTTCATTCAAAGATTTTCACATTTTGCAAGAGGCCTATTACAATACGAAAAGGGGCGATCGAATAGGTATTAATGCGTGGTATATAAATTCTAATCGTGAGTTGGCGATGCTCACCGTAGATCACGGAGATGAAACCGATTTCGATAACAGACAGCGCGAACAAACATTTCGCTCGGTTCTATCGTGGGATCATCTGCGCAAGAATTATAAGTTGGCTACAAAAGCAGGATATATACATACTTGGGTAGGATATGACTACAAACGCGACTTGGGTAACGGCATAATGGCACAGATGACCCGTTCGCGCAGCAATATTAATACCTTTTATGGACAAATAGATGGAGAATATTATTTAGGCAAAAGATGGTTATTCACAGCCAATCTGTCACTTCATCAACACATTGTAGAGAGTGAGGATAAAAACATTCTGCGCCAAGATGGGAACAAGGCAATTGTTGGCTATCGTAAAGGCAGACCTGAACTTTCGGGGTCGGTATCTGCAAAATGGAGGCCCACGGAACGTGTGGGGCTATCTGTAGTGTTACGCGAAGATGTGTTCGGCAGCGAGTGGACTCCAATCATACCGGCACTATTCTTCGACGGAGTCCTCTCTGAACGCGGCAATGTAATAATAAAAAGTTCTATTTCTCGCAACTTTCGCTTCCCGACACTCAATGACCTCTACTTCCTGCCGGGCGGTAACCCCAACCTTAAAAAAGAGAGTGGTTGGACTTACGATGCTGGATTGTCATTTGCTGTCGGAAGGGAGGGTATTTACTCATTCAATGGCTCGGTAAACTGGTTCGAATCGTATGTAAAGGATTGGATTATCTGGTTACCAACTACGAAAGGATTTTTCTCTCCCGATAACATTAAAGATGTCCACGCATACGGTGTTGAGTTGAAAGCCGATCTGAATGTTGCATTGGCCAAGAAGTGTAGACTCGGGCTCAATGGCACATTTTCGTGGACACCTTCAATTAACGAAGGAGAACCTCGCACTCCAGCCGACCAATCGGTAGGTAAGCAACTGCCATATGTTCCCGAATACTCATCAACGATAATGGGGCGTTTGACGTGGCCGAAATGGCAGTTCCTTTACAAGTGGTGCTATTACTCTGAACGATACACAATGTCTTCGAATGATATATCCCTGACGGGGAAACTCCCCTCTTATTTTATGAGTAACATTACACTCGAGAAAGGTTTATCATTCAAGTGGGCAGACTTATCATTGAAAGGCTCAATAAACAACCTCTTTAATGAGGAATATCTCTCTGTGTTATCACGACCTATGCCCGGTATAAACTTTGAGGTGTTCATTGGCATCACACCTAAGTGGAGTGTGAAAAAATAAGTAACTATGCGAGGGCTGTTATAGTTTAATGAATATATATAAATCACCAAACAGCCCTTATTTTCTCTTCGTGTTTAATAGGGAGTTTGCGATAATTTGTCCATAAAACCTAAAATTTCATAGTACACAAAAAGGTTTTGTAAACAATTGAGAGTATTTTCGTATTAACTTATTTTTGATATTAAAAACGATCAAATTTGTAACTGAACGAAATCGTGAAGAAATTTGAAAAAATCTGATTGAACTGTCTTGTTGAGAATAGATTTGTAACCGACATTTTTGAGGTCGAAATCTTATTTAGCAAATCATAGGCATTGAGACTCAATACTCCTTGACGATTTTTAAATATCCGAAAACACGTCAAATTAAATTAATTTAAATTGATCACCTCTTTTATACATGGGAACACCTCTAAATCTATCTACTGTGTCATTTTAAATACCCTCAATTCTAATCATTATTTTAATCTTTAGTACACACTTGTGATATTATAACTCTTTTTTTGTTTAAAGGAGGGAACTAACCATATGGTTTGGGTTCGCTTTCAGGTTAGTGACAATTTTTTTCGGTGTAACAAAAAAAATAATTATTTTTTGTTATCTTTGCACAAAGATTCTCCTCCTAGAAGAGGAGTAGTTGATTTAGAGGCGATTTTAGGGCGATTAAAAAGGCATTTCGGCACTGCTCAATTGCTAGATACTGCCCTGACACTACCCCCTGTGATATAATTAGTTACATTTATTTGTCTATCAAAGGACTATGAGGACCCAAGATGACTTTAACGAGGAGGAGTATTAGACAAGGTTATTAACGTAAATTGCTGATTATTAATAAGGGAATAAGGTTGTGTATCTTGTTCCTTTTATTTTTGTGGAATTGAAAAAAACGCCGTACCTTCGCATTTGAATTATGACTCCTGAGGTAGGAAACTTGAATTTAATAATTTACCTGATATGAACAAAAACCTTGAAGCTACACAGCGACTGCTGGATATAATGGACGAACTCAGAGAAAAATGCCCCTGGGATAGAAAACAAACATTCGAATCGTTGATCACAAATACCGTAGAGGAAACTTATGAATTAGTTGATGCTCTTTCTGGTGGAGATTTGCAGGAGATTAAGAAGGAGCTTGGCGATTTGTTGTTGCAGGTGGTTTTCTATGCTAAGATAGGCAAAGAAAAGGGTGCATTCGATTTTGGCGATGTAGCTAACGCAATATCTGATAAGCTCGTGTTTCGTCACCCGCACGTCTTTGGTGATGTCACTGCCGAGAATGCTGAACAGGTGCTGCATAACTGGGAGGAACTCAAACAGAGGGAGCGCAAGTCGCAACAGGCTAAGGATAGAGGCGTGATGTCGGGAGTCCCACGTTCATTGCCGCCGTTGGTTAAGGCATTCCGAATTCAGGAAAAGGCTTCGGCAGTTGGTTTTGATTGGACTGCAGCTGAAGATGTGTGGTATAAGGTTAAAGAGGAAATTGGTGAATTTGAGACAGAAGTAGCTAAGCAGGATAAGGCGAAGATGCAGGAGGAGTTCGGGGATCTGTTGTTCGCAATGGTCAATGCAGCACGTTTGTACGGACTCTCGCCTGAGGCTGCGCTTGAGGCTACAAACAGAAAATTCCTCGAACGTTTTGACCACATAGAAAAAACGGCTCGCCAGGAGGGTGTACAGGTTAAGGAACTTGGACTCGACAGAATGGAAGAACTGTGGCAAGAGGCAAAGAGATTAAATGTTAAAAAATAATAAAACTATGGCACTTATCAGAAAAGTAAGAGGTTGTACACCTCAAGTTGGAGAGGGTACGTTCCTCGCAGAAACAGCAGTGATTATTGGAGACACGACAATAGGCAAAGATTGCTCGATTTGGTATGGCGCAGTTTTGCGTGGCGATGTGAATAAGATTACTATTGGCGATCGTACAAACATTCAGGACGGCGTGGTAATCCACACGCTCTATGACAAATCGCCGAAACCGTCGCAGACACACATCGGTAATGATGTGTCGGTCGGACATAATGCTACGATTCACGGAGCTACAATCGAGGATAACTGCCTGATTGGTATGGGTTCTACGATTTTGGATAATGCAGTGGTAGGCACAGGGTCGATTGTGGCTGCAAACTCGTTGGTGTTGAGTGGTACGGTTATCGAGCCGGGTTCGCTCTATGCTGGTGTTCCGGCAAAGAGAATGAAAGATGTGACTCCGGAACAGGTCGAGCACATAATCAAACGTACGGCTCGCGATTATATGACTTACGCTTCGTGGTATAAGGAGTAGTCGTTCCGTGTGAACGTAGTTATTCGCACAACCGATAAACTGAAAAAAAGCCTGGCGCTCAATGCGTCAGGCTTTTCTGTTTATTTGAGTATTACAATTCAGTTTTCCAGAGTCCGTGTAGGTTGCAGTATTCATAGACTGCGATTGGTTTATCCGAGCAAGTGCAGATTACTGCTTCGGGTTTATCCTTGAGGTTTATGCGGATTCCACCGTTTTCAGTTTCGACGTAGATGAATGCGATGTGGTGTTCGGGCAACATCGGGTGAGCTACGCTACCGACTTCGACCTTGATTTTGCAATCGTTCAGACGAGTCACTACGGGCACGTGTTTTTCGGTGCTTGCGTCTACGGTATTGGGAATCAGTTCGACCATATTTTCTCCGCAGCAAACTACCGGAACTTTGCTGTCTACGACTTTCTCTATTACATTACCACAGTGGTTACACTTATAAAATTTTGTTGCCATAATTTTTAGTTTTATTTATTAATACTCTTAACTAATCTGCACCAAACGATACAACTTTGGTGCCGTTTCTTTATGCAAATATAAAGATTTATTTCCGTTGTGTATCTGTTTTATTATTGAGAAAATTTATTGGGTTAGTGAAATTATTTATGTATACTGAAAATCAGAGTATTGCAAATAAAAAAGATGCTCAATTAATTTCGGGCATCTTTCTTACTTTGTGGTGCGGGTTAAATTGATGGTACTCCGCCAGCGATACTATTCAAATATGAAGATAAATTTCCTTTTTAACCATTTCTTATCCACCAGATGTTATTATAAACTCTACCAAGAGTTTTACGGTCTTCAACAACAATTACTCGGCGGTTGTCATATCCAGGATAAACTTTTATTGAACCGTCCTTCCCTTTTTTGTGAACATTAACTCTGTATAAAGTTGTTTGTTCTGGCGAAACTGTTACAGTAAACTCTCCTTTCTTGATGTCTTCAGGTGTAGTTGCACCAACACCTTCAATTTCAATGTGCACAATTTTGCTATTATTAAAACACCATTTAAGTCTTGTAGATTTACCCTTTTGTATTACTAAGAATTCAATGGCCGAATAGAAAAAACTTCTCTCATTACCAACTTTGTCATCTTGTTTATAATAATATTCAAGTGATAAGCGATTAAAGTGACTTGAGAGACCTTTAAGGTATCTATCCAACGGAGGGGCTTCAACCCAAGCTCCTTTAGTGGCGTCCCATCTTTGGGCATAACTATAATCAAGATTAGTAACTGACAAAAGAATGCCAAATGCCAATGTGAAGAAAAATTTCTTTGTCATAATTTTAATAATTAAGAGTTTTCGATTGCAAGTTAGTAATTATTTTAATGAAATGCAAAAAAATATGTAAAATGCTGTTGGATAATTATATTTGTCGTATTTGACCTGCTATCCAATTTTTTTTTACTATATTTGCAAAATTATAGTGAACATAAAATATTGTGAATTATGGCACAAAATGTAAATACAATGACTGAAAAGTCTGAATGCGACTTGAAATTTCTGAAATTATTATCTAAAAGATTTCGTAACGTCGCTGAGGCTACGACTGAAATAATAAACCTTTCGGCAATCCTAAACCTCCCTAAGGGTACCGAGCACTTTATGACCGATATTCACGGAGAATATGAAGCATTCAATCACGTGCTGAGAAATGCGTCAGGGGTTATTCGCCGTAAAATTAACGATATATTCGGAGGTACATTGCTCGATAGCGAAAAGACCGAACTCTGTACGCTGATTTACTATCCCGAACAAAAATTGCCGCTGGTTAAGGAAAAAGAGGCTGAAATAAATGCGTGGTATAGAAAAACGCTGTTTCAACTCAATGTAGTGCTGCGTGCCGTTTCATCGAAATATACCCGCTCGAAGGTGCGTAAGGCTCTGCCGCCCGACTTCTCGTACATCATCGAGGAGCTGCTGCACGAATCTGAACAGCGCCCAAATAAGCACGATTACTTCAATGGCATCATCGACTCGATTATCTCGACAGGTCGCGCAGACGATTTCATCATTGCAATATCAAGTGTGATTCAACGACTCACTATCGACTCGCTGCATATCGTGGGGGATATTTACGACCGTGGTCCGGGTGCGCACATCATTATGGATTCGCTGGAAAAATATCACGCCGTAGATATCCAATGGGGTAACCACGACGTATTGTGGATGGGTGCTGCTGCGGGCTGCGAAAGCTGTATTGCTAACGTTATCCGCATCTCAATGAGATATGCTAACCTCGAAACTATCGAGGACGGGTACGGTATCAACCTCCTGCCGCTGGCAACATTCGCAATGGACGCCTATAAAGACGACCCTTGTGACGCATTTACACCTAAGGTCGGAGCCGATAATCCATATAAGGAAAAAACAATTCGTTTGATGGCACAGATGCACAAGGCCATTGCGATGATTCAGTTCAAACTCGAGTATGACATCATCAGACGTCGTCCCGAGTTCGGAATGGAGAGCCGCAATCTGCTGGATAAGATTGATTTCGAACGTGGCGTAGTGCGCATTGGCGAAACCGAATATCCGATGAAGGATATGAATTTCCCGACAATAGACCACAATGACCCATATAAACTCACTGACGAAGAGCGCGAATTGATGGATAGTCTGAAGGTGTCGTTCCTCAATAGCGAGAAACTTGACCGCCATATCAGATTGATGTACACAAAGGGTTCGTTGTATAAGATTTGCAACTCGAATCTGCTCTATCACGCATCAATCCCGATGACCGCCGAAGGTGAATTCAAAAAGGTGACCATTCAGGGCGAAACCTATTCGGGTCGCTCGCTGTTGGATAAGATTGACCAATTGGTGCGCGAAGCTTACTTCTTGGGCGAGTCGAACAAACAACGCGAATTTGCCGTTGACTTTATGTGGTATCTATGGTGCGGACCCGACTCTCCGTTGTTCGATAAGGACCAGATGACTACTTTTGAAAGATATTTCATCGCTGACAAGGCTACACATAAGGAGCGCAAGGGTGCTTATTATACGTTGATGTCTGATGAGGATATCTGTCTGAAGATTCTGCACGAATTCGGAATCGATAAAGATGAGCACTCGCACATCATCAATGGACACATTCCGGTTAAGACAATCAAGGGCGAGACTCCGATTAGAGCTAATGGTCGTCTGTTGGTGATTGATGGTGGATTCTCAAAGGCATATCAGCCCGAAACTGGTATCGCAGGTTATACATTGGTATTCAACTCTTACGGCTTGTCATTGATTCAGCACCAGCCGTTTGAATCTACGAAAAAGGCAATCGAAGAGGGTCGTGACATTATCTCGTCGAGAATGGTGCTCGAAACTACAACACAGCGAATGCACGTTAGAGATACCGATATCGGTAAGGAGCTGCTGACTCAAATCGCAGACCTCGAAAAACTGCTCGAAGCATATAGCAGCGGTCTGATTGCAGAATCAAGATAATAACACAACGAAAAATTAAATCAGGAAAAGATGTTCTCAGGAATAGTAGAGGCTACGGCTCACGTCGTAGAGATAGTTAAAGATAAAGATAATGTGCATTTTACGTTGCAGACACCGCTGGCTCACGAACTGCATATCGACCAGAGTGTGGCTCACAATGGAGTCTGCCTGACAGTAGTTGCTCTGAATGAAGATAAATATACGGTTACGGCAATTCGCGAAACTTTGCTCAAGTCGAATCTCGGCTTGTTGCAGGTGGGCGATTTGGTGAACTTGGAACGTAGTATGCGTCCAGATGCGCTGCTCGATGGACATATCGTTCAGGGACACGTAGACCAGACTGCCAAGTGTACTGCGCTGACCGAGGCTGAGGGTAGTTGGTACTACACTTTCAACTACGACCCATCGCTCGGCAATATCACAGTGGAAAAAGGTTCGGTCGCAGTGAATGGAGTCAGCCTGACGGTTGTGAATTCGAAAGATGGCGAGTTTCAAGTGGCTATCATTCCATACACTCACGACCACACAAATTTCTGCAATATCGTACCGGGAACAACCGTTAATCTCGAATTTGATATCGTGGGTAAGTATATCACACGCCTGATGCAGAATTATCTGAAAAAATAGTTTGCTTATAATAACTTGAATATATGAATATTGCGATAGTCGGTACGGGGTATGTCGGATTGGTTTCTGGAACTTGTTTCGCAGAAATGGGCATCAATGTAACCTGTGTCGATGTAGATGAAACAAAGATTGCTCGACTCAATAGTGGCGAGATTCCAATCTATGAGCCGGGGCTCGAAGATATGGTTAAGCGTAATGTAGCTGCCGGAAGATTGAAGTTTACTACGAGTCTGGAGTCGTGCATTGATGATGTTGAAATAGTCTTTTCGGCAGTGGGTACGCCCCCTGATGAAGATGGCTCTGCTGACTTGAAATATGTACTTGATGTGGCTCGAGAGTTTGGGCGTAACATCAAAAAATATACGGTGCTGGTTACCAAATCGACCGTGCCGGTTGGGACTGCTGCCAAAGTGAAAAAGGCTATCGAAGAGGAGCTCGAACTCAGGGGTGAAAAGATAGATTTTGAGGTTGCATCAAATCCCGAATTCCTGAAAGAGGGTGCAGCAATCAAGGATTTTATGTCGCCAGACCGCGTAGTGGTGGGGGTTGAATCAGAACGGGCTTGCAAGTTGATGACTCAACTTTACAGACCATTCCTGATAAATAACTTCCGAGTAATCTTTATGGATATACCCTCGGCCGAGATGACTAAATATGCTGCTAATTCGATGCTGGCTACGCGTATCTCATTTATGAACGATATCGCAAATTTGTGCGAATTGGTTGGCGCAGATGTCAATATGGTGCGCAAGGGTATTGGCTCGGATACCAGAATCGGCTCGAAGTTTTTGTATCCGGGTTGTGGATATGGTGGCTCGTGTTTCCCCAAAGATGTCAAGGCACTGATAAAGACTGCCGAACAGAATGGTTACAAAATGAGGGTTCTCGATGCAGTAGAGGAGGTAAATTATCTTCAGAAACGTGTGCTGTTCGAGAAACTGAAAAAACATTATGGTGATGACCTGTGTGGAAAAACCGTGGCATTGTGGGGATTGTCGTTCAAGCCAGAAACAGATGATATGCGCGAGGCTACGTCGCTGGTGCTGATTGAGAAGTTGACCGAGGCTGGTTGTCAAGTTAAGGTTTATGACCCGGTTGCAATGGACGAGTGTCGTCGCAGAGTAGGCGACTGTGTAACCTACTGCAAAGATATGTACGATGCAGTGGAGGGTGCAGATGCTCTGATGTTGGTTACCGAGTGGAAAGAGTTCCGTATGCCGTCGTGGTCGGTAGTGAAAAAGGTTATGAACTCGCCATTGGTTATTGACGGTCGAAACATTTATGATAGTGCCGAACTCGAGTCTGCCGGATTCGTTTACGACAAAATCGGATAATCATACGCAATATGTTTGAGGAGTTATTTCTTATATTATTTAAGGCTTTTTTTAGGAAAGAGTTTACAAGCGAACTCTTCCCTCGATTGAAATATTTTAAGGATTATTACCTCAAATCATATTTTTATCCAGTGTCGATGGTTAAGGATATTATTCATTATCAGAAAGGTAATAAAATACAAGACTCTCTGTTCCTTAATTACAAATCGGTATCCGAAG
>JAZTZL010000047.1:0-10141 GCA_045637425.1 Rikenellaceae bacterium | reverse complement strand
CGAATCTTCAAATATGACGCGCGCAGCCTCCCCGAAATCTCTATTGCGGATTGCCTGAATAAACGTAGGTATCTGAATCGAAACAGGACACTTTGTGCGACAACGAGGATTACGACAATTTATACATCTAAATGCCTCATCGACAGCCTCTTGTTCATTATATCCAAAACAAACTTCTTCGAAATTTTTATTTCTTATATCAGGTTCCTGTTCTCTGACCGGAACTCTCAATAAACCTTTTGCCATAAAATTTACGAACTAAATGATTATTAAAAACCTACTCGGCAAATATGACCTTCGGCGCGCTCTTTCGCAGCCTTTAACTTTCTACTTTCCAATGTTTTATACATTGACTGACGGCGAATTGCCTCATCATAATCAACCTGATGACCATCGAATTCAGGACCATCAACGCAAGTGAAATATATTTTTCCGCCGACCGAAACTCGACACGCTCCGCACATACCCGTACCATCAACCATCAACATATTGAGGCTGACAATTGTTTTTATGTTGTATTTCAGCGTAGTAGCGGCTACGAACTTCATCATCACCATCGGTCCGATTGCTACCACAACGTCGTAGTTTTTACCCTCATTTTGAATCAGGTCATCGATTTTCTGAGTTACAAGACCTTTGAATCCGCAACTACCGTCATCAGTAGCAACATAAACATTACCTGCAACTTGTGACATTTCATCAACATAAATCAGCATATCTTTTGTCTTGGCTCCGATGATTACATCAGCCTTCACGCCCTGCTGACACAGCCACTTAACCTGCGGATATACTGGCGCAGTTCCGAGCCCACCCGCAACAAACAAAATCTTTTTAATTTTGAGTTCTTCGATATTTTCGTAAACAAACTCCGACGGGTTACCCAGCGGTCCCACGAAATCGGTCAGAGAGTCGCCTTGTTCCAAGTCGCAAATTTTCTGCGACGAGTAGCCAACTATCTGAATCACAATAGTTACAGTTCCTTCTTGTTCATTGTAGTCAGAGATAGTCAGCGGAATTCGCTCACCCTCCTCACCGACACGGACAATAACAAATTGTCCCGGTTTCGAAGACTTTGCGACACGAGGTGCATAGACCTCCAACAGATAAATATTTTCGGCAAGTTTTGCCTTTCGTTTTATCGGAAACATATTTTTATTATTTTTTGAAATTTCATTTTACAACATTTGCAACCACTCTCACCCGACGCATCGGACGATGAGAATCATTGGTAATCAACTCTATATACTCATTAAGCCGACCAACGTCTTCACACTTCATTGAGATTTTCAAATCGAGATGCTGACGCTGTCTGATAGTATGACTAGCAATTGACACCGAAATCGCTTGATTACTCACATTTATTTTTCTGATTATCAAATCTTTCTCACCTACATTCTTAAGCTGCACAACTAAATTTTGCAGACTACCAACTCTGACTTGACCAATATGCAACAACTGCGGATCAATACTCAACTTCGGAGCAAGTTCTCTCTGATTATCAGTACTTGACGAAAAATCCTCTACTACAACCACACCTATCGGCAACTGCACTTCCGAACCATTAATCTTCAGAGGAACTTGATGATTTACAGTACCCCACACGCTCGTGTCAGCAGCCTCATAAATCACACCCACACACATTCTCTGCCCAGGGTTGAAATAATTCGAATCAATCTTCAGCTTGATATTTTCGGGCAGATGAGTTCCCGCCTCTACCATAACACGCTTGTTACTAGAGTTATACAACTCTAATTTCCCAATTGCATATCGTCCGTGAACTGCATAGCCCAAATTTAACGACTCCGCATTCGCTCGTACATTCTCGCTTAACTGATAAGGGAATAGATACTCTACAGAAACTTTTCCGAGCACAATTCCCCTGACAATCAACTCGGTAGGCTGCTTAGATAAGTTATGATATACATAAATCGGCTTATAAAATCGCCCGTGCTGATTCTTGGGATTAAATCTGACTTTGATAGTTGCAGACTCACCCATTCTGAGCGGATGTGCCTTATAATCAACCGACACGCAACTACAAGATGACTCAATCTTATTAATAGTCAATATTTTAGAAGAACGATTATAATATTCAAACTCACAAACTACAACCGAGTCGGTAGCACTAACAGTTCCGAAATCAAAACTTTCGGGGATAAAAACGATACCGTTCTGTGCGCTACAAGTGTGCGAAGAAAACATCACACACAACAACAGCAACAAACATATTTTCAGCAGTTTAGACTTCACGGCCTAACTCTGCAAACATCGAAAAATCATCGTCAATTCCACAGCCAATCGTAGTCAGCATATCACCGACAATCGCAGCACTAACCCCACACTCCATCAGTCGCTTCTGGATATGACGAATTTTGATTCGCCCACCCGCAAACCTAATGTCCGCATCGGGATTCACAATTCGGAACATCGCGAAACTCTTCAACAACTCCTCATCACTGAGCGGCTGCATATTCTCGAGTTTTGTTCCGGCAATCGGATTCAGCACATTCAACGGGATAGACTTAACTCCCATATCTCTCAGTGTAACAGCCATTTCCACTCGCTGTTCCATAGTCTCACCCATACCGATTATACCGCCGCTGCAGACCGTCATTCCGACCTCCGCAGCCCACTTCAACGTTTCAAACTTCTCCTGTTGAGTATGTTTCGTACACAATTCGCCAAAATACGACGGAGCCGTTTCAATATTGCAATGATATCTTTCCACGCCTGCATCACGCAATTTAGCGAGTTGCTCCTTATTCAACAAACCCATTGAGGCACAAAGTTTTAACGATGTTTTTTCTTTTAATGTCTTGAATATTTCACAAGCACGTTGCGCCTCATCATCGCTCATTGCGCGCCCACTCGTAACCAACGAAAACCTGCGAATACCCTTCGACTCATTATATTGAGCCATCTCCAAACAGGTCTGCGCATCAACCAACGGATAAATTTCGACATCACAGCGGTGAAAACTCGACTGCGAACACCACTTACAATCCTCGCTGCATCGTCCACTACGAGCATTAATTATCGAACAAGTGTCCATTTTTCTACCCGAAAAATGTTCTCTCAACGAGTCAGCCAATTGACACAATTCCTCTGTTGAACACTCGTTAACAAGTTCTAACACAGACTCTTTGCTCAATCTTAATCCCTGTTTTATATTCTCTAATAGTTCTTGAAGATTTTTCATTTCAAAAAAATATTCATAAATTCAGGCAAATTTACTAATTTTGGGGCACATTTGGAAAAATTATGATTGAAAAGGGAATTTATTTTGTAAGCGGCATAGATACCGACTGCGGTAAGACATTTGTAACAGGGTCGTTGGCTCGAGAATTAAGGCTATCAGGGCGCAATGTTGCCACACAGAAACTTATTCAGACAGGCTGCGAGGGCATATCTGAAGATATTTTGGCACACCGCAAACTGATGGGTATTGAACCACAGGAGTACGACCGCTCGGGAATCTCTTGCCCCATCGTATTTACACACCCCTGCTCGCCACACCTTGCTGCCAAAATTGACAATAAAGTCATTGACATTAAGATAATTGACAACTCCACTGCAGAACTTTCAGCCCGTTTCGACACGCTGCTGGTTGAGGGCGCGGGCGGACTCGCCGTTCCAATCACCGAGCACTACACAATGGCAGACTACGCTGCGGAGCGCAACCTACCGCTAATTTTTATAACCTCGCCTCGTCTTGGCAGTATTAATCACACAATTCTAAACTTTGAATTCTGCAAGGCTAAAAATTTGACGATTAAATATTTGATATATAATAATTTTGGCTCGAGCGACAAACTCATCATCGACGACACACGAGATTACATAATTGCACAGACGCAGAAATATTTTCCGCAGTGCGAAATTTTAGAACTCCGCGATAACAAATTCATCAAACTGAAATAAAAAAAG
This sequence comes from Rikenellaceae bacterium, assembly GCA_045637425.1. Lineage (GTDB taxonomy): Bacteria > Bacteroidota > Bacteroidia > Bacteroidales > Rikenellaceae > CAJGBR01. The sequence continues at coordinate 6,214 of JAZTZL010000047.1, read as the reverse complement.
GCTGCCACTGATGTGGCAGCCTTAAATATTACGTCTAAAATTATTAGTCGTTCAAAGAGAAGCGTTTGTAAGCGATAACCTTCACTTCAGGATCAACGCTCTTCAAGTAAGCTTCAACAGTCATCTTGTCATTCATAACGAACTTTTGGTTCATCAATGTATTTTCTTGCAAGAATTTGTTTACCTTACCTTCAGCGATCTTATCCAACATTTGTTCAGGTTTACCTTCGATGCGAGCTTGTTCGCGACCGATTTCGCGTTCTTTTTCAATGATGTCAGCCGGACAGTCATCTTTAGAGATTGACACCGGAGCCATTGCTGTAGCTTGCATTGCGATTTCTTTAGCAACTTGAGCAGGAACTTCTTTATTGAATCCCAACAAAGAACCGAGTTTGTTGTTCATATGAACGTAGCTTCCGCAGTAAGGAGCTTCAACGCGAGCGTAGAAAGGCATTTCAACTTTTTCACCTGTTTGACCAGATTTTGCAACGATCATTTCTTCAACAGTTTGATCGCCAGCCTTTACAGCTTTCAAAGCTTCGATATCAGCGCAGTCATTCTTGATAGCGATATCCATAATTTCGTTTGCTGTTGCAGCAAAACCTTCATTCTTAGCAACGAAGTCAGTTTCGCAAGCCAAGCAAAGCATATAAGCCTTGTTGCCTTCAACGCGAGCAACTACAACACCTTCAGTAGCAGTACGGTCAGCACGTTTAGAAGCAATCAATTTACCTTTTTCACGAATAATTTCTTGTGCACGTTCGAAATCGCCATTAGCTTCAGCCAATGCGTTCTTGCAGTCCATCATACCTGCTCCGGTCATTTTGCGGAGTTTGGCAACATCTGCAGCTTTAATTTCCATAGGTCTATGTTTTTAAGTTATTGATTTTAATATTATAGGTTGCAAAATTAATCTTTTTTTCAAAAATTGCCAAAACTTTTTTCAATTAATTCAAAAGTCAGCTAAAATTGAGTTATAAAAAAGATTATTTCTACAGTTAAAGTAGTTCGAGTTTAACGAGTTCGAGTTTTGAGCCAGACTTTTTCAACACTTCGAACTTCATATTTTCGATTGTCAGGCACTGTCCGTGCGAGGGCATTCCCTCGTTATTGAACAAAATAAAGCCAGCCAACGTATCGTATTCGTCTGAAGTTGGAATCTCGAAGTTGTACTTTTCATTCAGGTAGTCAATCTCGAGTCTGCACGACAACACATAATGAGTAGCATCTAATCTCTTTTCAATCATTTCAGACTCGTCGTGTTCGTCCTCTATTTCTCCGAATATTTCCTCTAGAATATCCTCGATTGTAATCATTCCGGCAGTTCCACCAAACTCATCGATAACAATAGCAAGAGACTGATGATGCTTAATGAACGAACTGAGCAACCGCTCGACCATCATACTCTCCGTAACATAATCGACCTTTATCAGCACCTCACGGATAGTTTTTGGTTCTCGGAACAGACTTTTGCTGGTAACATACCCGATGATATTGTCAATCGTACCCTCATATACGGGTATTCGCGAATATCGTGTCTCTGTGAAAAGTTCCTGCAACTTACCGATAGACTGATTGACATCAATTGTCTCCATATATATTCTCGGCACCATACAATGACGCACCTTCAATTCAGAGAAATCCAAAGCCTTTTGGAACAATTTCAGATCATCATCTGAAGCTGGCTCAGATTCAATTTCCACTGATGCATCTTCAACCAGATGTGCCAAATCGACCTTATTGAAGGTATTTGAATTATTCGCTTTGTTCACCTTGAGTCCGAATATTCTGAACAAAATTGATGACAACCAGGTCGAAAATTTTGCTATCGGGTAGAGCAATACATAGAAAAAGTATATGGGTACGCAGAAGTATCTGTAATAGAAGTTCGGATTGGTTCGAGCAATAGCCTTTGGCAAAAATTCCGCAGTAAAAATAATTACGATTGTCGAGATAAGTGTCTGAGCTATGAAAGCCATACGTTCGTTCTGTTCAGCCCACTCTCCGAAGAGCGAGGTAAGCAGTACGGTCATCTGCAATGAAAATACGACCAGCGCGATGTTGTTTCCTACCAAAATCGTAGTTACATACTGCCCTGGATTTCGACTAAAGACATCTGCAATTTTCGAGAATGTCTTGTGTGATTTTCTGTCAATCTCGAGTTTGAGTCTGTTCGACGAGTTATAGGCAATCTCCATCGCCGAGAAGAACGCCGACAAAATCAACATCGCAACAATCGAGACTACAATCGTAACCATATAATTTTCAATCTACTGTGTAATTTCTACAGCATTGCGAGCCACTCTTAATGAGTCGCCCTGGAGAGCAGTCGAATCAACCGAAGTCGAATCTTTCTGTGTAACAGCATCAACAGCGATACGACCTTTTGGTTTTCGGAAGAGGAAATTATCCATTCGCTCGTCAGACTCGAATCCCTCACCAACCATAACATCTTGTTGTTGAGTAACTTTCGATTCTACATTAGAATAAATCTTCTTTGTTTTCTGATTCCAGAAGAGCTGTTCGGTCTCGAGCACCTCACCCTTTGCGTTGCGAGCCACAACATTACCTCTTACTTCCCAAAGTTTCTCCTTTTCGAGAAAGATTGCATAATCGCCCCTCAAGTCCGATTCGACCTGACTCGAGTCGTTATAAGTAGTGATGTGCAACCCCTTTCTGTACTCGGTATAAGGTTTCTTAGCCAACTCGTAGCGTTCCATCAACGGAGCCTCAAAACGATAATTAACCTTACCATCTTTCGACGAGATGAGCAACATATTGACTGTTTTCTGAGTCATCAGCGTATCCTCGTCAATTTTTTCGGCTGTTGTTGCTCTATCACAGGAATACATTAGAAGAGTCGTGCCGATGAAAATCGACACGACCTTAAACATATTTTTCAAAAAGTTTATCACGTTTTACTCTTTACGTTCGCGAACTTTAGTTGAACCTTTAATCCAACCAGCATTGACTTCGTAAGCTGTTCCCGGAGTTTTAGAGCGGAAGAAACATTCGTCTTTAGTCGGGAAACTTGCAGAGCAATTGTTCAACAAAGTCTGAATAACCTTTCTAGTTTTTTCGTCGCTAATGAGCGAGATTGCACGCTGAAGATTATCGGCAGCCAACCAATAAACAGTCTGACGATCCCATTCTTCCACTTGCAAACCACCTGCTGCGAAGGCATAAGCCTGACCAAGTGCGAAATAAGCCAAACCGTTTTGCGAGTTAAGATTCATAGCCTGACGAGCATAGTTTGCTGCAGCAGGATATTTTTTAGCGTCCAACATATATCGTGCACCGTTTACCAACAAATCAGAACGACGTTCAGGATCTGGTTCGAGGCTTACGGCCTTGTCCATATACTCAGCAGCGCGAGTGATATCACCCTTACGTTCGTAGAAACCTGAAAGTTGCAATGCAGTCATCGGATCTTTAGTAAGTGCGAAATAGCCTTCGAGTGTAGTCTGCAGGAATTGAGATTCTGGAGCCTCACGTTGAACATAGTATATTACTTTCTTAAACAATGCTGTATCAGTTGGGTTTTCAGCGAGTTTCGGAGCAAACATCTTTTCGAGGTTTTCGATATTTGCAGCGCCACTCTTAATCATCTTTTGCTCCATAGCCTGTTTGTATTGAGCGTGTTTTTCAACTGAGTCGTCCAACAATTTAGACAATCTATCGAATGAATCAAGATAATCTTCAGTAGCCAACATATCTGTTGATACATACACTTCGTCGAGGTAATTGAAGTAATAATAAACCAAGTCTGCATTGACTTGACCGGCATTCTTACCAGCTTCGATAGCCTCGTCAAGATACAACATCACAGTTTCAACGTCATCTCTTCTATAAGTACAGTAGTCCTGTGCTTTTCTCTCTTTAACACCCACTTCGCTCTTAGGGAAGAACTCCATACGACGGTCATAGTAGTACATCAGCGAGTCTACATACATATCACGTTCTTCGATTTCAGTTGCGAGATTAACCTTCATTTTGTAGTAGTTCAACACCAAAATGTAGGCATTTTGAGATGCAGCAGGTGCAACGTTGATAAATGCGAATGCGTGTTTGGTAGCCGTCTCGGTATCCTTCGAGTCATTCGCATCTTTCATCATATTCATTTTTTCAAGCACCATAACACGCGTTGCAGTATCAGCACCGTAACGTGGGTCATTCAAATAGCTCTGAGCCTGAGTCAGTCCGCATACAGATACCAACACAAGCAACAACATCAAACGTTTCATAACAATTACTGTTTGCGATTTTTTGTAGTGTTTCTCCATTTTAATTTATTTTTATTTTACTAATTATCAACTATTTGTATTTATTTCTCTTAAACCAGTCATCAGTTCCGAAAAACGACAATCCGATACTCATTCCGAGAAAATCAGTCATTATCACTTCTTCTGCATCATACCCTTCGCGACCATACTCTACAGCCACGTTGATGCTCGAATTCTGCTTCAGCGGCAACCTCAGCCCCAGACACAACGTTCGTGTTTTGAGCCTGCGCCCCGAATCAACCAAATACCCTCCGTCATATCTCAGTCCGACTCGGTAGGTTGCTCTATGCCAAAAGTTTCGCACATCGTTAGGTTTTGGCGTAAATTCACCGCCCAACGCAAGTGTAGAACAATTCGCCCACGATATTTCGGCATTATCAGCCCGTTCATTAGTAAACGAGCGACTCCATCGCTGCAATTCCCAATCCGCAGCAACTGCCCACCGTTTAGTTCGCCACGCCAAGCCGACTGTCCAACGGCTCGGCAATTTAAGCCTCTGATTATCTGTCGTATTAGACAATGTATCCTTTGCAGCTACAATCATCTGCTGAGTCTGAAAACGACAATTAGCCTCTGGTTCGAACTTCGCTCCAAGCACAAAACGCCGACTCTCGCTCTCAAACACACACCACTGCACCGATGCTCCCACGAGCAACTTAGCATAAGTGTAATTACGTTCAACCCTCAGACGATTATCCGCCTCGCCACCTGACAAAGAACTGTTATATACTGAATAACTGTTAGTTATACTGCAGTTATACAAAATCATCTCCACTCCTATGGACAACTGCTCGGCCACGTTCCAACCGAATCCCAACGCCCAACGCGTCACTCCGCCTTCACCCTGATAGTCATAAACCACCTGTCCCGACTGCATTTCATCGTCTACATCACCCTCGAACTTCACTCTGTAACCCACACTCGAACTCGGTTCAAGGTCAAACCCGATTCCACAGTTCTTCATCAAAGGTGCTACTAAAGAAACGTTTGCGATGTTTACGGTATTGTTTGTTTTTCGAAAATTTCCACTTTTTTGATAAAAATTTCCCAAACATACACCCATATCCAGCAACATTGTGTTCCGAGCTACGCGCCCATACGACGCCGAGTTTCTCGGGTTAATCTCAACAGACGAGTAGTCAGCCACCCCGACTCCACCTTTAGCCCTCTGCGCTGTAGTGCTAATCGACATCAGCCGACCTATTCCATAGAACGTATAAGGCGAAAACGTACTGACACTGCTCTGCTGGGCACTTGCCTGCAAAGCAATGAACAGACTAACGATTAATATTATTTTTCGATAATTGCACATTGTACTCAAGGATTCGACTCAGTCCATAGACCACCAAATCTCGAGTAGCCATCATCGGGTACTTAAACCAACGTGCAAAATAATCGCCATCGCCACCGGTAAATACAATTCTCAAATCGGGATACTTTTCCATATAGCGGTCCAGATATCCCTGTATTTCAAATACAATGCCGTTCACAACGCCAGAGCCTATTGCCGACTCGGTTTTCTTCGGAGTCAGTTCCACCTGCTCGGGCACATCACACAACGGCAACGAATGAGTAAATTCGTGCAGTGCATTAAACCTCATCTTGAGTCCCGGAGAGATTACTCCACCAAGGAACTCACCCTGCGCCGAAACGAAATCTACAGTAATCGCAGTCCCAAAATCCACAATCAGAATATTGCTATTAGGGTATACTGCCGCTGCAGCAACAGCTCCTGCCATTCGGTCGTGTCCCAACGTTTTGGGACTTTCATAGAGGTTCTTTATTGGAATTTCCAGCGTATCATCAAACCAAAAGTATTGATTCACACGCTTTTTGACATATTCAAGACAATCGTCGCCATCAGTCTTGGTTGATACTGCGATTGCAGAATCAATCTTTGGGTAGCGCTTAAAAAGTTGGTCGAAGAATTT
>JAZTZL010000046.1:0-29728 GCA_045637425.1 Rikenellaceae bacterium | reverse complement strand
TTTTTCAGGAAAATCGACTCAAAATTCTGTGGAATATCCACAAATTTACCCTATCTTTAGAGTAGTTAAATACTCTAAAAAATGAAGCTGGATTTACTGTACATCACTCAACACTCCCAAGAGATCTTCCACAGACTCCGCTGGGGTGAGATCATAGCGTGTCCGGAATGTGGTTCGGTCCACATCTACCATCCCAATCCGGGACAACTCCACATATGTGCTGACTGCGACCATCGATTCAGTGATACGAGTGGCACTGCTTTCCATTCTACCAAACTCCCTCTTGTAAAGTGGTTGGTTGCCATATATATGTTCTGTACTCAGTCGAAGGGTATCTCCAGCTACAACCTCGCTCGTATGATCTCGGTCTCTCAGCCGACTGCTTGGAGGATGTTGATGATACTCCGAGTGAACATCCAACACGATCTCACTATGACTGACCAGGCACAGATGGACGAGGTCTATTTAGGAGCTGATTGGAAGAAGAAGTCATACAAGGACAAGATCAAGAAGTGTCCTCCACCCAATCCGGTATGGAACTTGAGGGGTGAGGACCTTAAAAAATACTACAAGTCTCAGATGATGAGAGCTGCTTCGGAGGACAAGTTACCCATACTTGGAATAAGCGATAATAACAGCCGTTCTCTTGTCTTACATATATATAATAGTGCTCCCACAATTGAAGCGATTAAATCGCAGATAACCGAGCAATACGATGAGATTTTCCACTGGATAACTGACCAGTCAAAACTATATTGGTGGATGGATGACTTGGACCACCTCAGACACTCGGTCTGTGACTACCAACATCACCTATATCGATCCAAAGACGGATACTCCTCCAACCGACTCGAAGGAGCATTCTCCCATCTTAAAAGGATGTGGCGTGGTATCTACCACTGGTTCTCCAAGAGATATTCACAACTTTATCTCAACGAATTTAGCTGGAGTAACTTCGACCTATCCATCGAGTCCCGATTTGAGACTCTGATGGGGTGTTTGGTGTGATTTTTCCTGAAAAATAAGTATTCTTGCTAAAATATTTGAAAAATAAAGTATAAAATATTTTTGAATAAAAAAAAATATTATATTTGCAAAATATTTCGTGTGTTTTACGCGTATAGAGTGTTGCTAATTTTGATGGCTGGTAGGGAATTTAAGGGGGATATGATTGCTTCGTGAGAGTGGTATCTGATTTATATTGTATTTGTAAATTCAGATTGAAGGGAGAGATTGTATTAGATTTTTGATTTGTGAATAACAAACACCCAATAACTAAATTTTTTATTTATGAAACAAAAACTACCTTTGAAAAAGAGTCTGTTAACAGCAGGTCTGAGTCTGATGTTGGTATCAGGTGCAGGTTATGTTTATGGACTTGAAGGAGCTGTTGACAATACAAGTTTGTCAACTTGCCCAACTTCTTCTGAGGCTATGCAAGCTCAAGAAGAAACTATCACAGGTGTGGTGAAAGATGTTAATGGTGCGCCTTTGATGGGTGTATCTGTTGCATTGCAGGGAACTACACGTGGTGTGTCTACCGACAGAAATGGTAAATTCGCTTTGAATATACCTTCTACAGGTGGAACACTTGTTATTTCATACGTAGGTATGAAGAGCCAAGAAATCAAATTGTCTCCGATGAAAGATGGTCAAGCACGCCCGGCTATGAACATCGTTCTCGAAGAAGAAGAATTGGCTGCAGAAGAAGTTGTTGTTAACGGTTTTGCGGGGGCTAGAAAGAGTTCTTTTACTGGTGCACAAACAACTATTAAGAAAGAAGATATTATGCGTGTATCTCCGACTAATTTGTTTGCTGCAATTCAGGTTTTCGACCCGTCAATCCGTATTCCAGTGAACGTTGAAATGGGTTCTGACCCAAACCAAGTTCCGGAAATGTATATGCGTGGTCGCTCTGGTATTGAAAACGTTAAAGAATTGGACAAAGTAACAGGATCATCTTCTTCTTATGCTTTGGCTACCAACCCAAATCTTCCGTTGTTCATTTTGGACGGTTTCGAAGTAGACGCTACAAAAATCAACGACTTGGATATCAACCGAGTTAAAAATTTGACAATTTTGAAAGACGCGGCTGCAACTGCATTGTACGGTTCACGTGCATCAAACGGTGTTATCACCATTGAAACAGAAGCTCCGGGGGCTGGTAAATTGGCTGTAACCTACAACGCTACATTCACAGTAACTGCGCCAGACCTTTCTTCTTACAACTTGTGTAACGCAGAAGAGATCTTGGAAATTGAACGTCGGGCCGGTTTGTATGAATTGTGGTATGAAGATGAATCTGTCACCAGCATTTATCCTCGTCAGAAATTATATTCAATGAAGAAAAACAACGTTCTTCAAGGTGTTGATACATATTGGTTGTCACAACCATTGGAAACTATGTTCAACCAAACACATAGTTTGTACGTTGAGGGTGGTGTTGATGATGTTCGTATTGGTTTGGACGCTCGTTACTCAAACGAAAATGGTGTAATGAAGGAATCAAAACGTGATAACTTGAGCGCTGGCGTTACAGTCGACTATCGTACTAAGAAGTTGCAAATCAAAGATAACGTATCTATAGGCGTAGTTAATTCAGAAAACTCTCCTTACGGAGACTTTTCAACTTACGCAACTTTGAAACCATACTCTGAAATGTATGACAGAAAGACAGGTGAGTTGAAAAAGACTTGGGGTTGGATTGAAGGAGTAGGTGAAACTGCTAACCCAATCTGGAACGTTGTTAATACTAAGAACTTTGACCGTAGCCAATATGTAGAATATGCAAATAACTTGTCTTTGAATTACTTCTTCACAGATCAAATTTACATTAAGGGTACATTCTCAATTTCAAGAAAAGTTGAAGAAGGTGAAAAATTCGTGGATCCTAATGATGCTTCATTTGGTGATAAGGCATCAATCGGGACAACAGGTGAATTGTTCAATCGTGGTTCGCTTAATACCTCATGTAGAACAACTGACAGATGGAATGCTAAATTCTACGGTGTATTCAACAAATTTTGGAATGACGAACACTCATTGATGTCATCTGCGGGTCTTGACATCAACGGTAACGCTGCTACATATGAAGCCTCGACCTATAAAGGTTTCCCGAATGGTGACCGTCACTCACAAGGTTGGGCTAACGAACAAACGGACCGTACTTACACTGACTCTAAGAGCCATTTGTTAGGTGCGTTCTTGACAATGAACTACACATACAAAGATACTTATATGTTGGATGCATCTGCTCGTATGGACGGTTCATCTGAATTCGGTTCAGACAAGAAATGGGGTATCTTTTGGTCTGCTGGTGCCGGTGTTAACTTGCATAAAATGGACTTCTTGTCAGATTACACTAACCTCGATATCTTGAAGATTAGAGCTAACGTTGGTACAACAGGTAAGACAGGTTTCCAACCTTATGCATCTGAAAACATATACAACGTTGATAACAACGATTGGTATATGACTGGTGTTGGTGCAACATTGACATATTTGGGTAACCCGAATTTGTCTTGGGAATCTGCAACAACTTGGAATGCTGGTTTGGACTTGACAATGTTCCAAAACCGATTGGACATTTCGTTCGACTACTACTACAAGGTTACTAAGGACTTGGTAACAGAAATGGCTCTACCGACATCATCAGGTTTTGCTAAATACACTGATAACATTGGTGAAGTAACAAACAAAGGTTTTGAATTTGACCTTAGCGTAAACGTAGCAAGAACTAAAGACTTTAGCTTGGACCTTGGTTTCAACTTGGCTCACAACAAGGGCGAATTGACAAAGATTTCAAACGCTTTGGCACGTTACAACGACCGCGTTGATGAATACTACAAGAAAGCAACTAACTATACTTACAATAACGATGGTTACTCATTGATTCACTCTTACTTGAACCAAAATGCTAAGTATACAAAACCGTATATGAAGTATGAAGAAGGTCAATCATTGACAGGTATCACAGCAATGCGCTCAATGGGTATCAACCCTGCAGACGGTCAAGAAGTATTCATCCGTCGTGATGGTTCTTTGACAACTGTATGGGACGCTGCAGAACAAGACCGCGTTGGTGACACTGAACCTACAGCATCTGGTTCATTCCGCGTAAGTGCTCGTTACAAAAACTGGTCATTGTTCACTACATTTTTGTATGAATTCGGTGGTGACGCTTACAACAACACATTGGTAAGCAACATCGAAAACATCGACCTTCTGTACAACAACGTTGACCGTCGAGTTTTGTCAGACCGTTGGTATACACCGGGACAAGTAGCTCGTTTCAAATCAATCAATGCTCGTACATCGTTGACTAAACCGACTTCACGTATGGTTCAAAAGAACAACTATGTGAAATTTAACTCATTGCAATTGACTTATGAATTTGACCGCGAAATGTTGCGTAACATCGGCATTCGTCAGTTGAAGCTCAGTTTGTCAATGCAAGACATCGCACAATGGTCGACTGTAAAACGTGAAATGGGTACATCTTATCCGTTCGCGAGAACATTCTCATTGGTTCTTAATACAGCATTCTAATTAGGAGGAGAATAAAATGAAAAAGAAAATATTTGGATTAATAATGCCGTTGGCACTGCTTGCAAGTTGCGATAGCTATCTGGACGTGAAGTCAGAGTTCGATGTCGACTCAAATGAAATCTTCTCGAATATCGATGGCGTCGAAATGGCGGTTAATGGAGTGTACAGATTGTTGGCAAGTCCGGATCTGTATTCAAGAAACTTGACTTGGGGTTTTGCATCAGCAATCGGTCAAAACTATACCTATGGTGCTTCAAGTTCAAAATATGATATCAATCACGACTGGAAAAACTTTACCTCAATGCCAGCTACAATTTGGGAAAAGGGTTTCAATGTGATTGCAAATGCTAATCAAGTTTTGGCAGAAGTAGAAGGCAAAGATGCATCATTCTTCCCAGAAGGTCAGGTTCACAAAGATATGATCGTTGGTGAAATGTACGGTGTTCGTGCGTTGATGCACTTCGATTTGATGCGTCTGTTTACACCTGCATTCACAACAGCAGATAACAAGAACAAAGTGTTGATGCCTTATGTTGACACTTATCCTTGTCCTTACCCAACTCACATCTCAAGCAGCAAACTTTTGGATCGCGCAATCAACGATATGAAGATCGCTTGCGAAAAATTGGGTTACGCTGATACACTTGTTTGCCGTCAATGGAACACTAACAAGAACTATCGTTGGAAAACTAACTCTATGTCAGGTAAACCTCCGAGATTGTTCTTCTATTGGCGTGGTAGCCATATGAACTTTATGGCAGCTAATGCATTGTTGGCTCGTATGTATATGTGGAAAGGTGACTACACAAACGCACGTAAATATGCAGTTGCTGTGGTTAACGGATTCAACGGTATTAAATACTCTTGGGCTTCTGCAAGTTCATTGTCTTCAAAAAGTTCATTCATACCTAACCGTCCGGATGAAATGATTATGGGTATTCACAGAAACCTCGAAGATCACTACGTTCAATACGAAGGATATTCAGGTGCTGACTATACAAATAACTATCTGAAGATGGACGACAAAACAATGGATGCATTGTTCGCAGGCGACGAATCAGACTTGCGTTACAAAGGTCTATTGTGGAAAGGTGGCGAATACTATACTTACAAACGTTATGGTACTTGGGCTCGTAAGATGAACGACAACGGTTATGCTTACGAACTTCAATACTTCGAACCTATATTCCCGATTATCAGCAAGCCAGAATTGTACTTCATCATCGCAGAATGTGATATCCGCAATGGTAATATCGAAAATGCAATGACTCTCATCAACGAAATCCGTGCGACTCGTGGTATTATGGGTGCAGAACTTCCGTTGGCTGTTACTGCTGATGAAGCTATGAAACACTTGCGTAAAGAAGTGGTTAAAGAAGGTTTGACAATGGGACAAACATTCTACTGGTTCAAACGTCAAGGTTTGGATATCTGGTATGGTCCGGAAGCTGAAATCAAGATGACAGAAGAACGTTGGACTATTCCTGTTCCTGACAGTGAAACAATTTAATAAAGTGAAGAAACAATGAAAAAGATATTATTAGGACTTGCTCTTATGGCAGGCGTGTTCAGTGCCTGCTCTGAGGATAAGTTGGATACATATAGTGGTGCCAACTATCTCCAATTTAAAAATCCGATGACTGACTCGATTAGCGTATCATTTATGCTACTTCCGGGTCAACAATCACACAAAATTGGATTGCCATTGTATCTGATTGGTAAACCGTCAGAAGAAGAACGCGAATACATCTGCGAAGTTTATAAATCAGGCGTTGATGACGCTCCAGCAGCAGCTTACACTTTGCCTGAAAAGTTCACTTTCGCTGCAAACGCAGTGACAGACACTCTCTGGTTGACTTGTAACTTGTTGCCGGAAATGACAACCACCAACTATCGTTTGGTTCTTATGTTGAAAGACTCAAAAGATTTCGGTTTGGGTTCAAATGGTTACAACGGTGCAATTATCCGTATCACCAATATGATTACTAAACCTGAATGGTGGAACTCAACTGTAACAAGCTACTTCTTGGGTGCATACTCAGATGCTAAGTACCGCGTATTTATCAAAGTTACAGGTGTGGCAGATTTCGATTCTACAGACCCTGGTTTGTTGCGTGAATACACTAATCAAGTTAAACGTCACTTGATTAAGATGAAAGAAGCAGGCACTCCAGAATTGGAAGATGATGGTAGTGAAATGTCAGTTAAGATGGCACTCTAAAAATAGGAAATTAATATGAAGAAGTTTATATTTGCAGCAATGGCTGCTTTGGCTGTAATCGCAAGTTCTTGTTATGAAGACAAGGGTAACTACGATTACCACGATGTGGATCCGGTTGACTCAATCAAACTCCACTGGAATTCAGGCTCAACTTCTAATTTGGTGATTGGTGATACAGCACGTCTTATTATGCGCGTTGTGTTCAAAAACCCAAATGAAAACATCAACGATTGGAAGTTCGTATGGCGTCTTAACAATCAAGATGTTGCAGAAGGTCTTGAATTCGAATATGTAGCAACTAAATTGGGTTCTGACTACTACCAATTCTATGCTGAACACAAGTCAGGTCAAAGATACTATCAAGGTTTCCCGACTGACGTGTACACTTGGTCAGGTGGTTATAACACAATCACAGTAAAATCTCCTTATACTTCAGGTTGGTTGGTTCTCGGTACTAAGAACGGTAACGTGACTACTATCGACTACTTCCGTCGCGATCAAAAGATCGAATACTTCACTAACGAAGAGGGCGAAGAAGATTATTACTACAAACACACTTACACTGACTTTAAGGATATTTACAAAGAACGTACAGGTGAAGAAATCGGTACAGATCCTATCTGTATGCACGAATATTTCGCTTCAACTGATAGCAACGTTCCTGCTGAAATCCTGATTATGCAAGGTAAGGACATCGCAAGCGATAACTCATTCTTTATCGATGGTCGTGAATTCAACAAGGTTACTATGTTGAAGAACGAATTCGTAGGTGACGTTTATCCTGCTGGCACACGTGTTCAAGACTTTGTTTGGGGTTGCTCTGCAAACTTTGCAATCCTGACAAACGGTAAATTGCACGTTGTCGTTATGGGTCTGAACGGTATGTCTGGTACAAACGTTAATATGTACTCACACATCCTCGACTTCTTGTCTGAACCTTATGAAGCTCCGGCTGGTTCACACTTCAAGAAATTTATGGGTAAAGATAACTGGATTTATTCAACATCATCAGTTGTTGCTTACGACTCTGGTTTGAATACTTACCGCTTCTTCTACTCTTCACCATCTTCTGGTAACTACAACCACGGTCGTGAAATCGTTACTATCAAATTGACAGGTGCTGATGGTTCAACTTTGAACGCAGCAGAATACTTCCCGTCAGCTAACGTTTTGGGTGACTACGAAGCTATCGACTGGTACCATATGGCAGGTGCTTCAACATCTGGTGAATACAAGGTTATGGCTATCAAGAAGCACAAAACAACAGGTGCTTACGTTTATGACTACTTCACTTACAGTGCAGGTAGCTACTCAAGCGCAACTATCAAGATTATTGAAGAAAACGTTGCTCTTCCGAACTTTAACGACAATACTAAGTTCCATACTAATAAGATGAATGGGTATCTGTGGTATGCTAACGGTAAAGAAATCAGATTCTATGACCCGGCAGCTAAGGAAGATTGGAAGTATATTACAACTGAAACAGACGTTAAGACTCTGTACGTAGGTCCTGGTGGTGACTACTATCAAGAACAACAACTCGTTGTTGCTACTGCAGACAAGAAGCTCACAATGTACAACATTGGCTTCGACGTATTGCAAGAAGCTTCACAATCTGGCGACGCTATGAATTATGGCGACAAAGGATTTATGCAAGGTTATGAAGACCGCGTTGTTTACTGGCAAACAACTACTACAGGTGACGCTATGCAAATCCACTTCAGAACTGGTTACTACTCATCTAAGGTATTTGACCAATTCTAATAGTCGGAATGTGATTATAATAAATGGAGGTTTTTATTTGAAAACCTCCATTTATTTTTTGTTTGATGGTTTCATTTTTAACTAAATAGTGGAGTTCCCATCGAAGAGTTGCCTTGGTTCGATGTCCCATCTGGACAATTTTTCAAAGCATTTGAATATTTGGGGAATATTTGGTGTTCTGTACAGGATAATCTAAAATTATCATATTGCATCTGTGTACTAATCTCGTGCCAACCTCAACACTAATTTTAATGCAATCAATTTAGTAACTAAAGTAATATTCCGATAAAGATTTAGTGCATAGTTTTGATATTGTAATTTAATCTAAAGATGATTGTTTGCGTAAGTGCCACAACATGGATGACTGATAAATTTATAAATAGTAATGGTAGACTTTATAACTGAAGAACATAACGTATTTATCTCGTTCCATTTAATCTTCAAAAATCAAAAGCTTTATTAAAATCAAATGGTGTGGATTGGGATCGCTCTCTGATACTTGATGCTTACATGGTATTTGGAGGTGTTCCACTTTATCTGAATATGTTAAAAAAGAATCTTAGTCTTGACGCGAATATTGACGAAATATTCTTCCGTGAAGCTGCACCACCTCATAATTAATATGAATTTCTCTTTAGATCATTGTTCAAGTATTCTGATTTCTATATGCGCATAATAGGTGCTATCAGCAAAAAGAATATGGGCATTACTCAGCATGAGATTGTAGAACATGCTAAAGTGAATGCAAATGGGTACTTTTCAAAGCACTAAAGAATCTTATAAGTTGCGATTTTATGCGAAAATATAGTGCATGATGCATCGTACCAACTTACAGATCTTTACATCCTTTTCTATAAAAGATTCGTAGAAAAGTCTAACGGCAAAGATGAGCACCATTGGACAAATCTTATTGATAGTCCCTCAAGACGTGTATGGGGCTAGTATTGCATTAGAAAAAGTGTGTCTATTATATGTTTCACAAATCAAACAAGCCTTGGGTATTTCCTGTGTACAAACAGAAGTGAGTTCATTACGATTTGCTGGTGATCAATACACTTTTGGGAGATATACTTATAACTCGTTGTGGCAAAGTAATCAATATCTGCTAAATAAAATATTCAGCATACGACTATGAAGATTACTCCTAAATATAATGAGGAATTGCGCGAACGTTGTTCTACATTTCGTAGTGTAACGAAAGTTCGACATGCTTTGCATATAACATTGATTAAATCCTTGGAGATTAAAACTTAAATCAATGCAGGAATCATAGGACTGTCTTTTCCTGAAAAAAGTTGACTCATTATAAGTAAAACAAACTCTACTGCTACTAAACACGACCGACCTCCCGACTCATTAGAGCCGGGCAGTTCCTTATTATAATGTGAGAGTTATTTCAGTCCGAAACAAGATACTATTCTTGCTGCCGAGTCTGAAATGCCCAATTGCTTGATATTCTTTTCGAGCTGTTTTATCCTTTCGGGATTATCCAATAACTCCTCAACTGTCGGAATAACCTTGCCAACTGCCTCTGAGTCGGCTATCAGCAGCGCTGCATCTCGACTGCTGAGCGCTTGTGCATTCTTGGTCTGATGGTCTTCGGCTACGTTCGGCGACGGCACAAATATCACCGCCTTGCCTACCAATGACAATTCGGATACGGTGCAGGCTCCGGCTCGTGCAACCACTATGTCCGCAATCGAATAGGCATAATCCATTCGTTCGATGAATGCTCCGCGCCAGATGCCACGCAGCTCTCGACCCTCAAGTGCTTGGTCTATCTGTTTTTCGTAGAACTTACCTGTCTGCCAGATGATTTGGAATTTTTGTTCATTGACTAACCGTTCCAAATGGCTCATAACGGCCGAATTGAGAGTCCTCGTACCCAGTGAGCCTCCCGTAATCAACACTACGGGTTTATCTGCGCTCAGCCCGAAATACTCATACGCAGCCTTGTTTTTGAACTCAATATCCGAGAAATTACCCCTGAGCGGATTTCCCGTCATTGTGATTTTTTCGGCAGGGAAGAACCGCTGCATATTGTCGTACGCTACGCAGATGCGCTCGGCGCGACGCGATAGTATCTTATTGGTCAGTCCTGCGTATGAGTTCTGCTCCTGAATTATGGTGCGAATACCCATCATCTGAGCGCTCCACAGCACGGGTGCGCTGGCATAACCGCCGAACCCTACAACGAGGTCGGGCTTGAATGAGCGGATTATCTTGCGAGCCTTGTTCAGACTGCGCAGTACCTTTATGGGCAGCAACAAGTTTTTCAGCGTGAGTCTGCGTTGCAGCCCTGCTACGGGCAGCCCCTCAATGCGGTAGCCGAGTGCAGGAACACGTTCCATCTCCATTTTGCCTTCGGCTCCGATGAACAACAGTTCGACATCATTGCCGAACTGTCTTTTTAACTCTTCTGCTACGGAGACTGCCGGATAGATGTGTCCGCCTGTTCCGCCTCCGCTGAGAATGATACGTTTCATTTCTATTTCGTTTTGATTCCGACTCGAATCTGTGTTACAACCTTTTTCAAATACAGCGAGAAATCGCCCTCCATAATCCACGAATAGTAACTCGGGTCTTTGCGGAAGACATCGACTACGGCTTGCCCCTTGTACTTGCCGAAGTTGAATATCTCGACATTGTTTTTGTCATATATAATTCGGCCTGCGAAATCGACAAATTTCTCCTGTGTAGAGAATTCCGACAGATAATCAATGTTATTCTCCAGGTCTGGGTAGCGTTCCAACTGCGCCTTCAGCACCTCGTATGTTGCACGTGTATCTGCATCAGCCGAGTGGGCATTCTCCAATTCAGAGTCGCAGTAGAACTTATAAGCCGCCGAAAGTGTTCGAGGTTCCTTCTTGTGGAAGATTGTCTGCACATCGACGAATTTGTGTCGTTTCAGGTCAATATCCACTCCAGCGCGGAGAAACTCCTCTGCCAGCAGCGGAACGTCGAATCGGTTTGAGTTAAACCCTGCCAGGTCACAACCTTCGATTATCTGCGCCAGTGATTTCGCAATATCCCTGAATCTCGGACAATCGGCTACGTCGGCATCTGTGATTCCGTGCACTGCGCTGGCCTCGGCGGGGATTGGCATCTCGGGATTTATTCTGCGGGTTTTAGACATTTCGTCGCCATTGGGCATAACCTTCAGAATCGAAATCTCGACAATCCTATCTTTCGTAGTACTCGTGCCTGTTGTTTCGAGGTCGAAAAAAACAATCGGATTTTTAAGATTGAGTTTCATACCGTTTCGATTAAACAATCGGCATCAGCAATACCAACATATCTTCGTTTTCTTCCTGATTGATAGGTTTGAATACGCCTGGACGAGTTTTGTCGGCCAATTCCACGAGGATTTCAGATGACTCGATATTGTTGAAAATTTCGAGCAGGAATGCCGAATTGAAGCCAATTGAAATCGGTGAACCCACATACGAGCAAGGTAGGGTTTCGTTAGCCGAAGCCGAGAAATCAACATCTTGTGCAGTGATGTTCAGCGAGTTTTCGCCTGTCTCAATCTTGATGAGGTTCGTAGCCTGATTTGAGCATACCGCCACACGACGAGTCGTATTGATGAATTCTGCGCGGTCTACGGTGATTTTGTTCGGGTTGTTTTCTGGGATTACAGCGTTGTAGTTCGGGTAGTTACCCTCAATCAGACGGCAAATCAGAGTATGTTTGCCAAACTTGATGATTACATTCTTAGCATTGAAATCTACCGAAACGATTTCTTCGCCTTTGCCCAGAATGTTCTTCAACAACGTAGCAGGTTTCTTAGCTAAAATGAGTGAACTATTAACATTGTTGTTAATATCTTTAAGACCGTATTTTACGAGTTTGTGAGTGTCTGTTGCAACAAATGTCAGATTCGAACCTTCCAGATTGATGTAGATACCTGTCATCACGGGTCGCATCTCGTCGTTGCTCGTAGCGAACAGCGTTTTGTTGATTGCATTCAGCAGGATTCCGGATTCGATTTCGAAGTGGTTGATATTTTCATCTTCGAACGAGTAGGCTTTTGGGTAGCTGTGTCCGCTTGTGCAGGGAACTGCAAGTTTACCGCGCTGCCAGCTGATTGTGATTTCAGAGGGCGTAGCCTCGATTGTCAGCGGTTGGTCTGAAAACTCTTTCAGTGAATTGACAATGATTTTAGGTACTGCGATGCTACCTGTTTGTTCTACGCTGTCCACCTCCAACGAGCCGATTAACGTAGTTTCGAGGTCTGAAGCAGTAACCTTCAGTGTTTTATTTTCGTCCAATTCGAACAGGAAATAATCGAGAATTGGCAGAGTATTTTTATTGCTGATAACTCGGCCTGTTGCTAACAATACATTCAGCAGGGCGCTACTGGATACGTTAAATTTCATATTTATAAGTTTTTGTTTTTTAATCTCTTGGGCACCAAAGTTAATGAATTTCGGTGTAATTTCAAATAAAAAAACAGGAAAAGTTATAAGCCGGGTTCTGTACCTCTACAACTATGAAACGAATGTCTAACTAAAACTCTGAGGTTTCCGTCATTTATCTGGATTGACAGTCACCTGCCAATTCTAAGCAACCTACCCTCCGACCCAACCTAAGTTTCGGGCGAGCAACCCTCGAAGGTCGGTATACACGGTCTTGCAACCTGCAGCGCGTACGGCAATCGACGTCACCGCCGATTCGGTAGGCTCTTACCCTACCTTTTCACCCTTACCCGAAGATTCGGGCGGTTATTCTCTGTTACGTTGAGCATACCCTTACGGACATCTTGTCGTTAGCAAGTGCAGCGCTCTATGTTGCCCGGACTTTCCTCTGACTCTCTCCGAGTCAGCGACGGAACGCCTTTCCTGTTTTTTCTATTTGAATATCTTAGTGTTAAAAATCTGTTCTATTTTTTAGCCTCTTTACTCCACGAATCTTTCAAAGTTACGGTGCGGTTGAATACAATCTTTTCAGTTGTAGTATCTCTGTCCACCACAAAGTAGCCCATTCGTTCGAATTGGAACTTGTCACCCTCTTTCGCCTGAGCCATTGATGGTTCGGCCATTGCAGTAATGACATTGAGTGATTCGGGGTTCAGGTAATCGAGGAATGTCTTGCCCTCTTCTGCGCTATCCGGAGCCTCTTTCGAGAAGAGTCGGTCATAGAGTCTAACCTCAACAGGCAGTGCTTCGGCTGCGTTCACCCAGTGGATTACACCTTTAACCTTGCGTCCGTCTGATGAGCCGCCATTGCCTGACATCGGGTCGTGTGTACAGCGCAACTCGATGATATTGCCATCAGCATCTTTGATTACCTCTTCACACTTGATGATGTATGCGTAGCGCAATCTAACTTCACTACCGACACTCAAACGGAAATATTTCTTAGGCGGATTTTCCATAAAGTCGCTGCGTTCGATGTAGAGTTCTCTCGAGAATGTCACATCTCTGCGACCTGCTGATTCATCTTCGGGATTATTTACGCAACTCATTGTTTCGCTCTTGCCTTCGGGGTAGTCAGTGATGACAACCTTAATCGGATCAAGAACAACCATTCGGCGTTCTGCGCTCTTGTTGAGGTCTTCTCTGATGCAGAATTCGAGCAGACCCAAGTCGATTACGTTATCACGTTTTGCTACGCCCACTTTTTCAGCGAATGCGCGAATTGATGCCGGAGTATAACCACGTCTGCGCAAACCGCAGATTGTCGGCATACGGGGGTCGTCCCAGCCGCTGACGTAGTTTTCCTTCACCAGCTGCAGCAATTTGCGCTTAGACATAACTGTGTATGTCAGATTCAGGCGTGCGAATTCGTATTGGTGGCTCGGGTAGATGCCCAGCTGTTCGATGAACCAATCATACAACGGACGGTGCACGTCGAATTCCAAAGTACAGATTGAGTGAGTGATGCGTTCGATTGAGTCAGACTCGCCGTGTGCGTAGTCATACATCGGATAGATGCACCATTTGTTGCCTGTACGATGGTGTTCGCTGTGCAGAATGCGATACATAATCGGGTCGCGGAACAACATATTTGGGTGAGCCATATCAATTTTAGCTCTCAAGACCTTTTCGCCATCGGCGTATTTGCCCTCTTTCATCTCTTCAAACAGACGGAGGTTCTCCTCAACCGAACGGTTTCTCCACGGCGACTCCTTACCCGGTACGGTTACGGTACCGCGTCCAAGACGAATCTCTTCTTGAGTCTGGTCATCTACATACGCTTTGCCCTTTTTTATTAGTTCAACAGCCCAATCATAGAGTTGCTGGAAGTAGTCTGAAGCATAGTATTCGCCTGCCCATTGGAAACCTAACCATTTGATGTCTTCTTTGATAGAGTCGACATATTCGGTATCTTCTTTAACGGGATTTGTGTCGTCAAAACGCAGATTACACAATCCGTTATATTTCTTAGCCAATCCGAAGTTCAAGCAAATCGATTTTGCGTGGCCGATATGCAGATAGCCGTTTGGTTCCGGCGGGAAACGAGTCTGGACTCTGGTATTTCCTTCAGCGATACTTTTTTCGATTATCTCTTCGAGGAAGTTCAGTGATTTTTCCTCGGTACGGGTTGTGGATTCGTCAATCATTGTTATCTATTGTCTTAATGTTTTTTTATAAACTTCGATTATATTTTCAGCGATTTTCTCTTCTTTAAAATTTTCGACGTGTTGGTATCCGCGCTCAATCAAGTCATTTCTGAATTTGTCATCGGTCAGAACTTTAGTCAGCGCATCGGCCATTTGGTCTACGTTCAGCGGATTGATGTATATGCAAGCATCGCCGCCGGTCTCGGGGAATACGCCCCCTTGCGAAGTTATCACAGGCACCCCCGAGTTCATAGCCTCGATAATCGGAATGCCGAATCCTTCGAATATTGAGGGATAGACCAAACACTCACTCATCTGGTATATCGCAGGCAAATCCTTCGAGTTGATGTTGTTGTAAAAGTGCAGCAAATGGTCAATGCCGTTAGCCTCGGCGTAATCGTTGATCTGCTCCTTATATGGAGTCCACTTGCCACAGACCACCAGCGGAATTCTTATTCCCCGCTGTGCCATCGCTTTTACTACGAGCATCACGTTCTTTCGCTCCTCGACCGTACCCACGCTCAATATGAAACGTTCGGGCAGGTTGTATTTCTTTCGCACGAATCGTTTCCCCTCCTCGCTGATTTTTTCGTAAAATATCGGATTGCAACCCTGATACACTACGTCAATCTTCTCGGGCGATATATTCCAAAACCGAACCAAATCGTTTTTTGTCTGCTGGCTGATTGCGATGATTCGGTCGGCCAGGGCACAACTGCGGCGGTATTTTTTCGAATATATCCATCTGTCCCACGGCTTGTAGAGTTTCGGATAGCGGACGAAGATAATATCGTGCATTGTGACTATCGACTTTGCACCGCTGCGTCTGATGTCATAGGGCAGTTCGTTGCTCAGTCCGTGATACAGCTCGATTTTGTTTTCTCTCAGAGTCCTCACCATTCTCATATATCGCCACCACTTTTCAAAGGCCTTTATGATTCGGCGTGGGTAGACAACCTTCACCGACTGGGGAACTTCAAAACCGCTTCTGTTTTCGTGGTTGGGAGTGAACAGTACGTAGCTGTGTTCGGCCTTCTCCTTTGCCAACAACTCGATGGTACTGCGGCTGTAATTCCCAAGTCCACTATTGTTAAAGAATGCTCGTTTTGCATCAAATCCAACTCTCATAGCATCTTATTGTTTTTTGCCCTTACTCAATACTTCGCCCTTTATCGAAAAACTTTCCTTTTCGGCATTAGTCTTAATGTTTACCATTTTGTAAAAAACGCCGGGTTGTTTCGATTTGAAATATATCATAATCGTATCTTGTTCTCCTGCCTTGATAGGTTTTTTGTTCCACTTGAAACTGACGCAGTTGCACTCTGTACTGACATCAATCAACATCAGCGGAGCCTGTCCCGTATTGGTGCAGACGATTTGGGCCTGCACTTGTTGTGCATATTCGACCTTACCCAGATCGACAATTTTGCTCGAGAGTTTCAGTCCTGGAGCCTTGTCAGATGTTGTTGCGCTAATCATCGCAACACCGGCAATTATCGCAGCCCAAATTCCTATCTTCATAAATTCGGAAAATAGTATAACAAAATACGCTTCAAAGTTCGTGATTTTTTTTTTGCCACGCAACGACTTAGGCCTATTTTTTAAAAAATAAAAAATGCCCGAAAAATTTGTAGTGTTATTCGGGCATTTGATAGTTATTTTGGGTTGGTTAATCTATTCGGATAATGTTGGCTCCGAGGGCATTGAGACGCTGGTCGATGTTTTCGTAACCGCGGTCTATCTGTTCCACGTTTTGTATTATGCTTCGACCGTCTGCCGAGAGGGCGGCAATCAGCAGCGCAACGCCGGCGCGAATATCCGGAGAGGACATTGTCGTAGCTCGCAGGTTTATCGCGTGGTCGTGGCCTATGACCGTAGCTCGGTGTGGGTCGCACAGGATAATCTGGGCTCCCATATCGATGAGTTTATCTACGAAGAAGAGTCGGCTCTCGAACATTTTTTGATGAATCAGCACTGAACCTTTTGCCTGAGTCGCAACCACCAAGAATACCGATAACAGGTCGGGCGTGAGTCCCGGCCACGGCGCATCGGCAATGGTCATAATCGAGCCGTCGATGAAACTCTCGATTTGGTAGTGGTCGTGACGCGGAATGTAGATATCATCACCTCTGCGTTCGATTGTGATACCCATTCTGCGGAATTGGTCGGGAATGATACCCAAGTCGTCGTAGCCTGTGTTTTTGATGGTTATTTCCGAACGAGTCATTGCTGCCAGACCGATGAAACTACCCACCTCAATCATATCGGGCAGCATACGGTGTTCGGCTCCGTGCAGTTCTTTTACGCCCTCGATTGTGAGCAGGTTCGAGGCGATGCCCGAAATCTTTGCTCCCATCGAGTTGAGCAGTTTGCAGAGTTGCTGAATGTAAGGTTCGCAGGCAGCGTTGTAGATTGTTGTTGTGCCCTCGGCCAGCACCGATGCCATCAAGATGTTCGCAGTACCCGTAACCGATGCCTCGTCGAGCAGCATATAACAGCCTTTCAGGTTTTTAGCCTCGATTGAGTAAAAACCGTTGTTTGGGTCGTAGTTGAATTTGGCTCCGAGTTTTTGCAGTCCGATAAAGTGGGTATCCAATCTGCGACGTCCGATTTTATCTCCGCCGGGTTTTGGAATGTAAGCCTCTCCGAATCGTGCTGTCAGCGGACCCACCATCATTACCGAGCCGCGCAAACGTGCTGCATCGGTTTTGAACTGTTCGCTTTTAAGGTATTCCAAGTTTATATCTTTGGCCGTAAAAGCGAAGTCCGAACGATTTAGTTGTTCGACTTTTACGCCGAGATTTCTCATCAGTTCAATCAGTTGGCGAATGTCTGCAATGTCTGGAATATTTCTAACTACCACACGTTCTGCAGTCAGCAGAGTGGCGCAAATTATCTGTAATGCTTCATTTTTTGCTCCTTGAGGTGTAATCTCGCCCTTAAGAGGAGTGCCCCCGTGTACTTCAAATTTAGACATAATCTGTTCTGTTTTTAGGTAGCACAAATTTACGAAAACCCTTTATGATTACCAACTTTTAGGGAAACCTTTTTTGCATTCTGTTTTTTTTGATTCAGAAACAGGATAAGCGGAATGTTTGAGGGGAGGATATTTTTGTGGAACTTAAATGCAAAAAAGAATAAGATTATGAAGATGTATCAAGGTGAGAGTTGCGATATAACTCTCAAAATAACAGATGATAATGGCGAATCATTTGCGCTGGGAGATAGATGTCTGACACTGTTTCTGACTCGTCGCGGAGAGATAGTGCCCGGAGTCAGGGCTTCGACTCGACAAAGAGATGGCTATCTGCTGCTGAATGACATTGGCGGCGGGTATTTTTTGTTGAGATTGAGCAGTCCGCAAACGGCCCTGCTGGAGGGTGATTACTCGATTGAACTCAAGCTGAACGAGAATGAATCGTGTCAAATTGCACGATGCGAATCAGTAACTTTTATGCCGGCAAAAATAGGTAAAATACAATAGATTATAAGGTTATGAATGTAGAAATTATTGTCTCGCCGACGAATCCCGAGTTTGAGTCGCTCGCAGCGAATGTCTATTTTCAAAATGCAATCAAAGGAGATAAGGGCGAACGTGGTGAACGTGGCGAAAAGGGCGATCGCGGAGAAAAAGGTGATGTATATTTTGCAACTTTTTCGTATGACCCGACAGACGGAAATCTCTATATGAACACGCCCGAACACGAACTGGACGTAGATTTTCGTATCGTCGAAGGTTGTCTTGTGGTTGAGGTTTAGTCGCCAATTTGGAATTATTAGTGTCGAAGGATTTGCAAAAGCCTAAAAATTGTCTAATTTTGCGGTGTTAAAAAACATTTATCAAGATGAAAAAGGCTTATGTATTTCCCGGTCAGGGAGCTCAATTCATTGGAATGGGTAAAGACCTGTATGAAACTAATCCACAGGCAAGAGAACTTTTTGATGAAGCAAACCGTATCTTAGGATTCGATATCGTTCGAATAATGTTCGAAGGAACAGAAGAAGAGTTGAAACAGACTCGCGTAACTCAACCGGCTGTGTTTATCCACTCGGTACTTTCGGCTAAGGCGTTGGGCGAAGAGTTCAAACCAGATATGGTTGCAGGCCACTCGTTGGGCGAATTTTCAGCATTGACTGCTGCTGGTGCGCTCTCGTTCGAAGATGGTTTGAGATTGGTTCACAAACGTGCATTGGCTATGCAGAAGGCTTGCGAAGAACGTCCTTCTACAATGGCTGCGATTTTGGGTCTGGCAGATGAAAAGGTTGAAGAGATCTGCGCAGGTGTTGAAGGTGTAGTTGTTGCTGCAAACTACAACTGCCCGGGACAAATCGTTATCTCTGGCGAAGTTGAAGCCGTAGATGCTGCGTGCGAACAACTCAAGGCTGCAGGTGCAAAACGCGCATTGCGTCTGAATGTGGGTGGTGCATTCCACTCTCCGCTGATGGAATCGGCTCGTGAAGAGTTGGCTAAGGCAATTGCTGAGGCTCCGATTCAAACTCCGGTTTGCCCTGTTTATCAAAACGTTGATGCTAAACCGCACACTGATCCTGATGAAATTCGTCAAAACCTGATTACACAACTCACTGCTTCAGTTCGCTGGACACAATCAGTACAAAATATGTTGGCTGACGGTGCAGAAGAATTTGTTGAATGTGGTCCGGGCAATGTGCTCACAGGATTGATTGCAAAAATCAGAAAATAGTCTTAACGACTGATATGAAAGAGGATATACGCCTGACGCGACTCAGGGAGAAGGTTTCGCTTCTGCCGCAGTCGCCGGGCGTATATCAATTTTATAATGCCGACGGAAAGATTATCTATGTCGGCAAGGCGAAGTCGCTCAAGCGTAGGGTTTCGTCATATTTCAATCGAATCGATCAGCAGCAGGGCAAGCTCAAAGTTCTGGTGCGTCAGATTGAGGATATCCGCCATATTGTCGTAAATAGCGAGGCGGAGGCGTTGTTGCTCGAGAACAATATGATTAAGGAGCTGCAACCGCGCTACAACATAATGCTCAAGGACGACAAGACCTACCCGTGGATAGCAATCAGCAATGAGCCCTTCCCAAGAATTTACTCCACACGAAGATTGGTTAAAGATGGCACTCGCTATTTTGGTCCCTATGCAACGGTCTATATCCAGAAGATGTTGCTCGAATCGGTGCGTAGTATCTACAAGTTGCGCCCGTGCAGGTATCATCTCACCGAGGAATCTGTGGCGCAAGGTAAGTTTGGAGTCTGTCTGAAATATCATCTCGGTTTGTGCAGTGCTCCGTGTGCGGGGCATATCTCTCGAGAGAAGTATGCCGAGTCGATTTCAGCCGTAGAGAATATCCTGAGGGGTAATTTCAAGGCAGTGACCGATTCGTTGCGGGCGGATATGATGTTGGCTGCCGAGCAGTTGAGGTTTGAAACTGCGCAGAGAATCAAGGAGCAAATCGAACAATTAGAGAATTTTCAAAGCAAATCAACTGTGGTTAATCCTACGGTTGGTACGTGTGATGTATTCTATCTACTTAAAGATGAAATGGTTGTTTATTGCAACTATATGAAAATCAGGCTGGGGAATGTAGTCAGTTCGATGACATTTGAGATGAAACTCGGTCTGGACGAGCAGTTGGACGATGTGCTGTCATTTGCGATTTCTCGTATCTCGACCGAAATGAACGAACCTCTGAGTCGTGAGGTTGTGGTACCATTTGTTCCGTCAGATGAGGAGTTGTTCGAGAATATCAAATTCGTAGTCCCCAAGCGTGGCGACAAGTTGCGTTTGCTGGAGTTGGCCGAGAAAAATTGCCGAACATATCGCACCGAGCAGCTGGTTTATCAGGATAAGAAAAATCCTGAACTGAAGGTCGAGCGCCTGATGGAGCAAATGAAAAAAGACCTGTATCTTGCTGAGCAACCGCGTCATATTGAGTGCTTTGACAACTCGAATATTCAGGGTAGCTATCCTGTTGCAGCGTGCGTAGTCTTTCGAGATGGACGACCTGCGCGTTCGCAGTATCGTCATTTCAATGTCAAGACCGTAGTCGGAGCTGATGACTTTGCTACGATGAAGGAGATAATCACACGACGATATTCTCGTTTGATAGAGGAGGGTGCCGAATTGCCTCAACTTGTTGTAGTTGACGGTGGTAAGGGGCAACTGTCTAAGGCTTACGAGGTGTTTGAGCAGTTGGGTTTGACGGGCAAGGTGGCTTTGATTGGTTTGGCAAAACGTTTGGAGGAGGTCTTTTTTCCGAACGATTCTACGCCGTACTATCTCGATAAAAATTCCGAGACGCTGCGAGTGCTGATGCATATTCGTGACGAGGCTCACCGATTTGGCATTACGTTCCACCGCAATCAGCGTTCGCGAGGTTTTATTCAGAGCGAACTGCTTGACATTAAGGGTATTGGTGAGCAGACTGTCACAAAGTTGCTGAAACATTTTCGTTCTGTGGCAAATGTTCGAAAGGCGAGCTACGACGAGCTGTGCGCTGTTGTAGGCAGCCGCGCCGCACGAATTCTAACCGAGTATTTTTCTAAGTGATTCCTTAATCAATTTCAGTTGGTTGTGGGGATTGAATCTATTGTCAATCACTGACATACACTCTTTGTTAATCTCCTCAGCAATCTCTTTTGTGCGCATCTTTTGCAGCCACACGCTACATCTTTCCACCAAGTCATTCAGATTTCCGTATTCAAAGAAATCTCCGGTTTGTTTCGGGATAACTGCTTCGAACTCTGGCATTTGCAGCTCTGCACGATTGTGAGTTATAACCGGAACTCCAAATGTCAGTGCGTGAATGGCTGTGAGCCCGACATTTCCCGGGCTGACGCATAATGCACTGTTGCGCAGTGCGATAGAGAGAAATTGATTGTCATAACATTCGCCATAAAACCATACTCTGTCTTCGACATCGAGCTGTCGACACATTTCGGTCAGTTTATTCATCAGCGAGCCGTCGCCAATGAGCATTAGGTTGCAGTTCACACCTTTGTTGTTTAGCTCTGCGAGCGCCTGAACCAGCATCTCAATATTTTTATTTTCAGTCAGTCGGCCTACAAAAATCATTACGGGGTCGTCGTTTCCGAAATAATATCTCATAATCGTGCGGTCAATCTCCTTATCTCGGAACTGCACCATCGAGTCGTAATCTAACGAATTCCAAATCACATCAACCTTTTCTGGCTTGAAACCATTCTGAATCAGCATATTTCGTCCGTGTTCGCCATAGGTCATAATGTTGCCTGCGAACTTAAAATATGCCATATTCTTTTTCAGTTGCAGCCCTTGTTCATATCCATAAATGCCGTGCGACCACAAGAATACCGGTCTTCTCAATAGTTTGGCTATCAGAGTTATAAACCAATTTGAGCGAATGCCGGGATTCCCCGTCAGAATATATGCGTCATATTTCTTGGAAAAAATCTTCATAAATCCGCCCTGCCAGACAAGTTTTTTGCCATTATGGGCATATCGGTTTCGCAGTGCTCCTCGAAAGTGATTCATCTTACTGACATTCATTAGTTTAATTCCGCCGTAAGACGTGTTGCCTAAATAGAAATCAAATTCCATTTCGGTGTCTTTGTCCATCAGTTCGTATATCCCTCTTCGATATTCCGGAGCGAATCCGAAAACGCAGCAAATTCGTTTCATTTACAAGTTTTTAAGTTTTTCCCAATACTGCAGTGTCTTTTGCGATTTTGAGAATCCGTGGCAAAAATCAGGCGCAATATTGCACTCGGCGGGGTAGGGTACCTCGTCAATTGAGAAGTGTCGAGCAGTGCGCCAATCTGGAATTTTTAATCCAGCTACCAGCGACCAATATATATCTTCGTTGAGTTTTCCGTGTCGGGGAATCTGTTTGATATTTCGCGTCTTTTGACGGAATGTTTCGACCTTTCTGAGCGATACGCCACCATTGCCCACCATTCGGAATCGGAACAAATCGGTGTGGTAGCATTTTAGTTTCAGCAGTATGTTTCGCGCCAATATGCTCAGCGGCGCGCACCCCGTACCTTTAATCAGCCACGGAGCTCCGATGTAGTCCCAGCCCTGACTGCACCACTCGTTGAGTCTGTCGCGGAATACCCACGCGTCGAGCTGGTAAATCAATATGTAGTCATAATCGCTGAATCTGTCGTAGAATTCGGCTGCGAGCATCAGTTTGTTGTATCCGGCCAGTCCGTCGAAGAATTTCGAGTCGAAGCGCTCAACTTGCAGTCCGTGTGAGTCAATGCCCTCGGGAGCCACAATTTTTATATGGTGATTTTTGCCCAGCACATTCATGCACTGTTCGAGCGAGAGTTTTTCCCATTCGGATAGTTCGTTGCGATATGTAGGAATTACGACGACGACTCGGTTCATTGCATTTCGATTATTTCTACAAAGGTAAAAATAATCTTTCAATTTTTGCAATATGCCTGCAGATACGAGTTTGTTTTGTGAGAATATAGCGGAAAAAATTAGTAATATCTTTTCCCGAAAACTTCACCAAAAAATGCGAAAAAACACAAGATAGAAATCAGCAACATAATATAAAATTTTAATTAAACATTTATTTCACTTGACCTGCAATTAGGTCTTTAATTATGACGCAAAGGTATGGGCTGGTTTTGACAATTACTGTCAATGAGTGTTTTTGTGTAAGAAATTTACGAGTCTGTTATTAATCCAACCCGAAAGCTTCACCAAAAAATGCAAAAAAGCACAAGATAGAAATCAGCAACATAATATAAAATTTTAATTAAACATTCATTTTACTTGACCTGTGATTAAGTCTTTAATTATGACGCAAAGGTATGGGCTAGTTTTGACAATTACTGTCAATGAATATTTTTTGTGTAAAAAATAAAATCCCCGCAACAATTTATTGGTGTTGCAGGGATAAAGCAATGCTCTATAATCAGCTGAATAATTTATTATTCAGAGTGATATGTGTTATAGAAAAATGTTATTTCTCCTTTGATATATTCCTCGAATTCAGGTGAGAGTATGCGAATATCTCCTAATAATCCCATAACAAATCGCCCTATCCCCATATAGTTGCACACCATTGTATCGAGAATCCAATGAGTATCATCAATCTGCTTGGTATCTCTTATTGCTAATGGATACTCTTCAATTAACAGATTGTGAGCTCTTACCCCAAGTTCCAATTTGACATTTAATTGCTGATGCCCTGTTATTCTGAAAATATCGATATATCCTTTGTGATGTTGTTGCTCAAATTCCCAATGTTTGTCGAGGGTCTCAACGTAGCCTATACGAGCAGTGTTGAATAGTTTATTAACACCCGATTCAGGGTCATAACACCACACCTGTACATAATTGGTAGTAAAGCCAAACGGTTCGACAAGTCTGTCTCGAATCACATTTGTGTGTGATGATGCGTAGTTTTTTAATACGACCTGTTTTCTCTCTGTAATGGCATCAATCAAACGATTGATATTCGAAGCATTTTTGCCTTCAACAATGCTATCGGCCATTGATGTACAGTTGTACACAGATGTCAGTTTTTTGCGAAGGTTCTGTTTGATCAGGTTGGTATTATCTAACCCCTCTATGAGTTGGTTTACGATGTGAGCCTCCTCGTCTGTAAAGTGGATTAACTGAGAAATGTCTTTGAAATAACGACTCTCTTTGCCGAGTTTGTATATGCCGCCCTCCTTGCGTTGAACAACAAATCCAGCATCTTTGAAAGTTTCTATGTAACGATATACCGAACGGTAGGAGGTGTTCAATCGTTCAGCCATATCCTCAACTGTGTACTTATTGTTGTCTGTCATCATCTTCATCAGACGCAATACTCTCTCGATTTTGGGTTGCTCCATAAGATTGTGTTTTGTGCAAAGTTAAGGAAAATGTAGTTATATGGCTACAGGCTGTACTCAAAAAGATTTGTTGTTGTTTTGCAGAGTAACGTAATGTACGAATACAAAAAAGGCTCAGTAAAAAACTGAGCCTAAATTTTTGCGGTATGGACGAGACTCGAACTCGCGACCTCCTGCGTGACAGGCAGGCATTCTAACCAGCTGAACTACCACACCATTGTTATGTTTGTCTCATTTCGACGGTGCAAAGATAGAGCACTTTTTTTTATCTGCCAAATATTTTTTCACTTTTTTTCAAAAATTTTTCATTTTTTTGAAAAATCGCTGTTATAATGGCTCTGGAGGTATATTTAGATTTTAGCGATTAATATTGTAAGAACTGATTGCGAGCGTTGCTATGCTGATTTTTGCATCGGGTACAACTTCGAGAATAGCCCTTGCAAGTGCAGAAATCGTACTTCCCGTAGTCAATACATCATCTACAATCACAATATTTTTGCCCTTGAGTTGGTGTGAGTTTACGACTCGGAATGTCGATTTGCTAATATTTGTCATTCTCTGCTCGCCCGAGCGCCCGACTTGGCTGGCTGAGTAGCGTACCCTGCGCACAGAACGATTGTCCACTACGACGCCTATTTGCGAACTCAATCCACGACAAATTTCTTCCGCCTGGTTGTACTCACGTCCGAGTCTGCGCAACGGGTGCAGCGGTACGGGAATGATTACATCTATAGAATCCCAGCCCGGTGCATTCTTCAGTGCGAATCCCAGCATTCTGCCCAATTCTTTGGCGATTTGTCGGTGTTCGTAATACTTCATCAGGTGAATCGGTCTATGCCACCTGCTGTTTTGGTTATAAAAAAAGAGCGAACAGCCCCGTTCGATGGGGAACTGTCCGCCGAATTTTTCTGTGATAGGATTTTGTTCGTGCAACCAATACTCTGTTAGAGGCATCTCCCAGCGACATCTTGTGCAGAATACTTCCTCGCCGTGCTCCAATGCCGAACCGCACACGGGGCACATCGGAGGGTTGAATACACTCTCCAGAGCCGTCAGTATCTTGCGAACCTTCACGCTCAGACTATCTCTTCTCGTTGTCTTTAACTTCGATGCAGAGTGTTGCGTGCGGCACGATTTTCAATCGTTCTTTCGGAATCAGTTTGCCGGTTTCGCGGCAAATGCCATAGGTTTTGTTTTCGATTCTGATAAGTGCAGCCTCGAGGTGTTGAATGAACTTCTGCTGACGTTGTGCCAGACGTCCTGATTCCTCTTTAGAGAGTGTTGCAGCGCCCTCTTCCAGAATCTTGAACGTAGGTGCAGTGTCGTCTGTACCGTTGCCTCCGGTTTGCATAACGGTGCTTCTCAGCAAATCATAATCCTTTCTTGCTTTATCTAATTTTGCAAGGATAATCTCCTTGAATTCGAGCAATTCCTCATCGGAATATCTTGTTTTTTCTACTTCTGCCATAATATCACAGAGTTTTTTAATATTTAATATTTACCGCTATTGACGGTTTTTACATATCGCTTTTGCGAACTTCGATGTTGATTTGTGTTTCGTCGATTTCTATTGCGGTCGGTTTTTGTACTGCATCGACAAGCGCTACATTATGAGCAAGCGTTTGCTGAGCAATATATGTGCCATAATCTGCAATAGCACCTTCCAGCATTTCGTGGCGTTCGATTTCAACCTTGATTTTATCCGTAACTTCAAAGCCTGACTCCTTGCGGATATTCTGGATACGATTAACGAGTTCGCGGGCAATACCTTCGCGTTTCAGCTCTTCGGTGATTGTGATGTCGAGTGCTACGGTGAGTTTGCCTTCGCTTGCTACGAGCCAGCCCGGAATGTCCTCGGTCTGAATGATGAAGTCCTCGAGTGTAGTCTCTACATTGATGCCGTCAATTTCAGTGCACCATTTTTCCGAGCGTTCGAGTTGAGCGATGTCGCTCTGTGAGAATGCTGCAACAAGTGCCGAAATCTGCTTCATCTGTTTGCTGTAACGCGGACCCAATGTCTTGAAATTGGGTTTGATGCGTTTGGTCATAATGCCCGTAGTATCCTCGATGTATTCGATGTTCTTAACGTTTACTTCGTTCATTACGAGTTGTTTGATGGCCTCGATGTTGTCTTTTGTCGAAGCATCAAGCAGAGGAATCATCATACGGCTCAGCGGCTGACGCACTTTGATGTTTACCTTACGACGCAGCGCGAGTACCATTGACGACAGACGTTGAGCAATCTCCATCTTTTCTTCCAGAGATTTGTCGATTACCTCGTCGTTGCATTTCGGGTATGATGACAGGTGTACCGAGCCTTCGCTGTGGCGGTTGCTTACGGCATTGAGGTCGCAGAATACGCGTTCAGAGATGAATGGTGCGAACGGAGCCGCAAGTTGTGCTACGGTTTCGAGGCAGGTGTACAAAGTTTGGTATGCTGCCAATTTGTCTTGAGTCATACCGCCGCCCCAGAAGCGTTTGCGGTTCAGACGCACATACCAGTTAGACAGATTTTCGCACACGAAATCCTGAATCATACGGGCTGCCGGAGTCGGGTCATAGTCATCAATCTTTTCGGTTACATCTTTAACCAAAGTATTGAGCAACGAGATAATCCAGCGGTCGATTTCGGGACGTTCTGCCAGCGGCACCTCTTTTTCTTGGCCTGTGAATCCATCTACATTTGCATACAGTGCAAAGAATCCGTATGTATTATAAAGTGTTCCGAAGAATTTACGACGCACTTCGTCAACGCCTTCGATGTCGAATTTCAGATTATCCCACGGTTGTGAGTTTGAAATCATATACCATCTTACGGCATCTGCGCCATATTTTTCAATTGCGGCGAATGGTTCAACGGCATTACCCAAACGTTTACTCATCTTGTTTCCGTTCTTGTCGAGCACAAGACCATTCGAGATGATGTTCTTGAATGCTACCGAGTCGAACAACATCGTAGCGATTGCGTGCAGCGTGAAGAACCAACCACGAGTCTGGTCAACACCTTCTGCGATGTAGTCTGCCGGGAATACCTTGCTGAACTCTTCATCGGTGATTTCGAACGGGTAGTGAACTTGTGCATAAGGCATTGCGCCTGAGTCGAACCATACGTCAATCAGGTCTGGTTCGCGGTGCATAGCTTCGCCCTTAGATGACACCAGAACGATGTTATCCACGTATGGGCGGTGCAGATCTACCTTGTCGTAGTTTTCTTTTGAGAAGTCGCCTGCTACGAAATCCTTATATGGATTTTCGGTCATAACACCCGCTTTGACAGCGAGTTCGATCTCATTGCAGAGTTCTTCTATCGAGCCTATGCACTTCATTTCCGAGTGGTCTTCCGTAGCCCAGATTGGCAGCGGAGTACCCCAATATCTCGAACGTGACAAGTTCCAGTCCACAAGATTTTCCAACCACTTGCCGAATCGACCCGAGCCTGTTGATTCTGGTTTCCAATTGATTGTATTATTCAGTTCGATCAGACGTTCTCTGAGCGCAGTAGTGCGGATAAACCACGAATCCAACGGGTAGTACAATACCGGTTTGTCGGTTCTCCAGCAGTGCGGGTAGTTGTGGGTATGTTTTTCAATCTTGAATGCCTTGCCTTCAGCCTTAAGATTAACACAGATTTCTACGTCCAATGTTTCATCTTTATCGGTCAGATGTTCATCGAAAGCATTTTTCACATATTTACCTGCGAATTTTGCGTATTCTGCGGTATTTACATTCTGAGCGACGAATTCCGGATCGAGGTCTTCAATAGTGAAGAACTTACCCGAGCGGTCTACCATTGGGCAGCGTTTGCCCGAGCGGTCGATCATAATCAGTGATCCGATGCCTGCCTGTTTAGCTACGCGGTCGTCATCAGCACCAAATGTCGGAGCAATGTGTACGATACCTGTACCATCTTCAGTCGATACATAGTCGCCCGGGATTACTCTGAATGCATCGCCATCAGGTTTTACCCACGGAATCAACTGTTCGTACATTACGCCTGCCAATTCATCGCCGCGATATTCGCCTGTGATTCTGTATGGAATCATCTTTGCATCTCCCTTGTACTCTTCAAACGGAGCATTCTCCATCTTCTTATTGAAGTAGTTTGCGTAAAGGTCTTTAGCGATGATTACGGCTTCCTGCTGGTGTGTGTATGGATTAAATGTTTCGATTCTCACATAAGTGATAGCGGGGCCTACGGCGAGCGCTACGTTCGATGGCAGAGTCCACGGTGTAGTGGTCCACGCCATAATATAGAGGTCTGTATCAATACCTTCAAACAGACGTTCTGACTTTTCGTTTCGAACGACCTTGAACTGAGCAGTACAAGTTGTATCCTTCACGTCGCGGTAGCAACCAGGCTGGTTCAGTTCGTGGCTGCTGAGCCCTGTGCCTGCTGCAGGCGAGTATGGTTGAATTGTATAACCCTTATACAGCAACCCTTTGTCGTACAGACGCTTGAGCAAATACCACAAAGTTTCGATGTATTTGTTGTCGTATGTGATGTATGGGTTGTCCATATTCACCCAGTAGCCCATTTTGCGAGTCAATGACTCCCATTCCGAGGTATATTTCATCACCTCTTGGCGGCAAGCTTTGTTGTACTCTTCGATGGTGATTTTTGTGCCGATATCCTTTTTGGTGATTCCGAGCATTTTTTCTACGCCGAGTTCTACGGGTAGCCCGTGTGTATCCCAACCAGCCTTACGATGAACGAGATAGCCCTGTTGAGTTTTATATCGGCAGATGATATCTTTGATAGTACGAGCCATTACGTGGTGGATACCCGGAGTGCCGTTTGCAGAAGGGGG
>JAZTZL010000045.1:0-28064 GCA_045637425.1 Rikenellaceae bacterium | reverse complement strand
CAACTTTATCTCAACGAATTTAGCTGGAGTAACTTCGACCTATCCATCGAGTCCCGATTTGAGACTCTGATGGGGTGTTTGGTGTGATTTTTCCTGAAAAATAAGTATTCTTGCTAAAAAATGCAGAAAAAATAATACAGGAGTTATATTTGTATGGTGGGGAAATCTGTCCAAATAGGAGGTCAAATAAATGTATTCAAATATGATGAAAATATCTACACCTTATAACCGCTTTTTATTTAGCAAGCAAAATCTATTTTGACAGTCGCTTGGTTGGGGGGTTATGTATGTAAGTGTGATAATTATACAGTCTATATGAGTATAGTCAGTGAAGATACAGGTTCAAGTGCAACGAACTACGCCATATACTACAATAGGTCCGATGAACCATTGAGGTATGATAACTTCTATATTTATTGCACTCGAGAAACGAAATGACAGCGAAAAGAAAAATAATTGTAATGATATATATAGCGATTAAGAGAGGCTATTGATCGTAATGGATATGTAACGATATGTCAGCCTATGACCCGTATAGACCCACCCATTGCAGTGTGCTATTTACTGCTTTTATTTGCAGCGGAAATAGCAACGAAACAAAAAAAATTCGTATAATTTAAAAACAATTATATACTTGAAAATATCAAATAAAAGATCTTGGTACAGGTCAATTATACTAATCAATGATATACATCGCAAAAATAATTAAAAATTCTTTGGATTATGGCAACAGACCCATTTTTGACTAGAAAATCAGTCTCTGGTTGGCAGAGCGTGTTTCACTATTTTTCCCCCACACAATAATTGCACTTGTAATTACTAGCAATCAAGAAGTTCTGTTTAAACAAGAAACAGACCATATACTGAAAGATATTGCAAATAATTTCCAAGTTTTAATATGTAATTGTATTGCTGGTGAAGAATATCTTGGTTATCAAAAGTCATTTTCATGTATGACATATATTCATACCAAGGAGTTATCTTGCTTTGATGTTTGCTTTACAGATGATTATGAAAAAGATTGCAACATTGGAATAATAATTGACTTAAACCGTAGTACCTTGAGAGCTCATGTATAAATACAAAAAGGAACCGCCCTTGGGGACTATCATTCATTGTCGGTGAAATTCAATTCACCGCCGAATTTATTTACAACACATTAGGTATTTGTATTATGAAACGACTTTTCATACAAAAGCTGAATAAATTCTATTTTCACCATTCTTATATAGTCTTCTGTGTAGTCTAAATTAAGCATAAATTGGTATTACTTGGTATAGCTAAAATAAAATTTAACATTCTGCTCTTTTTGTCTTTAAAATTTTAATCTGTCATATTTTGTCAGTTTGGTAGCGTAGCTTTGCAGCAAAATTTAAATTGCTCAATTTATGAAACATAAAGATTACACCCACTTGCGAGCGCAGGTGCAGAAAATCGAGGAGAAGATTCTTGCCATCACGGGCAAGAATGTAGAGTTTAATATGGAGTGGACTCGTTCGCAGCGCAAATGCGAGCAGGTCGAAAAGCTAATTTGGAAACGCAAACATCTGCTGAATAAGATGTTTGTTGCTACGCCCGATGAGGTGGAGCGTATGGAGCAGGTGAACAATCGTCTGTTTGACCTTACACAGAAAATGTATGCCCGCACCGAGGCGCTCTGTCGCAAGATTGCAACTACTACCTATAATCCCGAATTTGATGATGTAGTGGAGATTGAGGGTTCGCTCAGGTTTTATACCACTGGATATGACTCTGTTCTGCCGATGGCGAATGATGACTACTACAACTCGAATTTTTACGAGATGTTTAGCGTTATTGAGTGGCTATACGTTTGCGATGTGCTGACATTAGTGGAGATTGAGCGATGCCGTTGCTATGTTTCCCCTTTGGATTATTGTCCCAAAATGAGTAGCAAAGAGTTGGGGCTGACAGATAAGCTCAATGATGGCACGACTTGGTATGAGTCGATGCAACCTGCTGCTGACAAGTTGAGTCATCTATGCATCTGCCACGCCATTCACGATTTGAGTTGCCACAAGCCCTATTCCATTCCCGACATTCTGCGTATGAACGACTTTTGCGTGGAGGTCAAGGTCACGCATCAGCATTGGGAGGAACAAGACGGCAGTCGCCCAAAGTGGTGAGAACGTTGCTCTTTTGAGGTGTTTAGGAATAAGTTTGTGCGCGAGGCAGAGCAGAATCGTGCGCCACAAATCAGACTTGGGCAGGAGATAGCCAATCGCACACGCCTATATTTCTATGATTATTTGGAGGATATATCTGCCGATATACCGGGCGTAGAGTCGTGGAAGGAGCCATCCTCCGATGAGGTTCACTATCGCTGGCGTCCGCAAAAGGATTGTTTCTACATTGACGAAAACATAGACGACTACCTGCGTGAGTTGTATAAGTTTGTGAGAATGAAATAAAATTACTAAATTTGTGATATACTACGACCCAATACAATGGATAACAACAGAATATCTGAGATACTCGACTTTGTCAATTATATTGTTGGCGAAGATGCAAAGCAGCAGGCGTCTGAAATCAGTTTTGTAATGGAGTTGGCGGCAGATGTAAAGCGTTGCATCGAACAGAATAGACATCTGTTGCCATATCATCTCAATCTGATTGACGAACTACATATCAACGAAAACGGGCATAGTCGCATACTATGTAAATTATTGCAATATAAATCGCAATCAGGGGAGTATGTAGTATTACAATCGCTGTTGGCGTATATAGCTGAACAAAATAACGAATATCGTTCCATAGCCATCCAGAGACCATTGATTACGCAGGAGCAGTGTCGAATAGACCTTTGGGTGCGAGACAAGGCTGGTGGATATGCCATTATTTTCGAGAATAAAATCTATAACGCAACAGATCAGGAGGCTCAGTTATCAAGATATATAGAGTGTACCAAGTCAAATGGATTTGCAGATGAACAAATTTTTGTAGTCTATTTGTCTCAGCAAGGCTCGGAACCGGCTGAACAATCTTGGGGCACATATAAGTCTGAATATGCACAACGGTATGTGAATTTATCATTTAGAGATGATATTCTGCCGTG
Source organism: Rikenellaceae bacterium (assembly GCA_045637425.1). Lineage (GTDB taxonomy): Bacteria > Bacteroidota > Bacteroidia > Bacteroidales > Rikenellaceae > CAJGBR01. Next base: position 24,991 of record JAZTZL010000045.1, on the reverse strand, counting down.
GTTGAAAGAGAAAGTTACTCCTATGATTCCCGAAAAAGATTATCTGTTACGTTGTGCGGTGGAACAATATATAGACTATTTGGAGGGCATTTTCGGTTTAAGAACAATAGATAAAGAGTTAAATATGAAAGTAGAAGAGTGTATCAAGGAAAAACTTGGTTTAATAGGTCAGGTGTATGATGATTATCGTACAATTCGTCAATATCAAGACGATATTAACAAAGTACTAAGCCACTTAGAAACATTAAAAGGCAAGGTAGAAAATCAGATGTTTGAGAAGTGGAAGATTGAATTGACAGAACACTTCCCGGACTTGAAAAACAACATAACATTAGGAAATAGAGGAAAGATTATTTTTGTCGGAATCTCTTTGCAGATCGGTGGACATTCTGTTAGAATTGTTATAGATAGAGACACAAACATATACTATGGTATTTATTGTGTTGAGGGCAAAGATCCTAATATAGCAAATATAATTGAAGGTGCAATATCAAATATTGGTAGTTGGGAAAGTAATAGTTCTTGGTATTGCTGGAAATATACCGATTTAGAATCAGCATTGCCCAACCTCATAGAACTCATAAAGGCAATTTTGCCATTAACAAAACAATAAGCACAACGAGACCTACCCTTAATACAGGCAGGTCTCGTTCTCTTGTAGGGCTATCTCCAAGCCTCGTTCCAACTTCTTGCGCAGCAAGTATGGCACTTTGCAACGTACAGGAAAAAGTTGTGTGATATAGGGGCGCGAGTGATTTTACATATACCCATCGTCGCAGTATTCCATCATTCTAAAATCTATAAATAAAACATTGTTTGTTCATCTGCTCGCACAGTTCAATGTCGTGCTGTGTGCCGTGGCTCTCGCCATCCCAAAAGGCAAAGCATACATCACATTCACGGATAATATCCACATTACGAATAAATCCCGCTCGCCGACCATACTTTTCCCACTCGGCAGGGAAGACAATCATATGTAAGCCTCTTTCTTGTGCATAACGCTCGGCAAGGGTATCTGCACCTCTTGCACCTCCTGATACCACAGCCTCAATAGTATCATACTCCATAGCGACTAATTTCTCTTTGATAAATGCACACATTGCATCATAGTCTTCAAATGTGCGGCTTCCGACTATTGCTATTTTCATATTTGTGATTTTTCCTGCAAAGGTGAGAATTGAAAGTGCCAAAGACTGTCAGTGTTAAAATAATTTTACTCTGACGCAATATGGCAGAGTAAATCCTCAACTTTGCATCGTCAAACAAACATTACAAACCATTTAAAACACAAATTTATGGAAACAAGAAAAAGTTTTGGAGATGCAATTATCGCTCAAGAGTTGAACAAAGAGGCGTGGAAAAAGCTATCACGCGAGTTTAAGTGGAATGAAGAGTTGCTCCAAAAGTATCGCAGTGAGATTGACTGGGAGGCGTTGTCCTGCAATTACGAAATGCTTTGGACGGCATCGATTCTTGAAAATTTCAAGAATTATATCGATTGGAAAGAGTTATCGGGTAATGCCCCTGAAAAGTTGCTTACTCCAAAGATTATCGAGCAGTTTGCCGATAAGTGGGATTGGCACGAGTTGTCAGACAACAGCAATCTGAAACTCTCGTATGCCCTGCTCGATAAATTTACTGACAAGTGGGATTGGGAGTGCATTATCAATCGTTGGCGTAGCGAGGAACTATACACGCCCGATTTCTTGGAGAGATACAAAGAGTTTATTCCGGCTGAACATTTTCAAGGTTCTAATCTTTGGGACGAACTTGTAGAGAAGCGATTTGACGAGTTGGTTGAGGAAATTATAGGTTAGCCATTTTGAACACACAGAGGGGTTGAGTAATCGACTCCTCTTTTCTGTTTATCAAGCTTACCTCTGACTTAATTTGTCAGTTTGTGGCCATACCTTTGCATAAAATCAAAATCAAAAATTATGGAGCAAAAGAAACCTCAGAATCAAAATCAAGAGCAGTTGCCATTTAGTGAGCAGTTGCGACAAAGTATTATAAATCAGCCGTGTGACCCTGCCGATTTATGGGGTCGTGCGGCTGATTCGTTCCCGCAAAACAAGCGCAAACAACGCATTCACATCACTATTGCGGTCGTGGTCGGCGTAATTATCGGTGCATTGGCGATACACTTTTTATCCTCACCAGAGCGTTGGATTCGATTATAATTTGTAACTTTACCTAAAATTATATATAACTATGAGCAAAATACTTCATAGAGCAATTCATAAAATTCTGGTTGAGGATTTTTCCAAAGCGATTGGATTTGATAAAGAAACGGGATTATTGCCAAATGGCAAGAAGCGTTTCTCGGGAATGCCATTTATTGGGAATGATTATGGCAAGTTCTATTCCAAGATTTTGATTGTTGGCGAGGATATTGGCAGTGATGAATGTGTAAACGATAACGCTAAAGATATCAACGGCACACCGTTATATTTCCACGATTTTGACTCCAAGCGAAAGAATTGTATGACAGGAAAATATCATGCCCATCTTGCAGGAACATATATGACTGCACTCTATCTGTTGAGAAAATGCGACAAATTCAAGGATATGTGGGAAGAATCGATGTGCGACAGAACGGCACATTGGGCATTGAAGATGTTGAGCGCTTCGCAGATTGCAGAGATTGCACACACTATTGCATTGACCAATCTGCATAAATTTGTCACCGTAGTCAGAGAGGGGAAGTCTGGCGATCAAGACCGCAACTGGATAGACCACGACAAGGAGTTTGCAATATTTATCGAGGAGGTTAAATGTTTTGCCCCTGATATTATAATTCTGCAAGCGATTAACTCAATGACTAACGAGGATATCGAGCAGATAAAACAAGCCGCAGGAGGTGCCTCTGTGTATAAACTGACTCACCCATCCACAAGAAAAAGGGGCGGTCGTATCGTACATAATTTAATCATCAATCCATTGCGTGAGCAGGGATATAAAGAGGAAACACTATGAGTACCGCAGGACTTATCAATCGCTATGTATGGTTTGTGACGACAATATATAGCCGAGGGCCTATCACTCTTGAAGAGATTCAACACCGTTTTGAGTCGCATTTTGGGCGTGGCGAGGAGCTTTCGGAGCGTCAGTTTCATCGCTACACCGATGCTGTAGAGGAGTTGTTCGATATCGAGATAAAGTATAGTCGCACACAACGAGGTTATGTGATTGCTGATCGTGAGGGTATCGACAATATGGGTATGCGCAAGTGGCTTATACAGACCTTTTCGGTCAATAACATTTTACACGAGAGTCAAGATCTCAAAAACCGCATTCTTTTGGAAGAAGTACCTTCAGGGCAGCAGCACCTGACAACCATTGTCGATGCGATGCGTGAAAGCGTGGCACTCTCGATGACCTACCAAAGTTTCGGAAAATCGGAGCCCTCAACCTTTAAGGTGGAGCCATACTGCGTAAAACTATTTGAGCAGAGGTGGTATATGCTCGGAATGAGCGATAAGCTGCGTATCTACTCCCTTGACCGCATCAAGGCGTTAGAGCCAACCGAGCGCAAATTCAAACTACCCAAGAAGTTCGATGTGGCAAAATTCTTTGAGGACTACTATGGTATTATTATCAGCGATAATGATTTCGATATCGAGCCAGTGGCGTTGAAGGTTGATTCGTGGCAGAGTAAATATCTCCGGACTCTGCCTCTGCACCACACTCAGGTGGAGGTAGAGCGTAACGATGAGTATTCGATTTTTGAGTACCGTCTCTGCCCGTCGTTTGATTTTAGGCAGAAAATTTTGTCGATGGGAGCAACGACGGAGGTGCTTGCACCGGCAACGCTTATTGCAAAAGTCCGCGAGGAGGGTATCGTCGAGTACGCACAACCAAACGAAGAGTATAAATTTAAGATGTATAAAAAGTAAAAAAGAGATTTATGATCAACAAAGATTTCTACCGAAAGTTTGTTTCAGAGTTTTGCGAAAAACTACAACAAATCCCCAACGAGTTTCATCCCGAATCTGGAATCTTCATTCCTTACACATTCAACAACTATGCTAAGGCCGAGAAGAAGATATTCTTCGTCGGTATCGATACAGCTGGTTGGATTAAAACATCGGAGATGCTGACTGATTATAACAATAATGACATTGATTGTTATTTGGAGAAGAATACCAAGGTGGTATCTGTACAAGGGGAAAATCAAGATGGAACAGACCTCCACAGCCTTGATAAGAATACCTCTTGGAGATGTAATCATATGTCTCGCTTTTGGCCATTCTGTCAAAAGCTCTACATCTACATTGTGACAGGCGAATGGGTTAATGTTACCGATTTCGAGCAGACACACTATGATATTTTGGAAGGTGCGGCTTACGGAAACCTCTCTTTGGTAGAGGTAAAAAAGGGTTGGTTAGGAGCACTCAAAGGATACGAGAAAATAGATAAGAAGTTTGTTAAGGATTTACGCTCCTATGTTCAGAAAATGGAGCGGTTTGAAACATTATTCAAGGCTTATGATACTCCAGATTTAGTGATAGTTTTAGGCGAACGAGGTAAGAGAATGGATATCCTTGAAGGATTAGGCGCAAAAGAGATAGAGTCTAATGAGTTTGCAACAGTTTTCGAATTAGAGAAATACCCAACCAAAATTATTTGGACAAGCCACCCAAGTGCACGACGCAAAACAAGGGCTTTTCGTGAAGGAGTTTTACCTTATTTAGGTGATACTGCAAAAGAACTATTAGGAATTTAATGACCACCTACATTGCGGACATAGCGCACTACAACGAGGTGCTGGCGCGGGTGGCGAGTGTAAAGCATTCGCTGGTGATTGGTACGGCCGATATCAAGGATCTCTATGTAAAGGTTGGGGCGGGGCGTGAGCCGTTCCTTGCAGTGTTGGACCTACTTGTAAGGCGTGGTGTGGAGGTACGATTGCTTCACGCCAAAGAGCCAGGACCGAACTTCCGTGAGGATTTCGATAAGTATCCTGCACTAATACGGAAGTTGCAACGCAAACTCTGTCCGAGAGTCCATTTCAAGATGATGATTTTTGATTGCGAGGTGGTATATATCGGCTCGGCAAACCTTACGGGTGCAGGCATTGGAATGAAGTCCGACGGCAAGCGAAACTTTGAGGCGGGTATTTTGACTGATGATCTCTCACTGGTAGATGCCGCAGCCGACCATTTCAATGCTGTGTGGTCGGGTGAGCACTGTAAAACCTGCAAACGCAAGGCATACTGCGGCGACAGAATAAAATAACTCGAAACTAGTAAGACCTATTTTAGATATGAAAAAAGCATCTATTATGGGAGCTATTGTGGGTGATACCATAGGCTCAATTTATGAATTCGATTCAATCAAAAACTACGACTTCCCGATTCTGGATGAAAGAATGGAATTTACCGATGATTCGATAATGACCTTAGCTGTGGCCGACTGGATTTTAAATTCTCAAACTCTCAGCCATAGTGATTTGGCAAAGTATATGCGCTATTGGGGAAATAAATATCGTTTCCCAATGGGTGGGTATGGTGGTACGTTTACCACTTGGCTTTATCGCGAGGAGATGGGTGCTTACAATTCGTGGGGCAATGGCTCTGCAATGCGCGTGTCTCCTGTCGGCTTTGCATTTGCGACACTTGAAGAGACTTTACGTGTTGCAAAAATCTCAGCAGAGATAACGCATAACCACCCCGAAGGTATTAAAGGAGCGCAAGCTGTTGCGGCAGCAATCTTTTTGGCACGCAATGGAAAGAGTAAGGCGTATATTCGAGAATATATTGCCACGGAATTTGAATATAACTTGGACCGATCGTGTGATGAGATTCGCGAAACATACCATTTTGAGGATAGTTGTCAAGAAACAGTTCCGCAAGCATTAATTGCATTCTTGGAAAGCAAAGATTATGAAGATGCTATTAGACTGACAATCTCATTGGGTGGAGATGCAGATACAATGGGAGCTATTACGGGTGCAGTTGCAGTCGCATATTATAAGGAGATTCCAGACTATTTATACGATTTTACTTATAATAAAGTACCGAGTGATTTACGAAGAGTTATAGATATATTTACTCAGAAAATGATATAGTAATAGAATAATAAGATTAGAAATTTTTGAAGTTCCCCCTCTCTGACAAGATATGGCAGAGAGGGGTTTTACTTTTGTCGCATAATCAAAATCAAAACAATTATGACACAAGAGAAATTTTCGACAATTGAGGAGTGTTGCGAGTTTGCAGTTCAATTTAGCAAGCTTACTCCTAAAAAGAAGTTAGAGCAAAAAGATGATGTGGTCGCTATGCATATTGCACTCGTAAAGCATATTGACGAGATTGTTAATCGGGTATGTGATCGTCACGGATTGAAATGCCAGTGGGATTTGAATTATGGGTTGAAAGGGGCGCTCGGGAGAGGTGGTTGTGGGAAAATAACACTTTCTCCGGAGCTCCTATTCTATGGTGTCGGATTTTTGAGACAGGTTATACTGCACGAACTTGCTCATCTTACACAACCCAATCATAGCAATGATTTTTGGAGAATATGTACTCTTTATCTGCAGGAGGAAAATTTGTTACCTTGTGGCGAAATCGTCGAAAAAACAGTGATTAATCCTTGTAGTAAGGAAACTGTTCGCCAATTATTTCTAAATGGGAAGCCAGTTGGTGGTGATGAAATGTATGAATTCCGCAATCATAATACAGAACTTGGTTTAAAACTACGTAATACTGCGAAAGTAGCGCGTGCCAAAAGAGCGATGAGGGAGATTCTAAAGAACACCCCCAATCGAGAGGAATTAGCAATTGAAGTTAGTCTATAATGACAACAGACGAACTCCGTGAGGCTCTCCATCGTGAGATGCTCTTTTACTGCTTCGCACAGCGAGAGCCTCTGCTCGAAATCCACTCGGGTGAGTCGCTAATGAGTGCCGTTTGGCGCAAGATGCAACCCTACGCTGATTGCGGCTTTCCTCGCCCGATAACCGAAACCGATATCGAAATGCTCTGCAACTGCTCGTTTGCGGGGTCGTTTCGCTACGACCTCGAAGCAGGTGCCGAGCGAATACTCCAACTTCAACAAGAATTGAAATTACTCTGACCGTTTTTGTCTGTGTGGCGCAGTAGCTTTGCACTATAAAATTACAATAGTATGAATAATAAAACTTTTGATTGGAACAGCCGCGACCCACTGTTTGACGAGGTAGCACATTATGTGGTCGAGCGACAGGCGGTATTGGTATCGGCTATTAGTGATAAATTTTGTATTGGAACAAACCGAGCAAAGCGTATTATCAAGCAGTTAGAGCAGGCGTATATTATTGGCGATGAGTGGAGCCCTCACCATTCACGCGAAATCTATTTCTGTTGCTTTCGCAAACTTGATGAGAAATTGGCCGACCTTGCCACCATTGCTCGTCTGCAACCTTTGGAGGATAAGTGGCAGACCGAACGGGTAGCATACGAAGCAAGAGAACGAGAAGAAGAGGGCAAGGATTACTATTTCAAATTGGCAAATCGCCGTCCGCTTACAAAAGAGGTACGCGAGAGAGAAGAGGCTCGTGCCCGCTTTGAGGCGATGACCGAGGATGAGCGACAAGCCGAAAGAGAACGCCTCAATAAAGAGTGGGAAGAGGAGGATAAAAATTGGGACAACGAACTTGTCCACGGAATGGAGCGTGAGGATTGGAATGCCTATGTTGGAGCGCACAATAGGCAAAAAAACGATATGATTATGCGCAAACTGCCGTGGGGAGGTGATTACGATTGGTCGGATATCTTTTTTATCTTGAAATTCAAAATAGAGCGAATGATTGAATATTGGGAGCAGTTCGGGCATTGCCGTGATAGACATTATGTGATAAGTACAATGCGTACAGCCTGCCGACTAATAGAAATAGTCCTAAAAGATGGTAACGAGAGTGTCGATTACGAATATTTCCCTTATCGGGTGAACCTGCACAATGTCGATAGATTCAAAATTTTTCACGACCATAAAGGCTTTATTGACCAAGGCGATAAGCAAAGGATGCGTTATTACAAAGCATACGGCATCTTGTTCAAATATTTGGAGTTTCATCTGCATAATTGGTGGGATTAGTTTTAACTGAGAGTAATGATTCGCGGATTTGGTGATAGTGAGGCTTTTGCATTGAGCAGTAGGTAGAAAACAAGAGTATAAATTGGCAGAGTACTGCCCTCGTTGGGTAGAGGCGTATGGCGAGGCGAACTTGCAAACGATGACCGAGCATCGTCGCAGTAGCAAGAAGGATACTCCTCACGGCCCGAACTACTGGCGCATCTACTCGGCACTTATGGCAAAGGCGATAGAGAAAGGACTTTACAACGACAACTATATTGACAAAATAATAGAGCAAGAAGATGAAGAACAAGAATGAACTTAAAACGATTATGCACACTCATAAGGAGCAGACAAAGTGTATGGGATTGCCTATTTGTCTCGGCTACGATGACAACAACCAGCCCCTGATTGTCGATTTGGCAAAGGTGGGAAATATTTTGGTCGGAGGGGCAACGGCGCAAGGGGAAACAAACCTTCTACACGCCTTTGCGAAGTCTATTTATTATGCCCCCAAAAAGGTGTTTGAGGGGTGTTTTGTCATCTATATCGACCCCAAAGGGATCGATGGTAATCGCCCCTATTTCGACACATATCTGACTACGATGGAGGAGATTCGTGAGGCGTTGGAGATGTTGTGCGACAATATTAAAAATCCAAACCTCTCCTTCCCTCCAAAAATGGTGTTGATTGATAACTTCGACCACCTTGTGCTGATGGATAAGAGCATCATAGAGAAGATTGTGTTTATTGCTCAACGAGGCCCCCGAGTAGGTATCTACACCGTACTTGCAACGGCACGATTAGAGCATACTATCCTGCCGGCACGATTGCGCATCGAGATGCCTACGCGAGTGGCTTTTCGTGTTGCAACAGCCATAGAATCGAGAGGGATTATCGACACTCCAGAGGCAACATTATTGACCAACAAGGGCGAGATGCTCTTCTCGCACAATCTCAAACTGACAAAACTGCAAACAATAAATGTAATAGATAACAATGGAGAAGAAAACCTTTAGCCAGAATAGTCACGACCCGCTGTTTGACGAGGTTGTGGAGTATGCCAAAGGGCAGAAAAGATTGATCGCCTCTGGCATAAGCGAAAAGTTTTGCATCGGCTTTAACCGAGCAAACCGCATTATCCGACAAATCGAGGAGTCGGGAGTATTAACCTCAAAAGAGAACGACAATGAGCGAGTACAAGATTAGCATTCCGCGCATTAAACTTCCCAAGAAATTTGCAAAATCACCGGCAAAGTATCTGCGAAAAGTGGTAATTGACTACGCAGAATGTCGAGGCCTATTGACTCCTGAAAACCGAGAAGAGTATCTGCAACGCATCGACCACGAAGTCGCGGTTTTTGAGCGTTGTGGCTATGTGGAGTATCTGCTTGGTGTGGTAGAGATAACCGAGCAAATGAATCTATTGGGGATATCATATATTGCGGGTCGAGGAGTCTTTTCTGCCTCGCTGGTCTTTTATTGCTTGCGAATTACGAACATTGACCCCATAAAATGCGACCTAATGTTCGCTCGATTTATGCCCGAGGATTGCCCAAAGTTTACCGAGGTGGAGCTGCTTATTGGTAAGATTTTGCGCCCATCTCATCTGCGAGATTTGGAGCAGGCAATTGCGAGTAATGAGAGCGAGGGGCATAGCGTAACGCTTGTAGCGTCAAACATCGCAGGACTGATCAGCAGAGCAAACTACGGGATTTGGGAGAACTGCGGATTGATGCTGTCCGACTTGTCTAATGGTTGCGATTTGCGAATACCGCTCGACGATGCCGAGACTTATCGCTCGCTACGCTATGGCGACTTGACGGGAATCTATTGCCTAAATCGTAGAAGATTGGTTAATGAGATGTATTTTAATCCGCCGATTTCGTTTGATGATTTGGTGCGTCTTTGCGCCATAAATAGGCCAGGGGCGTTTGAGATGTTTAACGAGAATGATTCACGATATTGTTTTCAAGAGGAGATTATGCGCGATGCGATGGCTTGCGGATTTAGTGAGGCTGAGGCAGAGGATTTGCGCCGTGCCGTGGGTAGAAAACGGTTAGAAAAGTTGGAGTTGTATCGTCCTCGCTGGGTGACAAAATATGGTGAAGCGAGTTGGCAAACGATGACCGAGTATGGATTGTACGCCTACCCCAAAGCCCACGCTGTAGTACTTGCATACCTCGCCTACGCAACCGCCTACCTTAAAACCCATTTCCCACAGGAATTTGCCCGAGCAGCATTGTGCGTGGCCGCAAGCGAAGACTGCTAACCATAGTGCCCATATTATGGGATTCAAAGTAGTCCAAATTAATACAAACTAATTCAAGACAAAAGTGGCGTATGTAGTGAACTTTGTAGTTCGCTCATACGCCATTTGGGTTTGTTCACAATGCATCATTGGAAGATGCTTGATTTCAGTACTTTACTTTCAAAAGGTTTATGCACCTTTCTACTCGTAGTTTTTGACTTAATAACGACCTCTGTCGTAGTCTTCTATGTAGGATTTCGCAATTTTTGTAAAAACTAACACTGAAAATCAGTGAGTTAAAAACAAAGTCTGTCTAACGAAAGTTCGTTAGACAGACTCATTAATTTCACAGAAATGTCTAATGTTTCACTTCAAGTTTTGTATCTATTGAGCGATTCTTATACTCTTCATCATACGCCGTAATTTTCACTCTAACTTCTCCTGAAACACCTGACAAATCGAGATCAAAAGAGACTTTACCCTTTGACACCTTTTTGTAGTAGACGTTGTCTTGACCATATATGTACACATTGACATATTTCACATCTTCTCCGACATTCACAATAAACGGATAAGTTTTACCCTTTTTGACAATCTTATCAGAAGGAATATCAATCTCGAGCCCTTCGTTTCTTCCGTCACCTACATTCATCACTAAAGTTTTTTTCAACACTTCGCCATTATCAGCAACTGCTGTAAATTCCACTTTAGTAGTTCCAAATTTGTTTGGAATTAAGTAATATTCCTCAACTTTATTATCTCTGAATTTATGTTGTCTTAAAGTTTTTTTACGAACAAACTTAACATTGTCATCGCCAATAGCAATACTCTTTAATACGTCATTCATCTTATCTACTAAAGGGTATTCTTCTAAATCGATTTTTTCTGTTACAGTTACACCATTGAGTTTAATGTCCTTGACATTACGATAAATTACCGAAATTTGCAATGGTGACATTTTGGATACATCAACAGCAGCCATCGGGCTAATTTCGAATTTTGTTTCATTTTTTTGAGCAACTGCGCTCGAAAATTTGAATGATGCCAACAAGCACATCATAATCAAAATTACTCTTTTCATATCTATATTATTTTAGGTTAAAAATTTTCAAATTCAACTACTCGTAAAGACCTTCGCGAGAGAGAAGGTGATCGAGATTTGCCACGCCCAAAGTGATTACTGCCATTACTGTAGCAGCGTGCTTCTGATACTCGGGAATACTCTTGTTATAGGTATCTCGTTCACTATGGTATGTTTCTCTGTAATTGTAATCATACCCTTTGACATCTCTTTCATCAAGCGGAATCACGGGTACACCTTCTATTTCGAATACCGACGCATCTGTACCCCACAATTTCTTGGTTTGTTTGAAAGGCCCCACCTCTTTCACCTCAAATGGAAAGTCGGGATTAATACTCTTGATGGGTTCGCAAATCTTTACAAAGTCCTGATACATAGCCTTAGGTACGCGTATGCCAACAGGAGGAAGCGGACCTCCATCTCGATTAAACAAATTGGAAATATTTTTTAGTTTATCTTTATTTGCCTTAACCCAAGCTTGAGCTCCCAACAAACCGAACTCCTCGCCCGCAAATGCGAAGAATATCATCGAACGCTTTGGTTTTGCACCCGACATTGCAACGAGTCGTGCAGCCTCGATAACCGAAGTCATTCCGGCTCCGCAATCAATCGCACCCGTACCTACATCGTATGCGTCCAGGTGGGCACTTGCCATCACATATTCATCAGGATACTTTGTTCCTCTGATTTTTCCTATTACGTTGTGATATTTCACCGGCCCCATTCGGAAGTGATTGCGAATTTCAAATTCTAAGAAAAATGTGTGTCGTTCTTTGACCAATTGCTTGATTTCGGCATACTGGTGTTCATCTAATTTGATATCGCAAGCCTTTGGCAGATTATCGAAAGTGAATGTCGGATCGGTGAGCACAGTACGATCGAAATGAGCCTGCAACGGCACCTTTGCCGATTGAATAAATCCCAATACTCCTGCCTCGCACATCTCCTTGTAGAACAGCGCAGGAACATCTGTAATCAGCGGGATAGTCGGATTATTCGTATTATTCTTTCTATTGTCAGCCGTTATCTGCTGGTTGAGTTTTCTGATGCTGTCATTTTTCATCAGTGTAACCCTTCTGATAGAATCGCCCTTTGCCGAGCGATCAATAGCAAAGCCGTTGCTCGTACCATTAACCAATACCCACGCACCTTTCAATCGACTCTTCATCAAATCGAACTCACCCTGCGACATCGGCTCGAGCAGCACGTGTCCACGTTGCACACCCTTAGTACCCACGGTGTAGGCGGGCGTAGCAAAGTGCAGCTGCATATTCTTTTCGCCCAAAACGCGACCAAACCACGGACCTCGGTTGAATCCCACAGGCAGTGTACCTGCCTCTTGCACCTCTACTTCGAGTCCCCACTCCTTAAATTTTGCAGCAACCCATTCCACTGCATTGTCATAAGCATTTGAACCGATAACACGCCCTCCGATACGATTACACAATACATCAAGGTGTTCCATTACTTGATTATCGGTTCTACCCATTTCGATAATTTTTTGCGTAGCATTCTTTTGCGCTACGGCTGTGGCAGTCATACAGCACAATGCTACACAGGCAAACAAAATACGTTTCATATCTTTTTTCATTTATTCTTTCATTTAGGATACTATACTGCAAAGATAACCATTAAATATCAAACTAAATTTATTAACCATAAGTTTTTTCATTTTTTGCCATTGGACACTACCCTACTGCATAGACACTCGACCTGATACGACAACACCCCCGCCACAACAATGACGAGGGTGTCTTTTCAGTTTAATACCACATTAAGTTCTATCGTTCTTGCTGAGCAAAATATTGATAGAACCAAGTGATTGTTTCGATACCTTTATAGAAGTTTTCCACGCCGTAACTTTCGTTCGGAGAGTGGATAGCGTCGATATCCAAACCAAAGCCCATCAGGATTGATTTCAGACCCAACACCTTTTCGAAAGTGCTGATGATAGGAATACTACCGCCAGAGTAGAATGGAATCGGAGTCTTACCGAATGTCTGTTCGAATGCCTTAGATGCAGCCTTGTATGCAGGCATATCTGTCGGAGATACATACGGATAACCTCCGTGCAGATACTTAACATTAACCTTAACAGACTTCGGAGCAATTGCGCGGAAGTGTTTTTCGAACAATTCTGCAATCTTTTCGTAGTCTTGGTTCGGAACCAGACGCATAGAAATCTTAGCGCTCGCCTTTGACGGGATAACAGTCTTGGTACCTTCAGCAATGTAACCACCCCAAATACCATTAACGTCGAGTGACGGACGGATACCTGTACGTTCGATAGTAGAGTAACCTGCTTCGCCTTGAACTTCTTCGATGTCGAGGTTCTTTTTGTAGCGTTCGATGCAGAACGGAGTTTCACCGATAGCTTCGCGTTCTTCTTGAGACAATACTCTCACGTCATCATAGAAGCCCGGGATAGTAATGCGACCCTCTTCGTCAGTCAGCGATGAAACCATCTTGGTCAGCACGTTAGCCGGGTTAGCTACTGCACCACCAAACAAACCTGAATGGAGGTCTTTGTTAGGACCGATAACCTCAACTTCCATATAGCACAAACCTCTCAAACCGCAAGTGATTGACGGAGTCTCCATACCAATCATACTTGTGTCAGATACGAGAATGATGTCAGCAGCCAACATTTCTTTATTGTCAGCACACCATTTACCCAGGCTCGGAGAACCGATTTCCTCTTCACCTTCCAACATAAACTTCACGTTGCAGGGCAGAGTACCGTTAGCCAGCATAGCTTCAAAAGCCTTAGCGTGCATAAATGATTGACCTTTATCGTCGTCAGCACCACGACCCCAGATGCGACCATCTTTCACAACGGGTTCGAATGGGTCAGTATTCCACAATTCCACGGGGTCAACGGGCATCACGTCATAGTGGCCATAAACCAACACTGTAGGCAGTTTTGGATCTACCATTTTTTCGCCATAAACTACGGGATTACCCTCTGTCGGCATCACTTCAGCCTTGTCTGCACCAGCCTTGAGCAGCAATTCACGCCACTTCTCAGCACAGCGTACCATATCTGGTTTGTATTTTGATTCTGCGCTGATTGACGGAATGCGCAACAATTCAAACAACTCTTCAAGGAATCGTTCACGATTGGCCTCGATAAATGCTTTTGTTTTTTCCATATCAAATAAAATTTAGTGTTATTATGTTATTAACGAATTTTTGCTCGGTTTAGTGCAGCCTGATATGCTGCTGCATTGCGGTTGTGTTCCTTAAGCGAACGTGCAAATTTATGTCGTCCAGAAAAATCGGCACTCGCACAAAAATACAAATAGTTGCTAGGTGTATTTTTCAGCACTGCATCTATTGCCCTTTTTGATGGAATGCAGATTGGTCCCGGAGGCAAACCTCTCTTCTTGTAAGTATTATATGGAGAATCTATCTCGAGATGAGCTTTCAGCACACGTTTCAATGCGAAATTTCCCACTGCGAATTTCACCGTAGGATCAGCTTGCAACGCAATACCCTTTCTCAATCGGTTGAGATAGACGCTTGCAATCAAATCCATATCTTCGGGGATATTTGACTCTTCGTTCACAATCGACGCAAGTGTAATCACCTCTATTGGCGACAGTTTCAATGCCTTAGCCTTTTCGCGACGTTCGTCATTCCAGAAATGTTCATATTGTCGCTGCATCTTGTTTACGAACTGTTCGGCAGTAATATTCCAATAGACCTCATAGGTATCAGACAAAAACATTCCGATAAATGTTTGCGGAGTAAATCCGTAGTGTTCGGCAGTTTTTTCATCGGACAATTTCACAAGTAACGACAGCGAGTCAATCTCGACAAAATTCGAGACCATACCTGCGAGTCGATCCATCGTGCGCACGGGATTAAGTACAATCTTAACAGGGGTCTGCAGTCCTGCACGAACCATATTGAACACTCGCCTGAGACTCATTCCCGTCTTGAGCGTATAGCAACCGCCCCGAACCGTACCATTCGGGTTGTAATGCTTCCACATCTTCTCTGCGTAGTGGAAATTTTTGAACACCGAATCGGGAAATATTTCGTCAAAAGTAAGATTTTCTCTTTCGCTCGGAATGTGAATTACAGCCGATTTTACAACTTCCTCACCCAATGCGTACCTATACACACTCAACCCCCAACCGAGTGATACGGCAAACATTAACACAATGATAATCACTCCCAAACGAATATAATTCTTTTTCCTTTTCATTTTTAATGCAAACTGTCGAATTGCAAATTTAATAAAATTTCAAAAAAAACTTTGCTCATTATGAAAAAAATAACTACTTTTGTGGCGGGTAAGTCTTGTACGACCAGCTCCTGTCTACTCCTCCAGGGTCGGAAGGCAGCAAAGGTATGATGGTTGAGCGGTGCGATGCAAGTAGCTTACCCTTTTTTTGTACCTATACATTTACTCTTTTTTATTTTTGGCAAAATAATTGCACATTCTTTTCAATTTTTCAAAGAAAAGAACAATGCTTTATTTTGATAAAAACTCCTTAAAATCACAAGATTACGATTTTGAGCGCGAAATTCTGCTCGCCAACTCACAGGGCGGTTACACCTCAACGACACTTTGCGGTTGCAATACCCGCAAATACCACGGACTCGTGGTTTCTCCCATTGAGAAGTTTGGTTGGCGACGCCACGTTCTGATGGCGACAATGATTGAACAGGTTGAAATTGACGGAAGGATTTTTGAACTATCAACACTTACCGCAGAAAATTATAATAGTAACGGCGCACAATATATCAGCGATTTTGAATATTTTCCGCTACCTACCACTACGTTTGAGTGCGAACAATTCACCCTAAAGAAGGAGGTGCTGAAATTTCATAATCAGGACACGTTGATGATTCGCTACACACTGCTGCGAGCGGATAATCACATCACGCTGCGACTGAAACCACTGATGGCATTCCGTGATGCTCACAAACTGACTCTCCAGAATATGTTTGCCGACACCTCTTACCACCCCATAGTAGGTGGTGCAAAGTGTTCGATCTACCCAGACTTTCCGTGGCTGTTTATGCAGACTGATATCAAGTCGGAGTACCACTACGCGCCGTTCTGGCTAAAAGGTGTCAGTTATGAGTGTGAACGCCAGCGAGGATACCAATGGCAAGAGGATTTACTTTGCAACGGACATTTCGACATCAGGCTCTATTATGGCGAGTCGGCAATATTTTCCTGCAGCACTTCCGAAATAGAGGTATCACTCATTGAACAATGCTTTGCATACGAACTGAAAAACAAGACTAACAATAGTGATTTCATCGGCTGCCTGAGATACTCTGCCGAGCAATTCGTAGTAAGACGCCACAACGAATGTGAAATAATAGCAGGCTGGCATTGGTTTGACTCGTGGGGGCGAGATACGTTTATTTCGCTGCCGGGGCTGATGATGTGGCGCGATGATATCCAACCCTACTTGGATATTCTGGATACAATGGTAGCGAAGTTACATAACGGATTATTCCCCAATACTGCCGATTCGTATAATAGTGTAGATGCTCCGTTGTGGTTTTTCCACTCGCTGCAGCAACTCGACACCAGACTCGACTCGCCTTCAATCTGGAGGAGATACTCCCGAGCAATGATACAGATTATCGAAGCGTATGCTACGGGCAGCCCGAACGGAATAGTAAAGATGAACGACGACGGACTGATTGAAACTCAATCCCCGCAGTTGGCTCTAACGTGGCAAGATGCCGTAGTTGATGGACAACCTGTAACTCCACGAAACGGAATGGCCGTAGAGATTAATGCACTGTGGTACAATGCCATTTGCTATCTGATGGACAAGACCGAACTACATCGAGAATACCCTCTGATGCACCGCTTAAAAGCATTGGCGGCAAAGGTCAAAAAATCGTTTTTAAGGCATTTCTGGTCTGACGAACTTGGTTACTTGTGTGATTTTGTAAATGCAAATGAAAAAAATACATTTATTCGGCCCAATATGGTTATTGCTACGTCGCTGCCATACACGATGCTCGATAACAAGCAGATTGAATCTGTGCTGAACATCGTGCGCGAAAAATTGCTCACACCCAAAGGTCTGCGCAGTCTATCTCCAGACAACCCGCTCTATTGCGGCCACTACGTCGGCGACCAGACCCAGCGCGACCGCGCATACCACAACGGCACGGTCTGGGTGTGGTTACTCGAACACTATGTTAGGGCGCGATTCCGACTCGAGGGTGCAGAATTTATTCCCGAAGCCAAAAGAATTATCCAAAATTTTCAGCCAGACATCGACTCCTACGGTATAGCAACATTGGCTGAAATCTATGACGGAGATGCTCCACACCTCCAACGAGGCGCAATATCTCAAGCGTGGAGCGTCGCTGCAATACTCGAAATCCAACGAATGATAGAAAATAACCAGAGGTAAGATATGAAAGTTTTGATGTTTGGCTGGGAATTTCCGCCACACATTGCAGGTGGACTCGGCACGGCTTGCTATGGAATGACACACGGATTGGCCGAAAACAACGTAGAGGTAACTATGGTCATTCCAAAGACATTCGGCGGAGAGGCTGACTCGCAAGTCAGAGTACTCGACGCATCATCGGTAGATGTAAGTGCTGATACAGCCCAAAGATTTGCGCCCGTAATAATAGAGTTGAATTCGCCACTTGTGCCCTATGTTACACCTGAGGAGTTTGCCTGCGGAGTAAGGAGACACTCCGAAAACTATGGCGGAGTATTCGAATTCTCGGGACGATACGGAGCAAACCTGATGCAGGAGGTGGAGCACTATGCTGCCGTAGCTGCGCAAATCACACTCGACCTCAATGGTCAATTTGATGTAATCCACGCCCACGATTGGCTCACCTACCGCGCGGGAATCGTAGCCAAAGAGATTTCAGGCAAACCGCTTGTAGTGCACGTACACGCAACGGAGTTCGACCGCAGCGGCGCAAATATCAATCGCAGTGTTTTCAAGATTGAACAACAGGGAATGACGGCTGCAGACAGAGTCATTGCAGTGAGCAATCTGACCCGTTCGATAGTTATCAACAAATATGGAATCGCCGCCGACAAGGTCGAGGTAGTGCACAATGCCGTTATGCCAGAAGTGAATCAGATTGATGTTGAACGTATTTCGCCACTCAAAACCGTAACCTACCTCGGACGAATAACCTATCAGAAGGGACCAGATTATTTCATCGAGGCTGCAGCAAAGGTTCTGGCTCGCACTAACGATATTCGCTTTGTAATGGCCGGAAGCGGAGATTTATTTTCAAGGTCTGTACGAAAAGTTGCTGCATTGGGGCTGGAAAAGTGGTTTCACTTTCCTGGATTTCTGCGAGGTGATGAAGTGCGTCGAATGTTCGCGCAGAGCGATGTGTACGTAATGCCCAGCGTCTCGGAACCGTTCGGCATCTCGCCACTCGAAGCAATGCGCGAAAATGTGCCCGTAATAATATCCAAACAATCGGGCGTAGCCGAAATTCTCAACCACGCCATTAAAGTCGATTTCTGGGATACCGATGCCATAGCCGACGCTATCTACGGACTGTTGCGCTACAAACCAGCAGCCAAAGTCGTAGTAGAGAACGGGCGACGCGAAGTCAGTTCGCTGAGTTGGAAAGATGCCGCAAAAAACATTGCCACAATTTACCGAAAACTATATAACAATTAGCATTATGAAAAATATCTGCATCTGTCTGAGAATACACCAGCCACTGAGATTGAAACGCTATCGTTTCTTCCAAATGGGTAGCGACCATTTCTACCTCGACGACAATAAAAATCGTAGCAACACTCAGCAGGCCGTCTACAATAATTACATTCCGACAGTCGAGATGGTTGAGCGATTGTGCAAGAAATGGAACGATGAGTTTGCAGTATCAATTTCCATCTCGGGCGCAGCACTGGAACAGATGCGCGAATTTTCGCCGTTGATGATTGACCGACTCAAGAAACTTGCTGGACACAAGCAGATTGAGTGGATTGCAGAGACACACCCCCACTCGCTCAGTTCGCTATTCGACAGGAACGAATTTGCCACGCAGGTTGAGAACTACCGAAAACTACTATGGGAGATTTTAGAGGTCGAGTCGGAAACATTCCGAAATACCGATTTAATCTACACGCCAACTATCGGCAGCTGGGTTTCAAAACTAGGATTTAAGGCAATGCTGATTGGCGCAGCACCACTCAGTCGTCTATACGGAAGCAGTTTACACCCAAAGACACGACTGCTGCCGCATACGCTTTTGGAAAATATAAACGCAATGAACAAAAAGATTGACGAAGTTGAAGAAAATCTCTATTGCACAACAATTTATGCCGAAGATATTACGAAAGCAAACCGACTCGAATATGAACTATTGCTCAACAAACTAGCCCAAAATAAGGATATAAACCTGACTACGCCACGAGTCGTAGTATCAAGTACTGCTCCGTCTGAAGTCATTGAGTTGGCAGCTATACAACCGCACACTTGGAGTCAAAACGAGTTACAACAAGAGGCAATCACTCAACTATACAACCTGAAAGAGCAAGTCAAACAACTGAATAACAAAAACTTGACCAATGCGTGGAGGTTATTGCAGTCGGTTGACAACTTCAAACCGATGTCGCTCGACTTGACAGAAGAGAATCCGTATGGAACTCCATATGAAGCGTTTATAAATTATATGAATGTACTCGGCGATTTCCGTCTGATGTTGAAGAATATCAGGTAGTTTTAACCTGTTAAATATTGCGATTAAGAAAAACTGACTTAAAAAAAACAATAATTAATTTGGTTTTAAGTCAAAAAAACAATATCTTTGCGCTCTGAAAAAAGTAGAGTCTGGACCCATAGCTCAGTTGGTTAGAGCAGCGGACTCATAATCCGAAGGTCGTGGGATCATGGCCCTCTGGGTCCACGAAAGCAACAAGCGGTTACAAGAAATTGTAGCCGCTTGTTTTGTATATAAACAACAGAGTCCGCAGACTTGATGTCATACGGACTCTGTTTATTGCAATTTCAAAAATTGTCTATCGTTGGCTCTTATAGTTTTTCAAGCCTTCGTTCAGGAACTTCAGGTAATTATCCACATTCAAATCGTGTGAGTGGATTTTCTCTGTCATCATCTCATTTTTATGGTCGAGAATAAAATACAACGGCATACCATTCTGACCAAAACGGTTCAACATATAGAGCTGGTTAATCTTACCCAATTCCTTAACAACCTTACCCTTTTCTGTAGTAACCCAATCTGACTCTGCAACCTTTGTTTTATCGTCACCATAGAGAGCAACTACAATAAATTCATCAGTGAGCAATTGTTTTACTCTCGGGTCACTCCAAACCTTTTGTTCCATTTCGCGGCAATTCGGACAAGAGTGGCCTGTGAAGTCCACGAAAATAGGCTTACCAATCTCTTTCGAACGATTCATTGCCTCTTCGATTGTGAAGTAGTATTCCTTGAATTGGAATTCGGGCGGGAATTTCAGGAAGTCGCTATATTTCGAAGTTTTTTGGGTATTTTCCGAAACGGTTACAGAACCTGTTCCCAACACGAAATCTTGTGTCTGCATCGGAGGAATATAACCCGAGATTGCCTTCAGAGGAACACCCCACATACCCGGCAACATATAAAGAGCAAATGTAAACGATGCTATAGCCAACAACAGACGAGTAACTGTAATGTGTTTAACTTCACTGTCGTGTGCGAATTTGAGTTTACCCAACAGGTAGCAACCCAACAGAACAAAGATTACGATCCAGATAGCGACGTAGATTTCACGGTCGAGGATACCCCAGTGATATGCTTGATCGGCAGCGCTGAGGAATTTCAAACCTAACGCCAATTCGATGAAACCGAGCACAACCTTCACTACGTTCAACCAACCACCAGACTTCGGCATCTCTTTGAGCAGAGAGGGCGAGAATGCGAAGATTGCAAACGGGATTGCAAACATACTTGAGAATGCGAACATCACCACGATAGGTTCCCACCATACACCGGCTCCGGTGCAGGCCTCAGTGATAACGCTACCCACAATCGGACCTGTACAAGAGAATGACACCAACACCAGAGTCAGAGCCATAAAGAATACACCCTTAAGACCTGCCTTATCTGAATTTGCGTCAGATTTGTTCACCCACGAGCTCGGCAATACGAGTTCGAACGCACCAAAGAACGATGCAGCAAACACCATAAACACAAGGAAGAAGATAAGGTTTGGCAGCCAGTGTGTAGCCAACCAGTTAAAGATTGCAGATGTCGCAGCATCACCACCAAACATCTGTGTAGCAGCTACAATTATTGCGATAGGCAATGTGTAGAGCACTACAATAAAGAGCCAGAAGAACATTGCATTGAGTTTACCTTGAGCCTTGCTCTTGTTGCTCTTCAAGAAGAATGACACGGTCATCGGAATCATCGGGAACACGCAAGGTGTAGCCAATGCTGCGAATGCCCAAACGATTGCTGCAAGGATATTTCCCCACAACGAGTTTTTCTTAGGTTCTGATGATTTGATTTCGGCCTGAGCAGATTCAGTT
Organism: Rikenellaceae bacterium; assembly: GCA_045637425.1. GTDB lineage: Bacteria > Bacteroidota > Bacteroidia > Bacteroidales > Rikenellaceae > CAJGBR01. The sequence goes on along the minus strand of JAZTZL010000045.1, from coordinate 3,090 downwards.
TCTGCCTCAAAACCAGCCATTTCATCTTCATCATCTTCGCTTGCTTCGCTCACGCTACCTTTGGGAGTCAATTCCAATTCACATTCAGCCGGAGGAAGGCACGAGCCATTTCCGCAAGCCTGCCATTCAATCATCACCTTTATCTTTGCATCAGGATTATCGGTCTTAATCTCCTGTGTAAAAGTAGCAACACCTTCGTACTCACCAATTTCCATTCCGAATGATTCGTCGAAGTGTTTTTTAGGTTCTTGTTCAGCCTTTACTGTACCAACGAATTCCACCTCTTTATTTTCACTGAATGTGAATTTAGTAACCGACACAGAAGTTCCTTCTTCGTAAGGACCCATGTCGTAGATGTGGTAGGGCGATTCGATTTCGACCTTAAACGTAATCAAATAGCGATTGTTTTCAATTTGCTTTGTTGATGCAGTCCATTTCACAGGTTCTGGCATTTGAGCCATTGCTGCGAATGTAGACATCACAAACAACAACAAAAACATCAAAGTTTTTTTCATAAAAGTTTATTTTGAGTTTATTAATTTTTATTGGTTTTCAATTAATTTGAGAACTCCCAAGTAGCACCTTCGCGACTATCTTTCACGGCAATACCCAACTCTTTGAGTCTGTCGCGGATTGCGTCCGACGTAGCCCAATCTTTACGTTCTTTGGCGTGCTGACGCTCGGCCAGAACCATATTGATTACACCATCGAGCAACTCTTTGTGCGATTCACCCTGCTGTTGACTCTGCAAACCGAGAATATCGTTCACCACGCTATTGACCTTTGCTTGCAATTGTTCAAGATCTTCAGCCGAAATCGACTCCTTACCCTCTTCCAGCGCAAAGAATGTCTTTGTCCAATCGAACAGAATAGAGATAACCACCGGTGTATTCAGGTCATTATCCATTGCCGCATATACGCTCTTTTCGAATTCAGCCACATTAACAGTCGATTTATCGGCCGGTTTAATGCGCTGCAATACAGCAAGACCGTTCATCAATCTGCTCAATCCCTTTTCCGAAGCCTGCAACGCATCGTTGGTGAAATCAAGCGTACTGCGGTAGTGTGCCTGCAACATAAAGAATCGAATAGTCATCGGCGAATAAGCCTGGTTCAGTTTCGGGTGATTACCCGTAAACATCTGTTCGAGAGTAATAAAGTTACCCAACGATTTACCCATTTTCTTGCCGTCGATTGTAATCATATTGTTATGAATCCAATAGCGTGCTGATTGGTGTCCCAATGATGCGCAACTCTGTGCTATTTCACACTCGTGGTGCGGGAACATAAGGTCCATACCACCACCGTGAATGTCGAACTGTTCGCCCAGATACTTAGCACTCATAGCCGAGCACTCCATATGCCAGCCAGGAAAACCATCGCTCCAGGGCGACGGCCAGCGCATAATATGTTCGGGTTGAGCCTTCTTCCACAATGCGAAGTCAAATGCACCGCGTTTGTCCGACTGACCGTCGAGCTCGCGTGTATTCGCCTGTAATTCATCAATCTTGCGACCAGAAAGAATACCATAAGGGAATTTTTCATTATACTTTTCCACATCGAAGTAGACCGAACCATTGCTCACATAAGCATATCCGTTATCGAGTATTTTCTGAGTCATTGCAATCTGTTCGATGATGTGACCCGAGGCGTGCGGCTCAATAGAAGGACGCATAACATTCAAAGAGTCCATTGCATCGTGATAGCGATTGGTATAATATTGAGCAACCTCCATCGGCTCGAGTTGTTCGAGTCTTGCCTTCTTCGAAATTTTATCTTCCCCCTCATCTGCATCATTTTCGAGATGTCCCACATCAGTAATATTACGCACATAGCGAACCTGATAGCCCTTGTGTTTCAGGTAACGAAACAATATATCGAACGTAACAGCCGGGCGAGCGTGTCCCAAATGCGGATCACCATAAACCGTAGGCCCACAAACATAGAGTCCGACGTGCTGAGGATTCAACGGAATGAACTCTTCAGTCTTGCGACTCAATGAGTTATATAGCATCAATTTACTTTCCATATCTTCTTAAAAACACTTATACAATTAAACATACAACGCAACAAAAGTACAGATATTTTTTCAAAAACCAACCATAGTTCATACATACTTTTATATTAGTAGAAAAAATATTAAGAATGATTGATATTTTCTCAGATAAAATTTGTACCTTTACCGAATAATTTTGCAATAAAAAAACAGATATATATGAGTATTATGGCGGGCCTGCTGAAGGCCATTTTCGGAACCAAAAGCGATAAGGATCGTAAAGAGGTTCAACCCTATGTAGACAAAATTTTGGCAATCTATCCAAAGATTGATTCATTGTCAAATGATGAACTCCGCGCACGTTCGGCTGCGCTCAGAGCTGCAGTAGCACTCTATGTAAAGCCCGAAGAAGATGAGATTGTCAAACTGAAACTCAGTATGGAATCTCCCGATATGGAGATTGACAAGAAGGAGGCTATTGCTACGAAAATCGACGAACTCATCAAAGAGATTGACAGCAAAATCGAAATAAAACTCGACGAAATTCTGCCCGAAGCATTCGCTATCGTGAAATCTACAGCACGACGCTTCACTCAGAACGAAACCGTAGAGGTTACGGCTACGGACTTCGACCGCGACCTCGCTGCGACTAAGGATTTCGTAACAATCGACGGCGAACGTGCCATCTGGAATACATCTTGGACTGCAGGCGGTAACCTTATTAAGTGGGATATGATTCACTATGACTGCCAGCTCTTTGGTGGTGTAGTGCTGCACAAAGGTAAGATTGCCGAAATGGCTACGGGTGAAGGTAAGACATTGGTAGCAACGCTGCCGGTATTCCTCAACGCATTGGCAGGCAAAGGTGTGCATATGGTCACTGTGAATGACTATCTTGCTCGTCGTGACTCGGAATGGATGGGACCGCTCTACCACTTCCACGCACCCTCGGTTGATTGCATCGACAAACACAAACCAAACTCAGAAGCTCGCAGAAACGCTTACCTCGCAGATATCACATTCGGTACCAATAACGAATACGGTTTTGACTACCTGCGTGACAATATGTCAATCCAACCTGAACAACTCGTACA
>JAZTZL010000044.1:0-8964 GCA_045637425.1 Rikenellaceae bacterium | reverse complement strand
TGATAAGTTCTTCGCCAAAGGCATTTATATAGTGGCGAGTACGCCCTGTAATCTTAATTTTCAACGGATTGAGCGACGTAAACTCTACGGTATCGCCAATCATATATCTCCACAACCCTGCCGATGTTGATATAATCATCGCATAGTTTACACCGAGTTTTACATCTGCCACAGATACGGCTTTCGTCGTGTCTCCAAGTGACTCGACAGGCAGGAACTCATAGAATATTCCATAGTCCAACATCAGCAGCAAATCTCGTTTTGTAGGTTCGTTCTGCAACGCAAAGAATCCTTCCGAGGCATTATACGCTTCGACGTACTTCATATTATCTGTCGGAATGAGTTGCTCGTACTGCTTGCGATACGGCTCGAATCCCATACCACCGTGCATAAACAATTCCATATTCGGCCACACCTCGAGGATATTATTCTTACCGGTGTATTCCAGAACTCGCTGCAGAAGAATCATATTCCACGATGGCGAACCCGAAAATGAGGTTACATTTTGAGGTATTGTTTCCTGACAGATTTTTTCGATTTTCTTTTCAAAGTTCGGAATCAGTGCAGTGCTCACCTTCGGCACCCGTTTCCAAGATGCCCACCACGGAGTATTGTCAATCATAATTGCTGACAAATCACCCGTTCTGATATTTGCAGTCAGTTTTTCAAGTTTATGACTACCACCCAACGTAAGCGATTTTCCATCAAATATCTTTGTGTTGGGATATAGACTCACGAACATTCCCAATAAATCGCGAGGTCCTCTTAGGTGAGAATCGCGCAACGACTCGGCACTCACCGGAATAAACTTGCTTTTGTTCGATGTAGTACCCGAAGATTTCGCAAACCACTCAATGGGCGTAGTCCAAATTACATTTTTTTCGCCCTGCCTTGCGCGGTCGATGTACTGCACGAACGATTCATAATCGCACACAGGCACACGCTGCTGGAATTTTTCTATCGAATTAATTGACTTGAAGTCATATTTCAGTCCAAATTCGCTATTGGTTCCATACTGAATCAGAGACATAAGTTCACGTTCCTGAACCTGCACGGGATTGTAGCAAAAGTAGTCAATCTCACGCTGACGCCTCTCGAACCACAACTCAATTATCTTATTAACCAACAACATCTCAGACGGTATAACCACTAATTAAAAAACTTACCAATTTTACCGATGGCCGATGGCAATGCGAATACGACTACACGGTCATAAGGTTTGATTTCAAAATCGCCACAACCGATTACGGACTGCTCACCACGCACGATACCTCCGATGATTGCACCACGTGGAAATCCCATATTTCTGATGCAGGTCTTCGTAGCAATCGAGTTCGGCTTGGCGATGAACTCCAACACCTCGGCATCACACCCAGTCAGACACTTGATAGCCTGCACGTCGGTACTCATTGTGAAACGGAATATACTGCTGGCCGTGATGACCTTTTTGTTCACGATGGTATCAATGCCGATACTTTCGGCAAGATTTATATAGTTCAGATTCTCAATTTCGGCAATTACCTTCTTTACGCCTAATCGCTTAGCCAACATAGCAGCCAAAATATTCGTTTCGGCACGCCCCGTAACTGCGATGAATGCGTCCATATTTCCGATTCCTTCTTCAATCATAGCATCGGTATTTCTACCGTCTTCGTGAATAATGAGCGTGCGTTCGAGGAATTCGGCCAATTTGTATGCCTTGTCTGCCGAGTAATCCACAAGTTTCACATTGCAATCATACTGCAACTCTTTGGCCACTCGCGCTCCAATCAGACTACCGCCCAGAATCATAATGTTCTTCACATCGATATTCGACTGCCCCGAATACTCCATAACCTCACGTTGGTATTCGTGTTTCACAATGACGTAGACATTATCTCCGCCCTGCAATTTGTCATCTTCCGACGGAATGATTGTTGTGCCATTACGCGAAATAGCAACGGTTCGGTAGTTCAATTTATCGCGGCTGGGAGTCATCTCCGCGAGCGTTCTGCCGATAAGCGGTGACGATTCTTCCAATTTGAATACGACAAGCACTAATTTACCGCCAGAGAAATCGACATACTCCGTAGTATTGGTATGTCCCAGCAGATTAACAATTTCGCGAGCCGCAACCTTTTCGGGATAAAACAAAAAGTCTATCCCCATATTGATAAATATCTCCTTGTTATTTGGTTCGAGATACTCATTGTTATCAATACGGGCAATCGACTTTTTAGCGCCGAGTTGCTTGGCAAGCATCGCAGACAATATATTCGAATTTTCTTCGGGTTGCACTGCGATAAACAGGTCGGCCTTTGCAACCGAAGCCTGTTTCAGTATTTCAAACGTAGTGGAATCGCCCTCTACACAGATGACATCGGCAATAGAAGCTACTGCCTCGAGCTTCTTTGCGTCATCATCTATAACCGTAATGTCGTGATATTCATTACTTAACATCTTTGCGAGGTGACTTCCGACCTCTCCCACTCCCGAAATTACAATTTTCATTTTCTGAAATACTGGTATTACTTTACCACAAAAGTAAACATTTTCGGGATAATTTGACCTCTCAGCAGCAAATATTTTTTACATAATAGGCAACTCACTCGGTTTTCATTATCATATTTGCGCAATTAGTCTTGATTTTCTCATATTCAGTCAGTCTGCTACCCAGCGGCACGAGCGATCTTTCAGTGCGGAAATACAGCATTGGGAAATCTTTGGATATTTTCGGAGCACGTTTGAACGACTCACTAACCGACTCTATAGTTCGTTCCGAACGGAAATCATCAAGGAATACATCAGGCGAAAGTCCCATCTTCGCAATGAGATCTGCGTAAAGTGTTTCGTCTGAAAGATTATTGCCGTGAAAGAAGAATAGTCGCTCGACATCAATCATAAATTCCAGAGCGCGCTGTGGCCAGATATACTGCACCGATAGGATTGCTCGCGAGGGCATTCGACTATCGAGAGTCAGTGAATCGGAGTGTAATAACGAGTAGTATTTTTCGCCGAAATGGACATTTGTTTCTGCCTGGATTTTGTGCACTTCACGATCGAGCCAATCTCCGAAATTCTTATCCACTACGCGTGGTGACGGAAACATTCCCCACGGCACAATCTCCAGCACCAGATCGTCTGGATACTCTCTCATCAGTTGTTCAACTCTACCCGCGAATGTGTAGCACCACGCACACAGCGGATCCATCAGATACAGTAAATTGCTATTCATAGTCAAATAAATTAGAAAATTTACCTGACCGACGCAAATACCACACCAACCCTATTAAAGCAATCCTTTATTTCTAAAACTGAACACTCCGTTACAAGATATTATAACGTGATCGATGAGCGAAATATCGAACAATCGCGCAGCTTCCTGCAACTTTTGCGTCACCTCTTTGTCGTTCTGCGACGGAGTGCAGTCGCCCGACGGGTGGTTATGTACGAGGATTACTCCCGAGGCAAGACGTTCGATGGCACGTTTGAGAATCAGTCGATTATCCACCAACGTACCATTTACACTGCCCTGACTGATTTTTGATTTATACTGTACCTTATTGGCCGATGTGAGATATACTACCCAAAACTCCTCATAAGGCAAATCAGCCAGCATCGGAGAAAATATTCGTTCGACATCTGCAAGCGACCCGATGAAGTCCTGTTGTTCTACTTGGGCTACTCGATATCGTCTGCCGAGTTCCAATGCTGCCGTAACGGCTGCAGCCCGCACGGCTCCCATAGCACCGGTCATTCTCAACCTATTGAAGTCGGTTTTTGATAGTTCAATCAAATTGTTATCCAATTCGCGCATCATCTCTCGCGAGACCTCTGCAGGAGAAAAATCACGAGTCTCAACACCCATAACCAGAGCTAACAATTCGGCATTGGTCAGTTCGGAAACACCGCGACTCATCAGTTTCATTCGTATTTGACTCTCTATTGATATTTGATCGCCGTTTTTCTTGAGTGCCATAACAAACCGTATTTATTAGTAGGACAATCCCGAACGATTGAACAGCAATCGTCCAAAGTTAAAGACTACGAACCAGCGACCACGCCCTCCATCATAATTCGCTATTGTCAGGCTCGCCGGACCAATGATTGACTGATAGACAAGAGTTGATGATAACATATATCGCGCCTTGTTATCAACATTGAATACCTTGAAAAAACTTTCTGGCATAAACATATTGAGATCGTTGCGCAGGTAGAAGTTCGGCGTAAAACAGAACGTTGGCATCAACCCCAGTCCCAGATAAGAGTCGCTTCGGTACTCGGGAAGGAAGAGCGTATGCGAGTGCGGTGTAGGCATAAACGCAGGCTGAGTGAAGTTGGTTACATATTCGTTCTCCATTTCGTGACGCGTAGTAACTACCATATCCACAAGCCAACCGAGCTTGAACCACTTTGCAGCATTGATGTAATCTTCGCGCAACATTTTACCTCCAATCCAATGGTGGCGAGTTCTGTTTGTAGAATACTCATCACCAAAGACATACACTCCCGAAAACAGTTGTCTAGCACCTCGTGTCGGATAGAGTTTATGGTTCAGTGTATTATGCTCGACGTGAGCCCTAATTTCTGCATATCTGAATCGACTATTAGACTCCTCTCCATCTGTAGATTGACGATATTTATAGTTATTCTGCCCTATATTTGTGTAGAATGATGCAACTGATTTTCTCCCGATTGGGAATCCGACCGATGCAGATGCGAAGTGTTCCATCTGGCGAATATATGGCGATGAGTTTGAATTCGATCCGTTCAGATAGTTATACCGATTAAATGTGAACAGGAAATCGGCATAAAACGGCGAACCTGCAATGAAATCGGTTCTAAGCCCTGCTCTGCCCGAAACGTAGTAATTTCCGATAAAACCGTCCATATAATAACTCTTCAAAGTTCGGCCGATTCGCTTGTACTCAGCACCAAAGAACAATTCGTTGAGCGCCCCTGATGAAATATTACCACCGAACATCACTTTGAGGCTCGGCTTAGCCTGCATCTTCATTTTGAGCGAGAATACCCCCAACGAGTCATTATATTCAGAGAATGGGAAATCTCCCGTAATATCCCCCTCAGAGAGCATCTTGAAATATGAACTCTTGAATTTATCGAATGTAAATGTTTTGTTTTTACCGTGGTCTATTTTCAGCAGTTTGTCCACATAGTCCATCTGCACCGGGGTTAGCCCCTCAATCTCAAGTTTATTATAAATCAACTCTGGCAACTGCGACCTGAAATTGAGTCTTCTCATTGCCAGCGAATCGGGTGATACTCGACGCGTAATCTTCTCCTTAATCTGTGGCATTGCCGCCATTGCATCGGCATATCCTCGGTCAATAATTATCTGAGCTTTGTCAAAATCCAATATCCCGATATCTTTGAAGATTCGTTCAATCATAATACCCTTGTCTGATGGCAGGTCGTAATTGGTATGCATCATTGTCAGCATCTCAACTTGTCCGACCAGATTACTTTCATCTGGATTTACAATATCCGAAACACACTTCCCGCCTATGATTACATCGGGACAAAAGTCCTCATCAATAGTTTTCCACGGGAAATTGTTATAAATACCGCCATCGAAAATCAGTGTCGAATCAATCTTCATCGGCTTGAAAACTATCGGAATAGACATCGACATTCTGATAGCAGCTCCGATGTCTCCCTTTTTGAAAACGAGTTCCTTGCGGTGGTAGACATCTGCGGCTACGCATCGAAACGGCACAAAGAGTTTGTCGAAATCGCCCTTCGTCAACGCAGTTGCGCCTGCAAACAACTCGTTAAATGTAACATCTATTGCGTGCGAAGGTATCAGGCTTCCCGACAAGGCTTTGACTCCCAACTTGTTTCTGTCGATATTAACCGAAATCATCGACGCCGCAGGGGTCTGTTGTTTATAGAAGAACGCATATTTAGGTTCTATTTTGCCCGACATCCATACCTTTACAAGGTCTGATACGAACAAATCGTTCATCTGTTGCGGAGTGTAGCCTATCGCGTAGAGTCCCGCAACAATCGAACCCATAGATGTCCCAGCAACGTAGTCGATAGGAATATTATTCTCCTCAAGTGCTTTCAGAATCCCGATATGATAAAGTCCTTTTGCGCCACCGCCACTGAACACTACGCCAACGGACTGAGCCCGAATCCCCAATCCCACTACAACAAGCAGTATGGTAATGATAAATTTTCTCATTCTTACCAAAGTAATTAACCTCACAAAGGTAACCATAATTCGAAGAAAATTACCAATTCAAAAGCCGAATTATCTTCAATTATGAGAAATATGACACAAATTATGCAAAAAGCGACACCTTACTACACGAGCTGCAGCAAATAAAAAAGTTATCAAAATTGGGGTTATTATTGCGAATTAATGGAATTAGTCGTACCTTTACACCCAAATTTTAGTATTAACTTTTAAAACCTAAAACTAACAGATGAAAAGAACAATTTTGTTGGCAGCAGCATTGTTGCTCTCTGTGAGCACATTTGCTCAGAAAAAAGAGGAGGGTTTCAATTTTACCGTAGTAAAAGAAAACCCGATTACAAGCATTAAGAATCAAAATCGCGCAGGTACTTGCTGGAGCTACTCAGCACTCGCATTCATCGAATCAGAACTTATCCGTTTGGGTAAAGGTGTATACGATTTGAGCGAAATGTACATCGTACACAACACTTACCTCGATCGTGCAGACAAAGCAGTTCGCACTCACGGTGATGCTTCATTCTCACAAGGTGGTTCATTCTATGATGTAATCTACGCAATGAAACACTATGGTTTGGTTCCTGAAGCAGAAATGCGTCCGGGCGTAATGTACGGTGATACTTTGAGTAACCACAATGAACTCACACAAGTAAGCGACGCAGTTGTTGCTGCAATTGCAAAAGGCAAACAACGCAGTATGCAAACTGACGCTAACGGTATGCCTCTCTGGAAAAAGGCTATCGAAGCAGTTCACGATATCTACTTGGGCAAACGTCCTGAAAAATTCACTTACAATGGTAAGGAATACACTCCGAAGTCTTTCTACGAATCAACAGGTTTGAATGCTGATGATTATGTATCTTTGACTTCATACACACACCACCCGTTCTACTCACAATTTGTTCTTGAAATCCAAGACAACTGGCGTTGGGCTTTGTCATACAACTTGCCTATCGACGAATTGATGGAAGTGTTTGACCACGCAATTATGGAAGGTTTCACAATCGCTTGGGGTAGCGACGTAAGTGAAGAAGGTTTCTCTCGCGATGGTATCGCAGTTTTGCCTGACCAAGCTAAAGTTATCGAAGAACTCGCAGGTTCAGATATGGCTCGTTGGTTGAAGCTCTCTCCAGCAGAAAAGAATATGATCAACCAACCACGTCCTCAAAAATGGGTTACTCAAGAAGAACGCCAAATTGCTTACGACAACTGGCAAACAACTGACGACCACGGTATGCAAATCTATGGTATCGCAAAAGACCAAGATGGCAACGAATACTATATGGTTAAGAACTCTTGGGGTCCTGCTGGTAAATACAAAGGTATCTGGTATGCATCTAAGGCATTTGCTCGCTACAAAACAATGAACATCATCGTTCACAAAGATGCACTTCCTAAGCACATTGCTAAAAAACTCGGTTTGAAATAGTTATTTTTTCGAAATAATTTGGTCGAACCAAAAATTTAGACTACCTTTGCACCCGATTAATTAATTTATAACTAATAGTACACACACATGAAAAAGGAAATTCATCCTAGCGATTATCGAATCGTAGCATTCAAGGATATGTCAAACGACCATGTGTTTTTGTGCAGGTCCGCCGTTCAGACACGTGAAACTATCGAAGTGGACGGCGAAACCTATCCCGTGTACAAGATGGAAATCTCTAACACATCTCACCCGTTCTATACAGGTAAGATGAAGTTGGTGGATACCGCAGGACGCGTTGATAAGTTTATGAGCCGCTATCAAAAGCACTACGATAATCGTAAGAAGTAATCAGGAACTAGGTAGACTGATACTAACGAAACAAGGAGCCGATAATATCTATCGGCTCCTTATTTTTTGGAGGGGGATAGAGGCAATTTAAACTGATAATTATGTCACAAAAGTGCGAAATTTGTCTTATAAAGTATTTAAATTAATGAAAGTGAAAATAGTGTTTAGTTTTCACAGATGGCAGCATCAAGAAAATCACTAATAATTTGATTATTCAGTTATTATAAATTACCTACTTTTCGAACGAAACATCACCACATTTATTTACTTATCACCACACAATTTTCAAAACAAGGAAAAGAAAAAATGCCCATCTACTGCACAATCGGGAAATATGTATTTACCGAAAATAACACAACAAACATTAGAAACCATCACCTTATCGTAGTTTCCACTGGATATTAAAAAGTTACAAAAAAACGCTGGAATAATCAACCGAAATCGGAATAATAGTGCATCTTGCACTGATAATAAACGCATTACGCTGAAAATCTCGAAAATACGGAAAATGGCAATTTAGCAAAGAAACGCAAGGTCGCAAGGTAATGAAATAGAACGGTTGCCTAATCGTTACCCGAAAACGAGTAAGATTTTTCTTTGTGTCGTCACGTTTCATAGTTCTGCATTATATTGCGTATAAATGTATAACTTACTGATATATAATTTTGCACCCCCCAAAAAAAGATTGGATTATGCGAAGTACATTTAAGGTGCTGTTCTACGTGAACGCAAGCAAGGAGAAAAACTGTATTGTAACTATCCGCTAAAGAACATTGATAGATATAAAAGACACTTAAATTTTGTAAAATGAGAAATAATACTTACATTTGAGGAGAAAATACGAGCTATAGTTATATGGTCATCTACTGTTTGTCGATTCGGGAAAGGCTAAAATAAATAATACGACAAATGAACAGTCAGGGATGTGCAAAGTGCGCGATTCCTGATTTGTTGTATTATTTGTCGTATCCGTTTAGCCTCGGAC
>JAZTZL010000043.1:0-2788 GCA_045637425.1 Rikenellaceae bacterium | reverse complement strand
TTGATTAGTTAATCGTAATCTGATGTGCCCTCACCCGTCAATCGGGAATAATAAGCCGAAAGGCATCTTAATAAAAATTACATTCACACATATAGTTTAATCCATATAAGGATAACTGCGCCCAGAGCGCAAAGGTTGCTGCGTGCCTTGCCGAGCAAAAGACTCTGCCGATTAACTGTGCAGAGAGGCGAAGTGCAGTTATAACCCCTTCGAGGGGACTGAAATTTTAATTTAATATGTTCGTAAAAGGACAAATCGATGAAAAGTACATCAAACAATTCGCAGCGTTGGGCGTTACCAACGAAAATGACATAATTACCATTCTTAACGGATTGGACAATATTGCTGAAATCGGTTATGCGTGGTATGTAAATAATAAAGCTAATAAAATGAATAATAATGATTAAGCGAAAAAAGAAATACGGCATTGATGAGATTATCAGCAGAAGAAAGACCCTTACGGCGAGTGGTAAGGGTAAATCGGCGACTTGGACACGAGTTTCGTCGGAGGAGCAGTTTAAGAGCAATAATTCAATTGACACGCAGTTGGATGCGTGCCACAGATATTGCGAAAATAACAACAAGGAGGTTAAGTACGATTTCGGCGGCACATTCGAGAGCGCAAAGAAGGCGGGAGATAAATTCTTGGAGATGATTGGCATAGTCCTCAACGACCCCGAAATTGACACTATCGTAGTATATGATTACGACCGATTCAGTCGTAATATGACCGAGGGTTTGACCTATAAGGGTCAGTTGAACCGTAGCGGCATCACCATCATTGCCGTCAATCAACCCGTAGATAAGAGCAATTTGCTGGCCGAACACATCGAGGCTATCTTGCTTATCGTTGCCGACATCGACAACGCTATGCGTAGGCATAAGTGCTACGAGGGAATGGTGGCGTGTATCAACCGAGGCGAGTGGTATGGTCGCCCGCCACTTGGCTACAATTCAAAGAAGGTGAACAAAGAACACCAACTAACTATCAATGCCGATGGGCGCATACTGAAAAATGCTTGGGAGTGGATTGCCAATGAACCCGACATAACACAAGCAAAGGTTGTGGAACGCCTACGAGCGCGAGGGCTGGATATTAAGAAACAACGCCTATCAGAGTGTTTGCGAAATCCGTTCTATTGCGGGCGATTGGAGCATAAGTTCCTCAACGGCAATGTTATCAAGGGCAAGCAGGAGAAATTGATTTCCGAGGCGTTGTTCGATAGGGTGCAACAAATTCTTGACGGTAATCACGGCGGCTATGAACAAGCCGCCATTACCCCTCAATTCCCATTGAAAGGACATATCTATTACAACGGTCATATGCTGACGGGCTACACGGTCAAAAAGAAGAATCTGGATTATTATAAATATAGCGGTAAGGACGGTTCGGTCAATGTATCGGCGAAAGAACTACACGCAAAGTATTCCGAATTGCTCGACCGTTTCAATGTGCCTATGGAACTTATCCCGATACTCGTTAATGTGTTGAAGCAAAAGTTTGCCGAGAAGGAGAACACGCAGGAAGATGACATCAACGCAGTGAAGAAACATCTGGCAACCATCAATACCTACATTAAGACGGCTAAAAAGAACTTCGCAATCGGTAAAGTTGATGAAGATGCGTACAGCAGTGCCATCGCCGATTTGGAGGCTGAAAAACGCGCTACAGAGGCAGAGTTGGAAAAAATCTCGGTGAACCTCTCGAACCTTGCATCTTACATTGAGGACGCAATCAGAATTGCTTGTAATTTAAGCAGTTATTGGAATATGGGCGACTTTGAAACCAGCCAAAAGATACAAAAAATGGTCTTTCCTAATGGGGTTAGATGGGACAAAGAAAATAGGGCTTATCTAACCGACTTTGGAAATTTGTTCTTTGATTTAATGTTCAGTGTATCAAATACTTATAAAAATAAAACCGCACAAAAAAAGGACGAATCTTGCGATTTGTCCTCTTTAGTAGCGGGGGCAGGACTCGAACCTGCGGCCTTTGGGTTATGAGCCCAACGAGCTACCAACTGCTCCACCCCGCGATGTTTTCTGAGCACAAAGGTAGTGCTTTTATTCTCTAAATCCAAATGAATTTGAATATTTTTTCGGATTAATTTATCACAAGGCTGATTTCGTGTATGTTATATATCTGCCTTTATCGACTCGGATACCAATTCTGACAGGTCTTTTACAGGAATATGACTAACCTTTGCAAACGATTTTTTGCACAACGGACACGCCGTAACAAGCATTTCAGCGCCGGTGGACTCAAACTGAGCGGCTGCGTCTGTCGCTATCTTGTAGACCTGAGGAGTTTCGATAACGGTATTCGCAAGGCTGGCTCCGCAGCACAATCCCTGTTCCGAGTTCTGTGCTGCCTCGCGCAGTGTCGCAACAGATTCAATCACATTGCGCGGAGCTGTGTATATCCCGCAGCCGCGTCCCAATTCGCAGGGATCGTGATAGGTAACGGTGCGGCTATTCTTTTCGAGTTGCAGACGTTTTTGTGCGATTAATTCCGCAATGTATTCCGAGTGGTGCAAGACTCTTATACCATGTAATTTGTACTCTTCTTTGAATACTTTAAGGCAGATTGGGCACGATGTTACAAGTGTCTCTATTTGATGTTTGAGGAACAATTCAGTATTAAATTGCATCATCTTTTTTGCTCCTTCAATATCACTGGCCAACATCAGTGGTCTGCCGCAGCAGATACCGCCATCACGGTCTGCCCACCACACCTGTTCATTGGCACTTTTGAATATGCGTTCCATTGAGTGCAGTATGCGTGGAG
>JAZTZL010000042.1:0-37160 GCA_045637425.1 Rikenellaceae bacterium | reverse complement strand
AATGGTACGCTTACAACTGAATTGGGCTACTGAGCCGTTGATTGTCACTCGTCCCATGATGGGAACAATACCGTTTTTCTCCTTGCTTGCGTTCACGTAGAACAGCACCTTAAATGTACTTCGCATAATCCAATCTTTTTTTGGTTACAAAATTAGTTGTCAGCGAGTTATACATTGATACGCAATATGATGCAGAACTATGAAACGTGACGACACAAAGAAAAATCTTACTCGTTTTCAGGTAACGATTAGGCAACCGTTCTATTTCATTACCTTGCGTTTCTTTGCTAAATTGCTATTTCCCGTATTTCCGAGATTTTCAGCGTAATGCGTTTATTATCAGTGCAGGATGCACTATTATTCCGATTTCGGTTGATTATTCCAGCGTTTTTCCGTAACTTTGTCGAAATCTTTACAGCAATGACTCTCGACGGTGATATCAAATATTTGAAGGGCGTAGGCGAAAAACGAGCTCAACTTCTCAATAAAGAGTTGAATATCACTACGATTAAAGATTTGCTGTATTACTTTCCGTTTCGCTACATAGACCGCAGCCGCATATTTTCGATCTCGGAAATAACAGACGACACTGCGACACTTGTACAGATTCGTGTGCGGATTGACGGTTTCAAACTTATTGGCGAACGGCCCAAACAACGATTCGTAGCCGAAGTGAGCGACCCTTCAGGACGAGCCGAACTCGTCTGGTTTAAGGGAATTAATTGGATTCAAAAGAGTCTCAAGCAGGGAGATTACGTTATTGCATTTGGGCGGGCTACGATTTTCAACGGCCGAGTAAACATCGTACACCCCGAAATAGAATCACCTTTCAAAACCGACGACAAATCCATAAACAGCTCGGCACAAGGAGTTTACTCCACCACCGAACGGCTAAACGACAACGGGCTCGGCACAAAGGCAATCTACAAACTTATCTGTTCGATGTGGCCGCAGGTAGAACCTCTGATTGAAGAGACTCTGCCCGATTGGCTTATTCAGAAAACAGGAATCGCCCCACTAAAAGAGGCTCTGTATGACATTCACTTTCCGCGTTCGCAGAAGGCGCTCGAGCAGGCTCGGGTGAGGTTGAAATTCGAGGAACTGCTGGGCATTCAACTGCACATTTTATCACTGCGCAACCACCGGACAAATACCTACAAAGGTTACCGATTCTCAAAAATCGGAGCAGCATTCAACGACTTTTACACCCATCGACTGCCCTTTGCTCTGACCGAGGCACAGAAACGTGTAATCAGAGAGATACGCGAAGATATGGGCTCAGGGAAACAGATGAACCGATTGCTGCAGGGCGACGTGGGTAGCGGCAAAACTATGGTCGCACTGATGACTATGCTCATTGCCATTGACAATGGGTTTCAATGTTCGCTGATGGCTCCGACCGAAATTCTCGCCACACAGCACTACAACTCAATCCGCGAGCAGTTGGGCGATGTAAATGTCCGCGTAGCACTGCTCACAGGCTCGACCAAAACAAAAGAACGACAAGATATACTGCAACGGCTCGCCGATGGACAAATAGATATTCTCATCGGCACCCACGCGCTCATTGAGGAGGCTGTCCAATATAAAAACCTCGGATATGTAGTCATCGACGAACAACACCGATTCGGCGTAGAACAACGTTCACGACTCTGGAGAAAAAGCTCGGAACAGTTGCCACATATACTCGTAATGACGGCTACGCCCATACCACGTACCCTCGCAATGACTCTCTATGGCGACCTCAACGTATCGGTCATCGACGAACTGCCTCCGGGAAGAAAACCTGTAAAGACGCTGCACTTCACAGAGAGTCTGCGCCTAAAGGTGAACGGGTTTCTGCGCAGAGAGATTGACGCAGGCCGTCAGGTATATATAGTCTATCCGTTGATTTCAGGCTCGGAAAAGTTGGACTACCAAAACCTGCAGGACGGAGCCGAAAGTCTGGCAGATGTATTTCCGCCACCCAAATACGTTACATCAATCGTGCACGGCAAGATGAAACCAGCCGAAAAGGATTACGGAATGAGACTCTTCGTTGAGGGCAAATCGAATATGATGATTGCAACATCTGTAATTGAGGTGGGCGTTAATGTCCCCAATGCTACGGTAATGGTTATTGAGAGTGCAGAACGGTTCGGGCTCGCTCAGTTGCATCAGTTGCGCGGCAGGGTAGGTCGTGGTGCCGAGCAGTCCTATTGCATATTGATGACAAAAGAGGGTATCTCGGCCGACTCGCACAAACGCATCGAAGCAATGACTCGCACAACAGACGGATTCGAAATAGCTGAACTCGACCTGAAATTGCGCGGCCCGGGAGATTTGGCAGGGACTCAACAGAGCGGACTCGCCTTTGACCTGAAGATTGCATCGCTGGCAAAAGACGGAGCACTGCTAGAGCGCGCACGCACCGTAGCCGAACGAATACTCGAACTCGACCCCGAACTCTCACACCCGCAAAACAGCAAATTGAGAATACTGAAAAAGAATTTCGCATCGACACAAGGAGTCGATTTTAGTATGATTTCCTAAAATGTCAAAATAATGTCTATTAAGGAAGATTTTTAGTGTTGAAAATTTGATATAAATGGCGTACATTTGCACTCTAAATATTAGATAACGGTAAAGTGTTATGAAGAGGATTTTTTGCATTATAATGACTCTGCTGACAGCAGTTGGATACGGACAACAAACTGAATATAAAGCCAATGAACCCGCTTTCGGTCAACACGAAAAACTAGTCTATAAGGTTGGGTACTCTACATTCATCATCGGCGCTACGGTAGCAAAAGTAGTGTTCGAGGTGAATCCCGAAGTCTATGACAATATCGAGAGTTATAAACTTTCGGCAAATGCGAGAACAACATCTATCTTCAAATGGTTTTTGAATCTCGATGATACATACACCGTTTGGCTCAACCGCGAAACATTGCTGCCAATACGCTTTGAGAATTACCTTAAGGAGAATTCATACCGTTTCCGCAGCAGTTATGACTACGACTGGGAAAAGATGCAGTCGCACAACAAATCGCATAACATCGGTCGCGACAGACGCAAAGATTTAATACTGACACTTACACCGCAAAGTCTTGACGGAATGTCGATTTTCTACAATGTGCGTTCGCGAAATATCTCGGGCGAATTGGAAAAGGGTTGGAGCGACAATGCACAGGTGGTGATGATGGATACGATCTACACCATCAAGTTCGAATTTGCAGGAGTAGAAGAGAGAAAAATACCCAATATCGGAAAATTCCGAGCACTGAAGTTCACTTGCGAATTCGCAAACAACACAAGCAAAGGTGTGGAAATCATCAAGTTCGATATTTGGTATAGCGACGACAAAAATCACATTCCGCTGGCAATGGACTTCCCATTGAAGGGCGGAGTGATGAAAGTTACACTCGATGAAATATCAGGAATAAAATATCCGTTAGAGAGTCTGATAGAGAAAAAATAGTTGAACAATGTGGTTTAATAAGGCATATTTCATAGGAATCGGAGGTATCGGTATGAGCGCATTGGCACGCTGGTGTGCCAAAAACGGCGTGTGCGTAGCAGGCTACGACAGAGTGGAGAGCGCAATTACCCGCTCACTCGTTGCCGACGGTATGACAGTGCACTACGAGGACTCTGTAGAAAAAATTCCCGCAGAGTTCAAGTCTGACCCTCAGAAGACACTCGTAGTCTACACACCCGCAATCCCTGAAGATATGAGCGAATTGAGGTGGTTCAACGAAAACGGATTCACCGTAAGAAAGCGGTCGCGCATATTGGGTGAAGTCACTGCCAATAAGTTCGTTATGGCTGTAGCTGGCACGCACGGAAAGACAACCACAACTTCGATGATTGCTCATTTCAACCGAGTTGTGACCGATGGCGGTAGCGCATTTTTGGGCGGAATTGCTAAAAATTTTGACAGCAATCTGGTCTACGGCGAGGGCGACCGCGTAGCAGTCGAGGCAGATGAATTCGACCGTTCATTCCTGCAACTCTACCCCAATGTCGCAGTAGTAACCTCTGCCGACCCAGACCATTTGGATATATACGGCACAGCCGAGGCCGTGCGTGAGGCGTTCGAGCAATTCATCGCTCAGATTAAGCCCGGCGGTACTCTGATTATAAAAAAGGGTGTCAATCTGAACGTAGCCGAAGGGGTAAACACATTCACCTATTCGGTAGACGAATGTGCCGATTTTTGTGTAGAAAACATAAAGATTGATGAGTGTGGGGATTACCACTTCACGCTGGTTACTCCGAATGGGAAAATCGAGGATTGTCACCTCGGAGTGCCAGGTTGGGTAAATGTCGAAAACTGCGTGGCTGCAGCAGCAACCCTGTTGTGCGCAGGTCAGTGCGACTTCGACAGGTTGCGCAGCGCTATGGCTACATTCTCGGGCGTGAAACGCAGACTGGAATTCTACACCAAGCAACCAGATAAAGTATACTTTGATGACTACGCACACCACCCGAGAGAACTCGCAGCAGCAATCTCGTCGGTGAGAAGAATCTATCCCGAACGACATCTGACAGCGATATTCCAGCCACACCTCTACACCCGTACTCAAGATTTCGCAGCGGGTTTTGCAGAGGCTCTGTCGGCTGCAGACCGTGTGATTTTGATACCGATTTACCCTGCTCGCGAGGAGCCAATCGAAGGCGTTTCTTCAAAACTGATTTTAGACGGTATTACTTCAGAAAAATATCTCGTGGAAAAGAGCGAGTTGTGCGAATTGCTGAAAAATCTGCAAACCGATGTGGTGGGCACGTTCGGAGCAGGAGATATAGAACTATTGTGCAAAGATGTTAATCAGGTGATTGTGCAGAAATGAAACGAATATATAAAATAGCACTGCGAGGATTTGTACTTCTTGCGATTGCGTCGTATTTGCTCTTTGCAGCAGGCCGAGCCGAAACAAAATACGACTCGGAAGCAATGTGCAATAACCTGAAAATAGAAATCACAGATTCAAAACGCGCAGGATTCATAACCGAAGAAATGATTCGCAACTGGCTCAGCAGCAAGTCAATAGCTATTGTCGGGCAACCTATCGGACAAATCAATACGATGAAAGTCCGAGAAGCGCTGATGGCTCACACCTACGTCAGTTCGGCTGCAGTCTACAAAACCATTTCGGGTGATGTCTGCATCGAACTCACCCAACGCAGACCAATGCTAAGATTTATGACCAGCACGGGACGCAGTAGCTACATAACCAACGACGGTTGGCTGGTACCCACACAGTTACAATACTCCGTAGACGTGCCAATCGTAACCGGCGAACTGAATCTCCCAGCTGACGGACAATGCATTTATCAGACAAACAATAAAATTATTGAAAAAAAATCTGACAAAAATTACGAGTTCTTACATAAACTCATTAATTTTGTGGAATTCTTGGAGTCTGATTCCGACCTACAAAAGATGTTTGTCCAGATAAATATCACAAAGGACAATGAGCTCGAATTGATTCCGAGAGTCGGCAATCACGCAGTCCTGCTGGGAACAATTGATGGTTATCGAGAAAAACTCGATAAATTATCACGTTTCTACGCAGAAGGGCTCGTGTTTGATGGTTGGAACAGATACAAAACAATTAACCTGAAATTCAAGAATCAGGTCATTTGCAGTAAGTAACAAATTGAGAATAATAGGATAACACTAAAATAATGAACGCAGAAGATTATATCATAGCCGTTGACGCCGGGACCGCAAATATTACAGTCTTGGCTGGTAAACAAACCGAAGATGGTCGTGTGGAAATTGTAACCGGAATCATTACAGAATCCGATGGTTTGATGCGTGGTGATATAAAGAATATCGAGCTGAGTACGAAAGCCATCAAGGCTGCAATCAACGATGTGGAGAGCGAACTCGGAATTGAAATTAAGGACGTAGTTGTGGGTATGTCGGGTTCGAGCATCAAGTGTAACAGACAGCAGGGTTATGTATTCATCGAAAACAATGATGGCGAGTTGGGCGAGGTTAAAGAGGCCGACCTCAACGCTCTGAGCAGAACCATCAGAAACGCTCAAGTGGGTTCGAACGAACATATAATCCACATCTCTGCACAAAGTTACGCTATTGACGGCGACAAAGATATAAAACAACCCATCGGCATTATGGGTAAAAAACTTGAAGGCGAATTCAATATCGTAACCAACGATAAAGAGGCCGTCAGCCGAATGGAAAAATGTCTGGGTCGTGTGGGTGTGAAACCTGCGGGATATGTACTCAATAGCATCGCTGCAGCTGAAGCTGTGCTCACTGAAGACGAAAAAGAACTCGGTGTAGTAGTGGTGGACATCGGTGCGGGCACGACTGACATCGCTGTGTATCACGACAATATTGTAAAATATGTGGCCGTAATCCCTATCGGCGGAGAACTGATCAATAAGGACATCTGCCAGACAGGTGTGCTCAACCGCTTGGCAGAGAACTTGAAAATCAAGGGTGTAGCAATGTACGAAAAGGCTCCGAACACTATGCTGCCTATTCCGACAATGGGACAATCTGCCAAGAAAGCTATCTCGACACGAAACCTCTCAATGATTATCGAGGCTCGCCTGATGGACATCATCGAGGCTACGCTGAACGAGTTGAACAAGTCGGGTTACGCAGGCAAACTCGAAGCTGGCGTAGTGCTGACAGGAGGCACGGCTCACTTCGACCACATTGATGAACTCTTCAGCAAACATATGAATATGCCCGTACGAATCGCTTCGTATAGTCCCAATGTCGCAGTCGGAGAAAATACCTTCTACAATGACTTGAGTTATATGACTGCGATGGGTATTCTGGTTAAGAGCTGCAACGACGGACTGAAGACATACACTAAATCGAAACCAAAAGCTGTAGAAGTCGTTGAAGAACAACCCGTACAATCCGTACAAGAAAAATACGTTGCCGACGAGGAGGAAGAATACGAAGAGTACGAAAACGAAGAAGAAAATGAAGATTCTGATATAGAAGAGACTCCGACCAAGTCTGAAAAATCGAAAGATGAGTCAGGCAACGCTTTCTTTGGATTCCTGTCCAAAATAAGAAAAAAATTCGGAGATATTCTCGAAGTGGTAGACGATACTCCTGATTCAGATGATTCAAACAACAATAAATCATCTAACTATAAAAACTTATAAGATTTAGGTAGTTATGGAAGATAATCTGCTTGATTTTGTAGAGGAACGTGCCTCGAATTCGATAATAATGGTGATTGGCGTAGGTGGCGGCGGTAGCAATGCTGTAAACCATATGTACAATCTCGATAAAAAAACTGGCATAGAAGATGTAAGATATATGGTCTGCAACACCGACAGTCAGGCGTTGGATAATAGTCCCGTGCAGCTGAAGGTAAGACTCGGCAATGCAGGCTTAGGTGCAGGTAACAACCCGGAGAAAGGTCGCGAAGCTGCGGAGATGTCACTGCAACAAATCATCGACCATATAGATTCTCACGGCATTGAAATGGTATTCGTCACTGCCGGAATGGGCGGTGGTACGGGTACCGGAGCGGCTCCCGTAATTGCAAAGGCGCTCAAAGATAGGGGTATCCTTACAGTGGGCATCGTCACTATGCCACTGCGTGCCGAGGGACGCAAGCGCATCACTCAAGCGGAAAAAGGCCTTGAAGAGATGAAAAATAGTGTCGATTCGCTGCTGATTATCAACAACGAAAATATTCGAGAAGAGTACGGCGATTTGGCTTACACAGAAGCGTTCGGAAAGGCAGATGACATCTTGGCGACGGCAGCACGCTCAATCTCGGGTATCGTCAGCCAGCACTCATACATAAACTCCGATATGGAAGACGTCAAGTCAATTATGAGAAATAGCGGTGTATCGTTGATGTGTATGGCTGAATGCGAAACGGGCAAATCTCTGATTGACGCAATGAAAGAGGCGCTGAAATCGCCACTTCTCAACCACAATGACATTCGCGGAGCTCAAAATATTCTCGCACACGTCAGATGTGGTAAAGAGGAAATCTCGCTCAACGAATTGTGCAGTATAATGGACGACCTGCAGGTGATGACTACAGGTGGAGAATTTGATACTGAAGAAGGAAATCTTGGTGCAGATCTCATCTGGGGTGCTGGTATGGACAATACGCTGGGTGACAAGAACTGTGTAACCATCATTGCTACGCACTTCAAGACCGAAGTCGATGTAAAGAGCGATGTAAAGAAAAACGAAAAACGCTCGCAAGCAACTGCTCCAAAGGTAGAAAAAGAGGTAATTGAGCAACAGGTCGCAATCTCAACCAACAACCCAAAGTCGCCGATTATTGAGATTAACTACGACTATTGGGAGGAGACTCCGGCATACATTCGTCGCAAAATGGTATTCGAAAACACTCGAGGTGAATCGGTCAGAGCAGAAAAAACTGAACATAGCACGAACCACGGTGCCGGAAACGTTTCGATGTTTAACCTCGATTAACAAAATAACCTACAAACTGAAAAAAGCCTGTTGCACTCGGTAACAGGCTTTTTTGTTTTGTGTGTATAGCGGTTAGAAACGCCAGCCTACACCAAGTTGAATCACACCATTCTTAGAGCGAATCTTATTACCATCAACCTTCTTCAGAATATCCACCATTCCGATATTGTATCTCAGGTCGAGAGCGAGTCCAAAATCAAACTCGTAACCAGCACCAACAGCGATACTGAAATCAACATTGTGGAAATCTGCATCTAATTTGGTATCGCCACGCTCAAGTTTCTTTCTCACCAGAAAACTAACCTCGGGTCCCGCGTGAAGGTGCATTCCCTCAAACGGATAGAACTTGGCCAGCATCGGAACATTGATGTAATTGGCAATGAGTTTGCCATTCTCCTTACCCGCATCGGTCGGAAATTTCAACTTGGCACCCTGTATCGAATACATTACTTCCGTCTGCAGCTCCAGCCAATCATTCACCCAATAAGTGGCAAATCCACCAAATGCTACCCCCACTCGCATCTTGTTATCAACAGAAACTGCCTTAAAATCATCGAGATTCACACTCGACAAGTTCAGTGCGACCTTGGGACCGTAACCAAATCGAGATTGTGCCAATGCAGTCGTTCCAATTAGCAAGCACAACAATAACAACGTAAACCGTCTCATTTTCATAATTTTTTTAAGTAAACATTAAGGTTTGTTCTCGATGGATATATTTCCAAAAAATATACCAAACCCAACTACAGATAAATGTGTGATAATTTCAGTTTTTCAAAAAAAAATTATGTTGATATTCGAAAAAGGTATAATTATCAAAAAATTGTATTATATTTGTGGTGTAATATTTTAACACTAATGCGCTATGATAGTAAAAATTTGTGTGGGCAGTTCGTGCCATTTGAAGGGTTCGTATGATGTACTCGAACAGATGAAATCTATTGTAAAGAAGTATAATGTTGAAGATGTTGTAACACTTCAAGCAAGTTTTTGCCTCGGTGATTGCGCAGAAGGGGTGACTGTTCGCTCAGAGTCTGGCGAAGGCGCTGAACAACAAGTCGTTATGTTACACCACGTTAATGCTGAAAATGCGGAACAACTTTTCGTAGAACAGGTTTATCCGCTGCTGAATTGTTAGTCGAATACTCATTACCGGTGCAATGGCGGAGTATCTTGAGTTTAGAGAGGCCAAGTGCAAAAATTGCTACAAGTGCCTCCGAGAGTGTCCCGTTAAAGCTATCGATGTAAAGGATCTTCAGGCTAAGATAATCGACGATCGTTGTATTTTGTGCGGCAAATGTACCATAGTTTGCCCTCAAAATGCAAAGTTTGTACACAGCGATGTAGAGGTTATCGAACAAATGCTAGCAGATCCTAACATCAAAGTGATAGCCAGCGTAGCACCCTCGTTCGTCTCATCATTTGATGTCGAGGATTTCTCGACATTCAAACTTGCGCTCGGAAAGTTATCTTTCTCAAACGCCGAGGAGACTGCCGTAGGCGCTCAAGAGGTTTCGATAGAGTACAAAAAATTGCTCGATTCGGGAGAATACAAAAATCTCATCACGTCGGCTTGTCCGGCTGCGTGTAGAATGATTCAACTCTACTACCCGATGGCATTGAAGTATTTGGCTCCGGTAGATTCGCCGATGATCGCTCACGCAAAAATGCTGAGACAACAATACCCCGATGCTAAAATCGTATTCATCGGGCCTTGTCTCGCAAAAAAACGCGAAGCTAAAGAGAGTGGTCTACTGGACGGCGTGCTCACATTCGAAGAGCTGAAGTCGATGTTCGACAAGAAAGGCATCGTGCCCAACGAAATTTCGCACTTTACGTTCAACCAGAACAATGGCGAATCAAATCTCGCAAAGCACTACCCTACTCGTCGCGGAATTATCAAGTCGTTCGGGAAACAGTTGCCACAGGGCTATGAATACATCGCCATCGACGGAGCTCAAAAGTGTATCGAAACGCTCGAAAACATTGAGTATCTCAGCGGCACGTTCCTCGAATTGAGTTGCTGCACGGAGTCGTGTATAAATGGCCCCTGCAGTATGATTCCTTACGGAGGTAGCATTCGTGCAATGTCCAAAATCCACAACTATGTGGATAAAGAACAGTGTTGCGCACAGACCACGGATCGTGAAGTCGAGCGCGGAACAGATTTGGACTTGTCGCATAGTTACCCCCGAATGAGAGTTAAAAATAAGATTCCGACTGAACAACAGATAAAAGAAATATTGGCAAGAACAGGAAAGTTCCGTCCCGAAGACGAATTAAACTGCGGAGCGTGTGGCTACTCAACTTGCCGAGAAAAGGCTTGGGCCGTGATAAACGGATATGTTGATATTGAAGTTTGTCTGCCATATATGAGGGAACGCGCCGAGTCTATGTCATACGAAATCATTCAGAGCAGTCAGAATGGTATCGTAGTCTTGGATTTTGATATGAATATCCTCGAAATCAATTCCGCAGCAAAAAAATTGCTCGGCATTGAGGATAGCAATCTGAAGATGAAACCTGCTTCGGATTATTTCGATACGGTTAACTTTATAATTGCCGTGTCGAAAAACGAAAAGTGTGAATTCCAAAGAGTTTATATACCAAAGACCAAATCGTACATCAACCAGACTATTAGTCTGCTGAATGACAAACGAGTGTTGTTTGCAGTGATGACCGATATTACGTCTCAGGTAAATTATAACGAGCGTCTGGTAAAAGTTAAACAAGATACGCTATCGGTTACAGATAATGTTATCAAGAAACAGATGCGAGTGGCTCAAGAAATAGCATCGCTGTTGGGTGAAACTACTGCCGAAACAAAGGTAGCGCTGTTGAAACTCAAGACAATGCTACAGGAAGAGGAACGCCAAGAAATTTAGGAAATGGTCGGAGTCGTCGAATACGGATACACATCGCTGAACAAGTTCGGCGAGGAGTTATGCGGAGATAAAGTCGAAACCTGTGTAACAGATGGCTGGACAACGCTGGTACTGGCCGATGGGTTAGGTAGCGGCGTAAAAGCAAACATTCTCTCTACGCTGACTTCGAAGATTCTGTGCACGATGGTGGCAAACAATATCCCAATGCAGGATTGTATGGAAACCATCATCGATTCGCTCCCAATCTGCAAGGTGAGAGGAGTGGCTTATTCGACATTTTCGCTGGTGCACGTTAATGAAAAAGGCGAGGGTTATTTAATTGAATTTGATAATCCTCAGGCTATATACATAAGAGATGGAAAGACTTGTGATTTGATTAAGTGTCAAATGGACATTTGCGGAAAACGAGTCTACCATTCACGACTTGCAATGCAGGAGGGCGACTCGCTCGTGGTTACTTCAGACGGAACTATCCACGCGGGAGTCGGTATGATATTGAATTTTGGTTGGCAACGTGAAGATATCAAAAAATATCTCGACCAAAATCTCAAAACAGGAATGTCTGCACGCAGCATAGCGTGGTTGTTGGCTTCTGCCTGCAATGACCTATATGTGGACAAACCGGGCGACGACACTACGGTAGCAGTGGTGAAGTTCAGAGGCAAGGATCGCGTCAATGTAATGGTAGGCCCCTCGACAAACAAAGAGGACGACCAAGAATATGTTGAACGATTCTTCGAACCCGGAGTAAAGAAAATAGTCTGTGGAGGTACAACCTCGCAGATTGTGTCTCGAGTCATCGGAAAACCGCTGACTACGAGTTTCGACTTCCCCGACCCGGAGGTGCCACCTATCGGGTATATCGAGGGAATCGACCTGACAACCGAAGGCGTAATCACGCTGCGTCGTGTGCTCGAGTTGTCAGAAAAATATGTTTCGCCAAATGACTTGACACCCAAGACATTTGTGCGTAGAGATGGTGCATCGAAGTTGGCTCAGATATTGTTTGAAGAGGCAACCGATATCCATTTTTTTGTAGGTCAGGGTATGAACGCAGCTCATAAAGGACTGCCCATAGACCTGACAATGAAATTGAAACTTATTGAATCCCTATCAAGCAACTTGCGAAGAATGGGTAAAAATGTGGAGGTAACTTATAACTAAATAATGGGAAACAAAAAAGTTTTTGACACCAGCGTACAGCTGTTGAAGTACAACGTTTTGAAAGAACTTGTACATCGTGCCTATGAAGGCGGATTGGAGAATGCGTATATCGAAATCCCCAAGATTATCTCTCCGGGGCCAAAAGCACAACTCAGATGTTGTGTCTACAAGGAGAGAGCAATTCTGCAAGAACGTATCCGTATGGCCTCTGGCGGAGACAAAACTAATCCTAACGTAATCGAAGTAATTGACATCGCTTGTGACGAATGTCCTACTAACGCGATTTACGTATCACCCGCGTGTCGTGGCTGTTTGGCACACTCGTGTCAGGAGGTTTGTCCGAAAGATGCTATCACCATCGTGAACCGTCGAGCTACAATCGACCCTGAAAAATGTGTTGAATGTGGACGTTGTACTCAGGCTTGTTCTTATGGAGCATTGATCAAACAGGATCGCCCCTGTATGCGTAGCTGTAAAGTTAAGGCAATCTCTATCAACGAAAACAAAAAAGCAGTTATCGACAACAACAAATGTATTATGTGTGGTGCCTGCGTTTTGGCGTGTCCGTTCGGCGCAATGGTTGATAAATCATTTGTTCTGGATATCGTGAAATTGCTCAAAGATTCAGAAAACAACACTAAATACAAAGTTTACGCAGTCATCGCTCCGGCTATCGTGAGCCAATGTCGCGACGGACGTATCGGTCAGGTTGTTACTGCTATCAAGAAACTCGGATTCCACGAAGTTGTTGAAGCTGCTTTGGGTGCTGACATCACTCTGTGGAAAGAGGGTAACGAATGGTTGGAACGCAAACTGATGACTACATCTTGCTGTCCGTCATTTGTTCGCTACATCAACATCAACCATCCGGAATTGGTTAAGTATATTTCACACACTGTTTCTCCGATGATTGAAACAGCTCGTCTGATTAAACATACTGACCCGACTGCTAAGTGTGTGTTCATCGGCCCGTGTGCTGCTAAGAAGATGGAATACACTCTCGAAAAGACCGGTGGTGCTATCGACTATGTAATGTCATTCGAAGAGTTGCAGGCATTTGTTGATGCTCGCGGTATTGACACTGCTACACAAGAAGACTCTATCCTGAACAACGGTTCATTCTACGGCCGTATCTTCGCTAAGTCTGGCGGTATCGTTCAAGGTTTGTTGGATTTGGCTAAAGAAAAGAATATCGAAGGCTTGCGCCCTGTTGTGATGAATGGTCTGGAACAATGTCGTGCTAACTTATTGAAACTCAAGATGGGTAAGAGCGACAACAACTTCTTCGAAGGTATGATCTGCGAAGGCGGTTGCTTGAACGGTCCGTTGTGTATCACTCACGGTCCTCGCAACGTGGTTGACGTAGACAAATATGGTAACGAAGCTCACGAAAAGACTATCGACAATTCTGTGAAATTGTATCAAATGCGCTACGGCACTGAAGAGTAATCGTTCAGACTGCTTAGTATAACAATAATGGCTGAGAAACTCACCGAGTGCTCTCAGCCATTTTTTCAAATTAAATTTATTCAAGCCCAAATGACAATAATTCAACTCGAGTATTTCCTCGCCGTAGCCAAGTGGCAAAGTTTCTCGGTAGCATCAGAACGCTGTTTTGTTACGCAACCATCGTTGAGTATGCAGATTAAAAACCTCGAAAACGAATTGGGTCTGGTGTTGATTGACCGCTCGAGCAAACCGATACAACTAACTGAGGCAGGTCGCGTAGTCGAGACTCAAGCAAAGGTGGCACTTGCTGAGTTCTACAAGGTAAAGAACGTAATCTCGGATATGAAAAACGAAGTGGCAGGTGTGTTGAGGTTAGGAGTTATTCCAACAATTGCGCCCTATTTGTTGCACAAGTTCATACCGGCATTCAACAAAAAATATCCCGATGTAATGTTCGAAGTCTACGAGATGGTTACTCCCGAGTTGATTCGCTCGCTGTATGAGGACCATATTGATGTGGCAGTAATGGCTGGCGGGACTCCGGAAGACCTCGATGAACAGGAAATTTTACGCGACAAATTCTACGCATACGTCTCTGACCAACACCCGATGAGCAACAAAGAGTGCATCGAAATCGGAGATATTCAGGGTGAATCACTATTATTGCTGCCCGAGGGACACTGCCTCCGTAGTCAGGTTTTGGACTTGTGTGGACTGAAAAATAAATATAAGGGTGGATTCCGTTTCGAGAGCGGCTCGCTGCAGACACTGATGCGTCTGGTGGACAGTACTGCGTCGATGACCATCGTGCCCGAAATGTGTCTTGATTCGATACCCACTGAAAATCAGCGTCGTATCCACAAACTTGGAAACGGAGGTTACTCGCGCCCAATAACCCTGTCCGTAAGATGGAGTTTCGTAAAACAAGCAATGGTAGACGCTTTGCGCAGCACGATTGTTGAAGTGATGAGATAAAATTGCAATTGTTGAAAAAAAATGCTAATTTTGCGAGCTTAACAAAATTGTATTAAAAGATTTTATGAATAAACTTTCAGAAACTATAATCGCTGCGATTGAGGATAAAAAAGGACAGTCGATTGTATCACTTGACTTGCGTGGATTTGACGGTGCAGTGTGTGATGAATTTATAATTTGTAATGCAGATTCAGGCACTCAGGTGCTATCTATCGCAGACGGAATCGAAGAAGAAGTGTTCAAACAACATCACGAATGGCCAATAAGAAAAGAGGGTACGGAAAATGCTCTGTGGGTGATTGTCGATTATGGAGATGTCGTTGCTCATATCTTCAGAACCGAAGCTCGTGAATTCTATCGCTTAGAAGATTTGTGGGCTGACGCAATAATTAAGAAATTTTAACGCTATATATGCATCGTTAAAATAGATTTAAGATGGCAAAAATAGAACCTAATAACCGAACTCCAAAGCCTAAATTCAACATATTCTGGATTTACGGACTGATAGCTCTATTTATCATCGGCTGGGGAATGCTCAACAGCAGCGGAAATCCTCTCGAAATTACTTGGGCTACATTCAAAAATCAGGTGCTTGCTACGGGAGATGTGAAGAAGGTAGATGTGATTAACAAAGAGGTTGTCGAAGTCTATCTTAAACCAGACAAAATCAAAGAGTGGAGACAGCAATCAGAATACAAAAATATGCCCGCAAGTGGACCCCAGTTTGTATTCACGATTGGTTCGCTCGAAAAGTTTGAGAACGATTTGGAGCAAGTTCAAGAGTCGCTGCCCGAGTCGGCACGCATCTCTCCTGTATTCACAAAGAAACGCAGCATCTGGAGCGATGTCTGGACCGTGTTCCCATTCTTGCTGATAATTCTGTTCACCGTCATTATGATGCGTAATATGTCGCGCGGCAGCGGTGGCGGCGGTGGCGGAGTATTCAATGTGGGCAAAGCTAAGGCTCAGGTATTTGATAAGGACTCGCAAATGAAGGTTACGTTCAAGGACGTTGCCGGAATGGAGGGTGCAAAAACCGAAATTATGGAGATTGTGGACTTCCTGCGCAATCCGAAAAAATATAACGATTTGGGTGGTAAAATTCCAAAAGGAGCGCTGCTGGTAGGCCCTCCAGGGACAGGTAAGACTCTGTTAGCCAAAGCCGTAGCTGGCGAAGCTAATGTGCCGTTCTTCTCTATTAGCGGTTCGGACTTTGTCGAAATGTTTGTGGGCGTGGGTGCATCTCGCGTTCGTGACCTCTTCCGTCAGGCTAAGGAGAAGGCTCCGTGTATTGTCTTCATCGACGAAATCGACGCCATCGGTCGCGCACGTAGCAAAAATGCAGGCTACTCGTCAAATGATGAGCGTGAAAATACACTGAACCAATTACTTACCGAAATGGACGGATTCGCTACAAATGCCGGAGTCATAATTCTTGCAGCTACGAACCGTGCCGATATTTTGGATAAGGCATTGATGCGTGCCGGTCGTTTCGACCGACAGATTCACGTCGAACTGCCCGACCTCACAGAACGTAGAGATATTTTCGACGTTCACCTCAAACGATTGAAACTTGACCCGAATCTCGATAGAGAATTTTTGGCTAAACATACACCGGGATTCTCGGGTGCAGATATTGCAAACGTATGCAACGAGGCAGCGCTGATTGCAGCCCGAGGAAATAAAACTCAGGTTGAACGTCAGGATTTCCTCGATGCAATCGACCGAATCGTAGGCGGATTGGAGCGTCGTTCGACTATCATTTCGGATCAGGAAAAGCGCTCAATTGCGTTCCACGAAGCTGGTCACGCTACGGTAAGTTGGCTGCTGAAATATGCTAATCCGCTAATCAAGGTTACGATAATCCCTCGCGGCCGAGCACTGGGTGCAGCGTGGTATCTGCCCGATGAACGACACATCACAACCAAAGAGCAACTGCTTGATGAGATGGCTGCAACGCTGGGCGGTAGAGCTGCCGAAGAGATTTTCTTGGGTAGAATCTCAACGGGTGCGCTCAACGACCTGGAACGTGTTACGCGTCAGGCTTATGCGATGATATCCTATTTCGGTATGAGCGACTCACTGGGCAATATAAGTTATTATGACTCAACAGGTCAAAGCGATATGGGATTGACTAAACCATATAGCGACAAGACTGCCCAACAAATAGACTCGGAGGTTAAGGCATTGATTGATTCGACATACCAAAAGGCAAAATCTATCCTCGAAGAGCACAGAGAGCAGATGGAACAACTCGCAGAAAAACTGCTCGAACGTGAGGTGATTTTCACAGAAGATGTGGAAGAAATCTTGGGTAAACGCCCTTCAGGACATACCCCAGAAGGTGTGAAACCCGAAACTCAGACTGAAGAACAACCTGAAACTCAAGAAAATATTAGTGCAGAATAACTATAAACTCAAATCGGTATGAAGCAACTCTTGGTAAGATCTTTGGGCGGAATCATCGTAGTGGCAGCCATCGGACTGTCGGCGTTGAGTAGCTGGGCGATGCTGGTCGTAGCGCTGCTCATAACTGCGGGCTCGATGCTCGAAGTATACACAATCGCGCAAAAAAAGGGAATCTTTCCAGATAAGATTCTTCCGATTGGTTTAGGTTTGCTGACCATTGCATCAATGTGGTTCAGCAGCAGTTACACACTGACGCTCTGCATCTTAATGTCTATTCTGCCGATGGTCGCAATACTCGAACTCTATAGGAATAGGACTACCCCACTCGAAAACATCTTCACATCGGTGGGCAACGTAATCTATATCGTAGTGCCGATGATGATGCTCGTGATGTTCCGCAACTACGACAAGTGGTTCTTCCTGACATACTTTATCACAGTATGGACCAACGACGTGGGCGCATACCTCGTGGGAATGACCCTGGGCAAACACCGACTCTTCGAACGAATATCTCCAAAGAAATCGTGGGAGGGATTCTTCGGCGGACTGATTTTTTCAATCGGCATTGCTGTGGGAGCCGGATATCTGCTACACAATGAAATATCACTTTGGTGGGCAGGATTCGGAGCCATCGTCTGCATCGCAGGTGTCTTCGGCGACCTCATTGAATCGATGTTCAAACGGGCAGTTCAGATGAAAGATTCGGGCTCGGTGATACCGGGACACGGCGGATTCCTTGACAGATTTGATGCAGTTTTTATCTCTGCACCAATAGTTTTTATCTATTTATTTGTCACAAACCAATTTTTATTCTAAATTTGTATCGGTAAAAATTAAAAACTGATATGCGTTTTAAGATACATCGTGAAGGTCGAGTTATTGTAACAGTTGCTACGATAGTGGCCTCTGTAGCCGTTTTTTTTCTATTAAGAGGCGAATCTGCATTGTGGAAATGGCTCCTTTCAGCAGCAATTTTACTCGTTTATTCAATCATAATCAGATTCTTCCGAAATCCAGAACGTGAGCTTAATCGCGACCCGGATACAATCTACTCTCCAGCTGACGGCACGGTTGTTGTCATTGAACAAACTGAAGAAAATGAGTTCTTTCACGATAAACGTATTCAGGTATCGGTATTTATGTCGCTGTGGAATGTCCACGTCAATTGGTACCCAATAGGCGGAAAGGTCATCTATAAACGCCACCACCACGGAGCTAAAATGGTAGCGTGGCACCCTAAATCTTCAGAACTGAACGAACGAACTACTGTAGTCGTGGAACACGGCTCTCGTAAAATATTGTTCCGGCAGATTGCCGGTTTCGTAGCTCGTCGCATCGTATCCTATGCTCGCGAAGGTCAGGAAGTTGACCAGACAAGCCAATGCGGATTCATAAAGTTCGGCTCGCGAGTGGATATATTCCTGCCGCTTGATGCCGATATCAAAGTCGAACTTAATCAGAAAGTTCGAGGCACAAGCACGGTTATTGCTACTCTTAAAAAGTAATTTCTTGACTCTGTAATGAGCAAACTTAACCACTCGATTGCAGCAATAGCCATTGCTGTAGTGGCAATGTTTCTGATGTGGTACTTCAGCAATATTGTCTGCTATATTGTGGTTTCGTTCGTACTGACAATTTTGGGGAATCCTCTGGTCGCACTGCTCGAAAAAATCAAAATCGGAAATTTCAAAATACCACGCTGGCTCTCTTCGGGAATTGTACTGCTGGTAATGTGGACCGTAGCTTTTATCGGATTCTACCTCTTTGTACCAATTATAATAGACAAAGTAGTAGAACTCACATCAATGGACTACTCATCTGTCTATGAATATTTTCGCGAACCTATGCAGCGAATCGAAACATTCCTGAGAGATGTACTGCCGCCAGAACAGTCCGAACAATCAATCGGTCAAATAATCAGCCAAAAAATCTCGTCCGTAGTGAATATCAATACCGTAAACAAAATGTTTTCGTCACTTACGGATACGCTGACTACGCTCGTAATTGCACTCTTCTCAATTTCATTCATCACTTTCTTCTTCCTGAAAGACGATCGTCTGTTCGAAAATATGCTGATAATGGTGCTACCAAAACGTTATGAGGATAATATCAAAAGGTCACTCTGCTCGATTAACAAACTGCTGGAGAGATATTTCGTGGGTATATTCTGCGAATCGTCTATAATGCTGATTTTTGTAACCATCGGGCTGAGAATAATAGGCGTATCGCTGAGCGATGCTATGGTGGTTGGACTGATTTCTTCGGTACTGAATGTGATACCATACGTCGGGCCTATCGTCGGAGCAGTCATTGGAGTGTTCATCGGCGTAGTCTCGGTCGGAATAGTGGGAGATATATCGCTGATTTGGCAAATCATATTGGTATTTATTTTATTCCAAACACTTGACAATCTGGTACTGCAACCAATTATATATTCTAACAGCGTGAAGGCTCACCCGCTGGAGATATTCCTCGTAATATTGATAGCAGGCAGTCTGGCCGGAATTGTGGGTATGTTGTTCGCAATTCCGGGATACACCGTATTGAGAATTCTGGCAAAAGAGTTCTTTAATGAATTCCGAGTCGTACAATCACTAACAAAAAACCTAAACTAAGAAAATAGATGAAAGATTTCGCAGCAATTGACTTCGAGACTGCAAATGGCAGCAGGTCAAGCGTTTGTTCCGTAGGTATTGTCATTGTAAAAGATGGCGAAATTGTAGATAAATTTTACAGTCTAATACACCCGACACCTAATTACTATGCACAATTCTGTTGCGCAGTTCACGGACTGAGCGATGAGGATACACGCAATGCTCCGAAATTTCCAGAAGTATGGGCACAGATTGCACCGAAAATCGAGGGACTGCCGCTGGTAGCTCACAACTCGCCATTCGATGAGAGTTGCCTGAAGGCTGCGCACAATAGTTATGATATGGAATATCCCGACTACGTTTTTCACGACACGCTAGCTGCATCACGCAGAACTTTCGGGAGCCAACTGCCCAACCACCAACTGCACACCTCGGCAGCAGCCTGCGGATATGACCTTACAGCTCACCACCACGCTCTGGCCGATGCTGAGGCTTGTGCTGCAATCGCTCTGGAAATTTTGTAATATAACTTAAAATCGGATACACTCTTACTCGATTATTGGACAACCTATGAACAAAGAGTTTAGTAAAGAAGATGAACAATATATGCGCAAGGCAATAACTTGTGCACAACAAGCGTTTTCTAAAGGAGAGGTACCCATAGGTGCAGTCTTGGTAGCTGATGGTGGTGCCAATAGAACTAACGGCACTGCGAAGGTGCTGGCATCAACATACAATCTGGTGGAGACACTGTGCGATGCTACGGCACACGCAGAAATGCAGGCTATAACGGCCGGAGCCGCTGAATTGGGCTCGAAATATTTGCAGGACTGCACACTGTATGTCACAATCGAACCCTGCCCGATGTGCGCAGCAGCCTGCAGGTGGAGTCAAATCGGACGTGTAGTTTGGGGCGCAGATGACCCTAAAGGGGGATACAGACGCTACTCGGAAACCTTGATGCACCCCAAAACTGTAATTCAAAATGGAGTGCTCGCGGAGGAATGTGCCGAACTGATGAAAAAATTTTTCTCAGAATTGCGAAATTAATTGTGGTTTTTTAGACAAATTTTATTAAATTTGCGACCGTGTTTTTGATTAATTTAATTTCGACGAATCTTCAAAAATTTAATAATATGACAAAACTAAGATCTATCGTATTGGCATTTGTTGCCGTACTCGTTGTTTCAGGAGCATCTGCTCAAACAACTGCTGACGTATTGAAAAAGTATAATGACGCTGTTGCGCTCATTAACCAAGCTAAGTATGCTGAAGCTATCAACAACTTTGAAGCCGTAGTTAAAGAAGGTGCAGCGCTCACTGACGCTCAAGCTGTACAAGCTGTTACTGAAGCTCGTAAAAAATTGCCCGTTATCTACGTTGCAAGAGGTAAACAACTCGCACAAATGAAGAAATTTGATGAGGCTATTCCTGTGTTCCAACAAGCACAAAAACGCGCTCAACTCAACAGCGATATGAAGTACACTGCTGAAGCTAAGAAATATCTTACTGCTTGCTACGAATTCAAAGGCAACGACTTGTTGAATGCTGGCAAAGCTGCTGAAGCTATCGAAATGTACAAGAAAGGTACTGCAATCGACAAAAACAACACTAAATTGCGTCTTTTGATTGCACGTTCATATGGTTCAATGGGCAACTACACAGAAGCTTCTACAATCTTGAAAGAGGTTATCGCTCTGGAAAAACGCCACGACAGATATCGTCAAGCTGCGCAATCTGCTCGCCAAATGTTCACTAACTATATGTTCGCTGGTACAACAAAAGCTGTTGATGCTAACAAATATGCTGACGCTATCAAATACCTCGACGAAGTATTGTCAGTTGATGCTAAGAATCCGCAAGCTCACTTGATGAAAGTTCAAGTTGCTAACAATATGAAGAAGTACAGCGATGTAATCAAATTTGGTCCTACATCTGCTGCAAACTTGACTGACGCTGCTCAAAAATCTTCAGTTTACTTCTTTATGGGTTCTGCTTACGGCGAAATGAAGAACTTTGAAAAAGCTATCGAATGCTTCAAAAAGGTTACTGCCGGCGACTATGCTACATTGGCTAAGGAACAAATCGCAGAATTGAGCAAGTAGTTTATACACTCTCAATTAGAGATAAAAACCCGTCTGACAACACTCTCAGGCGGGTTTTATTGTTAAAGACTAGCATAATACTCGTAGCATAAAAACCGAATCACAATGTTAAAAAGAATAAAGAAATTTTCATCTCTGGTCAGAATCTCTCACCTTGTTATTACTGCACCGTTCGCCATACTCGGCTATTTCATCGGCACACTTGAGGTAGGATTCAATTGGCTCACATTCCTCGAAGTATGTTTGTGCGTACTGTTTGCTCGCAATGCAGCGATGAGTTTCAACCGCTGGGCCGACCGAGAATTCGACAAGGCTAACCCGCGAACTGCACAACGAGACATTCCTCAAGGTAGAGTCTCAACCAAAGAGACCATTTGGTTTACGGTCATAAACTCTGCACTGTTCATCGTAACGACCTATTTCATAAACAGATTGTGCTTCTATCTGTCACCCGTCGCACTTGTAATGTTACTGGGATACAGCCTAACAAAACGCACAATGTGGCTTTCGAACGCAGCACTAGGCGTGGCTCTGGCAATCGGTCCCGTGGGCGGCTACATAGCCGTAACCGGCAAGTTGGGACTGGTCATTCTATTGCTCGGAGCAATTACCCTGTTCTGGTCGCTGGGCTTTGAAATCATCTACGCAATGCAGGATCGAGAGTTCGACTTGAAAACGGGACTACATTCGATACCCACACGTTTCGGAGTCCGCAAGTCGCTGGTCATCAGCGCACTGTCACACGCCATCGCAATCTACGGAGTATATGTCGTGGGGCTACTAGCATCGTGCGGTGTACTGTATTGGATTGGCGCCGGAGTCTTTACTCTACTTGTTGTAGCTCAACATTTTATGGTAACGCCATCTAATCAAGGCAGATTGAACCAGGCATTCTGGCTCAACCAGATTGCAAGTATGGTATTCTGCTCGCTGTGGATTGCAGACATTTTGCTTAAGTAATTGTAACTTTTTTTCGTATCTTTGTTGTTGCAAATACTTCAGATGATGAATAAAAAACGATTGGGAATTGTTATCGCGCTACTTATCACCATATTGGCGATTATTGTAGCAATGCAGAAACGTAACAAGTCGGTAGATACAGTTGCCGAAACAGACAACGTAACTGCAGTAAAACCAAAGACTCTATATGAAATACCTATTGAGGGTTACAAAATCTGTCTAGACAAAATTCCCGATGGTGCATCTCTGTCTACAATACTCAACAAATATGGCGTATCGGCTGCGACCATAGACCGACTCGCCAAACAATCAAAAAATGTGTTCGATGTCAAAAGAATACGTGGCGGAAATTATTATTCAACATTCCAACAAAACGACTCTATCGGCACACTCGACTATTTTGTTTACGAGATAAACACTCGCGATTATGTAGTGTACGGATTTGAAAATGACTCGATTACAATCCGTACGGGCTCGAAAATGGTAACTACCCGCAGACGTATGGACTCAGCACGCATAGAGAGTTCACTTTGGAATGCGATGATTGAACGCAAAATGAGCCCAGCACTGACAATGGAACTATCCGAGATTTTTGCGTGGAGCATCGACTTCTTTGCACTGCAACAGGGCGACTGCTTTAAGGTCATCTACGACGAGGAGTTTGTCGATTCGACAATGATCGGCACCGGACGCATCTGGGGCGCGTGGTTCGAACACGGTGGCAAGCGTTACTACGCAATTCCGTTCGAACAGAAGGAGCGAATATCATATTGGGACGAAAACGGCAATAGCCTGAGAAAGAATCTGTTAAAGGCTCCGCTAAAATATTCTCGTATTAGTTCTCGCTTCTCAAATTCGCGCCTGCACCCCGTTCTGCGAATCCGCCGTCCGCACCACGGTGTGGACTACGCAGCACCATCGGGCACTCCCGTTATGGCCGTAGCTGATGGCGTAGTAACCTCGCGCGGATACACAAAAGGCGGCGGTAATACGCTGAAAATTAAGCACTCGCAAGGACTCGTGTCGGGCTACCTGCACTTGAGAGGCTTTGCTCGAGGCATAGCTGTAGGCTCGCGAGTATCACAGGGCGATATCATAGGTTACGTCGGCAGCACTGGCATATCAACGGGTCCGCACCTCGACTTCAGAATCTGGAGAAACGGCACTCCGATTGATCCGCTGAAAGTACCCTCGACTCCGACTGAACCTGTCAGCAAAGCGTCATTCGAGCGCTTCACAGCCGTTCGTGACTCGGTTATGGCAGTGCTGAACAATCAACGTACATTTGATATTCTGAATGAAAATTTACTCAAGTCGGTTGCTCCCATAGCAGACTCGACTAAAAATCAAACTGCGCAATGAACAACAATAAATATCTCGACATCAGAATGAGGTCGTTCATCAACGACCACCACATATTGGGTTTGGCTACGGTAGCCGACAATAAACCCTACTGCGCAACGATGTTCTACGCATTTTTAGAGGAACATAACGCATTTGTCATCAATTCGTCAGATGATACTCAGCACGGAATAAATATGCTGAACAACAACGAAGTAAGTGGCACTATCGCACTAGAAACAAAAATCATTGGCAAGATTCAGGGCATTCAGTTCTGTGGCCAGATATGCCGCATCGAGGAGTTCGAACACGAGGTTACTGCACGTGCGGCCTATTTCCGTAGATTCCCCTACGCAAGTTTTTCGCAACCGCAACTATGGGTGATTAAATTGGATTTCGTAAAAATGACAGACAACAGATTGGGATTCGGCAAGAAACTTATCTGGAAGAAAGATTGATTATGAAAGACTTGACTTCTAAACGTGTTATCGTTACCGGAGCATCGGGAATGGTCGGTTCGCACATCGTAGCTGAATTGCTGAGTAAGGGATACACCAACATCACGGTAACTATGAGAAGCGCAGAATCGCTGCAAAGATTCCATCGCAAAATGGAACGGCTTGGCATCGACTGCTCGACCGTTGTAAGTCAAGATGTAGAACTACTCAACCCACACGAAGTCAACACATTACTAAAGGATTGCGACCTATTGATTCACTGCGCAGCACAAGTTTCGCTGGGCTCGGGAGATGGGCGCAGTATGATTGAAACAAATACCCGCATAACATCGGTTCTGGTCGATTGCGCACTGAAAAACAATATCGGAGCAATGGTACACATCAGTAGCATTGCCACATTCGAGAGCCGCGAATATCCGCAACCTACCGATGAGAGCGCATTCGCGCGAAGTCTCAACGGTTGGGGACCATATGCGAAAAGCAAATTTTACTCAGAAAATCAGGTCTGGAGAGGTATCCGCAGCGGTCTCAATGCCATAATCGTAAATCCATCGGTGATTCTCGGCGCAGATAGTTGGAACGATGGTTCATCGGCTGCATCGCTGCTGAAAAAACTTTCGCACGGATTTCCGTTCTATACCGAGGGGGCTACGGGATATGTAGATGTGCGCGATGTAGCACGCGCCACGGTGATGCTCACAGAAAACGAACAAGCATACGGAGAACGCTATCTTATCTCGACTCACAACCTGACTCACCATCAACTGATGAACCTGATGGCAGACCGGTTACGAGTTCGCCGTCCGTGGATAAAATGTTCTCGTTCATTACTTTACACCGCTGCAGCTATCGAAAATATATTCTCGTTTCTGACGTTCCGTACTCCACAACTTTCACGTTCAATGGTGCGCTCAGTAACCAGTCGTAGCGCATATTCAAGCCAAAAACTAAAAAATACGACCGGCTTTGAATACCGGTCGTTAGAGGATACACTTGAGTATCTTATCAAAGATTTTCGCTCACAAACTACTTAGCATCAGCAGTTTTCTTGCGTGAACGTGTAGTCGTTGTCTTTTTTACTGCAGTCGCTTTGGCCTTCGCACTCTTGGTTTTAGGCTCAGCACTCTGTTGGCTTTCAACTATCTTCAGACACTCTTCATAAGTCAATGCCTGAATATCAGCATCTTTCGGCAACTTGTAATTCTTTCCATCATAAGCTATGTAGGCTCCCCAGCGGCCATTCATAATCTCAAGATTATCTGACTCCTCAAACTTCTTAAGGTGTCGCTGAGCATCTGTAACTCGCTTATCTTTAATCAATTCCACAGCACGCTCGAGCGTTACGGTATAAGGATTGTCCGCCTTTGGCAACGATACAAATTTACCGTCGTGACGAATATACGGACCAAATCGTCCTACACCAATAACTACCACTTTATTCTCAAATTCGCCCAAGGTTCTCGGCAATTGGAACAATGTTATAGCCTCCTCGAGTGTAATTGTAGCTACAAGCTGGCCATTCGAAATATTTGCGTATTGTGGTTTTTCACCGCATTCGTCCTCATTTTCTCCGAGCTGAACATAAGGCCCGAACTTGCCCACCTTCGCATAGACCATCTTTCCCGACTTGGGGTCGATGCCCAACTGACGCGTAGTAGTCTGTCGGTTCTTATTCTCCATCGCTGCATTCACCGTGACGTGGAACTTGTCATAGAATCGATCAATCATATCGTTCCATATGATAGTTCCGTCGGCAATCTCGTCAAACTCCTTCTCAACCTTCGCTGTGAAGTTATAATCCAGAATATCTACAAAATTCTCAGCAAGATAATCATTAACTATCAAGCCAATATCTGTAGGCAGAAGTTTATTCTTTTCGGCTCCGTACTTTTCGGTAACGCTACCCTGCTTGATCGTATCATTATGCAGCACCAATTTGGTAATCACTCGGCTCTTGGACTCAATTGAATTCTTCACTACATAGCCACGCTGCACAATGGTCGAAATCGTAGGCACATAGGTTGAAGGACGGCCAATGCCCAAATCCTCGAGTTTCTTAACCAGAGATGCCTCACTGAATCTCGATACCGAGGCTGCGAATCGCTGCGTAGAGGTTATATCTCCGACTGCAAGTATTTCTCCAGCAGTCAGTTTCGGCAATTTGCTGCTGCTTGATTCTGCACTGTCGTCATCTTTTGTTTCGCCCTGAAGTTTGAGGAATCCATCAAAGGTAATCACCTCACCCTCAGCCTGAAACATATATTTTTCACAATCTGAAATTGAAATTTTGGCTACCGTACGTTCAATCTTCGCATCTTCCATTTGCGATGCTACGGCACGTTTCCAAATGAGGTCATAGAGACGCTTCTCTTGCGGAGTGAGTTGCGGATTTCTATTTTCAAAATATGTAGGACGAATCGCCTCGTGAGCCTCTTGTGCTCCCTTAGAATTTGTTTTATAGGTTCTTACGTGGAGATACTCCTCGCCGAAATCCTTGATAATCTCCTGTTTGATTGCAGCAACTGCCTGTGTAGAGAGGTTCAGCGAGTCGGTACGCATATATGTGATGAGCCCCGCCTCGTAGAGTTTTTGAGCAATCGACATCACACGACTAACGGGCATTCCCAAACGACGGCTCGCCTCCTGCTGCAATGTAGAGGTAGTAAATGGCGGCGCGGGACTACGCTTAGCAGGCTTTTTATCAACCGATTCCACTGTAAACTGCGCACCCTTGCACTGCTCTAGAAATTCTAACGCACTCTGGGCATCAGCCAATCTGTCATTTAACTCGGCTGTGAACACACTACCCGATTGAGCTGTAAACTCGCCCACCGTACGATAATACTCCTCGGGCATAAATTGCTGAATTTCTGGTTCGGGTTCGGCAATCAAGCTCAGAACGACAGACTGCACTCGACCGGCCGACAACGCAGGCTTAATCTTGCGCCACAAAACGGGTGATAATTCAAAACCCACCAGACGGTCCAACACGCGACGCGCCTGCTGAGCATTGACAATATTCATATCAATCGAGCGAGGATTCTCGATTGCGTGCAGTATTGCCGATTTAGTAATCTCGTGAAAAACAATACGTTTTGTCTTA
Organism: Rikenellaceae bacterium; assembly: GCA_045637425.1. Classification (GTDB taxonomy): domain Bacteria; phylum Bacteroidota; class Bacteroidia; order Bacteroidales; family Rikenellaceae; genus CAJGBR01. The sequence goes on along the minus strand of JAZTZL010000042.1, from coordinate 9,277 downwards.
TCCGGATTCAATTCCAAAACATTGAACAAATGCCAAGCGATAGCCTCTCCCTCGCGGTCTTCATCGGACGCCAACCACACAATATCAGCCTTATCCGCAGCACGTTTCAAATCTGCAACTACGGCTTGTTTGTCATCACTTATCTCATATTGTGGCTCGAATTTATTGTCCACATCAATTCCAAGTCCCTTCTTTGCCAAATCGCATATATGTCCGAAACTAGATTTTACAATGAAATCAGTTCCAAGAAATTTCTCGATAGTCTTCGCTTTGGCAGGCGACTCTACTATCACAAGGTTCTTCCCCATCTTAGCAATATCTTACTATTTTATCCCTTTAACTAAACCTAAAGTCTTAATCTTCAAGTCTATTCTTCAATTTATCACTCTTCCCTATCAGGGCTATTGTCAATCTCAATTTTGGTTCGCGCTCGCCGACTGCGCCGCGCAACACCATCTGCGACAAACTATACAGATTTGTCTTTGGCTCAGGTGCCATTATTATTTTCCGACTCTCCCTTCCACTCAAAATCGCGTTCACTTCCGAAGTCAGATTCACACTATATCGCCCCGTTGTCTGATTCAATTCGACAGATTGTGGAGTTACGGTCTCATCAACATACTCGTATTCAGAATTGTAACACCTAAACTCTCTGAACAGCCCCATCGGACTTACCGCCCATTTGTACACTGAATCGCCCTCCAGCACAAACTCCAACCGAGCATCAATTACGGCTACACTTTGGCACCCCTCGTCTATAAAGTCACGTCTTAACTTATCAAGCTGTTGTTTATCAACCTCAAACATCGACTTCAAGCCACCCAGCGATTGCACTACGCAGAGTGTTGATACGGTGTCAAACTTGCCTATCTGCTCTCCAAAATCGGTACTATCATAATCAAATTCGATGCGACTCACGCCACTGTTTCCCGAGTCGGCTCCATCTGCAAAGGTGTAATCAATCCTGTGCGAAGTGTCTGATTCAGCATATCGACTCTTGTAATACAACGACATCTTCATCTTCTTGGCATCAAACCGATAAACCGCACCCGATTGCCCCGACTTTCTTCCAAAGAACAATCCCGGAAACCTCCGATAGAATGCCGTTCTATCTCGGTAAACTCCCCCACTCGAATCAACCAAAGACTCGACAAACTCTGCAATATGCACTCCCGCAACAGCAGAAGCATCATATATCTTATAGGTGTATTCACTTCGTCCCGCAATCAACTCAACCTCCGTAAGCGAATCTTTTTTCAGCCGAGCTACATCAAAATCAGAATAGTAGACCGAATCCGCAAACAATCTCCGTTCCAACGTATATATCGTCATCGACTGAGTATCAGCACTCCCCAAAAACGAATCCACCTCCAAAGTCAAAGTCAGCGAATCGACCGACACCCCTGCTCCGAAGAGCGAATCTGTAACTGCTGTTACCATAAATTGGGCAGCAAATTCGGCTCGGGTTGCTCCCAGCCTGTCATTTTTTGCGCCCCAATAGTAGGCTCCACAACGATTAGTGGCGAGCGTATCGCCACCAACTATATAAGTTTTAGCACTTACCGAACTGTCTATCAGGATAGTTACGATCTGACTATACGGAATCAGATTTTCACCCAGCTCGAGATTTCTCTCCCCGCAGCCGCTACCCAAAATCGACAAAACTGTTATGCTAACAAACAGAGTTGCAGCCCGTTTAGAGCTGCAAAACCTTTTCGTAAAATTCGTAATAGCGTTCAACATAATCGTCCGACTGGCTATTGCACTCAAGTACAGGTTTACCCTCGGACTCTACGAACGACATAATTTCCGGGGCAATATTATCCCCTGCATAAACAATGCCGTCAGCATATTTTATTACGAATTTCATTAAATTTACATAAGTCGGATCGCTGAGGTAATCGAGTTCAGGCTCGTTAATACCGTCGCTCTCGATTTTAGCCTTCATATTCTTATCAAGGCTACCCTCAAAGCCGTCGTTATAGAGCGATACTACAACCTTCACGTTCGAGAAAATCGGGTCATCTGCAAACACGCGCTTCAGATAAAGCGGAACTACTGCTGTGAACCAACCGATGCAGTGCACCATATTGGGCGACCAGCGCAACTTTTTCACTGTCTCCAGCACACCACGCGCATAGAAAATTGCACGCTCGTCATTATCCGGCAACATATTTCCTTCTTCGTCCAAGACAATAGCCTTGCTCTGGAAATACTCATCGTTGTCAATGAAGTAAATCTGCACACGAGCAGACGGGATAGAGGCTACCTTAATAATCAACTGATGGTCATTGTCATCAATTATCAGGTTCATACCCGACAAACGGATTACCTCGTGTAACTGATTTCGACGTTCGTTGATTGCACCAAAACGAGGCATAAAGGTTCTGATTTCAACACCTTTTTCCTGAATCGCCTGAGGCAACATTCTACTCAACATCGACATCTCGTTCTGTGGCAGATATGGTGCTATCTCCTGACAGACGTATAATATTTTTGCATTTTTCATAATTCGTTTCAAAAAAATCGGATTAACCGAGTTTATAATTTATTATCTTTTGCAAAAAAACACTACAGAATCAACATTGCATCTCCGTATGTACCAAAGCGATATCCCTCTGCAGCAGCTACGCTGTACGCATTCATCAACATCTCATATCCAGTGAATGCCGATACCATCATCAATTGCGTAGTATATGGCATATGGAAATTGGTAATCATACAGTTAGCAACTGTAAAGTCATACGGATCGAAGATAAACTTGTTAGTCCAGCCTTCGGTTGGCTTCAGTCTGCCATTCGGAGCCACTGAACTTTCTATTGCTCGCATCGTAGTTGTACCTATGGCACATACCTTCTTGTCCATCTCCTTCGCCTTGTTCACAATCTCGGCAGCCTTAGGCTCGATAACGAACTGTTCCGAATCCATTTTATGTTTAGTCAAATCCTCCACGTCTACCATTCGGAAATTGCCGAGCCCAACGTGCAAGGTAATCTCTGCAATATTCACACCCTTGATTTCCAGACGTTTCAACAAGTGCGGACTAAAGTGCAGACCTGCAGTCGGAGCTGCTACGGCACCTTCGTTCTTTGCGTAGATCGTTTGATATCTCTCTGCATCGATAGGTTCAACCTTACTTCGCACCCACTTTGGCAGCGGCATCTCACCCAACGAATAGAGAGTCTCTTTGAACTCATCATAATCTCCATCGAACAGGAATCTGAGTGTACGACCTCTTGAAGTTGTATTATCAATTACTTCGGCAACCATTCGGTCATCATCTCCGAAGTAGAGTTTGTTTCCAATACGGATTTTGCGAGCCGGATCAACCAACACGTCCCAGAGTCGCAATTCGCGGTTGAGTTCTCTGAGCAAAAATATTTCGATTTCGGCTCCGGTTTTCTCCTTATTACCATAAAGTCTGGCCGGGAAAACCTTCGTATTATTCATAATAAACACATCATTTTCCTTGAAGTAATCGATTACCTCACGGAAAAGTTTGTGTTCAATCTTGCCATTCTTGCGATGAAGCACCAAAAGTCTTGCCTCATCTCTGTTTTCTGCCGGATATTTTGCCAGCATATCAGGCTTGAATGCGTAGGTGTACTGTGATAATTTCATTCGAAAGTATATCTTTTTGTTCCTTATTTTTAGTTCAATACACAATGAACAATAGAATTACGCAAAATTTTTAATTTTGTTTCATTTCTGAAATAATTTTTTCTACATTTTCCAAAGACAATGCCTCGTCAACTCGGAAATCGCCAGAGCGGGTACGTCTGAGTCCCGTCAAGTGAGCACCACTGTTCAATGCTTCGCCGAGGTCTCGTGCTATCGAGCGAATGTATGTTCCCTTGCTGCATTTGATTCTCAGGCGCACGCGAGGAAGTTCGAACTCCAGAACCTCGATTTCGTGAATCGTGATTTTCGAACGCTTAATTTCAACCTCAACTCCGGCTCGAGCGTACTCATAAGCACGCACCCCACCAATATACTTAGCCGAGAATATCGGGGGCAACTGCATCTGCTCGCCCAACATCGATTCCAACACCGAATCCAACATCTCGCGAGTAATATGCTCCGTAGGATATCGCGCATCTATCTCTTTTTCAAGGTCGTAACTTGGCGTAGTTGCTCCAAGTTCCACGTCTGCCACATACTCCTTAACCTCAGCCTGCAACAAATTGATACGCTTCGTAGCACGACCAACACACACTATCAATACACCCGTAGCCAGAGGATCTAACGTTCCGGCGTGTCCGACCTTTATTGTCTTCGGGTAACCCACCTGACGTAATCGCGCCTTCACCTTTCTGACTACATCTGTAGAGGTCCATCTGTAGGGCTTATCCACGGACAAGACTAAACCTTCAGCTGCAAATTTCTCCTTATCAAACATCTTTTTTCAGTTGGCTTATACTACAAAAATTGTAATGATTCCCAGCACAAAACAATAGAGCGCAAACCACAACAAATGACCTTTGCTAACAAAGCGAATCATTGCACGACAAGCAACCATACCCGACAAGAATGCCGAGAAGAATCCTATTGCCACACTGCTCCACGACAGAGCGCCCTCTCCCGAGCCGAAATCACCATCTATAACCTCAAGAAATGTTGCCCCTACAATCGGGATTATGACCATCAGGAACGAGAATGCAGCAACCTTTTCGCGCTTCACACCCATCATCAGTCCCGTCGAAATCGTAGTACCCGACCTCGACAATCCCGGCATCACTGCGAGAGCCTGACCGATACCAATTACAAACGCACTGAGCAGCGAAACATCACGTTCACGACGTGGCGCGTAATGCGACACCGTAAGCAATATTGCAGTCAGAATCAGCATCAATCCCACAATCAGCAGCGACCCTCCAAACAACGACTCCACCTCATCTTTCAGGAATAGTCCCACAAATAGTACAGGTACTGCAGAAACCAACAATTTGATAAACAATTCCGTTTCGGGCGTTTTTTTGAATTTGAACACGCTGCATATAATGTCGAAAATTTCGCGGCGGAACACAACCAACGTACTGAGCACAGTTCCCGCGTGCACAGCCGTCGAGAATGCCAGATTCGATTCGGCATTTATTCCAAGCAGGTGATTCGCAATCTCAAGATGACCGCTACTACTCACAGGCAAAAACTCGGTCAATCCCTGCAAAATCCCCAACAACAAGGCTTCTAGATTGGACATCTGTCTAACTTTCTATTTTTTGAATTTCTTCATTATCGAGAATGCGATGACACCAAATCCTACCAGAACAACTATCGGAGCAAGTGTAATGCGTCTAAAACTAAACATATCGTCATTAAACACATTTGGATCTGAGCTACCGCCGCCTGTCATCAGCAGAAATCCTACGACAATTACCACTACGCCGATAAGCATAATTTTCAGATTCTTAGCCGGCAGTATCATTTGTTCTTTTTTTTCGTTAATTTCTTTCATATTGATTAGTACAGGTAAATATTTTTCGAATTTGACTTAAGCATTTTTCTAAGGATAATCCAAGTGAAGAGCGTGGAAATCAGCACTCCCAACAGCAACAGCATAACGAAAAGCACAATCATCAGGTCTGGAGTCTTTACAAGCCCAACCTCAGGCAACCCCTCGTTCAACCCCGCAATCATTCCGGCCAACATTACCGAGGCAATAGCCCACGCTCCGAGCCCCTGCGTTACGGCACGAATAACAAACGGCCGCTCGATAAACCAGCGGGTCGCACCAACCAAACGCATTGTATTTATCAGGAATCTTTTGGATACCAATGTAATTTTTATCGTATTGACAATCAAAATCATAGATATAATCAGCAGAATCACCCCGAAACTCAGCATCACAAAGTTGAACTTTCGCAGATTCTCACCAATCTGGTCCATAATTTCACCCTTGTAGACTACCTCTCTGACGCCCTCGAGTTTTTCGAACTGAGCCTCCGCATTTTTCATATTCGCCGAAGTAGCATACTCGGCATTGAGTTTCACCTCAATTGATGCAGGTATGGGATTCTCCTTGAGAAAATCTTCGAAATCATTGCCAATGAACTCCTTAAACTCTTTGGCAGCCTCTGCCTTAGACTTGAATTCGATTTGTTTTACGCCTTCGAATTCAGAAATAGTCTTTTTCAACGCTTCAATCTTCTCCTCCGACAACTTATCCTTCAACATCACCGACATAGTCATATTCTCCATCAGTCGGTCTGATGCAGCACGAGCATTGATGATGAAATAACCTACTGCACCCAAAACGAAGATTACCAATGCGATACTGACAGTCGAGACTGCGTATGCACGTCTGATTCTTCGTTTTATTTTTCTACTGTTTCTATCCTCTGACATTATTCTTCCTCTTGAGTTTTTCTTCTTCTGAGATAGACATAAACAAGACTACCTACCAAGCCGAGCAACAATATCGACGAACAAGCATAAGTCAATCCCGTAACCTTACCAAAATTCGGAGCCGAGAATCTAAACTCAACCGTATGTTCACCCGCAGGCAGCGACATTGCGCGCAAAACATAGTTAGCACGGAAATGTGGAGCCTCCTGTCCATCTATATACGCAGTCCAGCCCTTCGGATAGTATATTTCCGAGAAGACGGCTACTGCACGGTGGTCGTTCTTGTATGAGTATGTGTGCTTATTCACTCGGTACTCTGTCATCTTAATGTAACGACTTGTGTCTACGGCCGAATCCTTTTCAACAAGTTTCGAGAACTCGGGATTCACCACTGCCGTAGTTCTGAGGTTCACCTCATTCAGACGCTCAAGTTCAGAGATTGCATTCTCCGCCGGAGCAATTTCGTCTACAAACCACGCTGCACCGAGGTTCTGCGGATTGAGCGTCGCTTCGGGTTGCTTATTGGCATTGAGCGTAATGAAATACTTCGAATTGAGCATATTGTATATTCTCACATCGCCAGCCGACAAGTAGCGCTCAATCAGGTCCTGATAGCGCGACAACTTCGCAGGGTGATAGCCACCAACCGAACGGTGGAAATTTGAAGTCAAGGCATCATTGAAGGTATTTGATGTCAGATTCACCACACGGAAACCAGGCTCGGTATCGGCCATAATCTGGCGGTCAGCCTCGGTCGGTTGCGGAGCAATGCTACGCGGTGTGGTGAAATTATCGTGATTCATATATCTGAGGTTGATTGTGGTAATATCGGCGAGCACCAATACGCCCAATGCAATAATTGCAACTCGCATCTTTATCTTCTTAACCACAAACAGCCAAATAATTCCAGCAGTCAGCAACACATACACCAACGAACGAATCGAATCCTGATGCATCATTGCGATACGTTCGTTTCTCATTGCCGAAACCACGTCCATCGGCAACTGTTTATCAACGGGATTCGAGAAGTTGAACAGGTTCGACCCCACCAGCAAGAATATGAGTGCTACAGAAGCACAGATTCCCACCGACCAATTCATTGCCTTTTTGAATTGTTCGCGGTCGATATCACCAGCCAGCAGTCGCTGAACACAGAGGATTGCTCCGAGCGGAACACAGAACTCAACAATAACCAAAATCATCGATACTGTTCTAAACTTATTATAGAACGGAATGTTATAGTAAAAGAACTCTGTGAGCCACATCAGGTTATGTCCCCAAGAGAGGAATATCGCCAATGCAGACACTGCAAGCAACCACCATTTTTTTGCACCCTCGAGCAGGAACATTCCCAACACAAAGAGGAATATCAGCACTGCTCCAATATAGACCGGCCCCGAAGTGAACGGCTGCGGTCCCCAATATGCAGGCAGACTTGATGCGAACTGTTTTGGCGAGTAAGGTCTGATAGCATCTGCATAGGGTCTCAGCGCATCTGCGACTTGACCGTCTGGAGAAAATCCCTTATCCGACGAGCCACCCATCAGGTTCGGAATGAACAGGTTGAATGTCTCAGCCTTGCCGTAACTCCACTGCGTAGCATAGGCAAGATCCAGACCCTTAGATGTAGTCTGGCTCGACTTCACAGATGAGAGTCCCGCAATCTCCGAACCACCACGCATCGTGTCGTGGCTGTGTGTTGCAACGTAGTATATCTGATTGAAGTTTGCGCCTATGGCAAGACCACCTGCCAGCAGCAACATCAGACTAGTTTTCACAAATTTAGGCAGCGTTTTCTCCTTCACGGCTACGACCAACTCGTTGATGAACAGAGCCAGCATAATCATCAGGAAGTAGTAGGTAATCTGGAAGTGGTTTGCACCGATTTCGATTGCAGCAAAGATGCCCGCGAGCACTGCCCCGATAAACATATTTTTTCGGTATGCGTAGTATATTGCTCCAATCAAACCCGGAGCAAATGCCAACGCAATCATCTTCGTAATATGCCCTACGGCTATAATGATGTAGAAATATGTAGATAAACCATAGGCAAAGCCTCCGACCATAGCCAGCCACGGATTGACTCCGAAACACAACAGCATCAGGAAGAATACCGACATAGCCACGAAGATATACGCAGCAGGTTGTCCGATGAAGTAGAGCGCATCTGCAGTATATTTCACAAGACGGCCATCATAATTCATATTAATCAGGTACGCAGGCATTCCGCAAAACATTGCCCCTTCCCACTGTGGGTGTTCGCCATACTGAGCAACGTGCTGAGCAATATCTCGTCCCATACCCGCACTCTGAATCATATCGCCCTGTTTGATTACATCTCCGCTGTACTGAGGTGCAAAATAAATCATCGAAAAAATCATAAACGACAGCAACGCTACGATGTAGGGCACTGCCTTCTTCAAACCTTTGGGAAATTTCGCCATAAATTAAAATCCAACGTTATAACAAATAAATTATGCAAAGTTAGCGAAAATTTATGAAAAATTTATGAAATTTATCTATTGTCCCTCAATTTTTTAAATTACGATATCACAGTAATGCCCAAATTATATAAATTTATTAAGATACAACACACCCCAACTGCGATATGCTTTGCAATTGGGGTGACGCTGTGTTTTATTTTAGTTCTTTTAGATTTTTCCCACTACGGATAGTAATCTTAATATCTTCATAACCTGGAGCAGCGTATTGATAAGTAGTAAACTGATATGGCCCTAAGGCTGCTTGTATTTTTTCTTCCAGTTGTTTTTTTTCTTCAGCAGTCTTGGCTACATATACAATTCTTCCAGAACGTTGTTCCCTGTTAAAACCAAACCATCTAAACTCATAGGTAGTGGTTTGTTTCGGCTTTAGTTTAATGCTATATTTATTGTATGAACCCTCTTTTGAGCCTTTTTCATAGTCAGATTTC
>JAZTZL010000041.1:0-29706 GCA_045637425.1 Rikenellaceae bacterium | reverse complement strand
TAGAGAGATCTTTGCGTGTATTGGACGGTTCTGTAACATTGCTTTGTGCTAAGGGTGGTGTAGAGCCACAGTCTGAAACTGTATGGCGTCAGGCTGATAAATATAATGTACCCCGTATCGGTTATGTAAACAAAATGGACCGTGTGGGTGCAGACTTCCAAAGCGTTTGCTCACAAGTGCGTGAACGTCTGGGTGCAAACCCTGTTCCTGTTGTGTTGCCAATCGGTACGGAAGACAAGTTCGTCGGATTGATCGACCTTATCTATGGCCGCTCAATTATGTATTTCGACGACAAAAATGTTCGTGATAACTTCACTTTCGAGGAAATTCCTGAAGATATGAAGGCTGAAGCAGCAGAAGCTCGCGCTCACTTGATCGAAGAAGTTGCTTCTGTAGATGACGCTTTGATGGAAAAATTCTTCGAAGATCCTGATGCTATCTCTCCGGAAGAAATCATCGCTGCAATCCGCAAGGCGACTATCCAAATGAAGGTTATCCCGATGTTGTGTGGTTCATCATTCCGCAACAAGGGTGTTCAACTTTTGCTGGACTACATCATCGCATTCTTGCCATCTCCGCTCGACGTAGATGCAGTGATTGGTAAGAACCCGAACGACGAATCTGAAGAAGTTCGCAAACCGAGCGTTGATGAACCATTCTGTGGTTTGGCGTTCAAGATTGCAACTGACCCGTTCGTAGGTCGTTTGGCTTTCGTGAGAATCTATTCAGGTAAATTGGAAGCTGGTTCTTATATCTATAACAGCCGTTCAGGCAAGAAAGAACGTATCAGCCGTATCTACCAAATGCACGCAAATAAACAAAACCCGCTCGATGTTGACGAAGCAGGCGATATTTGCGCAATCGTAGGTTTCAAAGATATTCGCACTGGTGATACATTGTGTGATGAAAAGGCACCAATCGTACTCGAATCAATGACATTCCCCGAACCAGTTATCGGTCTCGCAGTTGAGCCTAAGACTCAAAAAGACCTCGATAAACTTGGTATCGCTTTGGGTAAATTGGCTGAAGAAGACCCGACATTCACAGTTAAGACTAACGAAGATTCAGGTCAAACAGTCATCTCAGGTATGGGTGAATTGCACTTGGATATCATTGTTGACCGTCTGAAGCGCGAATTCGGTGTTGAAATTAATCAAGGTGCTCCGCAAGTTAACTACAAGGAAGCCCTCACTAAGGTTGTTCAAGACCGCGAAGTCTTCAAGAAACAATCTGGTGGTCGTGGTAAGTTCGCTGATATCGTATTCGAAATCGGTCCGGCTGACGAAGGTTTCACAGGCTTGCAATTCGTTGACGAAGTTAAAGGTGGTAACGTACCGAAGGAATATATCCCAGCTGTACAAAAAGGTTTCCAATCAGCAATGTCTTCAGGTGCATTGGCAGGATTCCCGATTGACAGTATGAAGATTACCCTTAAGGACGGTTCATTCCACCCGGTTGACTCAGACGCATTGTCATTCGAAATCTGTGCTCGTAACGCGTTCCGTCGCGTAGCTCCGAAAGCAGGCTCGGTTATTATGGAACCGATTATGTCTGTGGAAGTTGTTACTCCGGAAGAAAATATGGGTGACGTTATCGGTGACTTGAACAAACGTCGTGGTCAAATCGCAGGTATGGAATCTAAGGGTACTGCTCGTATCGTGAAAGCTAAAGTTCCGCTGTCGGAAATGTTCGGATACGTTACAGTCCTCAGAACCCTCTCTTCTGGTCGTGCAACATCATCAATGGAATTCGCACACTTCGAAGAAACTCCTGCAAACATTTCGAAAGAAATTATTGAAAAACACAGCGCTAACAGAGCTGACGATATTGAGTAATCAAAAAGGTAAAATAATATGAGCCAAAAAATCAGAATTAAACTGAAATCTTACGATCATAACTTGGTCGACAAGTCGGCTGAAAAGATCGTTAAGACGGTAAAGGCTACCGGCGCTGTGGTTAGCGGCCCGATTCCTCTGCCAACACAAAAGAAAATCTTTACCGTAAACCGTTCGACATTCGTTAACAAGAAAGCTCGTGAACAGTTCCAACTGTCAACTTTCAAACGCATCTTGGACATCTATTCGTCGACACCTAAAACTATCGACGCACTGATGAAAATCGAATTGCCAAACGGCGTTGAAGTAGAAATCAAAGTGTGATAAATCACTGAGATGATAGAAAATCGGGATTGCGGGTATGCTGAAAATCAGACTACTCGGTCCCGATTTTTTTTCAAATCTAGTAAGAAAAATTTGGTAGAATGAAAAAATAATTCTACCTTTGTGGCTGTTTGCGTGGATTGGAGTCGTTACCCAAGCGGCGTAAATGGTTGATCCTGAGTGAGTTAATGAGGGGTGTGAAGCGAAATTACGTGTCTGTTTCGTTCCTTTTATTTGACGAATTTAGGTGAAACAAGCAAATTTTTTAATAACTTAAAAGACATTATGTCAGGACTAATTGGAAAAAAAAGCGGAATGACTTCCGTTTTCAGTGCCGAGGGTAAAAATATACCATGCACTGTTATCGAAGCTGGTCCCTGTGTGGTTACGCAAATTCGTACTGTCGAAAAAGATGGCTATTCAGCAGTACAAATTGCCTATGACGACAAGAAAGAAAAACAAACCAGCAACTCACTGATGGGCCACTTCAAGAAGGCAGGCACCACTCCGAAGCGTAAATTGGCTGAGTTCAAGTCTTTTGAACAAGAAATGAATTTGGGCGATGTAATCGGTGTGGACACTTTCGTTGAAGGCGAATGGGTAGACGTTACCGGCATCTCGAAAGGTAAAGGTTTTCAAGGTGTTGTTAAGCGTCATAACTTTAACGGTGTAGGCGGCCAAACTCACGGTCAGCACAACCGTCAACGCAGACCAGGTTCTCTGGGTGCATCATCTTACCCATCTCGCGTATTCAAGGGCAAACGCCTTCCGGGTCGCACAGGTGGTGAACAAGTTAAGGTTTTGAACCTTAAAGTTTTGAAACTGATCCCTGAAAACAACCTTATCCTCGTGAAAGGTTCAATTCCGGGCGCAAAAGGGTCTTACTTATTAATTGAAGGTTAATTATGGAATTAGCGGTAATAAACATTAAAGGACAAGATACCGGTAAAAAGGTAGACCTGAGTGCAGAAATCTTCGGCATCGAACCGAACCAGCACGCAATTTGGCTCGACGTTAAGCAATACCTCGCTAACCGTCGTCAGGGAACTCACAAGAGCAAACAACGTAACGAAGTTGCAGGCTCAACTAAAAAGTTGAAAAAACAAAAAGGAACAGGTGGCGCACGCTGCGGTAGCATTTTGTCTCCGTTGTTCCCGGGTGGTGGTCGTGTATTCGGTCCGGTTCCCCGTAGCTACCGTTTCAAACTGAACAAGAAACTCAAACAGTTGGCTCGTAAGAGTGCACTCTCTGAAAAAGCTGCTGAAAACGTAATCACAGTAGTAGAAGACTTCACTTTCGAAGCTCCTCGCACTAAGGCAATGATCGAAGTAATGAAAAACCTCAAAGTTGATGGCAAAAAGCTTCTGATCGTATTGGCTCAGTCAAACTTGGTTGTCGAAAAATCAGCACGCAACCTTCAGAACGTTAAAGTCGTAAACGCAGCAGACCTTAATACATACGATGTTTTGAACTGCACTAACGTGATTATGGCTGAAGGCGCACTGAACGTAATCAACGAAATGTTCTCAATCGCATAATCGCATAAATAAAGAGAAACGATGAATGTAATTATTAAGCCGATTTTAACCGAGAAAATGTCTGCTCAGGGCGAAAAACTGAACAGCTACGGTTTTATCGTTGATCCGAGAGCCAACAAACTGCAAATCAAAACGGCCGTAGAACAAATGTACCAAGTGTCAGTTGACAGCGTAAACACTATCAACTACCCAGGTAAGGTTAAGGCTCGTATGACAAAAGCAGGTTATATCGTTGGTCGTACAAACCGTTACAAAAAAGCTATCGTCACTTTGAAGAACGACGATAAGATAGATTTTTACAGTAATATTTAGACGAGATGGCAGTAAGAAAGTTTAATCCCATTACACCGGGAACAAGACACAAAATTATCGGAACGTTCGAGGATATCACCGCATCACGTCCCGAAAAGTCGCTGTTAGCTCCTAAGAAAAGCACAGGCGGTCGTAACAATACAGGTAAAATGACTGTCCGTTATATTGGCGGCGGTAATAAACAAATGTATCGTCTTATCGACTTCAAACGCGAAAAAGACGGAATGCCCGCAGTGGTAAAAACTATCGAATACGATCCGAACCGTTCGGGACGTATCGCTTTGGTTTGTTATGCAGACGGCGAAAAACGCTATATTTTGGCACCTAACGGTCTGAAGGTTGGAACAAAAATCGTCAGCGGTACAGGTGTAGCACCAGAAGTAGGAAATGCTCTTCCCTTGGCTGAAATTCCTCTGGGAACGGTTATCCACAATATTGAACTCTATCCCGGTCAAGGAGCTGTATTGGCTCGTAGTGCCGGTACCTATGCACAGCTTTTGGCTCGTGAAGGTAAATTTGCTATCATTAAGTTGCCTTCGGGTGAAACACGTATGGTAATGGTTACCTGCCGTGCAACCGTAGGTGTAGTTTCGAATCCAGACCATAGCCTCGAACAACACGGTAAGGCTGGTCGTAAGCGTTGGTTGGGCCGTCGTCCTCACAACCGTGGTGTGACAATGAACCCTGTTGATCACCCGATGGGTGGTGGTGAAGGTCGCCAATCAGGGGGTCACCCTCGTTCACGCAAAGGTCTTTTGGCTAAGGGCTACAAAACTCGTAATCCTAAGAAGACAACTTCGAAATTCATTATTTCAAAACCCAACAAGAAAAACTAAACGGATAGCATAATGAGTAGATCATTGAAAAAAGGGCCGTATATCGAGCCTAAACTCGAAGCGAAAGTTATCGCCATGAACGAAAGCGGTAAGAAAGCCGTGATTAAAACGTGGTCTCGCGCCAGTATGATCTCCCCTGATTTTGTGGGTCACACCATCGCAGTTCACAATGGCAACAAGTTCGTGCCTGTTTATGTGACTGAAAATATGGTGGGTCACAAATTCGGAGAATTTTCACCAACGCGTACTTTCCGCGGTCACAGTGGAAACAAGAAAAAATAAGTAACCGAAAAATTTCCTGAATAAATGGGTCAAAGAAAAAAAATAAGAGCCGAAAAACTCAAAGCGGAAAAACGTCAAACGGCAATCGTTCGTCTGAATGACTGTCCTTCGTCTCCGCGTAAGATGCGCCTCGTTGCCGATATGGTAAGAGGTATGGAAGTCAATAAGGCTTTGGGAGTACTCCGTTATAGCAAACAGGAGGCTTCAATTAAATTGGAAAAATTGTTGCGCTCTGCAATCGACAGCTGGGAAAAGAAAAACGAAGGCCAACGTCTTGAGGAAACACCTCTCTGCGTTAAAGAAATTAAGGTCGATGGCGGTAGAATGTTGAAGAGAATTCAACCTGCACCTCAAGGTCGTGCACACAGAATTCGCAAACGTTCTAACCACGTAACAATCATAGTAGATAAAATTTCTAACGAAGTAAATGCTTAACCGATGGGACAGAAAGTAAATCCAATATCGAATCGCCTCGGTATCGTACGTGGCTGGGATTCAAACTGGTATGGCGGTAAAAACTTCTCGGCTAAATTGGTCGAAGACGCAAAAATCCGTCAATATTTGAATGCTCGTCTGGCTAAGGCAAGTATTTCTAGAATTATCATCGAACGTACACTTAAACTCATCACAGTTACAATCAGCACAGCTCGCCCTGGTATGATTATCGGTAAGGCTGCGTCTGAAATCGAAAAACTGAAAGAAGAGTTGAAGAAACTGACCGGTCGAAACGAAGTTCAAATTAATATCTTCGAAATCAAACGTCCAGAAACTGACGCAGTAATCGTTTCAAATAACATCGCTCGTCAAATCGAAGGACGTATCGCTTACCGTCGCGCAATCAAGCAAGCTATTGCTAACACAATGCGTATGGGGGCAGAAGGTATTAAAATCCAGATTTCAGGTCGTGTTGGCGGCGCAGAAATGGCTCGCAGCGAAACCTACAAAGAAGGTCGTATTCCTTTGCACACTTTCCGTGCAGATGTAGACTACAATCTGGCAGAAGCTCTGACTAAAGTGGGTATCCTCGGTGTAAAGGTATGGATCTGCAATGGTGAAGTTTACCAAAAACGTGACCTCTTTGCAATCAATGGAACACCTGCAAATATGTCTGGCGAACGTGGCGAACGTCGCAACAACGACCGCCGTGATCGTCGTGACCGCAAACCTCGCGGTGATAAGAAACAAAACAACTAAGTTAAAGACTGTTAAAACTTAACATACAATGTTACAGCCAAAAAGAACGAAATTCAGAAGAATGCAAAAGGGCCGTATGAAAGGTAACGCTCAACGCGGTCACGATCTTGCATTCGGTTCGTTTGGAATCAAAGCTCTGGAATCAACTTGGATTACAGGCCGCCAAATCGAAGCTGCTCGTCAGGCAATCGTACGTTACATGAAACGTGAAGGTCAAATCTGGATCCGAATCTTCCCGGATAAACCTATTACAAAGAAACCCGCCGAAGTGCGTATGGGTAAAGGTAAAGGTAATCCCGAAGGTTTCGTAGCGCCTATCACTCCGGGTCGTATCCTCTTCGAAGCAGAAGGTGTACCTATGGAGGTTGCTAAGGAAGCATTGCGCCTCGGTGCTCAAAAACTTCCTATTACTACGAAATTCGTGGTTAGACGCGACTATGTTGAAAATTCACTTTAACGCCCAAATGCCATGAAAATTTCTGAAATAAAAGAGATGCCGGAAAAGGAACTCCTCGAACGTCTTGAAGCAACTCGTGCTGAGTTGGCTCGTTTGAAAATTAATCACGCCATTTCTCCGGTAGAGGATTCAACCACAATAACGAAAACTCGCAAAGACATCGCACGTATGCTCACGGTTCTGCGCGAAAAACAAAATTAATACACAGCCTTATGGAAAGAAATCTCAGAAAGGAAAGAATCGGTGTGGTTGTGAGCAACAAAATGGAAAAGTCAATTACAGTTGCCGTTAAAAGAAAGGTAAAACACCCGATCTACGGTAAATTTGTGAATAAAACCACCAAGTTCGTCGCTCACGACGAAACCAACACTTGCAATGCGGGCGATACAGTGAAAATCATGGAAACCCGTCCATTGAGCAAAACAAAACGTTGGAGATTAGTTGAAATAATTGAAAGAGCCAAATAGCAATGATACAACAGGAAAGTAGACTCACAGTGGCCGACAACAGCGGTGCAAAGGAGGTTCTTTGTATCAGAGTGTTGGGCGGAACAGGTAAACGTTACGCCTCAATCGGCGATAAAATCGTGGTGACAGTTAAAAGTGCCACCCCGTCGGGTGATGTGAAAAAGGGTATGGTTTCTAAAGCCGTAGTCGTTCGCACCAAAAAGGAAATCCGTCGTTCGAATGGATCTTATATCCGCTTCGATGACAATGCAGTAGTTCTTCTGAACAACCAAGGCGAAATCCGTGGTACACGTATTTTCGGTCCGGTTGCTCGTGAATTGCGTGACCAATATATGAAAATCATTTCCCTTGCCCCGGAAGTTTTGTAACATTTAAAACTAATGACAATGACGAAACTGCATATTAAAAAAGGCGACACCGTTTATGTATTGAGCGGTGAAGATAAGGGAAAGCAAGGTAAAGTTTTGAGCGTAAATATCGAAGATCAACGTGCTATCGTTGAAGGTTTGAACCTCGTTTCAAAACACACTAAACCTAATGCTAAGAACCCTCAGGGTGGTATTGTTAAACAAGAAGCCCCGATTCACGTATCGAATCTGCAATTGATCGACCCAAAATCAGGTAAACCGACTCGCATCGGTCGCCGTAAAAATGATGAGGGTAAAACTGTTCGTTATTCTAAAAAATCAGGAGAGGAGATCAAATAATGGCTTACGTACCTTCATTAAAGACCAAGTACAAAGAGGAAATTATTCCTGCTCTTGTAAAGGAATTCGGCTACTCTTCAGTAATGCAAGTGCCGAAACTCGAAAAAATCGTTATCAACCAGGGTGTTGGTGATGCAACAGGTGACAAAAAGCTCATCGAAATTGCATTGAACGAACTCACTACTATCTCAGGTCAAAAGGCCGTTGTAACTTATTCGAAGAAAGACATCTCGAACTTCAAGTTGCGTAAAGGTATGCCTATCGGTGTGAGAGTTACTCTGAGAGATGATCGTATGTACGAATTTATGGAACGTCTGATCGCAGTTGCTCTGCCACGTATCCGTGACTTCAAAGGTATCAACGATAAACTCGACGGTAAAGGTAACTATACCCTCGGTATTCAGGAACAAATTATCTATCCTGAAATCGATATCGACAAGATTTCAAGAATCTTTGGTATGGAAATCACTTTCGTGACTTCTACAAAGAACGATACTGAGGCTTATGCTTTGTTGAAAGCATTTGGTCTTCCATTCAAAAACGCTAAAAAGAACGAGTAGTTATGGCAAAAGAATCGATGAAAGCACGTGAAGTGCGCCGTCAAGCGTTGGTTAATCGTTACGCTGCAAAGCGTGCTGCTCTTAAAGAAGCAGGCGATTTCGAAGGCTTGTGCAAACTGCCTCGCAATTCGAATCCTATCCGTTTGCACAACCGTTGCAAATTGACTGGACGTCCGAAAGGTTATATGCGTCAATTCGGTATCAGCCGTATTCAATTCCGTGAAATGGCCTCTCAAGGTCTTATCCCGGGAGTGAAGAAAGCAAGCTGGTAGTAGAAGGATAATATTCAAAGAGCCCGTCTGATGATTCAGACGGGCTCTTTGTTTTGTATTGCACCAATGTTTGTGATTGAAATGTATAGCTTATTCCGGGTCCTGATTCTTCTCGAGCAATTCGAGAAAATATTTCGGAGGACGACACGCTCGCTTTGTTTCAGAATTCATAAAGGCGAGTGTCACAGAACCGGTGTTAATCAACTCTCCATTGGGACGGAAGACTTCGTAATGGAATGTCATTTTGACCGTTGGCATCTCTTTCAATGTTACGCGGACAGTGAGCAGATCGTCATAGTGGGCAGGATTTTTATAGTTTATCGTAACGTTGGTTACAGGTAGCATAATGCCCGATGCTTCGAGTTCATAATTCGATGTGCCCAACATACGAATCATCTCTGTTCGCGCAACATCATAATATTCAACATAGTGCGAGTGATACAAAAAGCCCATCTGATCAACTTCGCCATATCGTACTCTGATTTTTACTTCTCGTGTAATCATTTATTCCAAGTTTAGATTAATGCAAATTTACACATTCGGTCGGGAAAAACAAAAGCGGATAATCGAAAAAATTACCCGCTTACAAAAATTGATTACTTATTCGCTTCTGTTTGTTGCCAATGGAATGGCTTGAAATCAATCTTCGGATCGCGCCAAGATGGTTTGCGAACTGAGTAAATTATAAGTGGTATAATTACCGAAATGATTGTTCCAATGATGAGCACGGAGTACCAAACCGTATTGTTGCCCGTTGAAATCTGTGCCGGAGGAATGAAACTGAGTATGAATGCCAGCAGCGATGCCATAAACCCTACACCCGATACTAACCATATACCGGCATTGTTGTGTTTGCCGATTGCAAACGGACGATCGACTTTGGGCATAATGTAGCGCAGTCTGATGGCCGATGCGAACATAAGAAGATACATTATCAGATAGAGCAGTATGGTCAGTTGCGACAAAATTTGATAGAATGATTGCACCGAGGGCATTACCACGAACAATAGGCTGAGCAATGTAACTACGCCGCCTTGAATCAGCAGAATGTTGCGCTGTACACCATTTTTATTAGTGCGTTGGAAAAATTTTGGGAGATAGCCAGCCTGTCCTACAGTGAGCAAACCCTTTGACGGACCTGCTACCCAAGTCAATACACCTGCCAATACGCCGAATGTTAGCGCAATAGCTATCAGTGGTGATACCCAAGAGATGTGCAGAAATTTGAAATAGTTATCGAATCCCACAAGCAGACTCTGTGTCAGATTGACCTTGTCGGCTGGAATTATTATACCCAGAGAGAAGGTGCCCAGAATGAAAATCAGCACCGTGATGAGCGAGCCGATAAAGACTGCCTTTGGATAGTTGTGCGCCGGGTTGTTAATCTCCATAACGTGCACGCCCATCATCTCCATACCGGCGTAGAAGAGGAATATGCCCGATGCCAATACTAAATTGTCGATGTTGCTCAGGTCTGGAAAGAAGCTCTGATGTAGGTTCATTTCGACGTGTCCGCCCGAAATCAGATAGATTATGCCCAAAACAATTAGTAACCCTGCGGGGATAATTGTACCGACCATTGCACCTATTTTCGAGATTTTTCCTACCCATTTAAGACCTTTCAGTGCTACGAAAGTGGCAATCCAATATATCGCTAGTACTACTACGAGCGTGTAGAGTTTGTTCGATGCCAACGTCATATCAGCTTCAGGCGACATTCCGATAAAGGCGATGGATACGGCTCCGAAAGTCAGCACGGTCGGGTACCAAATCGTACTCTCAATCCATTGTAACCAGATGGCGATGAATCCCGCACGTTGTCCCATAGCCTCGCCGACCCAGCGGAATACGCCGCCCTGCTTGTCGCGGAACATCGCAGCCAATTCGGCAGCAACCATTGCCGTTGGAATAAGGAAACAGATTGCTGCAAAAAGATAGTAGAATGCCGAACTCAGTCCGTAGATTGACTCGGCTGCAAGACCACGCAACGAAACTACGGCAGCCACGTTCATTATGGCGAGTGTTGCTACCGACAGCTTGAAGCCCTTGGCCTGTGTAGTGTTATTTGTACTCATCGAATATAACTTTTTATTATAAACAGAGCGAAATCACCCCTAATGTTGGAGTGATTCTGCTCTGCGAGGTGTGTGTTTAGTGGGTAAAAACTTTTCCTTTTTGTTGTTCAGCCTTTTCGTGAGCGATGCGCGACGGAGTGGGGTACTCTAATTTATCGAGTTCGCTGACAGCCTGACGAATGTTATCCAGCAACATATCAATCATATCACGGCTTGTACCTTGACGGATTACGATTCGCATAACTACGATATCCTGAATGTTTGCGGGCAGAGTGTATGCGGGTACCATCCAGCCGCTTTCCTGCAGTTTTGCCTGCAAATCGTACAGAGTCCATTTTGCATTTTTTGCGTATTCAGGCTTCATATACCAGATGAACAGCGGATTGCAGATATCCTTCGAGTAGTTCTGGAAACATTCCATTTCTCCAATTTGCTCGTGGGCATAACGGGCGATGTCCATCGAATTTCGTTGAATGTCTTGGTAGCCCTTTACACCGAGTCTGATGAATTGGTAGTATTGACCGAGAATCTGTGCTGCAGGACGTGAGAAGTTCAGACCTACTTGTGTAATATTAGCACCCAGATAGTTTACGCTGAAGTTCATATCCTTTGGAAGATACTCTTTATCACGCCACACAACCCAGCCGAGTCCGGGGTATACTAGGCCGTATTTGTGACCCGAGGTGCTGATTGAGAGTACCCATTTCAAGCGGAAGTCCCACTTGTGTTCTGGATCGATGAACGGCATTATAAAGCCGCCTGAGGCTGCATCGACGTGAATCGGAATGTTGTAACCTGTCTTTTCGTTGAACTTATCGAGAGCCTTATCCAATGCCTTGACATCATCGTTCAGACCTGTCCACGTCACGCCCATAATCGGCACTACACAGATGGTATTTTCGTCGCACATACTCAGCGCTGCATCGGGGTCGAGAGTCGGTTTTTCTAGAGTCAGTGGAACGGTCCTCATTTCGATTTGCCATAGTTGCGAGAATTTTTCCCAAACCACCTGATAGCCTGATGAGATGACGAAGTTCGGTTTATCGTGAGGTTTACCTTCGGCTTTTCTGCGCTCTTTCCATCTGAGCCACGCAGCTACGCCGCCCAACATACACGCCTCTGACGAGCCGATAGCTACAGCACCCGTCTTCCAAGCCGATTTTTCGGGCGTATTCCACATATTGGCAATCATATTGATACATCTGCCGCAGATGACTGCTACGCGAGGGTATTCGGTTTCGTCAATGTAGTTGATGCTGATAGCCTCGTTCATCAGTTTTGTGGCGTATTTGTCCATATAGGTGGTAACAAACGTAGCCAGATTCAAACGAGGTTGAGTCTGAGGGAATGTTTCGTCGTGGACTAGCTGATAGGCTATTTCTCCTGAGGTTGGACAATCGGGAATTTTGTCGCAGGGAGCTGGTTCGAGCATCTTTTCCGAACCAAAAACAGAACTGACTGAATCGTCGCAGAATTTGTTGTTTGACATAATTTAAAAATATATTAAACCGTAAATAGTAATGTTACTTCTGCGAGAAACACATATTGTGCCGAGGTTGGCTTGCCGGCGAAAAAAAAAGGTCAGCTGTTTTTAATTAACCGCTGACCTCTTGATGATGTGGGTGTATTGTTAGTTCAAAAAATTTTTGATGTTGTCGGCAATCATTACTACGATTTTGTTGCGAGCCTCGACGCTTGTCCAGCCAATGTGCGGAGCAAGTACCAATCGCTCTGGGTGTTTAACGCTCAGCAGCGGGTTTTCTGCTACGATAGGTTCTTGAGTGAATACGTCCACGCCTGCACCTGCAATTGCTTCGTTATCGAGAGCTTCGGCCAGAGCTGCCTCGTTGATGATTCCGCCGCGACCGAGATTGATGATTATTGCGCTTGGTTTCATCAGCGACAATGCACGAGCATCTACCAGATTGCGAGTCTGGTCGTTGATTGGTGCGTGGATAGAGATGATGTCACAACTGCTCATCAGTTCGTCGAACTCTACGCGTTTGAAATCAGGGTTATTGTTTTTGCCTGTAGTTGAGTAGTAAACAACCTCTGCGCCGAATGCTTCAGCAACTTTTGCTACATTGCGACCGATATTGCCCAGCCCGATGATACCCCAGCGTTTGCCTGCTATTTCGTTGAAAGCCGGCATTTTGTGGCGATAGCACTGCGCGTTGATGTAGCCCTCTCTCGAGAAATCGTTATAGAATCGAGTGTGTTGCACCAGCTCGAGAACCATTGCAAATGTCACCTGAGTAACAGAGTTTGTCGAGTAGCCAGCCACGTTTTTCACTGCGATGTTGCGTTCTTTCGCAGCCTCGAGGTCGATGATATTCATACCTGTAGCCGCGATGCAAATCAGTCGCAATTCGGGTGAAGCCTCCATAATTTCGCGAGTGATACAGGTGCTGTTGGTGATAATGATTTCGGCACCTGCGATTCGTTCTACGATTTGATTTGCGGGGGTGTAGTCGTATGCGATGAACTCTCCGAATTGAGAGAAGAGTTCCATTCCCTCAACATTGCCGAGTGTTTCGGCGTCCAAAAATACAATCTTTCTCATATCGTTATTATTTTTAAGTCCTATTCTATCAGCATATTGCAGCCGCGCAACATACTGCCTTTGATTCTGCCCTCGACCGTGAATCGGCCGTCATCGAAGAGTCGTCCCATATCTTGAGTCTCGATGAACGAGCACGAATCTATATTAGCAAGGTCAATGATGTTTATTCCGCCGACTCTGCCGTTTTGTTCCATTCGGTCGGGGTTGTCAAGTTTGCGGACACTCACTCGTGCCCACGGTGGCAATCTGAAACAATTGTCGCCCATAGAATATCCCTGACTCATCATTTCGCACATACCATACTCTGAATGCACTCTGTCTATTCCAAATCCTGCGCATAGTTTTTTGTGCAGCTCCTCTCGAGTGATTTCTTGACGAGTTCCCTTCATACCGCCGGTCTCCATAACGATGAGTTCGGGCATTGACAGCGAGTAGCGCTCCACCAAGTCGAGCAGTGCGAAACTTACTCCGAGCAGAATTGTTCTTCGATTTTTTGCAAGCGATTCATTCAATCGTTCTATCAGAGTGGGGTAGTCATTCAGAAAGAATCCTCCATCGGCAGCCTTTCTAATCAGATTGTCAGCCATATACACCAGCGACGATCCTTCGCGTTCAAGATATTTCGGCAGCAATGCAAACAGAGCACTCTCTGTAATGTCGCCATAAAATTGCTCAAAACCTTTGCTGAACGACTCCTCATATAGTGCGAGGTCGCCCACCAGGTGTCGGCTCGGAGTCATTCCCGAGGTGCAACTGCTTGTGAACGTAGTCTGTGCCTCTTTTTCTCCGCAATAGACATCTCGGTGTTTGAATGTTTCGATAGGCAGACACGGAATCTCCTTCCAACTGCTTATTTTATCGGGCGAGATGCCTGCCATATCAACATATTCGTGATATGGTTTGCAATGGTTATATTGATGTAAAAAGAGTTCAAGGGCTAAGCCATCGAACTCCTTTTCATTTTTTATATTGAATATTCTTTCTGAAGAAATCATATTCGATTATTTATGTTCCATCAAGAAACGTTCGCAATCCAGAGCTGCTGCGCAACCCGAGCCTGCTGCTGCGATAGCCTGTCTGTAGAACGGGTCTTTCACGTCACCGGCTGCGAACACACCTTCGATATTTGTTTTTGATGATGCACCTTCAGTTTGAATATAACCTTCGGGTGTGAGTGTGAGATAATCTGCAAATACCTTGGTGTTCGGAGTATGACCGATAGCCAGGAAGAATCCGTCTATTGCGATTTCGCGTTTTTCGCCTGCGGTATTTACTACTCTCACGCCTGTTACGCCGTTATCGTCGCCCAGCACTTCGTCTGTATTGTGTTCGAAGAGAACTTCGATATTCGGAGTATTGAATGCGCGTTCTTGCATAGCCTTTGATGCGCGGAAGTATGGTTTGCGCACAATCATATATACCTTGCGGCAGATAGACGCCAAATATGTAGCCTCTTCGATAGCTGTGTCGCCACCACCTACTACAGCCACGTCTTTGTTGCGGTAGAAGAAACCATCGCAAGTTGCGCACGCAGATACACCCATACCTCTGAATTTTGATTCAGATTCCAGACCGAGATATTTAGCCGTAGCTCCTGTTGCGATGATTACAGCTTCAGCTTCAATCTCTTTTTCACCGTCAATAGTCAGTTTGAAAGGTCTCTGCGAGAAATCGACATTTGTGACGATTCCGAAACGGATATCTGTGCCGAAACGCTCAGCCTGAGCTCTCATTTTATCCATCAGTTCAGGGCCTGTAATGCCTTGAGGGAATCCCGGAAAGTTTTCGATTTCGGTTGTGGTAGTTAATTGTCCACCCGGTTCGATACCTTGATAAACAACGGGATTCAAGTTTGCACGAGCTGCGTAAATTGCGGCTGTATAGCCGGCAGGGCCGCTACCGATGATTAAGCATTTGATATGTTCTGCTGCCATAATAATTCTGTTATTAAATTTTGCGGTTACAAATTTATGGAAAATCCTTCGAATTATCAATTATAAATCGAACTTTATTCAAAAAGTTATAAACAAAAGGAGTCTGCACCTTGATGGTACAGACTCTCAAAATTTTAGTTGAATGTGGTATTAGTCCAAATCTTCGCTATTGCGACGTGAGTTGTACGGTTTGAGGATACCACGTTTCGATGTGCGAATGAAATTGAGGATTTCGTCACGTTCCGGAGATTGCGGAATAGTTTGTTCAACAACATCACACGCTTTCGAATAAATCATACCGCTTTGGAAGATAATGCGGTAAATATCTTGAATTTCAGCAATTTTTTCAGAAGAGAAGCCTCTGCGGCGCAAACCGATAAAGTTGATTCCGACAAACGAAATTGGCAAGTGACCAGCTTTAACAAATGCAGGAATATCTTTATTAATCAACGAACCGCCACCTGTCATTGCGTGAGCTCCGATTTTGCTGAATTGGTGAACAGCAGTCTGTCCTCCCAAGATTGCCCAATCGCCGACTTCAACTTCGCCAGCCAGCAATACTCCATTAACGAGAATGACGTGGTTTCCGACTACGCAATCGTGTGCTACGTGAGCGCAAGCCATTATTAAACAATCGCTTCCGACGATAGTTGTACCTTTGGCTGCAGTTCCGCGGCTGATTGTTACGCATTCACGAATAACTGTACGGTCGCCGATTACGGCAGTTGAGTATTCGCCTTTGAATTTAAGGTCTTGAGGTTCGCCTGCGATGACAGCGGTCGGGTGGATTTTGCAATCGCAACCGATGCGTGCGCCATTTCTGATTACGGCGCCTGAACCAATCCAAGTTCCGGCTCCGATTTCTACGTCTGCATCTATGAAAGCGAAGGGTTCGATAGTTACATTTTCTCCGATTTTAGCTTGCGGATTGACGTATGCCAAATTGCTTATCATAATCTTGTTTCTTTAAGATTGGGTTATTTTTTTTCTTTTGTAATTTGAGCCATAAGTTCGGCTTCAACGGCGAGTGCTCCGCCGACGTATGCTTTTGCACCCATATGCACGATTCCTCGGCGTATCGGTTCGAGTAGTGACAATTCGAATTGGAGTGTATCTCCCGGCACAACCTGACGTTTGAATTTAACACCGTCTATCTTCATAAAGAATGTCAGGTAGTTTTCAGGGTCGGGTACTGTGCTCAGAGCCAGAATACCACCACATTGAGCCATTGCTTCAACGATCAGCACACCCGGCATTACGGGGTGAGAGGGGAAGTGGCCAACGAAGAAAGGTTCGTTCATAGTTACGTTCTTGATACCCATAACGCTATGGTCGTCAAGATACATAATCTTGTCTACTAACAAGAATGGCGGACGGTGAGGCAACAAACTTTTGATTTTGTTCACGTCCATAACTGGTTCTGCAGCCGGGTCGTACTTGTGAGTAGGACGGTTTGCAGCCTTGCGCATAGCCTGACGGATTTTCTTAGCAGTCTCGGTGTTTGCGAAGTGTCCCGGACGGGTAGCAATCACACGACCTTTGATTCTGCGACCAATCAGTGCCAAATCGCCCACGATATCGAGCAATTTGTGTCTTGCACACTCGTTCGGGAAACGCAATTCCAAATTGTTCAAGAAACCGTTTGTAACTTTGATTTCGCCCTCTTTGTTGAATACCTTAGAGATACGAGCGAGTTCTTCGTCAGAAACAGCTTTTTCCACGATAACGATAGCGTTGTCAAGGTCGCCGCCTTTGATAAGGTTGAGTTGGAACAATGGTTCGAGTTCGTGCAGGAATACGAAAGTTCTGCAAGAAGAAATTTCCTCTGTGAAACGAGAAACATCTTCGAGCACTGCATATTGGTTACCCAACACCTTCGAGTTGTAATCGATATTTACATTAACGCTGAGTTTATCATCTGGGAGGATTTCCACTTTAACGCCTTTGTCTTCGATTTCGAAAGTGTATTTTTGGTCGATTTCGAAATATTCAATCGGAGCATTTTGTTCAGTCAGTCCGATTTCGTTGATTTTAGCAGCATATTCCTTCGCAGAACCGTCCATAATCGGAGTCTCCGGAGCATCAATTTCCACCAATGCGTTGTCGATACCACAACAGTACATTGCAGCCATAATGTGTTCGATAGTCGAAATCTTTACGCCACCTTTTTCGATTGTTGTACCTCTTGATGTATCGGTTACATACTCAGCCAGAGCATCGATTACGGGTTGTTCGGGGAGGTCAATACGCTGAAATTTAATGCCGTGGTTTTCCGGCGCAGGACAGATGCTCATTGTTACGTTGAGCCCTGTGTGAAGTCCTTTTCCTACGAAAGAGACTTTTTCTTTTATTGTTTTCTGTTTATCAGTCATAATTTCGATTTAATCGATTTTATCTCAAATTCAAAAACATTTCGTCGCAAAGTTACGATTTATTTTCAAAAGATTCCTACTTTTGCAAAAGATTTCTTACCTCTAACGGATTGATTATGCACGATTAGGGGCTGGAATGTGTTTTGGAACGTGTTTTAATTTTATTGATGAAACCATTTTTTGAGAATATAGTATTTGCACTTAAGTTGTTGTTTGGTAAAGAGTTGAACGATTTAGACCAGACTCCGCGACAGATTGCTGACAAAGAGGCTGTCACTGCGGAGGACGAGTCCAAAGAGTTGAAACTTCCGTTTATGCCAAGCACTAAAAATTGGGGCGAATGGGCTTATGATCACCGCATCGGACTCTTTTCTACGTTGTGTTTCGTAGTGGCCGGAGTGTTGATGGCCGAGTCTATAAAGATTCAACTCGAACTGAATAATCCGTTTGAGGGAATGATGATTGAGATGCCCGAAGAGATTGAGGAAAAGGAGAAGGAGCGAGAGTATGATCCGCTGAAGGGCGAGTTTGCAGATATGAGCGATGTGAAGAATGTGAAGGTGAATCGTGATATGGAGTTGAATTCTGCGCTAAAGGACTCGAAGGGCAGCGATGCTAAAGAGATATACGATCAGGCGCGAGAACTCGAGGAGAAGATGAAGTCGTCAAAAGCAGCCTACGAAGCCGGACTGAAGGAGTTGGAAGAGCATTCGAAAAAATTATCGGACAAGGACTCTGCAACGGATAAGGAACAATCTGAACAAATGTCAGATTATAAGGGTAATGTTACGGTTAGTTATTCGCTTAAAGACCGTAAGGCTATGTACCTGCACGTTCCGGCGTATACTTGTCGAGGTGGTGGACAGGTTGAGATTACCATTACGGTGAATAGGCGTGGTGAGGTTATCGCTGCAAGCGTGGCGCGAGGTTCGTCATCTGATGAATCATTGCGCGAAGCGGCGCTCGATGCTGCCCGTAGGTCGAGATTTGATGTTTCGCAGAATGCTCCGGAAAAACAGACAGGTAAGATTTTTTATACATTTATACCGCAATAGTGAATTGTTATGAAAAAGAGAATTTTGATTGAAAACGTTACTGTAGTTCCGATGGTTTCTGCTGCAGAACCATACTATAATGCCTCGGTTGGTATCGAGGATAACAAGATTGTTTTGATTTGCAGGTCGGGTGATTTGGCTCAGAGATTCAAAACCGAGCCAGATGCCGAAGTGACCGTAATTGATGGTCGCGGACGAGTCTTGATGCCGGGGCTGATAAATATACATACACACGCTTCGATGACTCTGCTCAGGGGTTATGCCGATGATTATGAGTTGATGGATTGGCTGAATAACTACATCTGGCCGTTCGAGGCTAAGTTGCAGGCTGAGGATTATCGTTCGGGAGCAAGACTCGCAGTTGCCGAGATGTTGACCGGGGGTACAACTACAATGTTGGATATGTACTTCAATGAGGATTTGATTGCTCAGGAGGTAGTTGCTGGAGGTATGCGTGCTTGGGTGGGTACATCGTTTTTGCGTTCGCCGCACGAAAAGTATTGCGAAGAGCTCGATCGTGTAGGTGCATTGCTCGCAAAACCCGAATACTCGACGGTGAAGTCTGTGATTGCTCCGCACGCGCCATATACGGTGAGCGATGAGAATCTGAAGTGGACTCACGCCGAAGCTGCTCGTCGCGAAGTGCTTTATCACATACATTTGGCAGAAACGCTCGATGAACAGAAGATTATTGCAGATAAGTGCGGATTGTCGCCTGTGGAGTATTGTCATAAGTTGGGTATTTTGGATAGGAATACGATTGCAGCGCACTGCGTACACCTGAGTCAGAGAGATATGGACATTATGGCAGAGTGTGGTGTGAGCGTTGCGCATAACCCGCAGAGCAATATGAAGTTGGCAAGTGGTATTTCACCTGTTGCACAGATGCTTAAATCTGGAATCAATGTAGGTCTGGGTACTGACGGCGCTTCGTCGAATAACGACCTCGATATGTGGGAAGAGATGCGTACTGCATCGTTGTTGGCGAAAGTTTCAACGGGCGACCCGTGTGCATTGCCAGCGTATGAGGCGCTGAAAATGGCTACGGTCAATGGTGCAGCAGCGCTCGGTATGAAGGGACAACTCGGTCAGATTGCCGAGGGAATGATTGCCGACTTGATTTTAGTCAATGTCAATAAGGCGCATACACAACCGATGCACAACCTGATTTCTACGTTGGTCTACGCTACAAAGAGCAGCGATGTAGAGTGTGTAATCGTAGATGGCAAGATTGTGCTCAACGAGGGCAGGCTCACACGTCTGAATCTTGATGAGGTGGTGGCTGATGCAAGACGTTCTGTCGATGCAATTATCGAGAGAATGAACGCCGACAAAAAGTGTTAATGAGTAGTCGAACTAAAGTGTGAAAATTGAACCTTTGCAGCCGCAATGAACAATACGATTGAACAAATATTGGGTCTGCTCAGATATAATCCCGACCAGCCGTTGATTTTTACGGACGGATTCTTTCTGTTTCTCTTTTTGGGATTTCTGATAGTATACAATATGTTGAAAAAGCGCGACGTAGCACGAATATTTTTTGTGATACTCTTCTCGCTCTATTTTTACTATAAGACCAGTGGACTATTTGTGTTGCTGCTTATCGGAGTCGCTGTCTCCGACTTCGTAATTGCAATGTTCATAAACGAAGCCAAGTCGCAGCGAAACAGAAAGTTGCTGTTGCTGTTAAGTTGCTGTATAAACTTGGGATTGCTCTGTTATTTCAAGTATACCAACTTTTTCGGAATGATGATTGCCGACTTGACGGGTGGACATTTCGAAATAAAAAATATCTTTTTGCCAATCGGTATATCGTTCTACATATTTCAGTCAATGAGCTATGTGATAGATATTTATCGTGGTAACATTAAGCCGCTGCAACTCTTTGTGGATTACCTGTTCTATGTATCGTTCTTTCCTCAGCTCGTGGCAGGGCCTATTGTGCGAGCAAGAGATTTTCTGCCGCAGATTTTGCAAAAGCCGGTTGTGTCGAAGGAGATGTTCGGCGAGGGAGTATTTCTCATTATTGCAGGATTGTTCAAGAAAGCTGTTATTTCGGACTACATAAGTCTGAACTTCGTAGACCGAGTTTTTGAGAATCCGTTGCTGTATAGTGGATTCGAGAATCTGATGGGTATCTGGGGTTATGCGTTGCAGATTTATTGCGATTTTTCAGGCTATTCGGATATGGCAATCGGGTTGGCATTACTGTTGGGATTCCGATTCAATCGCAACTTCGACTCGCCATATCAGAGTGCAACCATCACTGAATTCTGGCGCAGATGGCACATCTCGCTTTCATCGTGGTTGAAGGATTATTTGTACATATCGCTGGGGGGCAATCGCAAAGGTAAGCTGAGAACATACGTCAATCTGATGATTACAATGCTTTTGGGCGGATTGTGGCACGGAGCCTCGTGGCAGTTTGTCCTGTGGGGAGCATTGCACGGCGCAGCGCTCTGTCTGCACAAGATGGCGATGAAGTTATTCCCCTCAATGAAACCATTCGGTGATGAGATGACTCCCTGGCGTAGAGTTTTAGGTGTATTCTTGACATTCAATTTTGTCTGTCTGTGTTGGGTGTTTTTCCGAGCCGAGTCTATGGATAAGGCGTGGTTTATGTTGCACCGTATATTCACCGATTTCCAATGGGAAGTAATTCCGCAGTTCGTTACGGGCTATAAGTGGGTGTTTGTGATGATACTCTTCGGTTACGGATTGCACGCTATTCCCGACGCGTTGCAGCAGAAGACTATCAATATGACAATCAAGAGCCCGATGTTGTATAAGGTCGCGATTACAGTAGCAGTAATATGGGTGATTATGCAGTTGAAATCCTCTGAAATACAACCATTTATTTATTTCCAATTCTGAAAAGTATGTCAGTACGAATAGACAAGTGGCTCTGGGCAGTCAGAGCATTCAAAACTCGTAGCAATGCAGCCGAGGCGTGTCGTAATGGACGTGTGATGGTTAATGGTTCGCAGGTCAAGCCCTCTCGTGAGGTGAAATGTGGAGACGTAGTATCGTTCAAGCGAATGCCTATAACATATACTTATCGCATTATCCAGGAGGTTTCGAATCGTCAGGGAGCAAAAAATCTCGAACAGTATATTGAAAATATCACACCGCAGGAGGAACTCGATAAACTGAATGCTCCCAATGAGATGATGTTCTTTGTTCGCGACCGAGGTACAGGCAGACCAACCAAACGCGATCGCCGCGTCATCGACTCCACAATAGAGAATTTCTTCTTTAGCGATGACGATGATTTCGATGAGGAAGAATAGATACGTAATAAGTATAATAAAACAAGGACAATAAACTAAAAGTGAAAAAAGTTATTTATGAATAGACCTGATTATGATTTTATATTGAATGAATTGAATGTGCGAATAGCCGACTTTAATAATTACTTGTGAACCAAATTTATTTAATTTTTAATCGTAAACTTTTTTAGTGGACAGTTGTGAAATTATTAAACTATCTAATAATCTACCGTTTCATTAAAATAGGATATTCGTCATTGAAATTATTCAAAC
Organism: Rikenellaceae bacterium; assembly: GCA_045637425.1. Lineage (GTDB taxonomy): Bacteria > Bacteroidota > Bacteroidia > Bacteroidales > Rikenellaceae > CAJGBR01. The sequence continues at coordinate 7,381 of JAZTZL010000041.1, read as the reverse complement.
ACAGTTGATTATTAAAAAACTGTATAAACTAACTCTAAATTTTGACTTTGCTTAATAAAAAAAAAGATATATGATTACGATTTGTAATCATTCGCTGATGATCTAAATTCAGAAACGATTCAAAATAAATTAAAGTAACAGATGAATAGTTGGGGTTGCGTGTGCGAGTATAATGCGCGATTACCGACTTGTTGTATATGTTACGACCGTCTGAACCGCAGCTGAATTTGTTATACTTGAAATTGGGTTCGCGCACTTCTTGTTAATCTACAAAAACTGCGCGATATGAAAAATTAGAGATTACACGCTATTGTATCTTTTTAATTCATCAAATCCCCAATGCCTGCCCAATACAAGTCTATGGAGTATTTACGATAAAACTAAAAATGGTATTATCCACTTAGAACTCCACTCCTTTGATTTGGAACATTTTCGTTCACAATTCATTCTTCCTAAACATTATCGATTCCATCGTTTAGCTACACGTAGTGAACTGCGCGATTTTATGTACAATTTTGGTGTATTTTGACGGGAAGAAATATACAATTAAAGATTATGTGTTCTTCTAGTAATAAATTTCGAAGAAAATATCTATATTAAGAGTTGCGAGTTGCTTTATCTGTTTATTGAACGATTCAATCTGTTTGTATATTAGGTTTTTAATTGCTAGATTTTACCTATTAGGGTCTTGTTTTTAAGTTGCATTCTAATTCTGTAAATTTAATTACTATTCTAACATACAGATATTTATGATTAATGGTAAGTAATACCCTCGCGAACAAATGTAGTTTATTGTTTAGAGATTTGCTTTTTGTGATAAAATACGTAAAAACAGACACTTTCTATTTTACAAATTTGTACAAAGTTCGTATGTTTTATCGCTAAATTTGTATTTTTAAAGCTATAATCTCAACATTACTTTAGCTTTTTAATTCCCATATTTGGGGCATTATTGTAATTAAAATTTTACTTTTTTTGAAAAATTTTGCAGTATCAAAAAAAAGTAGTACCTTTGCGGGGCGCTTCGAGAAAGCGAAAATGTGATTATTAACCGATTAAAAACTGAAAAATGGCAGTAAAAATCAGGTTGTCACGCCACGGTAAAAAAGGATATGCATTCTATCATATCGTAGTGGCAGACAGCAGGGCGCCACGTGATGGCAAATTTATTGAAAAATTGGGTACTTATAACCCTAACACTAATCCTGCTACAATCGAACTCCAGTTCGATAGAGCAATCAAATGGTTGCAAAACGGTGCGCAACCTACCGACACTTGTCGTGCAATCCTCTCTTACAAGGGTGTTATGATGAAGAAACACTTGTTGGAAGGTGTTCGTAAAGGTGCGTTGACCGAAGCTGCTGCTGAAGAACGCTTCAACAAATGGTTGAACGAAAAAGCAGCTAAAATCGCAGCTAAAACTTCAAAATTGGCTGATGACAAACGCTCTCAAGCTGCTGACCGTCAAGCTAAAGAAGCTGAAGTAAACGAAGCTCGTGCAAAAGCATTGGCAGCTAAAAAAGCAGAAGCAGAAGCAGCGGCTGCAGCAGCTGCAGCTGAACAAGCTGAAGCAACTGAGGCTGCAGTGGAAGAAACTCCAGCTGAAGCGTAGTGCCTGAATCAAAGTCCATTCGGAGGGCGTATTGTGACTCATCTTGTTGAACAAGTAGTGCTGGGCAAAGTGCTCAGAACTTATGGTGATAATGGCGAGTTGATTGTACGCTTTTACGAGGACTTTGAGGAATACTCAGATCTATCGGAGCCGGTATGGGTCGTAATAGACTCATTGCCGACTCCGCTTTTTTTTAAGTCAATGTCTGCTCGCGGAGTCTCAAAGGCTACCGTCGTGTTTGACGATTTCGACTCGGAGATGAGAGCCGAAATGTTAGTCGGACTCGAATTTTACGTCAATCGTTATGTCGAGCAAGATGACGACCAACTATATATGGAGGATTTGGTCGATTTTAAAATAGTGACTGACGGTGTAGTTCAGGGTACGATTGTTGAATATATTGACGACCAGATGAATCCGCTTTTCGAGATTGAACGTGAAGGCGAATTGGTCTATGTTCCGGCTCACGATGATATGATTGAGCAGATTGATGACGAGAAAAAAATCGTAATAATGAATCTTCCCGAAGGAATATTCGATTTGTAGTGGTGATGGTCAGAGGCGTAATTTTTGATATGGACGGTGTGCTGGTGGATAATCTCGAGGCACACGAAAAATCTTTTGAATTGTTTTGTGCAAAATATGAATTGCCGTTCAAGAAGAGCGATTTGAATAATTTGTATGGTCGTTCGAACGATGCAATTATGCCTGCACTTTTCGGCAGAGAGTTGTCGAAAGAGGAAATTTTGCAATTTGAAAATGAAAAAGAGGCGTTGTATCGTGAGGTTTATGCCGAAACAATAGAGCCTGCAAAGGGTATTGTGGAGTACATTAAGGCACTGAAAAATAAGGGTTTCAGAATCGCAGTGGGATCATCTGCGCCACCTGAAAATATTGACTTTGTTTTGGATAGTTGCGATATTCGAAACTATTTTGATGCAATAGCTCACGCACGAATGGTGTCGCGTGCAAAACCTGAACCTGACATATTTTTGGCTGCTGCTGAGTTGATGGGAGTTGAACCCAAAAATTGCCTGGTGTTCGAGGACGCGCTGGCGGGAATCGAAGCTGCCCATCGTGCGGGAATGAAGGTTGTGGCGTTGCCTACGACAAATTCAAAAGAACGAATTGCCCACGCCGATTTAGTGATAGATTCGTTTTGTGATATGAATCTCGAAATGACAGCTAAGTTGTTTGATGTTAATGAGTTGTAGTATGAAACGTCTTTTGATTATAGTTGTATCATTGATATTGATGGGCGCTCCGAGCAGTTCGGTTGCCGGTTCGAAGTGGTATCAGAATCCACTCGGGTTCAGTCCTCTGAATCTCGATCAGGGACCCGCATTCGCTATTACGGGATTGGCTGTTGCCGGAGTATTGCTATTAACTGATAAAGACCCAAATTTGACAAGTAAAATCACTGTATATCAAGATGCTGGTTATTCTTGGGGGTATCGCAAACATAAGGCAAATGCTGCATATACCGACCTCGGAGTCATATTTCACCTGCGAAAGTATATGGGATTGGGCGTAGAATTGACTGCGTTTAATTTCAATTATGATGCAAATAATTACCCATTTGGCGGTGTTCGAGTATTTGCAAGATGGTATTTGACTAATTCGCAGAAATTCAGATTGTTCCTCGAAACAGGAGCTGGTATCGTAGTGGGACCCGAACAATTTCCTCAGCCAATCGAGGTAGATGGTCGATTGGGTACGCGCCAGAATTTTACTCCGAAGTATGGGCTTGGTGCTGAGTTTAATCTCAATCCGGAGTTGTCGTTATTGGTGGGTGCTCGCCACGTCCACCTGTCGAATGCCGGAATTCGGGGCAATGACCGAAATCCCGGACACGACAGTAATGGATTTTTCTTGGGCATATCTTACAGCCCCAAACGACGATAGATTTCTATTTAAGTCGTTGTCTTACAACTTCAAACATAATCACCGCAGCAGCTGCTGACACGTTCAGCGACTCGATTGTTCCGTTCATTGGGATTGCTACGCGGTGGTCGCACATCTTCATAATTTCATTCGAGACACCTTTGTCTTCGCTGCCGAGGATTACTGCAATCGGTTTGTTCAGGTCGGTTTCGTAAATCAGACGGCTGCTCTTTTCTGATGCTGCAACCAGCTCGACGCCCTCGCTTTGGAGCCATTTGAGCGTATTTCTCAGGCTGCCAACTCGACAAACAGGCAGCACATTCAGCGCACCTGCCGAAGTTTTCATAGCATCGGCGTTGATTTGTGCTCCGTTCTTCGTAGCAATGACAATTGCATCGGCTCCGGCACATTCGGCACTGCGGGCGATGGCTCCGAAGTTGCGCACATCTGTAATTCCGTCGCAAACAACAATCAGCGGTGTGCGGTTCTGTTCGTAGACCGAGTCCATCACGTCACTCAACTCCTGATAACTAATCATTGCGGTCTGTGCAATGACACCCTGGTGAGGCATCTTGACCATTCGGTTTAGCTTCTCGACGGGTACCTCTTGAACCGTAATCTTGCGATATTTGCACAAATCCTTAAGTTTGAGAATGTTATCACCTTCCGCACCTTTTTTGATTAAAACTTTGTCAATCTCTTTGCCTGCTTCAATAGCTTCAATAACAGGTCTTACTCCAAAAATTATATTACTCATATTCAATGTATTCTGCGTTATTATTTTTAGGATTGTATTTTGCTACGAGTGAGAATTCCAATAGTTTGCGAGCCAAATCTGCACGTCTGATTTTGATTCTTACGCGATCGCCGAGTGTGATTGTCTTGCCGCGCAGTTTGCCGATAATTCTGAAATTGTCCTTGTCGAATACGTAGTAATCATCTTCAATATTGCGCAGTGAAATCAGACCTTCGATTTTGTTTTCTTCAATCTCGACGAACATACTCCACTCGGTGATATTTGTTACAAATCCGTCAAATTCGACATCAATTTTATCCATCATAAACTCGACCATCTTATACTTTATTGAGTCGCGTTCGGCGTCGGCAGCACGTTGTTCCATCTCTGACGAATGGTCGCATAACTCTTGGAATTTGTCCTTATCTTCAGATGCTCCTTCCTCAAGGTAGTGCGCCAGCAGTCGGTGTACCATCATGTCTGGGTAGCGACGAATTGGCGATGTGAAATGGGTGTAATAATCGAACGACAATCCGTAGTGTCCAATATTGTCGGTTGAATAGACAGCCTTTGCCATTGAGCGAATAGCCAATGTCGAAATTAGATTTTCTTCAGGTTTTCCTGAAATTTTCTTCATCAGACGATTGAGTTCCTTCGAAATAGCCTTACCCTTGTCTGCCTTGAACTGGTAGCCTAATTTTGCAATAAAACCCTTGAATGCCAGGAATTTATCTTCGTTAGGTTTATCGTGGATACGATAGACAAATGTTCGATTGCTCTTTCCGCCAGTCTTTTTACGGCCGATAAATTCGGCAACATAACGATTGGCAAGCAGCATAAATTCCTCAATCAGATGGTTAGCCTCTTTCGACTGCTTGAAATACACACCCAGCGGTTTGCCTGTTTCGTCGAGTTGGAATTTAGCCTCTTCACGTTCGAAGTTTACGCTGCCATTTTTGAATCTGTTTTTGCGCAGTATTTGTGCCAATCCATTGAGTGTTAGTATCTCGTTGCAGTAGTCGCCTGTTTCGGTTTCTATTATCTGTTGAGCCTCTTCATAGGCGAAACGTCTGTCTGAGTGAATCACAGTACGTCCGAACCAACTATTAACCACTTCGGCCTCTTGAGTCATTTCAAAGACTGCCGAAAAACAGAGGCGATCCACATTCGGCATAAGCGAACAGATGTTATTCGACAGACGCTCGGGCAACATCGGCACCGTGCGGTCTACGAGATAGACACTCGTAGCACGGCTCTGCGCCTCTTGTTCCAATGCTCCGCCCGTAACGTAGTGTGTTACATCGGCTATGTGTACTCCCACCTCGAAGTTGCCGTTTGAGAGTGTGCGAATAGAGAGTGCATCGTCAAAGTCTTTAGCATCTGCGGGGTCGATAGTGAACGTAGTAACTGTCCGGAAATCACGACGTTTGCCGATTTCAGCAGCGCTAATTTCCTCGCTGATTTTCTCAGCCTGACGTTCAACTTCGGCCGTAAACTTTGATGGTAGGTCATATTCGGCCAAAATGGCGTGCATTTCGGCATTGTGTTCGCCTACCTTGCCGAATACTTCTACAACCTCGCCGATGGGGTTTTTAACATTTTCGGGCCACTCAACAATGCGAACCTTAACCTTGTAGCCGTCTTGTGCATCTTTTATCTTGCCAATAGGAACAAATATATCATAGGGCATTGTGCGTGAATTGACAATCACGAATGCGTGAGTTTTCATCACATTTATTCGCCCTACAAAGGTGTGTTCTACCTGTTTGACAATATCTATGATTCGGGCTTCGACGTGTCTTCTGCGCTTGTGTAGCGCTACCTTGACTATATCTCCGTGCAGAACGTGTATTGAATCTCGGTTGTCAATGAGAAAATCTTTCTCAAAACCTTCCACTGAAACAAATATTGCTCCCGAACTTGTCAGCGCTACTGTACCTTCGTGAAGGTCTTGTTCGCTCAGTACCCATTTGTATTTGCCTGAACGCGGTTTGGATACCAGATTGCGAGTCACGAGAACTTCAAGACAAGCTCTGATAAGACTATATTGCGGGGTGTCAACCCCGAGTATATTGCCTAAAATTTTAATGGTAAAAGTCTGATACGGATTATCTCTCATCACAGATATCAACTTCTCTTCCAACAGACTAAGGTCTATTTCTTTATTGATATGGGTTGATTTCAACCTTTTTCGTTTTGATTTTTTCATTTTTGTTGCGATTTAATAACGCCCAATTTATAGCCACAAAATTAATAAAATTCAGTATCTTTGCAGTTGATAATCAATTATCCCGTATTTGATTGATACACAAATAGCGAATGCTATGGTAAAAAGTTGTTGGTAACGATTTGGCAACTTCGGGATTGCACCAATCTTCTGCGTTATGCTTTGTCAAACAACTCTAATACAAAAGTAGCCAAACTCCTTGATTGAGCAAAGAGTTTGAATACTTTTTAAGTTATAATCCCATTTTATAGTTATAAATAGTCATAATTAGTCGTATTTCAGTCATAATTTTGGATTACAGAACCAAGTTCGACCTTCAGGAATGATTAATCCGTTTTCTTTCATATCTGAAAGAATGTTGCCCAACATTCTTTCTTGTTGCTCATGTGTCTTATTTTGCGGCAGGACTTCTTTCAAATAATCGAATATGGCATCACGTTTTGCTCCTGTAGTACCTGCGTTTTGTAAATACTGCAAAATCATTTGTTGAATTTTAGATTTGTCAAGGCCTTTGTTACGTGTATATTCAGGTAATTGGCGAGTCTTCTTTGCAACATCAAGCGAAATACGATATTCAGAAGCATCTCCCTCTAATAAGCCTCTTTTCAATAGCGCCACTACATTGTCCTCCGAAATACGATGCCCTTTTTGTACAGCATCTAACAATATACAATCTTCCAAAGTCAAAGTGTCATTTTCCTTTAAGAGTTTGGTATATTTCTCATTGATGGAATTACCATATATTTTTACGCCTACTTCTTTGTTCGTTGCGTCTATTTCATAATCGGGCATCGGAAAATGACGACGCCATTGTTCGTTAAACATTTTCTTGATACCACGACTGACCGTATCAATCATATTGAAATTGACCATTGCACGACAAAGACATTCATTCCTAAAATGGCGTTGTGGTCCCTTGGTT
>JAZTZL010000040.1:0-6983 GCA_045637425.1 Rikenellaceae bacterium | reverse complement strand
GCGTTTTATAATAGGTGATCTATATCTATTCCACCCGACGAATAAGTATTGTCCCTCGTGCAGTAGTCTGTGGGGTATCTATGATAAGATGGAAGATGGTATCATCTATTTAGAGAGTACCACTCTCGACCTTGTTTATTTTAAGTTATGGCATCGTTTGCCCGAAGAGTATCGTTACTCTCGACGTGCCACACGCCGAGAGCTCGGCGACTATATGTATAATCTGAGGTTTGGAGATTCTCTACTGCGCCTTCCACATATTAATAAAGTTCCAATTGTTTGTTCATGCCTTCGCCACTCATTTCCTTTGAATATGCATAACGCATAACACAACAGAGGGAGATTTCACTTTTTTGAATAAACTCAGTTTTTTCTCTCTTTTGACGTCTGTTTTTATCACGCTGTGCCTAAGCTGTATTTACACTACCTATCATCAACAGAGCTACAATGGATAGGCTGATTAACACATTATTATTCATAGTTCAAAAAATTAATTGTTTTACACTAAAATTCCTATCATAACCCAATTGTTACGTTTTATTCAAATCTAAATTTCTCTTAGTTTACACCTCCTCATTATCGTAATTTAATCTTATCTCTTCTTTTTGTGGTCGATAGAGTTAAACTTGTATTGGAACGATATTGTATAGAAACGAGTGAAGAGTTGCTCCCATCGTTCTGCTATGTATTGGTCGGTTATGTTAAGCGAGTATCCGGTCTTATCGTTGAACAGATTATACACATTTGCAGACAATGTCCCGTTTCGTTTTCTGAAGATTCTGGCACCTAAAGAAATATCCATTGAATTTCGACTAATCAACATTCCCGTAGTGTGAGATTTTTGGTAGTCGTTCTTGTAGGTCGTAGTCATTGTCATTATGTTCAGGAAGTCGTATCTAACTTTCGTCTGGAAGAAATTGTTGTGCGAGCGATCTTTGAAAACATCGTTATGTTGCCAAGCAAATGAGGTCGTATTATCAATATTGATGCGCAATTTTGTACTTGGTGTGCTATTGATAGACAACATAACATTTGCATTAGTATTTTTATTTCGCAATATTCTGTTGTCGATGCTTGCCAGCGGATTACTCCACGAACCTCTTATTGCGAGGTTGATTGTGGTATTGCTTGGTTGATTGAGATATGAGAACGAAATGTTACTATTCAGACTGTAGTGGCTGCCGACGTTCATCGGAATATACAATCTTGCACCGGCTACGGCTTCATAGTTTTCATATTCCGGCAATATTGTTGTTTCGCTAAAATATCTGCGGTTCATAATTATTGGGTTTGTTGTGATTGAGCCGCTGATAGATCCGTTGATGTTAACCTTGCGGGTCTTTGTGCGAGAACGATTATTCATATTGAGCGCAACACTATATTCGTTTGAACTCTTCAGATTAGGATTTCCCGAAGAGAGATTCATCGGGTCGTTGTTATCCAGAACACTTGACAATTGATCCAAACTCGGGATTCTCGGATATGACACAAATTGGATAGAAAGGTTATTTCCTCTTCTTATTGAGAGGTCATATTCGATTTCGCTGAATGTTTTCGATTCGAACAGGTCCTGCGGAATATGTCTGTCATTTTGCACCTGAGTCAATCCAATTCTCGCCGACAATGAGAGTGAATATATTGATTTTGCCCACGACTTCATCAACATAGGAGCAATTTCTACAGATTTTTTGTTCTCAATTACTTCTCTCGAGTAGGCATTGTCAATGAGTCCCGTAGCCTGATTTATTGCCAATCTTTGTGATTTTGATTTATAATATCGGCCACTTGCGAACATTCTGAAATCAACCATATCATTCTTAAATGTTTTGCTGTCAAAATTTCCTTGCAGAGAGAGTGATGGAACTACACTTATATGGCCTTCGAATGCAGGGACGTCAGAATCTATTGTCAGATTTGTTAAATTTGTTCCCACATCGTCTTTCAGTTCATAATTGCGCAGGGTGTTGCCATTGTTTTCTGCGTAATGAAATGTGCCCATAAATGTAATTCCGGAGGACATCTTAATATATTTTTTGCTATTGGCTTTGAGTTTAGACATCCAATCCATCAGGATAGGTTTTTGTATATTGAACTCACCTTTGATATTCAATTTGTCTGATTTCGAGATATTGTCATTTCGGACAGACGATGTCTCATTGCCATCTGTTGTTGTCAGGTTGTTTCTATATGAAAAATTTTCCACCTGCGAGAACTTAGGTTGCAGCTTAAACAAGAATGATGGACCGTTTGAAAACATACGAACCTTGTTTCGGTATTCGATTTGAGCTTCGTGAGTTTGAGTTTTCGACTCGGACGTAATCTTGTCTTCAATCAGTTGTGAATTGAAATAGCTGCTTGGGAAGTACGACGACTTTGATATAGATTCACTTGAGAGGCGGCTATCCGAGAAGTTATAAGATCCCCATATTTCTTTCGACTCCGGACGATACATTTTCTTGTTCGCATAAACAGAATATACCGAGTCGCCCAAGGCTTTCTCAAATGCAAATTTTAAATTTGTCTCTTTGGGATTTCCTGATTTATATGCTATTCCGCGGAAATCGGACGTTATTACCGTATTGTTTGTACCTGCTGAAAATTCAAGTTTACGTCCAACTTGATACTGATTCCAACTACCTTTGACTCCATATCTGTTGTGACGTTCGCCATCTCGGTCTTTATCGTGATCGACACCTCCTTCTGCGAAGAGTTCGAGTATCGTATAACGTTTAAGTTCTTCGGCAGTTCTAATGTTTGCGACTCGGCGTTTACGTTCTTTTCGATTTGTCAGGTTGCGTTCTGCTTCATCAACCTCCTCGTCATAAGTGTCGATTGCGAGTGCACTTGTTGCTGTAAGTTTCAAGAAAGCTGTGCGAGGGTCATTACCGAACAGCAGTTCGTTATTAACATACGTACGTTCAATAATCTTTCCATCTTCATATATTGTTCCATCGTCTGTCACCTTGAAGCCCGGAATCATTTTTAGGACTTCTATCAGTGCATCACCCTCCATTGTACGAGCCAAACGTGGAAATATGCGTGTAGTATCTCCTCGTTGTTCGAACATCTGTTTACGCGATTTTACAACGACTTCATCTAATTTGTACGGGTCTGGAGCCAAACGAACTACTCCCAAATCGAATTTGTTACCTGATACATCTTTTTTATTCTGACCAAATTTGTCTGTGTAGTATCTGACGAAAGTGTTTTTTTGTTGAACACGTTGTGAGTATAATTTGTATCCTAAACAGGAGATTTCCAATTTAGATGGGCCTGTTACTTTGATTTCGAATTTGCCCTTTTTATCCGTAACTGTCGAGCGGGTGATTAGGTTATCCTGGTCTATACCCATTAAATACACCACCGCGCTCTGTATAGGTTTGCGTGTTGCCGAATCGATGACAGTACCGCTATATATTGTTGTACTGTAGTCGATTGATTCAACTTTGGTGTTGTTTTGAGATAGTGCTGCTAATGGTAGAATTATTAGCAGCATAATCATTTTGAATGTCGGTAGGTAATTTTTCATCATTTAAGGGATTAAATTTTGTTTTTTACAAAAATAGTGTATAAATTAATAAAGTCCAAATATTTTTCTCAGAAATTGATAATATTTATCACATTTAGCCTATTTATAAACGTAAGATAACTTACATCTATAAATCGCTATTTTTGTTGAATTATTAATGTTGGTATTATAACAAATTCATAATATACAGAGCGATGGTTTATTTTTGATTTGTTTTTTCCATATTGCACAGTTTTTGTTGATTAACAAAAAAATTTCGCGAAACCGACTTTAAGTATAACAAATTCAGCCGCGGTTCAGACGGTCGTAACATACCCAACAAGTCAGAAATCGCGCATTATACTCGCACACGCAATCCCAACTTTAATTTATTTTGAACCGTTTCTGAATTTAGATAAACAGCAAATGACTACAAATCGTAATCGTATGTCTTCACACTGCAAGTTTAATTGTTTTTTCTATTTTGATCAAATTAATTGTGAAACTATCATATATTGATGTGATTTCAAAAATTTTAGAGTAAAGTCATATTAACTCACCAAATTTTATTTACTCGTATGATAAGATAGCAGAATAAAGTATTGAAGTTCTTTTTCTAGAATCACTACATTGTTATTGTCTTCAGCACAAGTGTCACAAAAATCCCGACCGATTCCTAACGTAGTTTCACATCTTGGGGGGCATAACCATCTTATTTAGCAGAATGTTTACACTTCCAAATTAAGCATTCTATCTGCTCGCATTTTTCTCTGTGGACGATTAAACATACTCCATTTAGCGAGCGACTTGTCATACTGCATGTAAACTGCTGTATGATGTAAATTTGTAAAAAGAACCGTCATCATTTATGGCGGTTCTAAAACATTCTAATTTTTTATCTCCAATCCCATTTTGGGTGGGCGGGGTCTTCGGCTATTAAGGCTTCGGCAAGTGGAAGGCCCAAAGCCTTGGCTACGCCTTCGCCATATGAAGGGTCGGCGCGGTGGCAGTTGCGGATATGGCGTTGCTTAATAAATACTTCTGCATCGCCCATAGCTCGTGCCGTGTTCTCGCAAGTCGCCTTTTGGTCTTCTGCCGACATCAGTCTCCACAACTTACCCGGCTGCGTATAGTAATCGTTATCCAACTCTCGCTCGTCGTAGTTATATACCTCGCCCGAAACAGCCAAAGGCGGCTCTTTGAGGTGCGGCCGGTCGTGCCACTCGCCATAGCTATTTGGCTCGTAGCCTATCGTGCGGCCAGCGTTGTCATCTGTTCGCATCTGACCGTCACGATGGTAGGCGTGGTTGGGGCAACGAGGTTTGTTTACGGGTATCAAGTGGTGGTTTACACCCAAACGGTAGCGTTGTGCGTCTCCATACGAAAATAATCTGCCCTGCAACATTTTATCGGGCGAGAAACCTATGCCGTCTATTACATTCATTGGATTGAATGCCGCCTGTTCAGTCTCGGCAAAGAAGTTCTCGGGGTTGCGGTTAAGCTCCAAGATGCCGACATCGTGCAGTGGGAAATCGCCGTGATACCATACCTTTGTAAGGTCGAACGGATTTATATGATACTCCCTCGCTTGCTCCTCGCTCATCAGTTGTACTTGCATCAGCCAACGAGGGTAGTCGCCACGCTCAATTGCCTCGAACAAATCGCGCTGGTGCGACTCTCTATCCTTTGCAATCATTGCTTCTGCCTCAGCGTCTGTTAGGTTTTTGATACCCTGCAAAGTTCGCAGATGAAATTTTACCCAAGTACGACGGTTATTGACATCAATAAAACTATAAGTGTGACTGCCGAATCCGTGCATATGGCGAAACGATGCTGGAATACCGCGTGGCGACATCGTAATCGTGACCTGATGCAGTGCCTCGGGCAGGAGTGTCCAGAAATCCCAATTGCTGTTTGCCGAGCGCATACCCGTGCGAGGATCACGTTTGATGGCGTGGTTAAGGTCTGGGAATTTCAGTGGATCGCGCAGGAAGAATACGGGTGTATTGTTACCCACCAAATCCCAATTGCCCGTGTCGGTGTAGAACTTCATCGCAAAGCCACGAATATCGCGCTCCGCATCGGCAGCACCACGCTCGCCAGCCACGGTTGAGAATCGAACAAAGCAGTCGGTCTTCTTGCCCACCTCCGAAAATATTGAGGCGCGCGTATAGGATGTAATGTCGTGCGTTACGGTGAATGTTCCGTATGCCCCCGAGCCCTTGGCGTGCATACGCCTTTCAGGGATTACCTCGCGGTCGAAATGTGCGAGTTTCTCGGTCAGCCACGGATCTTGAAGTGTCACAGGACCTCGTACCCCTGCTGTCTGCGTGTTTTGATTGTCTGCAATAGGGCGGCCATTCTCGGCTGTTAAGTGTTTTTTGTCGTTTTGTTTCATGTCGGAATTTGTAAATATTTATCATTGTATTCCCAAAATTGTGCCAATAATTTCTATGGTTAGTTTAATTTGCCTGATTATGTCGTACGATTAATAAGAAATTGGGATAGATTGACTGATAAATAGGATTCCTCGTATTGGATTGACAAACATAACCATTCTAAGTAGATTTACATCAATAGGTGATTATGCATTTGAATGTTGTTACTCATTGACAAGTATCACAATTCCCAATAACGTGACAAATATTGGTGCAAATCCTACAATTGTATCATATCTGCAAGGAATAACTTCATTTCCCACTTTATCAATAAATCCATATTTTTCATCTAAAACTACTTGCGCTAACCCTTCTCTAAACCACCAAGCATAATCATATCTGCAGGGGATAACCTCATTTCGAAGGTTGTCAATAAAGCCTTGCTTTTCATTTAACTCGACCAGTGCCAATCCTTCTATAAAATTATAAGCGTAGTCGTATTTGCAGGGAATGATGACTTCTTGAGTCTCAGCGTCGGCGAAACCTACCTTATTATCTGAAATATACGGAACTAAATTGGACTCAACATTAACTGCTACGTTTGATTCACCTTGTTCCAAGTCGGCTATGGTGGTGTCGTCCTGTGAATAAAAAACTTCCATTTTTGAGATGTTTTATGTAATGAAAAATCTATCTTTTGTATTACGCAAATTGAACAATCAAATCATTTTGTCAAGATAAATTTTGAGTATGTATTTAGAAGCCTAAAACAACCAAAATCAACCAGAAATAACCATCTATAAACCTTTAATTATCAATATATTCTAAAATTTAACACTTTCAGGCTGCTTTTTGATGGTTCCCAAATTTCCACATATTTTTGAGACATATTTCTGACGTGGAGAATTTGCGGAGCTTATTTTTTGTTATTTCGTGTAGATAGTTGACAAGGGTTTACATCCGTTTACAATGAGTGACAAATTCCGCCCCGATATGTGAGAATTATCACATCGTGTAGAAAGACGACAACGGTTTACAACTGTTTACCTCCGTCCACCACTTCAGATACATGAGAATGAAGAAGTGAAATTAGTAAA
>JAZTZL010000039.1:0-7622 GCA_045637425.1 Rikenellaceae bacterium | reverse complement strand
CCTGCAACGATACCCTCTTCAACTGCAGCACGTGTCGCAGCCAAAGCATCGTCAACGCGGTCTTTCTTAGCCTTCATTTCGACTTCCGATGCAGCACCTACATAGAGAACTGCTACACCGCCAGCCAACTTAGCCAGACGTTCCTGAAGTTTTTCCTTATCGTAGTCTGATGTTGAATTTTCAATTTGTTTGCGGATTTGAGCAACTCTTGCAGCAATTTTATCCTTATCGCCCATACCGTTAACTACGGTTGTATTTTCCTTTGTGATTGCAACTTTTTCAGCAGAACCCAACATTTCAACCGTTGCTTGGTCAAGACGGATACCCTTTTCTTCAGAGATAACTGTAGCACCTGTCAGCACTGCAATGTCTTCCAACATCTCTTTGCGACGGTCGCCGAATCCCGGAGCCTTAACAGCTGCAATCTTCAATGTACCACGCAATTTGTTCACTACCAATGCAGCCAATGCTTCACCGTCAACATCTTCAGCAACAATCAACATCGCACGACCGCTTTGAGCTACGGGTTCCAATACGCTCATCAACTCTTTCATAGTTGAGATTTTCTTGTCAGTCAGCAAGATGTATGGTTTTTCGAGCGTAGCCTCCATCTTTTCCGAATCGGTCATAAAGTATGGAGAAATGTAGCCTCTGTCAAATTGCATACCTTCAACTACATCTACGTAAGTTTCAGTACCTTTAGCCTCTTCAACTGTGATTACACCCTCTTTTTTCACTTTGCTCATTGCTTCTGCAATCAGACCGCCGATATACTCATCATTGTTAGCCGAGATTGTAGCTACTTGTTTAATCTTTTCAATGTTATCGCCTACGCCTTCACTTTGAGCCTTCAAATTTTCAACTATAGCAGCAACTGCCTTGTCGATACCAGCTTTCAAGTCCATCGGGTTAGCACCTGCAGTTACGTTCTTCACACCCACGTTGATGATTGACTGAGCCAAAACGGTTGCAGTTGTAGTACCATCACCTGCATTGTCAGCAGTTTTTGAAGCTACTTCCTTAACCATTTGTGCACCCATATTTGCCAAAGCGTCTTCGAGTTCAACCTCTTTAGCAACGCTCACACCATCTTTTGTAACGTGCGGAGCACCAAATTTTCTATCAATAACCACATTACGACCTTTCGGGCCAAGTGTCACCTTAACTGCATTTGCCAAAGCATCAATACCCGCTTTGAGTCCTTCACGAGCTTCTGCTGTATATTTAATCTCTTTTGCCATAATTTTTTTCTTTATGTTTCTTTCGTAATTAGAATTTAGCGAGAATATCGTTTTGACGCATAATAATCAAATTCTTGCCGTCTACGTTGATTTCGGTGCCAGAATACTTTCCGTACAACACTCTGTCACCAACTGCTACTTCCATAGTAACATCTTTAGTACCTGTGCCTACTGCGAGCACAACTCCTTCAAGGGGTTTTTCCTTTGCAGTATCCGGAATAAACAATCCGCCTGCTGTTTTTTCTTCTGCAGTTTTTGGTTCGATAACCACTCTGTCTGCCAACGGTTTAATGTTCATTGTTTTAAGTTTTATTTAAGTTATTATTATTTTGTTTCTCACTCTTAGTCTGAGATCATTGCCCGATTATATTACACAAAATGTGCCAAATATAAATTTGACACATTCGTTCTATTTTTTCTGACACACTATCAATATTCTACTGACACGCTCTGCCACTTTGTCATTTACGCGACCTTTTCGGAGTAGATTTTCTGTCAGACTTTCTACCTCGTTTCTCTTCAACCTTACGCCTATCATCGCTGCGTTTGCGACGCTCTTTAGTATCTTTTTCACCGCTGCGACGTCTATCTTTCGAGCCTTTATCATCTCGGCGACGTTCCTTTCGAGTAGGCTTACCTTCCGACTCGCCATCTTTTTCGCGTGCCATAGATGCAATCGGACGACCTTTGCTCAGATTGTTCAGTGCGCGAGTTACACGTTCAGCCTCCGAGAAGGGCACCGTAGCAAACGAAAACTCATCAAGCACCTTAATATCATCAATCTTATTCGACGGCAGGTCACACTCGCGGATAATCAAGTCGAGAATCTTTCGTGGCGAGAATCCATCAACACGTCCCAGCGCCAAGAATAATCTTGCTGAACCTTTACGGTCCACCGAGAAGGAGCGGATTTCGGGATAACTACTTTCGTCGAGTTCGCCCTTGAAAGCAAGTTTCAGCAGCGAGGCCAATGCCACCTCAGGCGGATAATTAGCCAATATTTCACGAGCCATTATTCCGCAATCACCATACAATTCACCATCAATAATTTCGGCAAGATCGTCCATAATCTTAGACTTTTTCATTGCTACAATATCCTGAGGTGTGGGCAGCTTCTCTTTGCGAATTTCCGCCTTAACCTGACGTTTCATTGCCGAGAACTGTCTGAATTCTGCTGGAGATATGAACGTAATCGCAGTACCCTGATTTCCTGCGCGACCCGTACGCCCGATTCGGTGAACATACGATTCCGAGTCTTGCGGCAACGAATAGTTTATGACGTGCGAGAGGTTGCTGATATCTATTCCTCGCGCTGCCACATCTGTTGCCACCAATATATTTGAATTCTTACGTTTGAATTTTCTGAGTATTTTTTCTCTCAACGATTGAGAAACATCGCCGTGCAGCCCCTCGGCAGCATAACCACGGTCGATAAGTTTATTGACCAGCTCATCTACGCCGACCTTTGTTCTCGAGAAGATTATACCATAGAAATCAGGTGTAACATCAATGATGCGGGTCAATGCGTCGAACTTATCAGCCTCTTTGACTTCGAAGTAAATCTGGTCTGTCAAATCTGTAGTAATATTTGGAGACTCGACCTTCAATACCGACACATTGGTCATATATTTTTTCGAGAGTTCCTTGATTCGGTCAGGCATCGTAGCCGAGAAGAGCAACACTCGGTGAGGCTCCTCGATGTGGCTCATAATCTGCTCGACATCTTCGATGAATCCCATATCCAGCATTTCGTCTGCCTCGTCGAGCACCAACCAATGTAACTGAGTCAAATTCAGGCTACCGCGACGCAAGTGGTCGAGAATTCGCCCCGGAGTACCCACTACGATATCCGTACCCTTATTCAGACGGCGCAGTTGCTCGCTGATTGATGCTCCGCCATAAATCGGCGTGATAGACAATTTCTTATTTATGTTGAAAGACAACAATTCGTCAGTAACCTGCAGAGCCAACTCACGAGTCGGCACCAATATCAAAGCTTGTGGCACACCCGTTTTTTCTGCGAAGAGTTCCAAAATCGGCAATCCGAACGCAGCAGTCTTACCTGTTCCCGTTTGAGCCTGTCCGATAATGTCATTCTGATTCTGCAACAATACAGGAATTACCAAACGTTGAATTGGAGACGGCGCTTCAAAGCCCTTGTTTCGTATCGCACCGAGCGTAGTGTCGGTTAATCCTAACTCTCTGAATTGGTCGTTTTCTATCATATTTGTATTATTTCTCAATGTATTACAATGTTTCTTCTCGGTAATCGTAGTTATTTCTCAGACTCTCGAATTGTTCGGGATTGGCTCTCAGTCTTTGGCAATCGCCCGCCAAATCGCAACATTTTGCTATCGACTCTCTGATTTCACCGAGTGTCAATCGTTCACAGTCTACTCGGTTTGGCTCAACCTGCGACGGATACCATTCGTTCAGCCCCCAATCGAACATCTTAGATAACGCCCTGATACACATAGCACTGCCATTAGCCTTACCCTGTTTTGAATAGCCCGCAATGTGCGGCGTAGCAATATCCACCATATTCATCAACTCTCGGTCAATATCTGGCTCATTTCGCCAAACATCGAGCACCGTATGGCTCAACTTTCCGCTGCGGATTGCCTCTTTCAGAGCCTCTTGATCAACGACCTCGCCACGAGATGAGTTTATGAATATCGCACCCGCTTTCATCTTGGCAAAGAACTCTCGATTTACCATATTTTCCGTAGCCCACTGCCCTGTCTTTGTCAGCGGAACGTGCAGCGTAACAATATCACTATCTTTCAAAAGTATATCAATATCGGTATGCGAGTCCATTTCGCCACGTTGCGCACGAATCGGATCACACTGCAAAACTCTCAATCCCATAACTCGAGCAGCCTGCACAACCTGACTACCCACATTTCCAACCCCCACGACACCGATAGTCTTTCCGGCGAGCTCAACACCACTCTTTTCGAGATCAACCAGAGCTGCAGCAACATACTGTTTCACACCTTTGGCATTACACCCAGCTGCTGAAATCACCTTAATATCTTGTTTTTTGCAGTATTCCAAATCTATGTGATCCGTCCCGATTGTAGCCGTTGCAATAGCCTTAACACGACTACCCTCAAGTAGCGTTCTATCACACCGAGTTCGCGTACGAATCAACAGCACATCTGAATCCCTTACCACCTCGGCACTGAACTCACCACCCGCGAGCCACTCAACCTCAACCGAGTCGGGAAGTATATTTTCTATGTATGGTATATTCTTATCAACCGAGATTTTCATCACAACAAGGTTTTCTGTTCACACCTATGGAAAATAAAAAAGGGCCGTTCAACGAACAGCCCTCATTGGTAGTCCCTAGGAGAATCGAACTCCTCTTTGAAGAATGAAAATCTTCCGTCCTAACCGATAGACGAAGGGACCCCTCATTTGCACTGCAAAGGTATAGCAAATATTTTTATTGTGCAAATTTTTCTGCAATTATTTTTTGCATTTTTTTCTTCAAATCTTCACTACCTGGCACTAAAGGCAGTCTAACATACTGACTACAAAAACCTTGTATTGCCAAAGAAATTTTCACTCCAACAGGATTTCCTTCTGCGAAAAGCAGTTCAATAATCTCAAAAAGGTCTAATTGGATAGCAGATGCAGTCTTAAAATCGCCCTCCATCGCCGAGTGAATCATCTGACCGAAGCGTTTAGGAAAGGCATTCGCCGCAACAGAAATAATACCCTCGCCACCTAATGCAATCGTAGCTACAGCCAAATTATCCTCGCCCGACAACAGAATAAACTCTTCGGGTTTATCTCTAAGGATCTTGCTAACCTGAGCCATATTTCCAGACGCCTCCTTGATAGCCACAATATTTTTGTGGTCGCGAGCCAGACGCACTACCGTTTCTGGAGCCATATTCGAGCCCGTTCTACCCGGAACATTGTACAAAATTACGGGCACCGGCGACGCATCTGCTACAGCCATAAAGTGCTGATAAATTCCCTCCTGAGACGGCTTGTTATAATATGGTGATGCAGAGAGCAAGGCATCAATCCCAGAGAAGTCAAAATTACGCAATTGCTCAACCAGCGCACGCGTATTATTACCGCTCATACCGATAACAATCGGCAGACGACCATTGTTTACTCTCTTGACAAGTTTCAATATTTCGCATTTTTCCTCGTCATTCAAAGTCGGAGTTTCGCCCGTAGTACCGAAGACCACCAAAAAGTCAACACCCGAGGTGATTACGTTTTCGACAATTCTCTCGAGCGACTCGTAATCCACATCGCCGCTCTGAGTAAACGGAGTTACCAACGCAACTCCCGTACCAGTAAGTCTTTTATTCATAATATTCTTCACCATTTTTAGTGTTGCAAAGATACAACAATAATTCTTTTTCACACCTCATTTTGCCAATACTATAAAACAAAGAGCGCAGAAAAAGTCTCTGCGCTCGAAGTTATTTTACCACATTACACAATATGCGTCTAATCTGTTAAAGAAACAATAACGATTCGACGTACAGAATTGCAATACCAGCCACATACCCGATAAAAGCAAGCAAGGTTATATTTTTAAGATACCACGCAAAGTTTATCTTCTCAAGCCCCATTGCAACCACACCCGCAGCAGATCCGATGATAAGAATACTACCACCAACTCCGGCACAATATGTAAGCAACAACCAAAATAAGCCATTTTGAGTAAATGCCTGCATATAAGTAGGGTCTGCACTAAGTGTCAACATCTCGGGCGAAACTACTGGATACATACCCATACAAGCTGCAACCAAGGGCACATTATCAACAACAGATGAAAGCAGCCCTACGACCGATGCTATAGAAAACACCTCGTGTACATTTTTATCAAGGAAATCTGCAGCCGAACCCAAGATTCCGACACTTTGCAGACAGGCTACCGACATCAAAATACCCAAGAAGAATAATATGGTAGGCATATCAATATGTTTTAGCACCTTAGAGACTCTGTTCTTGATTGAATCCTCAATATCTCTTTTGCGCTCATAGACGATTTCCGTAACTACCCACATTATCCCCAACACAAGCATAATGCCGACATAAGGAGGAAGTCCTGTCAGTGTTTTGAAAACAGGAACCGAAAGAAGTCCTAAAACTCCCACAAAGAATATTCCGCGACTGAATTTATGACCGACACCTTGTGGCAGGCGCAACTCCAAAGGTTGCGAAGCGAGTTCTTCCCCTCCATTTTTTCTAAATCTAAATGACATAATAAAAAGCGGCAAAAGAACCGAGACCAAACAAGGCAGTATCAAATATGAAATCAATGGCAATGTAGTCACGTTTCCTCTCATCCACAACATAATCGTAGTCACGTCTCCTATAGGTGACCAAGCTCCACCCGAGTTGGCAGCGATAACTATGATTCCCGAGAATATCCACCTATCTAACGGTTTTGCAATCATTTTACGCAACATCATAATCATAACAATCGTAGTAGTCATATTATCCAACACTGCAGACATAAAGAATGAAATACCTGCCAACAGCCATAGCAATATGAGTTTTCTGCGAGTAGTAATATGTTTTGTAATGATATAAAATCCACCGTGAGTATCAATGATATCCACTATGGTCATTGCTCCGATAAGAAATATGAGTGTTTCACAAGTGCTACCCAAGTGTTCAATCAAGCTCGCCCCGACATCTTCTCCCGATGAAAAAAGAGCATAGACCGCCCACATAAACCCAAACATCACCAAAGCCGTAGCAGCCTTGTCAATCTTAATTTTATGCTCCATTGCTATACACGCATAGCCCACTACAAAGAGCAAAATCAATAAGGAAATCATAATTATAGTTATTAGAATAGACGCGCAAAGGTACAAATAAAAATTTATAATATCATTCTAAAACTCTAATTTCCATTATTCTCTGGACACTAACCATAATACACTTTTTAATTCAAAACATTATTATGTCAACCTCATAAACAAAGAGCGCAGAGATGAGATTATCGAGCCCGATACGATTCCCGATGGTAGTAAACGCATAGGCGAGGCGGTAACCGAACTGTTAGAGTATAAACCCGGAGAGTTGTATGTCCGCCGCCTTATACGCCCCAAGTATGCCTTAAAGGGAGGCGAGGGGGGGTATCATTGCCCCTATGCCCACCATACCTCTACCACGCACCAATGCGGGGGCATCGCTTCTGTCGCATCTTCTTGTAGGAAAGTATCAAGACCATTTGCCACTGCATCGCCAGATCGCCATCTTCTCTCGCTCGGGCGTGCATCTTAAAGCCTCGACAATATCGGATTGGGTACAAGATGCCGCAGAGTTATTGGAGCCATTATATCTGAAACTCCGAGAGCGTGTGATGTCCTCGGATTATATACAGATGGATGAGAG
>JAZTZL010000038.1:0-21530 GCA_045637425.1 Rikenellaceae bacterium | reverse complement strand
TGGAAAGTCGTTTCATTCGGTTTGATTCCTGCAGTTCTCGCATTGTGCGGTATCTTGATTTGGATCAGACGTAAAGGCAGATAATAATCTAAACTGTATCAATAAATTAGAGGGAATCCGTCTAACAGATTCCCTCTAATTCTTAAAATTAACGGAAATGAGTTTTATCGCAGATAAACAAACTATCGATGACTTGAATATCTTCGGTCGTCACGGCAGAAATTGTGTGTATGCTCTGTTCAATCGCACAATGACTCGTGGTGGTTCGTTGCTTCTTGAGGATATGTTCCGTTCACCGCTGTCGGATTCAGATGAAATCAATGCTCGCAGCGGTATGATTCGTTACTTCCAAGAACAGAAAATCGAATTCCCCTTCCGTAACGAAATCTTCGATATCATCGATAACTACCTGAGCAACGTCGATACTCGTACTCAGTTGGCTGCCGAAAACAACACATTGAAACGTAAAGTGAACAATATGTTGGGTGCCGATACCGAATACGAACAGTTGCACAAGGGTGTTTTGGCAACTATCGAGTTCTTGTGTACTCTCAAGGACTTGGTGGAAACTATCAAACAAGATTCTCCCTACAGACCGACTGCAGACAAAATGCAGGAAATTCTGGTCGATGCTCGTATCGCAAATGTCTTCGCAGAACGTGGTCGCAAGAAATTGCCTTACGAAAAGACTGCAGACTACGACCGTGTGTTGCGCTACCAATTCCGAGATGAACTGAAAAAATTGTTGTCTCACATCTTCTTGATGGACGTTTACATCACAATCGCTAAGGTTGCTACAGAAAGAGAATTCTGCTTCGCGACTGCTATCGAGTCTGATCGTAAAACCATCAAAATGGAGGGCGTTTACCACCCGTTGTTGAAGAAGGCGATTTCAAACGATATCGACATCAACCCGGACAATAACGTCATCTTCTTGACCGGTGCGAATATGGCTGGTAAATCTACATTTATGAAGACCTTCAGTATCGCCGTATTCTTGGCTCATATGGGATTCCCTGTACCTGCGAAGAGTATGACCTTCACTGCAAGTCGCGGTATGTTTACTACTATCAACCTCTCGGACAACATCAATATGGGTTATAGCCACTTCTACGCTGAAGTTATGCGTGTGAAGAAAGTTGCTCAAGAGGTAGGCCACGCTCGTGACCTTATTGTCGTATTCGACGAATTGTTCCGCGGTACAAACGTAAAAGATGCTTACGATGCTACAGTAGCTGTTACTGAGGCATTTGCCGCTAACAAAAACTGTGTATTCATCATCTCAACTCACATCTTGGAGGCTGCAGAAGAATTGAAACACCGTTGCGACAATATGAACTACATCTATCTGCCGACTATTATGAAAGATGGTGTTCCGACTTACACTTACAAGATTGTTAAGGGTATCACTGAAGACCGTCACGGTATGATTATCATTCGAAACGAAAAGATTTTGGATATCCTCGCAGAGGGGAAAATTGGCTAATAGAATGGAAAACAATAAATTCATTATAGATAAGCAGACCCTCGAAGACCTTAATATTATGGGTCGCTACAAACCGGGGTCTATTTTCAGTCTGTTCCTCGAATTGAGAACTCGCGGTGGTGAAAGACATCTGGAAAAGATTTTCAATGATCCGCTCACAGATGCTAAGAGCATTAATGCTCGCGCCGAAAAGTTCGAATACTTCAAGGGTATCGAAACTGAATTCCCTGTTTCTGACGAGATGTTCCAAGCAACTGAAGAGTACCTTAGCAATCCGGAAGGTGCTGGTTTCGCAGTTGCAATGATTAACGGTATGCGTCGTAAGGTGCTGGAATTGGTGGCTCGCGATAAGGAATTCGGACTGATCACCGAAGGTATGCGCCAAACTATGCAGGCTGTTGTTAAGATTCGTGAATTCGTAGAATTACTCAAAAGTAAAGATAACGGTGGTGCCTGCAAAGACATCGTAGCTGAAGCTGATGCTATCGTGAACTCTGCTGATATGAAGTGGTTGACTCCACAAGCTGCTGAAGGTAAACTCGGTTTGTTCAGCATCTTGATGTTCGACTACCGCCTGCGCCACAAGTGCATCGAAAAAATGCAACAACTCATCAAGTTGATGTACGAATTCGACGTATTGTTGTGCGTAGGTGCAATCGCTCGCCGCAGAGGATTCACTAAGGCTATCGCACTGGAGGGTGAAAATCACATTCTTAAGATGGAATCTGTTTACCACCCGTCATTGAAGAAGGCTATCGCAAACGATATCCTTATCGACCGCGAAAAGAACGTATTCTTCTTGACTGGTGCTAATATGGCAGGTAAGTCAACGTTGATGAAATCTATCGGTGTTGCTACATATATGGCTCACTTGGGTCTGCCTGTAGCCGCTTCGAAGATGGAGTTTGCTCCGATTGACGGTATGTACTCGTCTATCAACGTGTCGGATAATATGAATATGGGTTATAGCCACTTCTACGCTGAAGTTGTTCGTGTGAAGACTGTTGCTGAAAACGTGGCGAAGGGACTCCGTCTGTTGGTTATCTTTGACGAGTTGTTCAAGGGTACTAACGTGAAGGACGCATTTGATGCTACAGTTGCAGTAACTCTTGGTTTCTCGAACTACAGACGTTGCTCGTACATCATTTCGACTCACATCACTGAAGCGGGTCACGACCTCAAAACTAAGATGGATAACATTCAGTATCACTATGTTCCGACCGTTATGGAAGGTTCTATCCCGAGATACACTTACAAACTCACTGACGGTATCACTAACGACCGCCACGGTATGATGATTATCCAAAACGAAAAGATTATCGAAACTATCCGTAACGAACGATAGTCGATTATAATCGCAATAATTCTAAAACCGCCTCTAAATAATTTAGAGGCGGTTTTTTATTGCCAAACCCATATGTGCAATTATTATGACCGAATGACTTAAAAAAATGAATTAAAGATTGTTAAAGTCTTTTTTTTGAACTACTTTTGCACTCGCTAAAAAATATAGTAGAAATAGGTATGAAGAATAGTAAACTCCTTTTGTTATTGATGTTGCTTTGCTGCCAAAGTGTTTTTGCGCAGAACGATAGAGCAATAACCAAACTCGAACTCGAAACCCGTATTGATTACCAGCGTGTATATATCGGTAATCAGGAAATTAATGACGATTGCGGATTCAAAGGCAAATATTTGAACTTCCGATTCGACGGTAATCTGACCGATAACCTCTCGTTCTCGTATCGTCAGAGATTGAACAAGGCTCACTCTAATCAGAGCTTTTTTGATGCTACGGATTGGTTGTATTTGAACTACAATATCAATAAGAAGTGGAGCATTGCATTTGGTAAACAGGTAGTTGCAATTGGTGGCTATGATTATGACCGTGCTCCGATTGACTCGTACACTTATTCGGAATATCTTAACAATATCCCTTGTTTCCAGATGGGGGGTAGCGTTAGTTACGCATTCAATGAATATAATAAACTTACACTGCAGATTTGCGAGAGCCCGTTCCGCAAGGCTGACGAGGATATGTATGCTTACAACCTCTTCTGGAGCGGTCGATTTTTGAAAGGTTTTGAAACTCTCTACTCAGTAAATATGCTTGAGTATCTGCCTGGTAAGTTTATCAATTATATCTCACTTGGACATAAAACTCTTGATAATTCAGGAGTCTGGGAGTACGATTTAATGATTAGAAACGTTGTTGGCGAATCATTTTCATTTAAGAACTTTTCGACTAATTTGAGATACACTATCAATATCTGTGATAAATTCAAGGCATTGCTGATGGGATCTCACGATGAGAATAAGACAGAGGTAGTAGGCGATTATTGCGTGTTGCCGGGAACCGAGATTACTCGTTCGGGTTTGGGGCTTGAATACTATCCGATGGGAAACAAGAGCCTCAGACTGCACTTGTTCTATTTCAGAATGTTGGGCGAAAACTCTAACGTCGCAGGTACTTTGGTCGATAATCAAAATATATTCAGCTTCGGCGTTAAGTGGAATCTCGACCTTTTGTCTTTCAAACGTAAATAATAACTACTAACAATATGAGTAATAAAAAATCCTTTTGGAAATATATCCCGACAGGCGTGCCTTGTTTGGTTGTTGTATTGGTAATCTTCTCGTACATCGGTTCGAAAATGGGCGTGCCCAATATGTTGAACACGATGATGAAGACATCACACGACTTGCTGATTAATACCTGTTTCTTTCTGATGGCAGTGTGTGTATTGTCTGGCGCGCTGGGTAAGATTTTCCTCGAATTTGGCGTGGTAAAGATGCTTGAAAAGTTGTTGCGCCCGTTGATGAAACCGCTGTTCAATCTGCCGGGTGTATCTTCACTGGGTGCAGTGCTGACATTCTTGTCGGACAACCCTGCTATCATTTCGCTGGCAAACGATAAAAAGTTCGCAAGCTATTTCAAAAAATTCCAATACGTTTCGCTGACAAACTTCGGTACAGCATTCGGTATGGGACTGTTGGTAATCGTGTTTATGATTGGTCAGGGCTACTATAAGGAGCCGCTCATCGGTTTCTTCGGAGCAATGGTTGGCTGTTTGGTCTCTACTCGTTTGATGCAGTATTTTGTGCTGAAATCTTATCCTGAATATGCAAAAGAAGATGCTGCTCCGAAAACTGAAGAGTCTGAAAATGTTGAACAAAACAGCGATAAATCGTTGTTCTTGCGAATTTTGGATTCACTGTTGGACGGTGGTCGTTCTGGCGTTGAAGTCGGTATGGCAATCATTCCTGGTGTGTTGATTATTTCAACTATGGTATTTCTGTTGACCTCTGGTGCGCCTCAAGGTGGTTATGATGGTGGAGCATATCAAGGTGTTGAATTGCTGCCGTTCTTGGCTCAGAAGATTGACTTCGTGTTTGAGTGGCTGTTCGGATTTACCGATCCGCACTTGATTGCATTCCCGATTACTGCGCTGGGAGCAGTAGGTGCTGCGCTGGGGTTGGTGCCGACATTTGTTAGTCAGGGTTGGATTGACGGTAATGCTATCGCGGTGTTTACTGCAATTGGTATGTGCTGGAGCGGTTACCTTAGCACACACACTGCGATGCTCGACTCGATTGGCTATCGCCACTTGACCTCAAAGGCTATTCTTGCACACACAATTGGCGGTATCGTTGCTGCGGTAGTTGCTCACTGGATATTTGTGCTCTCGGGTCTTCTTTAGCAGTTTGGCATAAAAATCGCAACACAATTTGTCGAATCAAAATGTGTTGCTATGAAAAAATATCGTTGTATAGAGTGCTCTTGGATTTATGATCCCGAGACAGGAGCGCCAGATGACGGAGTCGCTCCGGGAACAGCCTTCGAAGATTTGCCCGACGATTGGACTTGTCCATTGTGTGGGGTAGGGAAGGATTGGTTTGAGCCTGTTGATGATGAATAGAGCGACTGTCGGTGGCGGTTAGATACATTCCGGAATTAAGGGAGAGTCGAACTTATAACGAATTAAATGTAATGAGCGATGTCCATTGGGGCATCGCTCATTTTGTTATCTCTTGACGAGGTTTTTGTTAATGAAGTTAGTGAACTGCTCGCGGTAGACCTCTCCGATTGGAATTTTAGAACCATTGTTAAGTAATATTCTGTTATAAGAGATCTCGGCAATGTAATCGAGATTGATGATATATGAGCGATGCACGCGCATAAATTTATCCGTAGGCAGTCGTTGTTCGAGCAGGTTGAGGCTTAGCAGCGGTTTTTCGAATGTTCCACCACAGATGAATATCTTTACATATTCACTTTGTCCTTCAGCGTAGATTATATCCGAAAACGGAATCTTAACCATACGCTGATCAGACTTGATGAAGATGTAGTCAGTATCGATGTCTTGAGAGATGGTTTGTGTTGAGCTTGCTGACTGATGAGTTAAATCCCATCGAGCTTTGACCTTCAGTGCCGACTTCAGGAATTCCTCGTAACTGAAAGGCTTGAGCAGGTAGTCAACTGCGTCTACTCTGAACCCCTCAATGGCGTACTCCGAATAGGCGGTAGTGAATACGGTCATTACGGGTTTGTTGAGCGATCTCACAAGTTCGAGTCCGGTGATGTCAGGCATATTAATATCGACAAACATTAAATCGACATCTTCTTTGTGCAACACCTCTAGGGCCGCCGATGCGGACTTGCATTGCGCAACAAGACTCAAGAATGGAGTTTTGCTTATATATGAGACAATCTGTTGCAACGCAAGCGGCTCATCATCAATGGCTATACATCTTATCATATCGTTGTCGGTATTTTTAGTATTACAGAGTGAATTTGGTCATCAACCTTGATGTCTAGCGAGTATCTGTTCGAGTACAACAACTGCAGACGTTTTTTGATGTTTTCAAGGCCAATTCCGCCACTATTCTCTTTTTTATAGTTATTGCTATTCTCAACGTGACAGATGAGGTAATTATTGTCTATTGAGAGGTCTATGTGAATAAACGACGATTTCAGCGAACTGATGCCGTGTTTGAAGGCATTTTCGATGAATGGTTGAATCAACAACGGAGGAATCTTCACTTCGGGGACATTGGGCTGAACATTCAGTTTTATGTCTACCGAGTCGTCATATCTGATGCTCATCAGTGCGATGTAGTTGTTTGTAAATTGCAACTCGCGACTGAGCGATACGGTCTGTCCGCTAGTGTCGTAGAGTACATAACGCATAATCTTCGATAGTTCGATAATCGAGTGTTTGGCTTGCTCGGCATCAATATCTATCAGCGCGTGTACATTATTCAGAGTATTCATCAGAAAATGCGGATTTACCTGATGTTTGAGATACTCCAATTCGGTCATTGTGTTTTGGTTTTTCAGTTCGCTCATAATCTGCTGATCCTTGAGCGACTTGAACAACAGACGGATTGCGATGGTCAGACCCGTCATTGTTATTGCAACGATAATGTCGTTGATGTAGACGAAAAGCCACCACGAAATCATACGTCTTGGTGGATTGTGGAAATTAAATCTATTTTCAGAATCCTTTCTGTCAAGACGCGGTGGTTTCTGTTTTTCGAGTTCGATGTAGTGTTGCATCTTCTGCTCGCGTATGTAGTTTTCGATTTTAATCTGTTTGTACGTAGCGCGAGGGTTAAGTGTGATAACCGTTATAGAAATAGCAAAAGTCAGCAGAAAGAACAGCCAGCGATTGCTGCCTTTGAGCAGGAATCGCGGTATCAGCCATAAGATATTTATCAGGAATATAATGAAAAATGGAGCGAGTCTGATGAACCAATTAAATAGTGGTTCGAGTTCCAATCTGTCGCTGTAGTTGTAATTCCAGAACAATGGTATGATTGCTATTACAATCCAGATAATCGAATATATGAATATCTCGAGGCATTTCTGATTCAAAAAGTTCTTTGTCTTGAGTCTTTCAAACATAGAATTTTGTACTATTTAGAATGGTTACGATTGACTGTGTAGCGTTTTGTTGAAGGGTTAGTAGCCAACATTCCGGTCATATATCTGCTTATATCCGATTTTTGAGCACTCTCGCTATCAATTAATTCTGCGAATAAGTCTGGGTTATTCGTGTTTCGTTTTGTTTCGATTATCACAAGTTCGGGAACTCCGATGTTTACTCCCGTTCTGGAATTGATAAATATGGGCGATAGGTCTATTGAGACTCGTTGTTGAGCCTTATTATCAATCAGAACAATGCGTTTGAATTGGCACTCGAGAATGGGTGTAATCTGATCGAACGTCAGTCCCGTACCTTTCTTCAGTAACTCTTGGCTTTGGTTGTTTTTGAAACACTCCCAAGATTCGATGGCGATTCGTTGTTTGAGTCGTCGGTTTTTAGTCGAGTCGCTGACTTTAACTTCGAAATAGCGTCTGTTGCCGTTTTCGGTCTCTCTTAGTCTGACCTTATGGCGCAGCGGGTTCTCGTTCAGATATTCATTAAAAAAGCAACAGTTCCAAGTATCGAAGTAAAGTGTTCTATAAGAAAACACCTTTTTCCCCCCAACATTCAATACCTGAAATCTGTTGCCCAACGAAAATAAAATGTTACCAACCTTTTTTGTTGATGTGATATACTTTTGCTTTGCGAGGTCAGTCAATCCAAAATCGACATCGGTCGAAGTTGTATTAACGTCATCGACTGCGTTCAGTATATCAGCGTCCAACATTTTACAATATGTTAACTAAAACCGATACAAATATAGTGAATGTTTTCGGAATTGAAACTTTTTTTCAATGAACAAGTCCTGTTAATCAACGAACAGACCGTCAGAGAGTCTGAACTCGAAAATGGGATATGTTTCAAAAAAAGAACCTCGATTTCGAGGTTCTTTCGGTAGTTTTATTTAGCGAGTTTTTCTTTGTATTTATCTACCTGATTGCGAATTGCGTCGAGTCCCGAATCAATAGCCTCTTCGAAACTTTTGCATTGGCGTTCTGCAACCAGTTCGTCGCCCGGCACTGTAACTTTAATAGTTGCCACTTTGTTGCCGTTGTCGAAATCTTTGTCGAGTTTGAGAGTTACGTCAACAGAGACGATGTTGTCGATAAAGCGGTCGATTTTTGCTACTTTACTTTCAATAAAGTCGATTAACTTTTTGTCGGCATCGAACTTAACCGATTGGATTTTTACGTTCATAATTTATCCTCCTAATCTTTTATGGCTCGTGGGTGAGCCTTGTGATAAACTTCTTTCAGATGTTCAATAGTATTATGCGTATAAATCTGAGTTGCTGACAAATTTTCGTGACCGAGCAATTCCTGAATACTTCTCAAATCTGCGCCTTGGTTCAGCAGGTGAGTCGCATAGGTATGTCTCAGAACGTGTGGGCTGCACTTGCCTGTAACGCCAAATCCTTCGAGGGTTTGTCTTACCAGACCATAGATATAGCCCTTTGTCAACTGTTCTCCTTTCGAGGATAAAAATAGTAACTTTTCAGGTGAATTCCAAATTTTTTCGTCAAAAAATTTATTTGTGAACTCAAAAATTTTCTCCTTTAGTTTTGCTGGGATTGGAATTATTCTCTCTTTCGAACCTTTCCCTTTGATAGTGAGTTGGTTGCAGCTTGAGTCGAAATTTCCGATTCGCACCTCTCTCAGCTCAGCTTGGCGCACCCCCGTTGCATAGAAAAACATAATTATCAGTTGAGCCTGCGCCGTTTGGTAATCGTCGCTGAGTTCTTCCAGAGCCGATACGATATTTTCCATTCGACTTTGGTCTACGAATGCAGGCAGTCGGCGAGGTGTTTTCAGCCGTTTGATGTGAAGAAATGGGTCAATCACATCGCTTTTGTTTCGCCGTTTGCTGAATTTCCAAAACGAGTGAATTACAGTGAGATAGGTGTTTATCGACGATGCTTTCAATCCGTCATCTTTTTTCAGCGACATAATCCATTGGCTGATGTCTTCCGCATTGAATATCTTTTCGTCGAGATCTTTGGTGTCTATGCCCAAGAAAAGACAAAAAAGACGAATGACATCTTTGTAGAGTGCACTCGTCTTTTCTGAGTATCGTTTTTCAGCGATGATATATTCCAAGAATTTTTCGACCATAGTTCCGGATTTTAGTTGAGTTACCGAGGTCGTACGCTGAATCCGCTAAGTTGCTGGAGTCAATTCAAACGATACGAAAGGTTTAACTGTGAGACTATTCTTCGTCTCTGTTCAAACCTGCAACGTAGATTGCGTGGAGTCTGTTTGCGCGATTTTCAACCGACGGTTTAGTGAAGTACTGACGACGGCGAAGTTCTTTCAAAACTCCAGTTTTTTCGTATTTACGTTTAAATTTCTTGAGAGCCTTTTCGATGTTTTCGCCCTCTTTTACCGGCATTATAATCATAGCTTTTTCTTTTTTTATTTTTTTGTTTGTAAAATCGTGTTAGTTGTGTGGGCAATTATTTTCGATTGGAATCGCAATTTTCGTGACGAAATACCAAATAAGGCTCCAATTTTCGTGCCTCATCAGGTAGTAATATTTCATCTTTTTTCATTTCTGCGATATTGTTCCAACCTCCTTTCATTTCTCTGAATTTCAACACTCTGCCCACTGTATGGTAATCCATATAAGGGTGTTTACTCAGAATTTTTCCGGACGCAAAGTTAATATCAATTTTTTGAATTTCAGCACTATCTATGAAAAAAATTTTCTTTATTTCGTCTATAGCGTAATTGTTCAAGCCGTAGATTTCGTGAAGTTGGTCGAAATTGACAAATCCACCGAGCCGTTGTCTGTATTCTAAAATTCTGTGACTTAGCACTTTGCCTATTCCGTAGATGGCGCAGAGTGATGCCGAGTCGGCTCGGTTAAGGTCTGACTTTTTGATAGCATTTTTCTGCTTGATAGTCTCTGTTTTGACTGAATCGATTTGTGGTGCGAATACCATATAGGGAGTCAGTCTACGCAACATTGAATCTGACACTACGAAACTGCGCCCGAAGTCGGCTGGAGTTTTGAATTTTGCACCTGCGCGTCGGTAGTTGTCTATTGCCTGCGCCTGCTTGGAACTGAATCCTAATAATTGTAATTCACTGATTGAAACACTGTTCGGGTCGAATTGAAATAGCGTGTCAGCTCGCTTGACTGTAGCTTGAACGTGCGCAGCAATGCTGACTTCGACTCTCGAACCGAGCGGTCGGTTTGCTACCAGTCTGATTACTGCTATACAGACCACACCCGCCGCCAGCACTGCAATCGCGATACGTTCATCTTTTGTGAATTTGAACAGCGCGTCGAATATCTCTTTTAGTTGTTTCATTCGGAATCAGAACCGTTGCCGCGAGAGAGTGCTCCGTAGTAGTTTGAGGGCGATTCAATAAACTCGCCAATGTTGAGCCTTGTCCAGATTTTGTCAACTTTATCGATTGTTGTCCTGTCTGTTACGGTTGGGTTTGGCCAGCGTCTGTTTGCTCCGTTTAGTCCTCCGTTTTTGCGTCGAGCATCGAACATAGCTACATCGTGTCGGGTGATTGCAAAATCTCTTATCGTATCTACATTCGCCAATGTCCACCAGAGTAAATCGCGGTCTGCAAGTTGCGGAACGTCCGTATCAACTACTACAGCAAATTTAATACCCTCAATATTGTTATTATCGAAAATTGACTCTACTGCAGCAGTCAGTTTCTGCAGATTGTTTATTGAACGCGAACACTTGATAATTAGGATTCTCCATTTGTCGGCCAAGTGAGTGTCTACCTCTGTGATGCCTTCAGCGAGTTGCATCTTTTCGGGCAGTCGCAGGTGCTCCGCTTGTGTCGCAGTATCCGTTTCGGTTAGGTCTATGCAGATTTTGCCGCCGCTGCCCATCTGTTGTGCAGCGTGATCGAGAATATCCAATGGTCCGCGACTCGTCATAATATCACTGCTTGTAGCGCGTGAAACATAGTTTGCTACTGCATCTGAGTCCTCCAGCTTGACACCCTCTGGCAACATTACCAATACCTTATTGAACATCATCTGTCCTGCTCCCCAAAGACCCGATGCTACCTTAAAGCCCTGGCCTCGATATGTGCAGGCAATCGACACAAGAGCCAGATTGTGCATTCCACCCTCGGCTGGCATCTTCATATCTGAAATTTCAGGCTGCATCAGAAGTCTTATCGGAGCCAAAAATATTCGCTCCGTAGCCAGCCCCAATACGGCATCTTCCTGTGGCGGTATTCCGACCAGCGTTGCAGGGTAGACAGCATCTTTTCGGTGAGTAATGCAGGTAACGTGCAGTCGCGGAAAGTAATCCTCCAGCGAATAGAAACCCGTATGGTCGCCGAATGGACCTTCGAGTACTTTGTCTTCGTCTGTATCGACATAGCCCTCGATTACGAAATCACAATCGGTAGGAACATATAAATCATTTGTAATACATTTTACGAGTTGTACGGGTTTATTTCGAATGAATCCAGAGAGAATCCATTCGTCAATACCCTCTGGTAGCGGTGCCGTAGCCGAATAGGCATAGACGGGGTCGCCTCCAAGACATACAGCTATGGGCATAGGTTTGCCTTTGCGTTTCCACGCTTTGTAGTGTTTTGCGCCGGTTTTGTGGGGGTGCCAATGCAGCGCAGTGCTGTTCTTGTCGAGTATCTGCATACGGTACATTCCTACGTTTCGGGCTCCAGAGTCGGGGTCTATCGTAGTAACCATTGGCAGAGTGATAAATCTCCCGCCATCATTTTTCCAGCATTTCAGAATAGGCAATTCTTCCAAATCCACCTCTCCATCTCGCTTGATTACCTGCTGGCAGGTGCCTTTGCGTTTAGTGTATTTTGGCAACCATTTGGCAGCCTCTGCTGCCAAAGGAATCATTTTTAATTTGTCGCCCAGTGTAGCTTTCGGAGTTGTAACCACTTCCCATACTTTATATATACGTTTCGCTACGTCGTCGATATCATTGACTCTCAATACCGAGCACATTCTCGACAAGCTGCCGTACATATTGATGAGTACGGGAAATTGCGTGCCGTTGTTCTCGAATAGCAGTGCCTTGCCGCCATCTTTGCTTTTTGATACGCGGTCTACTATTTCAGATATTTCGAGTTCGGGCGATACTTTTTCATTTATTCGTACAAGTTCGCCACTCTGTTCGAGTTGCTCGATAAATTTACGCAAACCTTTCATTTTTTCAGTTCATCTAATGTTAAGCGATTGCCGCCTTCGCCAGAGTTTACGATTGTGAATTCTCCAAGCGAATGTTCGCTGCTACTCTTCGTGCCGTCGGGGAACTCGCCATTCGAGATGTGGTGGAGTGCTGCGTTCAGCAACGGCTCATTGGGATCACCCAATGGTTTGTAAGGAAAAATTTTATCCTCATTAATATAGTAGTCAGGAATGATACCTGTCTCTTTGAATGTTTCGTTATTGCAGTTGTAGAGTCTTGCGATGATAGGGTGTAGTTTCCAATCGTATTGACTATTGGTGAGTTCTACTGACGATTGATTTTTGCCCATTGTATTGCTGCCGATAACATATACATTCTTTATATATGGTTTGGTGCAAAGTATCGTAGTCTCGCTGGCCGATGCAGTTCCTGTTCCTGTTAAGATGTACAAACGCTCCAGACCGAGATTGGCGTCGATGATTGTCTGATTCTTCGGAGTCTTGAGTGTTAAATTGACCTCTTTTGAGTTTTTGATTGTTTGGTTGGGCTCTTGTCTGATGTAGTCCAGCCCCAACTTGTCGGTTGGTATGAGCAATCCGCCTAGAGTCTGTGCTATGGATAGTCTTCCGCCCTGATTGTACCTCAGGTCCAGAATCAATTCGCTGACACCTTCTGCCTTGTATCTCTTGAATGACTCTATCAAATATTGGTCCGAACCTTCAGAGAATGTCCTATAACACAAATATCCAACCTTCTTTGAATTGTTGCTTAGTATGATGTCTGTCAAGATTGGCGAGTCGGTATATTCGCCTATCGAAATATCTCTTGTCGGGTCTGTTTCTCTGAATACGAGATAAAAATTCTCAAAGTTGGCAAGTTTGACAGTGATGTTTGTTTTTGAATTCAACGCATTCATATCATTGATGTACTCGCCGTTAACCTTATATATTAAGTCCCCACGTTTCAGCCCTGCCTTTTCAGCAGGAGAGTTTGGGTGTACATAGTACACTACATAGAGGTATATCTTTACAGGTTCGTTGCCTCCTGAGTGTAATGATGAACGGAGATATTTGAACTCGAATCCAAATCCGGTCTTGACAGGCAGACTCGCCTTTGATTGCGAAGTACTCTTTCTTTCGATGTATGAGAAGCGGTCACCATAGGTGTCGTTGCGTTTGTAGAGCAGCGACTCGAAATACTCATCTGCGTTTTTTGTGTAGTACGTTTTGCTGAAGTATTGGGGAATGCTATCGCTCCAGAGATACCAGTGTTTCATCTGATCGAAAATCCATCTATTCTCTGCGTGTTCATAGTCTAAAGTTTTGTCTTCTGTGGGGTCAATTCCATCTTTTTTGCAAGATTGAAATAAAGTTATAGAAGTGATAAAAAGCGCACTACAAAGCACTCTGAGCCATATTTTATGTATCATAGCATAAAATTATTTGAAAAAATTTGCGATAAAAGTATGAAATTAAAATAAAAATTCGTATATTGCCGAAACAAAAAAATAATTTTTTTCTCACAAATACATAAAAATTTATGAAAACTTATCAATCAGGAGAAATCAAAAATGTGGTGCTTCTGGGTAGTTCAGGCTCAGGTAAAACCACCCTCGCAGAAGCGATGGCATTCGAAGGTAAAGTTATTGAACGCCGTGGTGCAATCGAATCAGATTCAACTATTTCCGATTACACAGAAATCGAACACATCTATAAACGCTCGATATATTCATCATTGCTCTTTACGGAGTTTAATGCAAGAAAACTCAATATCTTTGACACTCCGGGATCAGATGACTTCTGTGGCGGTCTTTTCTCTGCATTTGCAGTGGCAGACTCGGGCGTAATGCTCTTCAATGCACAGAATGGTTTTGAAGTAGGTAGCGAAATTCAAGTGCGCTATGCAAGAAAATATGGCAAGCCACTGATCGGTTTCGTTAATCAACTCGATTCTGAAAAGGCTAATTGGGATATGACTATCGATTCAATCAGAGAAAACTCTCCGGTTAAACCCGTAGTCGTACAATTCCCCGTTAATCCGGGTCCTGGTTTTGATACGATTGTCGATGTGCTGACAATGAAGATGTATAAGTTC
Source organism: Rikenellaceae bacterium (assembly GCA_045637425.1). Lineage (GTDB taxonomy): Bacteria > Bacteroidota > Bacteroidia > Bacteroidales > Rikenellaceae > CAJGBR01. Next base: position 6,871 of record JAZTZL010000038.1, on the reverse strand, counting down.
AAGGGTGATACAGGTATTCGCGAAGAGTTTGAAATTCCTGCCGAATTGAACGACCGCGTCGAAGAATATCGTAACATTTTGGTTGAAACAGCTGCAGAAAACGACGAAGAGTTGATGACTAAATTCTTCGATGAAGGTGTGCTGACAATTGATGAATTGCGTAAAGGTTTGGGTATCGGTGTTTCTCACCAAGGAATGATGCCTGTATTCTGCGGTTCTGGTAAGATGGATATCGGTGTTAAGCGTTTGATGGAGTTTGTTATCAACGTAACACCAGCTCCGGACAAGGCTATCCCGATGAGAAATGTTGAAGACGAACTTGTATGGGCAGACTCTTCTGCTGAAACAGTGTTGTTCGTATTCAAGACTGCTCTCGAACCTCACATCGGTGAAGTTTCTTATTTCCGTGTTGTGTCTGGTAAAGTTACCGAAGGTCAAGAGTTGATTAATGCAACAAACGGCAACAAGGAAAAAATCTCACAAATGTTTGTTGTTGCAGGAAAGAACCGTGTTAAGGTTACAGAGATGTGTGCAGGTGATATCGGTTGCACAGTTAAACTGAAATCGACAAAGACCGGTGCTACATTGTCTACAACTGGAGATGTTAAGATTGCTCCGATTGTAATGCCATCTCCGCGTTACCGTTGTGCAGTTCGCGCAATCAATTCAAGTGATGAAGAAAAACTCGGCGAATTGCTCAACCGTGCTCACGCTGAAGACCCGACAATCCTGGTTGAATACTCAAAAGAATTGAAACAGACTATCCTTCAAGGTCAAGGTGAACACCACCTCAATATCCTGAAGTGGACTTTGGCTAATGTTCACAAGGTTGAGGTTGAATTCTTTGCTCCGAGAATCTCTTACCGCGAAACTATCACTAAGACAGCTCAGGCAGGCTATCGCCACAAGAAACAATCTGGTGGTGCAGGTCAATTCGGTGAAGTTCATATGGTAATCGAACCTTACACAGAAGGTATGCCAGATCCGGTTAAATATAAGATTGATGGTAAGGATTTGAATATCAATATCAAATCTAAAGAAGAAGTCGAATTGGAATGGGGCGGTAAGCTGGTGTTCTGCAGCGCTATCGTCGGTGGTTCAATCGATGCTCGTTTCTTGCCGGCAATCCAAAAAGGTATAATGGAAAAGATGGAAGAGGGCCCGCTGACCGGTTCTTATGCTCGCGACATTCGCGTAGTAGTTTACGACGGTAAGATGCACCCGGTTGATTCAAACGAACTTTCGTTCAAGTTGGCTGGTAGAAATGCATTCAAGGAAGCATTCCGCACAGCAGGTCCGAAGATTATGGAACCAATCTACAGCGTAGAAGTTCTTGTTCCGTCAGACAAGATGGGTGATGTGATGAGTGACTTGCAAAACCGACGTGCTATCATCGAAGGTATGGGCAGTGAAAAAGGTCTTGAAAAGATTACAGCACGCGTGCCGCTGTCAGAAATGTATCGCTACTCAACAACTTTGAGCTCGTTGACAAACGGTCGTGCTACGCACACTATGAAGTTCGCTTCATACGAACAAGTGCCGTCTGATGTTCAAGATAAATTGTTGAAGGCTTACGCTGATACAGACGAAGATTAGTTACATAAGTTTATCATTAAAAAAAATCCGAAGGTGTGAGAGTCTCTGTATTCTCCGCCTCGGATTTTGTGGGTTAGAAAAGCATAGTAGAGGGTGGAATCCGAAAAACCCGGAAATAGAGTAGGAGATTAGACTTTAAGGTATTAACGAAATGAAACTTAAATCGATTTTACTTGCAGGATTTGCGATGCTTACGGTAGCCGGCTCACTGTATGCACAAGCAGAAAATGACAAGTTGCTGACAATCCTGAAAGAGGAACTTGCTCAGCAAATGAAGGAGTTGCAAAAAGAAGAATTTCCTCCTTATCACATGAATTACCGCGTGATTGATAAGAACGTGTTTCAGGTATCAAGTTCTTTCGGTGCGTTGATGGGAACAGCTAAGAGCCATACAGTGCGTCTTGTTCCTCAGGTGCGTGTCGGTTCTTATGAATTCGATAATTTCAAGAACCGCCATATGGGTGCGTCTCAAAATCGTCAGACAGGTGCTATGTCATCGGCATCGCTGCCGTTGAACATCGAAGGCAGTGAAAACGCAGTGCGTCAGGCAATTTGGAACGAAACAAACAATCGTTACAAATTCGCTCTGTCTGTATTCCGCAATGACTTGGCTAACAGAAGTGTTAACGTAGCAAGCGACGATAAGGCTCCGAGTTTCTCAGACGCTGAAGTTGAAAAATATTATGAAGCACCGTTGGCTGCAGAAAAGCTCCAACTCAATATGGAAGAGTGGGGTGAAAAACTCAACAAAATTTCAGCAGTATTCAACAAAAGCAAGAAGATTCTGCAAGGTTCTGCAAATTTGACTTATACCGTAGAACGTCGTTACTTTGTTGATACAGACGGTCGTGAAGTAGTTCAAAACTTGAGCTATGCACGCATTATGGTTAATGCACAAACTAAGGCTGACGATGGTATGGTATTGCCGCTCTATCTGTCATACTTCGCATTCGAGCCTAAAGATCTGCCTGCAATGGATAAAATCTTGGCAGATGCAAATGCATTGGCTGACAAAGTGTTGGAATTGAGAGATGCTCCGATTGTAGACCCATACACAGGTCCTGCAATCTTGTCTGGTGCTGCATCTGGCGTATTCTTCCACGAAATCTTCGGACACAGAATCGAAGGTCAGCGTATGAAGAGCGACCGAGATGGTCAGACTTTCAAGAAACTCGTAGGTCAATTCGTTCTTCCCGCAACAATGAACGTATATGACGACCCGACTATGAAGACATTCAATGGCGAAGAGTTGAATGGTTACTACAAGTTCGATGACCAAGGTATCCGCGCTCAACGTGTTCACGCAGTAAAAGATGGTAAGTTGGAAGGTTTCTTGATGACAAGAACTCCGATTGACAACTTCCCGCGCAGCAATGGTCACGCTCGTGCTACAGATGGTTTCGACGCAGTTTCTCGCCAATCTAACCTGGTGATCGAATCATCAGAAAATCTGACTGAAGATGACCTCAGAAGAATGCTCATCGAAGAGGTTAAGAAGCAAGGTAAAGAGTATGGTTTCTATTTCAAAGAGGTAACCGGTGGTTTGACATTCACAGGTGTAGGTCAAACTAACTCGTTCAGTGTGAATCCGATCGAAGTTTACAAGGTGTTTGTAGACGGCAGACCCGATCAATTGGTTCGCGGTGTGGATTTGATTGGTACTCCGCTTTCAATGTTCTCGAACATCATTCACGCAGGTGGCAATAGCCAAGTATTTACCGGTATGTGTGGTGCAGAATCAGGTTCAATTCCTGTTACTGCAATCTCTCCGACTATCCTCGTGAATAAGGTTGAAATGCAACGTAAGGCTAAATCTCAAGAATTGCCTCCTATCCTTGAACGTCCGTAATCTATGGTGCAGAGAATATTAAATTGGAATGAAGATGAAAAAGTTAAATAGATATATGTTGGCAGTTGTAGCACTGTTTACAACTGTGTCGGCTTATAGCCAAACTCCTGATGACAAGGCGATTATTGACGCTATGAAACAGGAAATGATGAGAAATAAGGAAAATCTGAAATTGCCTAAATCTCCGAATCCTTATTTCCTCTCTTATGCATTGAATCGTTCAAGACAATTCAATGTTACGGCAGTGTTGGGTGCAATCACATCGTCTAACGACAGACCCTGGGCAATGAATGGTACAGTGCGTTTGCACTTGGGTGATTACCATCGCAATAGCGATCCGTTCTACAATGGTCAGTTTGGTCGTGTCGGAATGCCCGCAGATGCAAATCCGCAGATGATTCAATATGGATTCTGGACATTCTCTGATATGTTGTACAAGGCTGCGCTGAAGAACTATGCAGCAAAGGTGGCTATCAGAAGAAGTAATCCACTCTCTCCAGAAGAGGACGCAATGGACGATTTCTCGAAAATCGAGCCTATCGAACGCATCGTTGAGAGAAAAGCTGAATTTAACTACAACCATAGCGAATGGGAAAAACGAGTAGCTGAATTGTCTGAAGTATTCAAGGATTATCCTGAATTGATGAATAGCCGCGTTGCTATGAGTGGTGTAGAGATGTCTATCTATAAGACTACGACAGAAGGTGTTGTTACTATTATTCCGCTGTCTTTGATCTCTATTACTGCTCAGGCTGTAGTTCAAGACAATAATGGATATATGTTTGCAGATGCTTGGCAGGTGGTTGCACAGACTCCGGATCAACTTCCCAGCCTCGAAGATATGAAAAAGCAGGTTAAGAAGTTTGCTGAAGATTTGAATAATCTCCGTTCAGTTGAGCCGGTTACAGAATACTATGCAGGTCCGGTTCTCTTCGAAGATGGTGCTGCATTGGCTATCTTTACTAAGAATTTGTTGGCTCAGCAAAATGCGCTGTTGGCAGGTCGTACACGTATCGACCGTCCTGCGGCTCCGACTCTCGAAGGTCGTATGGGTAAGAAAATCATCGACTCTCGTCTGACAGTGAAGAACTACAGCACATTGGCTAAGTATAACAATACTACATTGATGGGTGCTTATGAGATTGACGCTGAAGGTGTTGTCCCTGCTAAAGAGATTACATTGGTTGAAAACGGTATTTTGCGCGGTATGCTCAACAGCCGTGTTCCTACTCTGAAAAACCCTGTGTCGACAGGTAGCTCACGTTATGTTCTTTCAGGTAGTGAAATTGCATTCGTAACTGCTCCGGGTACAGTTCACATCTCTGTAAGCAAGGGTTTGAAGCACGACAAGATGAAGAAAGAACTTATCAAGGCTGTGAAAGAAGAGGGTCTTGAGTATGGTTACATTGTTCGCAAGAGTGCAGGTTTGGCTACAAAGATTTACCGAGTTAGCGCTAAAGACGGCTCTGAAACTCAAGTTGGAGCTTGTACTGTAGCTGAAGTGCCGTTGTCAAAGATTAAACGTCTGTTGGCAGTATCTTCTAAAGAGAACATTGCAAATATGATTCTCAATCAGGCTACGCTTGCGTCGGTAATTTATCCGTCTGCTATTTTGGTTGATGATGTTGAAATCAACAAGACTGATGCTAAGAAATCGCCTGCTCCGTCACTCGAAATACCGTTGAAACGTCAATAGATTTTGAGATAGATGACTATTGTGGCAGCCTTCCAGTCGGGAGGCTGCCTCTTTTTTTGATTCTTGGCAGTGTGGCTCTTTGAATTTTGCCGAAAAAATTGTACATTTGTCAAATGTGTCCTGCCTGATTGAGGCAGTGTGTCAAAAGGAATAACGTTATGTAGCATTATGAGAGTCCTCTTTTTGAGTATTAGCCCGGTGTGGCAGATTGAGCAACGTGGTATATACACCGACCTCTTGCGTAAGTTTCGCAATGAGGGAGTGGAGGTGTATGTAGTGACACCTGCCGAGCGGAGATTTGGGTTAAAGACACAACTTGCGCAGATTGACGGAGTGAATATTCTCAAGGTGCGGACTCTGAATGTGCAGCATACAAACCTCATAGAGAAGGGTATTGCTACGTTGTTGCTCGAGTGGCAGTTCAAACGTGCAATAAAGAAATTTCTATCAGGTATTTCGTTTGATTTGATCCTTTATACGACGCCGCCCATTACTCTGGGCAGTGTTATCGGCTATCTCAAACGTCAAAATCCGAACGCTATATCCTACCTGTTACTGAAGGATATTTTTCCGCAAAATGCCGTAGACCTTGGAATGTTTTCAAAACATAATCCAATTTATCACATCTTTAGACGCAAGGAGATTGCGCTCTATCGAAGGTCTGATTATATAGGGTGTATGTCTGCTGCGAATGTCGATTATCTGCTGAAACATAATGATTTTGTTAATCGAGAACGGGTAGAGGTTGCGCCTAATTCTATCGAGTTGGCGTCGGCTGATGTCAATTTTGACCGAGCAGATGTCCGTCGTAGATATGGACTCCCGGTTGATAAATTGATATTCATTTATGGTGGTAATCTGGGACGTCCGCAGGGGATTCCGTTTCTCGTGGAGTGTCTTGAGGCTAATGCGAATCGTGAGGACTGCCATTTTTTAATTGTCGGGGGCGGTACGGAATTTCCTAAACTGAACGAGTGGTGCAATCGGAATAAATTTGAAAATGTAACCCTGCTGAAACATCTCGCAAAGAACGACTACGATAAGTTAGTACGGAGTTGTGATGTGGGGCTGATATTCCTCGATTATAGGTTTACCATTCCGAATTATCCTTCACGATTACTATCCTATCTTGAATACAAAATGCCTATTATCGCAGCAACAGATTATGCTACGGATATCGGGAGAATTGCCGAGGCGAACGGTTACGGCTATTGGTGCCCGAGCTGCAACGTGGAGACTTTTACTCAATGTGTAAACCGTTACGTCGATAATCCTCAGTTGGTAGCAGAAATGGGTACAGCTGGCTACGTTTTCTTGACTGAAAATTATTTGGTTGAGAATACATACAATGCAATTGTAAATCATCTAAAAACATAACGACTATGTACAAAAAATACTTTAAGCGGGTGTTTGATTTTTGTGCGGCGTTGGTAATTTTAGTAGCAATATTTCCAATACTTTTTGTCATCTACATTTGGCTTACAATCGCTAATCGTGGAGCAGGAGCACTGTTTATTCAGCCACGACCGGGACTGAATAATAAAATATTCAAACTGATAAAGTTCAAGACTATGACTGATCAGCGAGATGAAACGGGTAAACTGTTGCCCGATGGACAGCGTATCACGAAGATTGGTAAGTATTTGCGAGCTGCGAGTATTGATGAACTGCCGCAGTTGATTAATGTGTTGAAGGGTGAAATGTCATTCGTAGGGCCTCGACCTCTATTG
>JAZTZL010000037.1:0-69936 GCA_045637425.1 Rikenellaceae bacterium | reverse complement strand
AGGTGGCAGGATGCTCACCCATTCGTGAGGGTGTGCTACTCATCAAGCCCGATACTACATTGGAGGATGTTCGCAGGTTTGGCGAAGAGTGCCAAAAGCGTTGGGGCATCATACCGCTACAAATATTCTTGCACAAAGACGAGGGGCATTGGCTCGGTGGAGAGCCAGCCCCAGACGATAAGGAGTGTTTTCAAATCGGTGGCAAATGGTTCAAACCCAATTACCACGCCCATATTGTATTCGATTGGATGGACCACGAAACGGGTAAAAGCCGAAAACTCAACGATGACGATATGATGCAGATGCAGACCTTGGCATCCGAGATTCTATCAATGGAGCGAGGACAATCCAAATCTGAGACGGGCAAGGAGCATTTAGAGCGTAACGACTTTATCATTGAGAAGCAGCGTGCCGAGCTTCAGCGCATTGAGGCTGAACGACAGCATAAGGAACACCAGATAGATCTTGCCGAGCAAGAACTCAAACAGGTGAAATCGGAGATACGCACCGACAAACTCAAAAGCGTAGCCACTGATGCAGCCACAGCTCTTGCAAGTGGAGTGAGTTCTCTTTTCGGCAGCGGTAAGATGAAATCATTGGAACGCAAAAATGAGGATTTACGGTATGAGATAGCAATCCGAGATGAAACCATCGAGCAACTGCAATCCAATATCAAGCAAATGGAGGTGGAGCATAGCAGGGCTATGATGAATAAGGATAATGAACACCGCAAGGTTCTCGAAGCAAAGGAGGCAGAACATAAAGAGGAGACCAATACCCTTAATTCGATAATCAATACGGCTCATCGTTGGTATCCCGATTTTGCCAATCTCCTACGATTGGAACGCCTCGCCAAGCAAATCGGGCTTTCGGCTATGGAGTTTGCCGAACTGATTAAGGGTAGGATTGTGAACTTTACAGGGCGACTGTTCTCCTCGGAGCATAACCGATGGTTTGCTATGGATAATACCCCTTTACAGATTCTGCGAGATAATGACAGGCGACTTACCTTAACCGCAAATCGAATACCCCTCAGCCAATGGTTCTGCGAACAATACGACAAGCTCCGACAATCAATCCGACAGCCGATACAACCAAAGAAAAGCAGAGGAATGAAGCTGTAACAATAATGGCGACCGCAAACAAGTGGTCGCCATTGCTATTACTCAACTATATCGTAAAAGCATATTCCATCAGGAAACTTTATATTTGGAATCCAAATTGGCATACCATCCCAACCCTTATCAGTAGAACCATTAACACGATAGATTGTTAATGTTATATCATCGTTAAACTTATCGCCCAATTTTCTATCAGTTGGAGATAACAATGTTCCCGTACCCTTACTTATATCACGATTAACTCTAACAATTAAACGACACTTTATTGTTGGTCGTTTTTCTTGAAGAGCCTTTATGCATGAAATGTATTTTTTACTATCAAAGTCTGTTTGTTCGGCACTTCCAGTTTTCTTCAGTATAGATATCAAAGTTTCAGCTGGCACATCGACATACTCTAAATTCGTATATGCATCAACAATATTATCAACATCCTGCGTGTAATTAGAAATCGGATTTGAAGCAAACATATTTACTCCGCCTACAATAAGATTCAAGTATTTATTATCGAGCACATTCTTTCTTGTTGGTTTAATACCCTCTGGATAAATAATTTGTATATTATCTATGCCGTTTTCTATTTGTTTGATTAGAATTTCATTGGATTCATTTAACGAAACAAACAATGAGTGCAAGGTTTGTGGTATAAATATTCTTACTAATTCTTTTTCTCTGTCATACCCAAAAATTCTTGAATGTTGCCAAAATGTATCAGCTTGAGGTGTTTTAGAAGAACGACAATAATAAACTGTTTGCAAATGAGGAAAGGTAATACCTCGCCCTAAAGTATTTCCCCCAACTACAATATTGAAACCTTTTGATAAATCTAAAGCATCAGGATTGTTAGAATCACGGCAAATAAAACTTTTTGAATTAAGAGGAATAACACATATTAAAGTATTATCTAAAATCTCAACGACCTGTTCATATATATCATCATAATGAATTAAATCAGGTTTTGTTTGTTGCAAATCTGTCCATGCCTCTTTTAGTTGTTCTTTGAATCCATCATCTGAAGTAGATTGCTGTAATAAATTCAAGAACTCTTGTACACATTCAGTAAACTTATTATGTATGGCTATTCTGATGCTTGGATGAATCATGAAATTACAATTTGTCTCACCTTTGATTCTCTTATATGCACATACAACCAAAAAGGACATAATACTTTTTCTCAAACCTTCTGGACACAAAGCATCCCCATCTTCACTAATCTCCTCCAATTCGTTTTCAGATGTAAATCTTATACAATATGAAGTAGGATTAGAGTAAAAGAAGTTTCCACCTAAATAAGCATCGCCTGGCTTGAAATAATTAACAAACGCAGGTTTCCACCCCGATATGCCAGATTGCAGTATAATAGACTGAGGTGTCGCAGTAACTTCAAAATAAAGTGATGAAGATGCAGTTTCTTTAATCTTTTGGAGGTGCTTATTTATTGTACTTGTACGGTTCTTGTTTACCAATGTATTCAAACTTGCGGCATCTGCCTCATCATCAAAAATACAAAGACACAGTCCAGTATTCAATTGCGATGATGCTAATAGATTTCCCCATTTTCGCAATACACTTGTGTTTTTCTTTAGTACGATTACTATTGGTTTTAATAAGTTCTGTGGATTAAATAATACAACATCACTTTCTGATAATACAGTAAATGTTGTTAATGCATCTTTAACTCGATTATATGTTTGACGTTGCAAATCAACATTATCAGTGGTTAGTAAAATGAATACACGATAACCTTTATCTGCCAAATCAGAAATAACGCCTAACATTTGTCCTGTTTTACCACTCTGTACATTACCTAACAGCAGACCTGTTAATTGACCTGAAAAATCAAATTGACTTTCCACATTTGCCATAACCTCTTTTGCTGTCTTTTTGATAGACTCGGCAAGGGATGGATTATTTAATGAATTAGTATATGTTTCAAGGTAACTCATATTATTCAAGAGTTAAAATCCAAAAATCTTTATCTACGGACTGAGTTAGAACCATAGTGGTCTTGCCAAACTTCCTTAAAGTCTCTTCTGTAACTTTTTCACCAAGTTTAAGTGCTCCACAGTTTTCCATTTGTCCCTTTATCCAACGACCTAAAATTTTCAAGTCGTGAGCTGAACGGAAATTTTTACTATTTGTACCCTGACAAGCACACTCAAACATATAGCCATCACCTGTTACTACGGTAAAGTTTCCATCATCAGAAACTGGGAATATTGAGCGATTTGGAAGTTTTGTGCTGATTATAATTTCTACTTCATAGTAATCCCTCCTGCTGAATCTTCCTTTTACCTTTCCTGCTCCAAAGTATGCATTAAGATTTGATTTTTCCTCTGTCTTTAATGGTATTCTGATAGTATTCTGTGATGCTTGTAAAAGGCATTTTGCCTTTTCGTCACTATTTAGTTTCCTGACATATTCAAAACCATCTAAAAGGGCTGTTGTAGGCTCCTTAAAACTCTCTATCGGTTTTGCTTGCGATATAGGTTCTCCTAAGATATTAGTAATTTCTACGATTCGGTTGTGGACTTGCATTCCATAATCAGCCTCAAAGAAAACATCTGATTCTATTAGATTCTGAGAAGTTCCGATGAAACTACCTAAATTTGAAGACCCTACAAAAGCCCCCAAACATTGCTCTCCTTTTAAGAAAGAATACATTTTCCCATGGAATAATGCTTTTGGCGAGACATATACATTGCCTATTCCATTTGCTAACAAATTTGCGCCAAGTTCTTTTACGGCATCATATTGTAGTTTTGTAAATCCATCAATATAATTCATGCCGATGAACAGTGAAAGATTCAAGGAACGTTTCCTATATTCAACTAATCGTTTCAACTCCGCAATAGACTCATTTGAAATAAATCCTGTTGCAATATTCAATTGAGTCGCAGTCTCAAAGTATTTTGAGGTATAATCATTAATACTCTTTGCGTGAAGTGAATTAATGATAGGATTCTTGGTCAGCAGTAAGTCCATCATTATTTTAGTATTAATTTATATCTTTCACTAAATGGCATGTTTCTTAAAGTCTCTAACTCAGTTACTAAATCAACTCTTTCATAATCATTTAAGAAAAGCGGTTTTAATGCCTTTGCAACAGCATGAACACCAACAGGTGGCACAGCATTACCAATCTGTCTGCGTACTTCAGTCGTATTTCCATAAAAGATGAAATCATCTGGAAAAGATTGTATTCTTGCTCGCTCTCTATTAGTTAATGGTCTATTTTCTGGATAATGATATCCCCATGTTCCACCACCACCAGCTGCAATAATGGTTTTTGATGGCTCATTCAAATGCACACGTCTATACACATGGCTAATCATGCCTTTAACGTAGAATGGACTATCTTGTGGTATATCAGTAAAATTACCTCCTTCAGAAATTAGGCTAATTATTTTCTTTGTCCTTTCAGTACAGCGTATAAGTTCATTGTTCGCTTTAACTTTTTCTACACCCTTAAACGCATCTCCTACGGTTACCAATGGCAGAAGTCCATCGCTTGTTCCATGTGTAGGCTTTGGATGTTCAAAGTTGAATCCTGTATCTACTCTAATACCTACAATTAAAACTCGCTCTCTGTATTCAGGCACACCATATTCAGCAAAATTGTATAAGCGAGGTTTTACTATATAGCCAGGTGCGATGTTTTGGAAATCTTCAATAATTTGCTCTATTGCCTTTTTTTTATTTGCAGTCAAAATCCCTTTAACGTTCTCTGCAACAAACGCTTTAGGTTTCTTTGCGTCAACGAAACGCAAGAAACTCTTATATAAATTACCTCTCTCTCCATTTAAGCCTGGTTGCTTCCATATAATACTGAAATCTTGGCAAGGGAAACCTCCCAATATCAAATCACAATCAGGTATATCTGGATTATTATAGGGGTCTATTTGTTCAATATCTCCTTCTACTATAATATCTCCAAAATGATTTCTAAACGTTTCGCACGCTTCGTGTTTGAAATCATTAGCCCATACGGTAGTGTAGTCTCCAACCTGCTCAAATCCTAAATCCAGACCACCACAGCCAGAGAAGAGAGATATTATATTTGCCATTTCAATTTATAGTTTTTATATACGACTTTTTTACATTGCAAAACTTGCTATATACAAATCAACTTGCAAAGTTACAAATTATTTGCTTATTAAAAGGCAAATGTCTCGATGATATTTGCATTAGATTGGCATTATTTCCTTACCTTTGCAGAAAATAAGTTGATATGAGCGATATACAGACATACGCCGAGGCGGTACGGGTTATTAAGGAAGCGATATTGCGTAGTCAGTATCGTGCTGCATCTGTGGCTAATAAAGAGCAACTATCATTGTATTACGGTATAGGTTGCTATGTTTCTAAAAACTCTCGTGAAGGCTTTTGGGGCAAAGGTGCAATAGAAGCAATCAGTCAGCAACTACAAAAGGAGTTGCCCGGACTTCGTGGTTTCTCGGCAGCCAACATCAAATTTATGCGTCAGTTTTATGAGACTTGGTGCGAGGATTTGAAATCGCTAACTACGGTTAGCGGAATAGGTGATGACAAATCGCTAACTGCGGTTAGCGAAATTGACATTCAATTATTGATGCCTTGCGAAAGCCCTCAGAAAGAGAATTTTGATGTTGCTTCATTCTTGGGATTGGGATTCACACATCATATGATTATAGTCCGCAAAACAAGAACACTTGCCGAACGCTTGTTCTACATTCGCCAAGCACTTGCAAATAAATGGAGTAAAGAGGTGTTATCTGCAAGAATTGAAGATGATTTGTTTAATCATCAAGGTGAGATAGCCAACAACTTCATTCAGAAGATACCCGATGCTCGTCAATCATTGAAAGCAATAGGGATGTTCAAAGATGAATACCTTTTGGACTTTATCAATGTAGAGGAACTCGGTGAACGAGATAAAGAGGATATTGATGAACGGGTTATTGAACAGGAAATCATACACAATATTAAGAAGTTCATTCTTACCTTTGGTCGGGACTTTGCATTTGTAGGTAATCAGTACAAATTAGAGGTGTACGGAGTGGAGCATTTCCCCGACTTGATTTTCTTTAACCGAGAATTGAACGCATTGGTTGTAATAGAGTTAAAGAAAGGAGCATTCAAACCCTCTTACTTAGGGCAGTTATGTACCTATCTTCGTTTAGTGGATGACCAAATGCGTAAGCCACACGAAAATCCATCAATCGGCATAGTGCTATGTAAAAGTGCAGACAAAAAGTATGTGGAGTATGTAATCCAAGACTACGACAAGCCGTTAGGCGTTGCGACATACAAGACTTCGGATGAAATGCCAGAGAAATTAAAACAAGCATTGCCCGATATTGAAGAATTAAAGAAACTGCTATAATTGAAATGCAGACGAAAGAAAATTACCATCATTCTCCTTTCGTCTGCATTTCTTTTTGTACCTTTGTAACATCAAGAGTTATCACATTGTGGCAAAGCAATGAAGAACTCAGAAATACGAACGGTTGCTATCTCGTTACCCAATTTTCAAGTAATCCAACCAACCGATTTATTCTAAGCGAGTTAGCTTTTCTTGCAAAAGTTACGAAAAAAACGTGAGTCCCGAAAAGAACTCACGTTAAAAACCACAAGTGTTATATTCATTTAGTTGCCTTGTTCGCAGATGAATTTGATTCTGACCAATCGAATCTCCTCTTCGGTATAGTCGCGGCCGAGTTCTTTTACGGCATCTTCAATCGAATCGCTCTCGGCATCTTCCTTGAAATAGTCGTAAATATCATCAACCTTATCATCGTCGATATTCATCTTAATATAGTAGTCGAGGTTGAGTTTTGTACCAGAGTTTACGATTACTTCGATTTCGCTCAGCAGTTCGTCTGTCGTCAGTGAACGTGCATCTGCAATATCTTCGAGATCCATTTGACGGTCGATGCTCTGGATAATGAAAACTTTGTTTCCACTGCGGTTCACCACGCTCTTGACCACCATATCTTGTGGACGGATAATATCTTTTTCTTCGACGTATGCCTTGATGAGTTCGATGAATTCGCTACCAAACTTGCGAGCTTTACCTGCACCTACGCCCGTAATGTTCTGCAACTCTTCGAACGTAATCGGGTACTGAATCGACATATCTTCGAGTGATGGATCTTGGAAAATCACAAACGGAGGCAGGTTGTGTTTCTTTGCAACTTTCTTTCTTAAATCTTTCAACATTCCGAACAACTCGTCGTCAGCGCTGCCACCTTTGCTCATTGGAGGAACCGGTGAATCGTCATCATCAACCTCTTCGAAGTTGTGGTCTTCGGTGATTTTGATTGAGAACGGTTCATTGATGTATTTCTGACCTTCGCTACTAACCGACAGCAATCCGTAGTTCTCGATATTCTTGTCAATCAGTCCGTGAATTTGACCTTGTCTGATTACTGCGCTCCAGAACTTGTCATCTTTGTCGCCACCAGAACCAAACTCTTCAATTAGGTGGTGCTTGTATGACTTGATGATTGCGTTCATATTTCCACACAATATATTTATAAGGTAGTCTGCCTTGAATCTGTCGCCGATAGCATTCAGAGCTTCGAGTACTGTTACCATATATTCTTTGCCCTCTACGCTGGTCTTTGGGTGGAGGCAGTTGTCGCACGAGCCGCAATTCTCTTCGGTGTACTCCTCGCCAAAGTAGTGCAACAATGTCTTACGGCGACACGCTGATGACTCAGCATACGATACGGTCTCCTGCAACAGCAATTTGCCGATTTCCTGTTCGGCAACCTGCTTGCCCTGCATAAACTTTTCGAGTTTCTGGATATCCTTATAACTATAGAATGCCAGGCAGTGACCTTCGCCACCGTCGCGACCTGCGCGACCTGTCTCTTGGTAGTAGCCCTCAAGACTCTTCGGAATGTCATAGTGAATCACATATCGCACGTCTGGTTTATCAATACCCATACCGAATGCAATTGTAGCAACGATTACATCAATCTCCTCCATTAGGAATTTATCCTGATTTTCGGCTCTGGTCTGTGAGTCCATACCTGCGTGGTAAGGCAGTGCCTTGATGCCGTTCACGTTGAGCAAATCGCTCAATTCCTCTACTTTTTTGCGACTCAAACAGTAAATGATGCCCGATTTTCCTTCGTTGCCCTTGATGTATTTGATAATCTCGCGGGTAACATTAACCTTTGGCCTGATTTCATAGAACAGATTGGCACGATTGAATGACGATTTGAAAACCGTAGCATCGGTCATTCCGAGGTTTTTCTGTATATCTTGTTGCACCTTAGGCGTAGCTGTTGCAGTCAGCGCAATGAGCGGAGCATTTCCGATGTCATTAATAATAGGTCTGATTCGGCGATATTCGGGACGAAAGTCGTGTCCCCACTCTGAGATACAGTGAGCCTCGTCAATGGCATAGAACGATATTTTTATTTTGTGCAGGAACGAGATATTTTCCTCTTTGGTCAGTGATTCGGGAGCAAAGTACAATAATTTTGTACGCCCAGAGAGCACATCTTCTCGCACCTTATTTATAGCAGACCTGTTGAGTGATGAATTCAGGAAGTGAGCTACACCTTCTTCCATACTGAAAGCACGCATCGCATCGACCTGATTTTTCATCAGCGCAATCAGTGGAGAGATGATAATCGCACACCCCTCCATCATCAGTGCCGGTAATTGATAACACAATGACTTTCCTCCACCTGTAGGCATTAAAACAAAGGTATCATTTCCGGCAAGAACATTTTTAATGACTGCCTTCTGATTTCCCTTAAACTGTGTAAAGCCGAAATGGTCTTTCAGCTTTTTATGCAATAATTCGTCCGTAATACTCTGCATTGTATTAAAATTTCCAATTAAATATTCTTACACTCAATTACTTTCAAGCCCACAAAGGGCAAATTTTTGCATAAAAAATGCAAGAATGTTTCTATAAATATACGATTTATTTCAAAAATAAAAGTAATTTTGTAAAAAAAAAATTAATCTTTTTTTGTTTTGGAAACGAAAAATAATATACAACAGTTTGCACGTCAGATAATTGCAACTGAAACTGAAGCAATCGGACAACTTGTTAATTTTGTCGATGAGCAATTTGAAACAGCCGTTTTTGAGCTGTTCAATATGTCGGGTCGAGTCATAATTACAGGCATTGGAAAGAGTGCGATTATTGCCAGCAAAATCGTGGCAACGCTCAACTCTACGGGTACACCCGCAGTCTTTATGCACGCGGCTGATGCCATTCACGGGGACCTCGGAATTATCCGTCCCGAAGATAAAGTTATATGTATTTCGAAGAGTGGAAATACTCCCGAAATCAAAGTGCTGATTCCACTGATTCGAAATCTTGGAAATCTACTGATTGGAATGGTAGGTAATCTTGATTCTTATCTGGCTCACTCGGCAGACCTCGTAATTAATACATATGTATCAAAGGAGGCGTGTCCGAACAATCTGGCTCCCACTTCGAGCACTACGGCACAGTTGGTGATGGGTGATGCTATTGCAATGTGTTTGCTCAAATTGAGAGGATTTTCGCCGAGCGATTTCGCTAAGGTTCACCCAGGTGGAGCATTGGGTAAGAAACTCTATACTCGAGTTGAAGATATTATTTCACCCGATTTGGTGCCGCGTGTCGGAGAAGATGCGTCGTTGGATAGAGTGATTATCGAAATATCTTCAAAGAGATTGGGCGCAACGGCTGTGGAAAATGCTCAGGGCGAGATGGTCGGTATTATTACAGATGGCGACCTACGTCGAATGTTGCAAAATAAACAACACTCGGACAGCGTTGTTGCAAAGGATATTATGACTGCAAATCCCAAATGCATTGATGCCGAAGAGTTGGCTATCAAGGCATTCAATATGATGGAGGAGTATAAAATCACACAATTGGCTGTGCTGAGAGAGGGACGCTATTGCGGAATGATACACATTCACGATATTTTGAGAGAGGGCGTAGTCTAAAAATTTCTAGTTCGATATGAAACTATACACAAAGGATTTAGTAAAGGTATATAAGACTCGTACAGTTGTAGACCACGTCTCTATTGAGGTCGAACAGGGCGAGATTGTCGGATTGTTGGGACCCAATGGTGCCGGTAAGACTACGACTTTTTATATGGTCGTGGGGTTGATTAAACCGAATGAGGGACGCATCTTTCTGGACGATACCGAACTGACAAAGTTGCCGGTCTATCGTCGAGCTCAACTCGGTGTGGGCTATCTGGCTCAAGAGGCGTCGGTGTTCAGAAAACTTACCGTAGAGGATAATATTCGTTCGGTGTTGGAGATGACCAACTATTCGAAGGAGTACCAGAGAGAGAGAGTCGAAACACTGATTGAGGAGTTCCGTCTGCAGAAGGTGCGCAAGAGTTATGGTATTCAGTTGTCAGGTGGCGAGCGTCGTCGTACTGAGATTGCTCGTGCCGTAGCTATCAATCCCAAATTTATTCTGCTCGACGAGCCGTTTGCAGGGGTTGACCCGATTGCCGTAGAGGATATTCAAAGTATCGTTAGTACGCTGAAGGATAAGAATATCGGTGTGATTATTACCGACCATAATGTTCAGGAGACGTTGCGTATCACGGACCGTTCGTATCTGCTGTTTGATGGTAAGATGTTGAAAGTGGGTTCGGCGAAGGAACTCTCTGAAGACGAAACGGTTAGACGTGTTTATTTGGGTAAAAACTTTAAACTCAACGAGTAATGGTACAAGAACTGCTGCCATTGAGAGTGGTTGGCGGTAGAATTGAGGCTCCGGGGTCGAAGAGTTTTGCTCAGCGGGCGGTGTTGGCTGCGATGTTATCGGGCGGTATTTGTCGGTTGAGCGGAGTTTCACCGTGTGGCGATTCTATGGCTGCAGTTGATGTGGCGCGCAGTTGTGGTTGCATTGCAAAGTGGAGTGGCAGTCTGCTTGAAATTGATAGTCGTAATTTCTCGGGCTGTACTAATGATATAAACATAGGTGAGTCGGCATTGCTAGCCAGAATGGTCGCAGTGCTGACTTCTCTTTATAATAGCCATACTACAATCAGTGGGGCCGGCTCGGTGGTAAATCGAGATATGAGCCAACTTGTTGATATGCTCCGACAATTGGGTATATCGGTAGAATCTGAAAATAATCGATTGCCGCTGAAAATCGGTGGAATACTTTCAGCGGGAGACTACACTGTCGATGGCAGTAAATCTTCTCAAATAATTTCAGGGTTATTGATGGCGCTGCCGTTGTGTAGCGGAGACTCGTCTGTGGTGGTTGAAAATTTGGTCAGCGCGCCATACGTTGAAATGACTCTGCAACTTCTCGCATCATTTGGAATCAAAATATCGTACGACGAGTCAAAATATTTGATTTGTGGAAATCAACGTTATTTGCCTACGAACTATAATGTGGAGGGCGATTGGAGTTCGGCAGCTCCGTTTTTGGCGATGGGAGCTATTGGTGGCAGAATCGAAGTGGCAAATCTGAATCCCGATTCACTGCAGGCAGATAGGCGAATTATCGATATTTTGAATCAGGTTGGTGCAACGGTTGAATTCAAAGGTAATGTGTGCAGCGTGGCTCCCTCTGGGTCGAACGTGCTGAATGCCTTTAGCGTAGATTTGACGAATGCTCCTGACCTCTTCCCCGTAGCGGCTGCATTGGCTCTCAATTGCAATGGAATCAGTACTTTGATAGGTTCGTCGCGACTGCGTAACAAGGAGTCCGACCGAGTGGAGTCAATTTGTAAAATGGTCGAATCGTTTGGTGGTAAGGCGGATTGTTCAAGAGAAGATGTGATGGTGATAACACCTGGTGTGATGAGTGGCAATGTGGTAGTGAATCCCTATGCAGACCATCGAATAGCAATGGCTGCTGCCGTGGCTGCAATAGGTAAATGTCATTCAATCAGTGTGATAGATGGAGAATGTGTCAATAAATCTTACTCGGATTTTTGGCGTGATTTGCGCAGCATTGCTCGATAGAATTAGTCATTTTCTACTCTTTTGATTGCAGTACGCGAGAGCCAAGCGTTGAATTTCGGAGATATAAATATTTTGTTTGCGCCTATTCCGCAGAGGCAACCGAGGGTCAATCCGAAAAATATGTCCATCGGAAAGTGGACTCCCAGATATATTCGGCTATATGCCACGAGCGCAGCCCAAATGTATAATCCCCAAGAAGCTAAAGGTTTGTGAATTATTCTGGCGGTGAACGATGCGATAAAGAATGCAATCGCAGTGTGTGCCGAAACGGTGCCGTAATAACCACCGCGATATCCGAACGAGGTGTAGACAAACGAACGAATATCTGGATTATGTGTAGGTCTGAATTTTGGCGTAAATTCCTTAAAGAAATTGCAAATAATGTCGATGCAGACTATTGCTATGATTGATATTCCAATGAATGCCAATAGGTTGCGTATTCCGACTTTGCGATAAATTCGGTACAATACAAACAGATAAAGTGGCAGCCAAATCCATCTTTGAGATATAATCCAGAAGGACCAATCCGCAAAATCAGAACCGTGCCAATTTAGCGACAAGAGCGCTTGTTGGTCGAATGCCAATACTTTATCCCACATTTGTTGCCTTTTTTTGACTTAAAATTTGTACTTTCGTGCGACGAATATAGCAAATTATTTGCAAAAGTATTCGATTATTCAGTAAAAATGTAGAAAAAATCTCTAAACTACTTATAATACGTCACGCCAATGGATTCATTTCGAGATGAAATAAGGAGAGTTCCATTCCTGAAAATTACCATTCCGTTTGTAGTCGGGATAGTGATTTCGCAGGAATTTCGTCTGCTTTGGAGTGTGGTCTTTATCTCTGTCATTGTATTGTTGTGGTTGATTTTTTTGTTTAAGAGAGAGGTCCTCAAAAACTGCACCACATTTTTACTGCTCGTAGCTTTGGGTTTCTGCGCAGCACAAGCAGCGGCTCCGACTCGACAGTTGCCTCGTGGCGAGAAAGTAGAGGCTTTGATAGAGGTTTCTGATGGGGTGAAGTTCACCTCAAGGCGGACTCGGAAGAGTACCTCTGCTTATGTGCGAGCATATCGAACCAAGGGCGATTCGTCGTGGCGCAAGTCTAATGAACGGGTTGTGATTTATGTTGATACTGCAGCGCAACTAAATGTTGGACAATTATTTGCAGCTGAGGTATATGCTAATGATTTAGTGCGTGATAGTGTGACATCTTATTCGCGACTGATGTATGCACGAGGAGTTACGAGCGCATTATTCGTGCGCAGTCAGAATGTCCGAGATTGGAACGTCGGATATGTAAATTCATTGGAATATGGTGCGCGAATTTTTAGAAATAGAATTTCAGAAAGACTTATGGCTCGGTTAGAAAACCGTGATGATGGCGCAGTTCTGGCAGCATTGCTGACCGGTGACCGTTCGCATCTGACACCGCATATCAAACGGCGTTACCAACTTGCAGGAACATCGCACATTTTGGCGCTGTCGGGTATGCATCTTTCGATGATATTCATCGTGTTTAATTTGTTGCTAAAACCGCTGGTATTGCTAGGGCGGGGAATGAATTTATTGAAGAGTCTTGTTATATTACTGATAATTTGGGGATACGCCTATGTGTCAGGATTGTCATTGTCGGTTTGTCGAGCTGCGATAATGATAACAATTGCCCAACTGACTCTGATGAGTACGACTCGAGCGAATAGTTATAATTCTATATTTATTGCTGCATTTATAACTCTGTCAATCTGGCCATTAGCGCTGTTTGATATTTCGTTTCAATTATCATACGCAGCAATGATTTTTATCGTATTCTTTGTGCCACGATTTATTCGTTGGGTCAGAGTCCCGAGGTGTTTTGAGTGGCTAAGGAATATAGTTGCAGTAACGCTGGCTGCTCAGATTGGTGTGGCTCCGTTGGTTGCAGCATCGTTCGGAACAATATCACTTGCATCGTTAATAATCAATCCAATAGTCGCTTTGACTACGCCATTGATAATGATGTTCGGAGGGGCAGACGGTATGCCTTTTACTGACTCAATTTGTGAATGGATATTTATAATTCATAATGGTGTAATTTCGCTGGGAGATTCGTTGAAGTGGGGGAGTATTGAAAATATTTCACTTTCGCAAGTTGGGGCGATGTCGTGTTATATATTGTTGATAATTATAATGTTAATCATAAAATTCAGAGACAGATGCAGTTGTTTGAACAGTCGGAAATCAGAGAAATAATCGAGAAACATATCACGTCGGATCCTGTAAAATTAGCGTTGAAATTGAAATTGCCGAGAGAGCAGCGCGAGGCTGTGTGTGAGCAGGTTAAGATGTTGCAACGTGCTGCTGATAAGTTGCCCTTGCATTACGAGGCGAGGTGCTGGTTGCCTCAGCGAGCCTTTGAACAGTCTACAAGTGAGGTAGTTGCAGCTGCAAAGTTCGGCGAGCGAGGTCGTCTTGCATTTGATTTGACGTGTGGTTTGGGTGTTGATACTATGGCTCTGGCGCGCAATTTCGATCAGGTCATATCTGTGTCGGCCGATCAACAACTTGCTGATGTGGTTGAGCATAATTTGAAGTTGTTATCTATTGATAATGTTGTGATTGTGCGTACTACTGCAGAAGAATTTCTTGCGAACTGGAATGGTGAAAATCCAGATTTGATATATCTTGATCCTGATCGTCGAGATGTCGATGGGAAAAAAGTTGTAGTATTTGATGATTGTTCTCCGAATGTCAATGCACTGATGCCTAAGATGCTGGAGTTGGCTCCGAAAGTCATAATCAAATGTTCTCCGTTGTTTGATGTTGATGAAGCATTCCGAATCTTTGGTGAAAGGGCTGCAGTAGAGGTGGTTTCACACAAGGGTGAGTGTAAAGAGGTTTTGATTTCAGTGTATCGTAATGCTGCCGAGCGAGATAAGTTGCTTTCTGCAGTGGTGATTAATCAGGGACGGATTGGGCGAGTTGCCTCATTAGTGCGTAAGTCACATTTGCTAAATCCGACTTGGTCTGAGCAGTATAAATATCTTTTTGCTCCAGATGTAGCGCTTTGTCGAGCAAAGTTGTTAGGTGTGATTTTTGGTGCTGATGCGTATGTTGTTTCCGAGAACGGATATGTTTTTGCCAATGAAATTCCGGATAATTATTGTGGACAAATTTATCGCATAGAACAAATTTTGCGCTATCGAGCGCGTGAGATCTCGGCACTGCTTAAGTCTGAAAATATAACGAGAGCAACTCTACTGCAACGAGATTTTGATGTGATTAACAGTGAAATAGCAGCAGAATTGAAAATAAAAGAGGGTGGCTCCAAACTATTGGCATTCACAACAGTTCAGAGGCAACGAATCGTAATTTTCTGCGAAAAAATCTAGAGTGAATCTACAAATTCTAGCAACTTATCTGCGAAGGTTTTCCAGGAGAGTCGCTGTTTGATGGCTGCAAAATTCTTTTGGTAGAACTCTTGGTTATACTCGATGAAAAATTTTTTGATACCCTCAGCAACTATTTGTGAATCAGCTTTTTCAACTACAATGCCGGTGCCTGTATCGGCTACAGTTTCACGTAATCCGCCAACGTCGGTAGTAATCATCGGTACCTCGAAATGGTATGCTACCGAGGCGATTCCACTTTGAGTCGCAGAACGATATGGTAATACGCAAACGTCTGCTGCAGAGAAGTATAGCGGTACTTCCGAGTCATCAATGTAATTCGTGAAGCAGTGGATATTTTGTGCGAATTGACAGCTTTGAATCTTTTGTGCGTATGGTTCAAAACTTCCATAAGGCTCGCCTGCAATCAACAGCTGATATTGCTCGCCATCTGACAGTTTGTTGAATGCATCTATCAGAATATCAAGACCTTTGTACTCGCGAATTAACCCAAAAAACAATAACGTTTTCTTGTTTGGATCGAGTCCCAAAATTTTGCAGGCTTCAGATTTATCCATCTTTTGACCGAAGTGTGTGTATAGCGGGTGTGGAATCACAATATTCTTAGCATCAGGCTTGTAACTCAGTAAATCGCGTTTAACGTCCTCGCACATTGTTACAAAACCATCAACACCTTTCATAAAATATTTTGTGAAAGGTTTGTCGAAAAATCGCGGTTCGTGTGGAGTTACGTTATCCATAATCGCTACTACCTTCGTATTTTTGTTCATATTACGAGCTACATACCCAAGCGACGGTCCGAAGTACGACATCCAATATCTGATAATTAGCAGATCTGGCTTC
Source organism: Rikenellaceae bacterium (assembly GCA_045637425.1). Classification (GTDB taxonomy): domain Bacteria; phylum Bacteroidota; class Bacteroidia; order Bacteroidales; family Rikenellaceae; genus CAJGBR01. Next base: position 53,637 of record JAZTZL010000037.1, on the reverse strand, counting down.
TCACGGTTTATCCTATTTGCAGTCTTTATGTACGAACCAGGCCACGCACTATCAAGCACTCTGATGGATTCCATCTTGGTCGCATTGTCATTCGGCGAAACATATTGAGTCTTGCCGGGAAACAGAAAATCGGGATATTGTCGTGTGAAGTTAAATGGCAATACCTCGTGTTCTGTCGATAGTTGTTCGAACAAGTTTGCGCTGAATTGAGCAATTCCCCCACGGTAGGGGTAGAATGGCGACAAGATGGCTATTTTCATTATTTCTTATTGTTATCTGCGGGTTGTTCTATCTGTTCGACGTTGTTTTTGGGTAGCGTTATTTCTTGATTGTCTGCAAGATATCCATAAACAATCGACAATATTGCCACGATTGCTGCGATAATTGCAAATACCAAAAACATATCAACTTTTTTCTTAGGTTTATCAGACTCTGCATCAACTGAATAGACGGTTTCACGGTTGATTGGAGTCGGAACTTTGCGAGTCATCTTTGGTGACTCTACCTCAGGTTGTGTTGCTGAGATGGAGAAGATGCCACCATATTGTTCAGTCTCTTGCTGGTCTTCACCCTGAGTAGTCGGCTCGACCGTTTGAGGTTTATCCTCCTGGGGTATCTCAACTTGTGTAGATGTAGGTGTTGCGGATTGTACTGTTTCACCTGATTCGGGTGTATCGGAATTTTTAGTATTTGTATCGAGGAATATGCTGCCATTATGGTCGAGTCGTAACATTCCGATGCCTTCAAATAAGAATTCGCCCTTAGTTGATAATGTACTCTTGATGGATTCGGTGTATTTTTTTATAAGTTGTTGAGCATTAGTAGGTTCAATGCCTAAATTTTCTGCAATCAGATTGCTCAGCACGCCATCTTCTTGATTCAAAAACGGTATAAATACAATGCTCTGGTCAGCACTCTTTCTTAGAAATGCGCCCAATTCGGGAATTACAATGCGCTTATTGTTTTTCAGATAACCCGATATGATATCATTTATCATAACTCGTTAAGATTAAGTTTTTAATAATCAAGTTATTACGAAGTGGTTTTGAAATTACCTCCAATTCAAAGTTAGTTATTTTTTCATTTTTTTCAAAAAAATGCGAAGAATTATTAGTGAACATTGCTCATTATTTGAATAAATAATTAACTTTGCAATGGATTTGGAGGCAAAGTAACTCGCCTACATTGTGTGTAGTCGAGTCAATGTGGCTAAATCGGATTTATATAATTCATTCACATACTCCCATATAATGAAGAACAAATACATCGATCTCATCGAACAGACGTTCGAGTTTCCACAGGACGAATTTACTGTGGTTGATAATGAATTGAATTTTCACGATGTGCCGCTGATGGATCTTATCAAGCAGTATGGAACTCCATTGAAGATTACATACCTGCCTAAGATTACGTCGCAGATTCAGCGTGCGAAGAGATTGTTTAATGTAGCTATGGCTAAGGTTGATTACAAGGGTGATTACAACTATTGCTATTGTACGAAGAGTTCGCATTTTTCATTCGTACTAGAGGAGGCGCTCAAGAATGATATCAATCTCGAAACTTCATCTGCTTACGATATCCACATTATCCGAGCATTGTATGAATCAGGTGTGATAAATAAGGATATTTATATTATATGTAACGGATTCAAACGTCCGCAATATGTTGAAAATATCGCAGACCTGATTAACGACGGATTCATTAATACAATTCCCGTAGTCGATAACAAAGAGGAGTTGAATCTGTATGATGAGTCTATTAACAAGTCTTGCAATATCGGTATCCGTATCGCTGCAGAAGAAGAACCTAAGTTTGACTTCTATACATCACGACTCGGTATCAGATATAACGATATTCTGGACTTCTATCTCGAAAAGATTAAACCTAATAAGAAGTTCCATCTTAAGATGTTGCACTTCTTCATTAATACGGGTATCAAGGATACTTCATACTATTGGAGCGAATTGAACAAGTGTTTGAATGTATATTGTGAGCTGAAAAAAGTATGCCCTGAACTCGATTCTCTCAATATCGGCGGCGGTTTCCCGATTAAGAACTCGTTGGCATTCAACTACGACTACGAGTATATGACCGAAGAAATTGTGGCTCAGATTAAGCATATCTGTAATCAACAAGGTATTGAAGAACCTAATATTTTTACCGAATTCGGTTCATTTACAGTGGGTGAAAGTGGTGCCATTCTTTATTCGATTACCAATCAGAAGAAGCAAAATGATCGCGAATCTTGGTATATGATTGATAGTTCTTTCATCACTACATTGCCAGATACTTGGGGTATTAACCAGCGATACATTATGTTGCCGATTAATAATTGGGATAAGGAGTATCAGCGCGTATTCCTCGGAGGTTTGACTTGCGATAGCGAGGACTACTACAACTCTGAGGCGCATCAAAATGCTATCTATCTGCCGAAATTGTGCGATGAAACTCAGTACATCGGTTTCTTCCACACCGGAGCTTATCAGGAATCATTGGGAGGTTACGGCGGTATTCAACACTGCCTGATTCCTGCTCCGAAACACATCTTGATTGATAAAGATGACAATAACGAGTACTATACACGACTCTTTGCTAAGGAACAAAGTTACCGTTCAATGATGAGAATCTTGGGTTACTAGTTCTGGGGTGAGTGAAAAAATGAAGCCTGTCGCAATAGAGACAGGCTTCTTTGTTAATTGGTAGTATTGATTTGTTAAAATTTTACAAAATTAACGTTGTTTTTACACATATTTGTTGTTTTTTTGTGAATATTCCTTATATTTGCAATGGAAATTAATAGTAATTTTCGTAATTAAAAACATATGTATATGAAAAAATTAATGCAAAAAGCTATCTTTAGCTTATTGGTTCTTGGAACCATTGGAATTGTGTGGGCTTCGAATGAAACTCCAATTATTTCTGTGAGTCCTACTACAATGTCTGGAATTGAACCAAACGTTGAATTCACTTTTTCAATAGTCTATAGATATACAGATAGACTATATATTAATTCGAACAATCTTTCTGGTGATGTATATATTGATATTCCAGAGGATAATAAAGATGTTAGCGATTGTAATGTCGCTCAATTTACAAGTAAAATTACAACAGCAAATACAGTTGTTATATATGTTGTCAATGCTGAAAATGATATTGATAATGGAGAAACATTACATTCATTGAGATGGGTTACTTGTCAAACTAAGGCTACTTCTAGTGTTAATTAATATATGTTATGAAAATTAGTCTTAAAGTAATAGCATTGATAGTTTCGATGTTATCTGTTGGAGCCCTTTTTGCTCAGAATTGTGCATCAGAATCGAATAATCAAATCGCAGCTCAAAAGGATTCTCTCAAAAGAACATTTGAACACTTGTCAATAGATGGAACAGGTTTAGGTATGAGATTTTTGGCAGAATCGCACATAATTAAGCGTGGGGATTCCACTAGAATTAAATTTGTTTTTGATCAAAATGTGAAATACATTAAGATTGAAGGTGTAGGCGAAACAAATCATACTGATATTAAGAACAAAGTTTGGATTGCAACGTTGAAACCTACAAAAACAAAGACCTATAAAATAGAGTATGCTCTTGATGTTGCAAAAATGGTGCCTGCGGGAGTTATGTTTTCTAATATGCAGGGTGATAATAGTGCATTCGTGAATAGACTAACTCAACGAATTATCGTTTTGGCTCCGGGAAAGTATGACGAAGTAATGACGAAAAAGGAGAAGTTAAAGACTTCGCCCGAAGAACTTAAATCATATATGGACGGGGTTATACGAGAGTCGCTTAAAGATTAATAATCTATAAAAACGAAAGCCTGTCGCGATTGCGACAGGCTTCTTTATTCTTGGTAATACCGATTAGCGAACTTCTTCCACGATGTCCATACCAATCTTGATAGCAGCTTCGTTAGCCGGAATCAACTTGTGCAGACGTTCGGGCAGTGAGTGTGCCAAACCTTCTTTCACGTTTTCGATAGAAACGATAGGTTTAACTTTCAGGTAACCACCCAACACTACCATATTGAATACCTTCATATTACCGGTCTTAGACGCAGCATCTGTTGCAGCAACCTTATAGATCTTAATGTCGGTACGGGTTGGAGGGTTAACAATGCCGTTCGGGTCATAGATCAGAACGCCACCCGGTTTAACTTGCGGTTCGAATTTGTCGAGTGATTGTTGGTTGAGAATCACTGCAGTATCGAATTTTTGGATAATCGGAGATGAGATGCGTTGGTCGCTGAGGATAACAGATACGTTTGCTGTACCACCACGCATTTCAGGACCATACGAAGGCATCCAAGACACTTCTTGACCTTGCATCAAACCTGAGTATGCGAGGATTTTACCCATAGACAATACACCTTGTCCACCAAATCCAGCTATGATAATTTCTTCTTTCATACCTTGAGATGTTTTATTCTGTTAATCCACTATTTAGCAGCCTCGTCCTTAATGTCTCCCAGCGGATATTCCGGGAAGAGGTTAGCTTCCATCCAAGTGTTAGCATCTTCCGGAGTCATCTTCCAGTTTGAGTTACAAGTAGCAACGATTTCCACGATAGAAGTACCCTTCTTGTTCAGTGAGTTTTCGAATGCTTTGCGGATTGCCTTTTTAGCCTTGCGTACTGCTGCCGGAGTGTAAACTGTTTGGCGAGTTGCATAGCAAACACCGTTGAGTTCTGACAAAATCTTAGAGATTTTTACAGGCCAGCCGTGCTGTTCAGGAGTACGACCGTAAGGACAAGTTTCTGTCTTCATACCCAAGATGGTAGTCGGAGCCATTTGTCCACCTGTCATACCATAGATAGCGTTGTTGATAAAGATGATAGCGATGTTTTCGCCACGGTTTGCAGCGTGGAAAGTTTCGCCAGCACCGATAGCACACAAGTCGCCGTCGCCTTGATAAGTGAATACGAGTTTTTCAGGGTTGAGTCTTTTAACTGCAGTAGCTACTGCACAAGCTCTACCGTGAGCTGCTTCTACCCAGTCAACGTCGATATAGTTATAAGCCAATACTGAGCAACCTACCGGAGAAATTGCAACTGTTTTATCTTGGAAGCCCATTTCGTCGATAACTTCAGCAACGAGTTTGTGAACTACGCCGTGGCTACAGCCCGGGCAGTAGTGCATTGTGTTATCGAGAATCAGTCTAGGTTTTGCATAAACCAGATTTTCGGGCGTTTTTTCAACTTCAAAATTTGCCATTATCGTACGATTTTAGTTAATGCTTCGAGTACTTCTTCCGGCGAGTGAATAATACCGCCCATACGGCCGAAATGTTCTACGGGTACTTTGCATTCTACTGCAAGGCGAACGTCGTTTACCATTTGACCTGCGTTGAGTTCCACAGAGAGGATACCTTTCATTCTGCCACCGATTTCTTTGATTTGTTCTGTCGGGAACGGGAACAATGTAATCGGACGCAACAGACCTACTTTGATACCTTTTTCGCGAGCCAATTCCATTGTCTTTTCGCAGATACGAGCTGATGAGCCGTATGCTACCATAAGGTATTCAGCATCTTCGCAGTTGATAGCTTCGTAACGAACTTCGTTTTCGCGAATCTTCTGATATTTAGCTTGGAGCTTGCGGTTGAAGATTTCTTGTTTAGATGAGTCGAGCTCCAAAGAAGTTACGACGTTACGGTTGCGGTCTGCAGATCTGCCTGTCAGGGCCCAATCACCGCATTGTTCGATGATTTCTTGTTCTGTACGACGAGGTTTGATCGGGCTGAGGACTACTTTTTCCATCATTTGACCGATTGCGCCGTCAGCGAGAATCATAGCCGGGTTGCGATATTTGAATGCCAATTCGAAGCCCAAATCTACAAAGTCGTTCATTTCTTGAACTGAAGCCGGAGCCAATACAATCAGATTGAAATCACCGTGTGCACCACCGTGACAAGCCTGGTTGTAGTCACTTTGTGAAGGTTGAATTGTACCAAGACCTGGACCACCACGTTGAACATTGACGATCAATGCCGGGAGTTCTGCGCCAGCCAAGTAGCTCAGACCTTCACTCATAAGGCTGATACCGGGACTTGATGACGAGGTCATTACCTTTTTACCTGTTGATGCGCCACCGTAAACCATATTGATTGATGCGCATTCGCTTTCAGCCTGAAGTACCACCATACCTGTTTCTTCCCACGGTTTGCGGTACATCAAAGTTTCCATTACCTCAGACTGAGGTGTGATAGGGTATCCGAAGTATCCGTCGCAACCGCAACGAATTGCTGCTTCGGCGATAACTTCATTACCCTTCATTAATTTTACTTCTTCTGCCATAGTTTTGAAGTTTTTTTAGTTTGCGGAAGGGTCTTTTTGACGATAAACTGTCAAACAGCTGTCAGGGCACACCAATGCACAACTTGCACAACCTACGCAGTCGTCAGGATTTGCCATAGTGCAATAAGAGTAACCTTTGCCATTTACCTGTTTTGAAAGTACCAATACTTTCGAGGGACACGCTACGACGCACAAGTTACAACCTTTGCATCTTTCGGTATCCACAACAACGGTTCCTTTGATTTTAGCCATAGTTATGAAATAATTTTTGACGCCCAAAGGTACGAAATTATTAATGGTTTTCCAACTAAAGCGAGCAATTCTGCAAAAAAACTTTTCTTTTTTTATTTTATATGCACTTTTTTTGCGGCGTTTTTTTTGTGCGAACAGCCTGATTGTTAGTAGTTATGTTTTGTTTTTGTGGGTGTTTTGGATTTGTTTGTGTTTCGGTAAATTTATTTTGTATAAAAAAGGAGTCGAAAACGCCTTATGATTGAGGTTATTTGATTATCTTTGTGCAGTTTTTTATGCAAGGTAATGTTACTGAAATTTTTACTTCAAGATATTTGTTTTACAGAGATTTACGGTTCGTCAGAGCGAGAAGTCGCAGCTGTCGAATTTGATTCTCGCAAGGTTGTGAACGGTGCTCTGTTCGTAGCTCAGAGAGGTGTTGCTGTAGATGGACACCAATTTATTGACTCGGCAGTGGCTGCAGGTGCGGGTGTTGTGGTTTGTGAGCAGCTGCCCGAAGTGCTGCACGAGGGGGTAACTTTCGTTAAGGTCGAAAATTCGCAGATTGCTCTGGGACGATTGGCTTCGGCATTTTATGGTAACCCGAGTCGCAAACTGAAATTGGTCGGGGTTACGGGTACCAATGGAAAGACTACGATTGCCACGCTGCTGTACGATTTGGTCGTGGAGATGGGGGGGTGTGCCGGTCTGATTTCTACGGTGGAATACCGAATTAATGGAGAAATTTTCCCGTCAACACATACTACGCCCGACTCGGTTGCGCTAAACCGTATGATGGCACAGATGGTCGAGGCGGGGTGTGAATACTGCTTTATGGAGGTGAGCTCGCACAGTTTGGTACAGTGTCGTGTCGAAGGGCTCAAGTTCGCAGGTGCGCTATTTACCAATATCACCCACGACCACTTGGACTATCATCAAACATTCAGCAACTACATCGCGGCGAAGAAGATGTTATTCGATTCGCTGGATAAAGGGGCATTCGCACTAGTTAATGTTGATGACCGAAATGGTGAGATTATGGTGCAGAACTGTAAGGCTCAGATTAAGCGATATTCGCTGCAGCGCCCGTCGGATTACAGATGTAAAATTATCGAAGAACATTTTGACGGAATGCAATTGCAACTTGATGGTCGTGAACTTTGGGTGAGATTTGTAGGTCGATTCAATGCGCACAACCTTACGGCAGTGTATGGTGCTGCTTTGGAGTTGGGTTTCGAGCCCGGACAGGTGGCATTGGTACTTAGCAGATTGCACTCGGTAAAAGGTCGAATGGAGAATTATCGTTCGCCGAAGGGTATTACTGCCATTGTGGATTATGCTCATACGCCCGATGCGCTGGAGAATGTCTGCAATACGATAAACGAACTCAAGCGCGATGGACAGAGACTTATCGTACTTGTGGGTTGCGGTGGAGATCGCGATAAAACAAAGCGTCCTCAGATGGCTAAGATTGCAGTGGCAAATTCAGACCTGGCAATCTTTACCTCAGACAATCCACGCAGCGAGCGTCCCGAAGATATTTTGACTGATATGGAGTCGGGCGTTGTGGATTCTGACAAAAAACACCTCATTATAACCGACCGCCGTCAGGCTATTGCTACGGCAGCAGCACTGGCTACGGGAAACGATATAATACTGATTGCGGGAAAGGGACACGAAACATATCAGGAAATTTGTGGAGTACGTCACCACTTTGATGATATGGAAGAGATTAAAAATGTACTTAAATAAAAACTGAAGAATACAATGTTATACTCACTTATAAAATATCTGGTCGGAGAGTTTCCCATTCCGGGTTCGGCTATGTTTTTGTCATTGACATTCCGAGCCGTTAGTGCGATTATTTTGGCGCTGCTTGTAGGAATCATTTTTGGTAAATATATCATCAGACAGTTGCAACGACACCAAATTGGCGAAGAAATTCGTAACTTAGGACTCGAGGGGCAGTTGCAGAAACGTGGTACTCCGACTATGGGTGGACTCATAATACTGACCTCGATATTGGTTCCCATTCTTTTGGTGGGCGATTTGACAAATATCTATGTTCAGATAATGTTGTTCTCGACCGTGTGGCTCGGGCTTATCGGATTTCTTGACGATTACATTAAGGTATTCCGCAAAAGAAAAGAGGGACTTAAGGGTAAATTCAAAATTTTCGGGCAGGTAGGACTTGGCATTATCGTGGGGCTGACAATGTGGTTTCACGGAGATATCGTAGTGAAGGATACGGTTAAGGGCAAACCCGCGCAGAGCATCGTGCTGACCGATTCGGTTTCGGTGAGCAATGCCTCATCGGAGATGTTGTCTTATCGTAAGACTACCGAAACGACGATTCCGTTTTTCAAGAATAACGAATTTGAGTACGATTCATTGGTGTGGTTTATTGAAAATGAACAAACTCGCGAGATGTTGGGCTGGCTCATTTACGTAGCAGTGGTAATATTCGCAATCACGCTGATGTCTAATAGTGCTAATTTGACCGACGGGCTCGATGGGTTGGCTGTAGGGGTAGCCTCGCCAATCGGAGTAGTATTAGCAATATTCGCATATTTGTCGGGTAATGCCATCTTCTCGTCATACCTTAACATAATGTATTTGCCGGGTAGCGGCGAACTGTTGGTTTACGGAGCCTGCTTCGTGGGTGCGCTGTTGGGATTCCTATGGTATAATGGTTATCCAGCGCAGGTGTTTATGGGTGATACGGGGTCATTGGCGATTGGCGGAATCATCGCGGTATTCGCAATCCTCATCAGAAAAGAGTTGCTGTTACCTATATTGTGCGGAGCATTCATTGCAGAAAGTGTTTCGGTAATCATTCAGGTTGCATATTTCAAATATACTAAATATAAATATGGTGAGGGTCGAAGGGTGTTTTTGATGTCACCGCTTCACCACCACTACCAGAAACGAGGATTTTTCGAGTCGAAAATTGTGCTGCGTTTCTGGCTGATACAATTGTTGTTGGCTGCTATCGCATTGGCTACGCTGAAAATTAGATAGAAGGAGTTATTTTACAAGATAAAATAAGATGAAAAAAGTTGTTGTTTTGGGCGGCGGAGAGAGTGGATTCGGCTCGGCCGTGTTGGCTAAACAGAAGGGGTTTGAGGTGATTGTTTCTGATAACGGAAAGATTGCTGATAAGTATAAGGCTATTCTCGAAGAGTGGGCTATTCCTTATGAAGAGGGTGGACACACTGAGGCGGTGAATGGTGCCGATTTGGTGATTAAGTCGCCGGGCATTCCCGACAAGGTAGCCGTAGTGGAAAACTTCAGAAAGGCGGGTGTGCCTGTTATTTCTGAAATCGAATTTGCTGGCAGGTATTGCACAGCTCGCACAATCTGTATCACGGGTAGCAATGGCAAAACAACGACTACGACATTGACTCATAAGATATTGGCTGATGCTGGTTTTGATGTGGGATTGGCTGGTAATATCGGTGAAAGTTTCGCTTATCAGGTTGCCGTAGCATCACACAAGTGGTATGTAATTGAACTCAGCAGTTTCCAACTTGATGGTTGCACAGATTTTCGTGCGGACATCGGAGTACTGATGAACATCACTCCCGACCATTTGGATAGATATAATTTCAGACTGCAGAATTATGTGGACAGCAAGTTCCGAATCCTGAGAAATCAAACTGCGTCCGATACCTTCATTTTTTGCGCAGACGACCCATTGACCTGCAGCAATATCGAAAAATATGACATTACTCAACAGCGTCTGCCTTTTACGGCTAAGGGAGCGCAGGGGGCAGTCGCCGAACTCAAAAATGGTGTAATCACACTGAATTGGAAGAACAAGACGATTGAATTACCGATGAGCGAGTTGAAACTCGAAGGAATACATAATGCTTATGATATAATGGCGGCAATGTCTGCTGCGCTTGAGGCCGGTGTTGAGCCTGAATCGATTGTGCGCAGTGTCAAGGATTTCGGTGGAGTGGAACACCGACTCGAGGTTGTGTGCGAGAAAAACGGAATATTGTATATAAATGATTCGAAGGCAACGAATGTCGATTCGGTTTGGTACGCGTTGGAGAGTATGAATCGCCCCGTGGTGTGGATTGCGGGTGGAACTGACAAGGGTAACGATTATGAGCCGTTGAAGGAGTTTGCCCGCCAGAAGGTCAAGGCTTTGATTTGTATGGGGCTCAATAACGAGAAGCTCAAAGAGTCGTTCTTTGGACTTGTATCGCGCGTATATGATACAAACTCGCTCGAGCAGACTATGATGGCAGTACGCGAAATTGCGGCCGAAGGTGACGTGGTGTTGTTATCTCCGGCGTGTGCAAGTTTCGACCTGTTTGATAACTATGAGGATAGAGGCCGAAAATTCAAAGATGCTGTAAAATCGATTTGATTATCACGATAGATGGTTAAAATAAAGGTACATACATCTAATATTTTCAAAGGCGACCGCGTCATTTGGAGTATATTTATATTTATGTGTTTGGCGTCGTTGCTGATAGTTACATCATCTACGGCATCAATGACTTACGTCAAGTATGGTGGCGACTGGACTGTTAATTTTATGAAACACTTTTCACATTTATTGCTCGGATTCGGAGCTATGGTAGTGTTTCAGTCTGTGTCGATGGATTGGTGGCGTAAGTGGAGTCCTACCATCTTTTTTATGACGATATGTTTGTTAGGATTCATTTCGATTTCTGGTGCGGTGATTAATAGTGCATCGCGATGGGGGTTTATTCCTCTGATTAATGCTACGTTCCAACCGTCGTATATTGCTAAGGTAATGCTGGTTATGGTGCTGGCAATTCAGATTAGCGAACGTCAGAAATATATCTCAGAAAAACCTTTGCTACCGTCGCTTAATCCGCAACGATGGGTTACGGATAAAGATAAGGAGCGTAATTTGAAGATATTGATTAAGACTACGTTGCCGATACTGGGGCCTGTTGCGATTGTATGTGTGCTGATTGTCTTCTCGAACCTCTCTACGGCATTGATGATTTATGTGTGTTCGGTGATAATGCTCTATGTAGGTCGAATCAGATTAAAGGAGATTGGCAGATTGTTGGCAGTTACGATTCTTGCAGGTAGTCTATTGTTTGGTGTAATGGCTGTAATGGGAGTCGGTCGTGTCGATACTTGGAGCAGCCGTATAAAGGGGTTCTTCGGTATAGATCAGACCGAAATGGTGGTAGAAGGTAAAAGTCGACCTATGACAAATCTTGAAAATCAGAAATTTCAGGCAAAGGTTGCCGTAGCCTCGGGCGGAGTGCTGGGGAAAGGACCTGGTAATAGTACACAGCGTTCGAACCTGCCGTTGGCTTATGCTGACTTTGCGTATGCATTTATAGTTGAGGAGTACGGATTGGTTGGTGCAGTCGTCGTATTGCTTGCGTTTCTGATTATATTTTATAGGTGTACGATAATTGCCCGACATAGTAAGAGCGCTTTCAATGGCCTCACGGCATTCGGGTTGGGGCTGACGATACTGATTCAGGCGATGGTTAATATGGCCGTATCTGTTTCGATGATGCCTGTTACGGGACAATCGTTGCCGATACTCAGTCTTGGCGGTACATCTCTGTTGTTTACGGGCATATCATTCGGAATCATTCAGTCCGTAGCCCGACAGAATGACCTCGATAGAATAGAGGCAGAAAATGCTAATCAGTAAATTTTTTAGCAGCCCAATGCGTGTCTGAGTTTTGCGATGTTGGTATCCCAAAAGTTTACCGAATCTTCCACGTCACAGTCCAACGCAAAGTCCTCGACGATGAGTGATACATCGCCCGTTAGTTCGTGTACGACAATTGAGAATTGGAAATAGTAGTTCGAATCGGCATCTTCCTCCCATTGGAATCGGATATAACTATTTTCTTTTGACGAAATAAGCCTAGCTTTCTCATTGACCTTTCTCCATTGGAAAGTGTAGATTCCGTTGTTCAAATCGACACGGTCTGCGAACCAGCTGCTCAGGCCGTTTTCTGTGCTGAGTCTGTTGTAGAGAGATGATACGGTAGACCCAATTTCGTATTCGATGGTGAATTTACTTCTCATAATAAATTCTGTTTTTTAGAAGTTATATACTAATTTACTCTTATCGCACATATAACTCTGATTATAAGGGTGATATGTGGATATTTCACCAAATCGCGCGCCACTTTCGACTCAAAAGGTAGTAATTTTTTATTAATTTACAAAATTATTTCGTAAAATTTGATATAAAATTACTAATTTTGTGACAGTTAAAACATTAATAAAAAGAATAAATTTATGAAGAAAATTGCTTTTGTATTGGGTGCAGCGGCTGTTTTGGCCTCTTGTGGTGCACCTCAAAATCAGATGACCATCAATGCAAATCTTGAAGGACTCGCAGACCAAATGGTTTATATCACAGATAGTCCTCGCACACAACCGGTTGATTCGGTTATGATGAAAGATGGTAAATTTACCTACACTACAACTCTTGACATTGCGACTACTCGCTATCTGGCATTCCCGAAAACAAGAAATGCTATGATGCTTTTCTTCGAGCCGGGTACCATCAAAATTGCAGGTATAAGAGTGGAAAATGCTTATCGTGTCCAAATTTCTGGTACAAAGTCTAATGATTTGTGGCAGGAACTTCTCAATATCAACAATCAGTACGCAGCAAAAGAGGCTCCTCTTCGTGCAGAGTTTGAGGCTGCGAGCAAGATGTTGAGAGAAACTAAAGATGAAAAACAACAACAAGAGTTGAAAGTTAAAATGAATGAACTCAGAGCTCAAGGCAATAAATTGTCTGAAGAATCGTATGAAGTTCTGAGAAAGTTGGCAAGTGACAATATGTCTACAGTTTTTGCTGCGTATTTCATTCACAAGAACGATTATGAAGTTAAGAGCAACTACGAAAAGCTCGACTCAATCGTTAAGGTGTTCGAAGCTACTGGTATTATGAAGAACGCTCCGCTGGAAGCATTGAAAACAATTCGCGATGCGCTGAATGCTACTGCAGCAGGCCAACCTGCTATCGACTTCACTTTGACTGACATCAATGGTAAAGAATTCAAGTTGATGGAAGCTATGAAGGGTAAGGTATTCGTTATTGATTTCTGGGCTTCTTGGTGTGGACCTTGCCGTGCTGAAAATCCTCATATGGTAGCAACTTATGCTAAGTTCAAAGATATGGGCTTTGATGCAGTAAGCGTTTCTCTCGATAGAGATGAAGCTGCTTGGAGAAAGGCTGTGGCTGATGACAATCTGACTTGGAATCAAGTTATCAATGATAATGCAAATGGCGATCAATCAGTTTCTAAGCGTTATGCAGTGTCTTCAATCCCGACAATTTTCTTGGTTGACAAAGATGGTAAAATCGTAGCTCGTGGCTTGAGAGGCGATGCTTTGGCTAAGAAAATCGAAGAGTTGTTGAGCAAATAATCAACAGGAAGCAGAGGGCTGAAATTCTAATGCCCGAAGAAAATAGACAGCCTGTCAGACATTCGGTCTGATGGGCTGTTTTGTTTGTGTGGTGAAATTGGTGTTGCTGTATTGTATTTGTGCTAGCTGGAGGTTGTCTGAAATCTGTTTGAAAAAAATGATTGAAAAAATAAATTATCTCGAAAAAAATTGCTACTTTTGCGAGTGGTAAATGTTTTAGAGAAGACTTTGAAAACTCTTATAATAAAGCATATCTTTCAGAATATCAAACAGAGAGACAATTTTTAGTCGCTCCATAGTCTTGTCTTCGTCTCTGAAACAAGTACTCAATCTTCAGTGTCAATGTTGAATAACCTGTTGCGCAGCAAAGCGTAGCATCGTTGAATAAAATAAATGTTTAACTCAAAAATAATAAAAGATTATGGAAATCCCTTTTGCAGAGGCCTATCGAATTAAGATGGTAGAGCCATTGAAGAAAAGCACTCGCGCAGAACGCGAACAATGGCTTAAAGAAGCACACTACAACCTCTTCGGATTGAAATCTGAACAGGTATATATCGACTGCTTGACAGACTCAGGTACAGGCGCAATGAGCGACCGTCAATGGGCTGCTATGATGACTGGTGACGAAGCTTACGCTGGTTCAAAATCATTCTTCGAACTGAAAGAAGTTATCGGCCGTCTTACAGGTTTTGATTATGTAATTCCTACACACCAAGGTCGTGCTGCTGAAAACGTTTTGTTTTCACACCTCGTAAAAGCTGGTGATATTATTCCGGGTAACTCACACTTCGACACAACTAAAGGTCACATCGAGTTCCGTAAGGCTGTAGCTTTGGACTGCACTATCGATGCAGCTAAAGATACTCAACTCGAAATTCCGTTCAAGGGTGAAGTTGATTGCGCTAAGTTGGAAAAGGCTTTGGCTGAAAATGCAGACAAGATTCCTTTCGTTATCGTAACTGTAACTAACAATACAGCTGGTGGTCAACCTGTTTCAATGAAGAACTTGCGCGATGTACGTGCTATCGCTGACAAATATGGCAAACGCGTTGTATTCGACTCAGCTCGTTTCGTTGAAAACGCTTACTTTATCAAGACTCGCGAAGAGGGCTACGCTGACAAAACTATCAAAGAAATCGTTCGCGAAATGTTCTCTTATGCTGATGGTATGACAATGTCTTCTAAGAAAGACGGTCTTGTAAATATGGGTGGTTTCATCGCTACACGTCACGAAGATTGGTACGAAGGTGCTAAACGTTTCTGTATCCCATTCGAAGGTTTCTTGACTTATGGTGGTATGAACGGTCGTGATATGGCTGCTTTGGCTGTAGGTTTGGACGAAAATACTGAACTCGAAACTATCGAAACTCGTATCAAACAAGTTCAATACCTTGCTGCAAAACTCGACGAATATGGTATTCCTTATCAACGTCCCGTAGGTGGTCACGCATTGTTCGTAGACGCTGACAAGGTGTTGTCTAACATTCCGAAGGAAGAGTTCCCGGCACAAACATTGGCTATCGAGCTCTACTTGGAAGCAGGTGTTCGTGGTTGCGAAATCGGTTACATTTTGGCTGACCGTGACCCTGTAACTCGCGAAAACCGTTTCGGTGGTCTTGACCTTCTCCGTTTGTGTATTGCTCGTCGTTCATACACTAACAACCATATGGACGTTATCGCAGCTGCATTGAAGAATGTTTACGATCGTCGTAACGAAATCACTCGTGGTGTGAAAATCGTTTGGGAAACTGAATTGATGCGCCACTTCACAGTGAAATTGGAACGCCTCTAATCTTTAATTTAATTAAGTTTGAGCCCGCCGAACTTCAAGTTCGGCGGGCTATTTTTGTTAATAGGGTAGTGTATACAAAAAAAAGTCCATCTGAACATATCAGATGGACTTGATATTAATTACGTCAAAAATCTACTAGGTGTTCATAGCACCGCAGACGTTGATAACTTGACCGCTGACATAAGAAGAGAGGTCTGAAGCCAAGAACAAAGCAGCCTTAGCAACTTCGTCCGGAGTACCGCCACGGCGCAGCGGAATCTTTTGTTCCCAACCTTTGCGAACTTCGTCAGACAATTGTCCAGTCATATCAGTGATGATAAATCCCGGAGCGATAGCGTTGCAACGGATATTTCTTGAACCCAACTCTTGAGCTACAGATTTTGTGAAGCCAATCATACCTGCCTTAGATGCAGAGTAGTTAGATTGACCCGCATTACCTGAAACGCCCACAACAGAACTCATATTGATGATTGAGCCGCTACGTTGGCGCAACATATGTTTTTGAACTGCGTGAGTAAGGTTGAATGCAGATTTAAGGTTTACGTTGATAACCATATCCCATTGTTGTTCGGTCATACGCATCAACAAGTTGTCGCGAGTGATACCTGCGTTGTTAACCAAAATGTCGATAGAGCCGAATTCTTTAGCGATTTGGTCTACAGTGTTAGCAGAATCTTCGAAATTGCTTGCGTTCGAAGCATAGCCTTTAGCCTTTACTCCGAGAGCTTGCAATTCGCGTTCTGTAGCTTGGAAGTTTTCATCTGCAACCAAGTCAGTGAAAGCGATGTTTGCACCTTCGCTGGCGAATCGAAGAGCGATAGCCTTTCCGATTCCTCGAGATGCTCCTGTAATCAGAGCTGTTTTTCCCTCTAAAAGTTTCATTATATTTAGTCTTTTAAGTGTGTAATCGATTGAAACTCAATTAATCACGATTAAAGTTGTAGTTTTTGCAAAAACAAAGATGTGAATTTTTTTTCAAAATTCCAACAATCCGTCCATTTATCTGGTTGCGAGCAGAGTGTTGCTAGTCATAAAATTCCCACGAGAATCCGAGTTTAAGCATCGGTCTGTTCATTGGGTAGTGCAGTACGGTAAACGAGTTGCGGTTTTTGAACATACCTTCGTTAAAGTGTTGGTATTTAACGAGAATGCGCATACGTTTCCATTTTGCATTAACGAAAAAGTCTCCATAAGGATATTGTCCCAATTCTTTTTCGCGTTGGTTGTAGAATTGTGTTGTAGCTGGATTGTAGCCAAATCCGTAGTATCTGCTGTTGTAGAATCCGTCAATACCGAGTTGCACCTTCAGGACATCTTTCACCACATTGAATTGCAGATAATATTGCGCCATCAGGCTGACCTGCGGCACTGGAACCACCTCTTGCTGACTGCTCCATTGGAACAGCACTTTGTGATTGAGGTGTAGTTTGCCCAGCGTGAAATCCTTTCTGACGAACAATCCCGTAACATTCACCGAACCGTCATACTGCGCAGGCAGTGCCAATGAATCGTAATAAATTTTGTCCGAAGTCATTATGTGGCTGATTCCTATTTCGGCGTTGATGTGTGGCACTCGCAGATTTGCCTCGATTCGTGTTTCGGTCTCCTTGCCGAACGAGTTGCTCCATTTGAAGTGGTTAGAGTAGTAATTTTGGCTCCACCAACTTGGGCTGCGTTTGTCGATTCCTGCTTTGACATTCAGCATAATAGGACGGTTTTTTACGAATGCAAAGAAGTTCATTTCACCATTGAAGCTGATATCTTGACTTTTCAATCCGGCCAAGTGGTATTTTGCATTTGCATTCCACTGAATATACTTTTTGAGTGCACCCTGCGCAGCTCCATAGATATAAAAATCATTCTTTTTTACGCCACCGGACTGCGGTGTAATGTACTTATCTGGCGAGAATTGATAGTATTTGTGTGCTGAATAGCCAATCCCTGCATCAATCAGCCCCAACACGCCGTTACGGTCATAGGGTTGAATCTGCATAAAGAGTCTGTTTTCGAGTTTCGACTCACTCATTGTATCGGCCGACTGCGTGGGATTGATATACCAATTCTGGAAGAAATCGCGACTCTGCGCCTTCGAGTCGGTGTAGGTCATATTGTATCGTGAATACTCAATGGCGTGTCCGAAGAAGAGAGAACTCTTATCCGAGATAGATGCTTTTTCGTCTGTCGATTCGGTGAAAGTCAGCGCATAAGACTGCACAGCGAAGAACGAGTTACCCTTGAATTTTGTCTTTGAGTCCAACAGCCTTACGTCGATATTTGCTGGATCTTCGAACACTGTGTCTGCCACGTCGCTATCTCTCAGCACACCGCCATTGTTGCGAATGTCGCCCATATTGTATATGTACCCTGCGTGCAGCGAATATTTTTTACCTGTGTGCGAGAATACAAATGAGAGGTTTTTATCCTTTGCATTCTGATTTGCATACATACCCTTTGTGCCTCGATTTTTGTAGTCGAGATTAAAGCCCGAAGATGGCGAGATATTCTGTGCGTGAGTTACGCGCAGTTGCTCTTCTGCCTTTGACTTTTGTCCTGATTCAAAATACGAAAGGTGCGTGAACGGTTTTTTGACATTAAAATATCTTACCTTTGATGGGTGGAATAGGTAGGTGTCAAAAGCCTGCACGAACGAAAAATCTTGATATTCAGGTCTTAGACTCGCGTTCAGAGGGATAGACGCAGCCCCGAGGTTACCCAACCACGCCGAACCTACGTCAGTGCTGTAGAAGAACGGGTAGTCCTGCTCGAAGTTTTGCATTACGGTATCGACTGAAATGGTATCGATACGATTGAAATGCTGATTTATATTCCACGCGAAGATGGTGCGAGTTTTGAGCGAATCGTCAAAAAAGTACGACGTCAAAGGTTTGCGTTCCTTCTTTGTAGTGTCAGATTCTTCAGATTTCCCCTTACCTCGATTCCCTCTCTTTTTTGATTGCTGCTCGTCGGTATTGTTAACTTGGCTTTCAGTTTCGCCGTTCAATCCGTTTATATCCTGCGCAGCAGCAGGTTGCCACAACATAGTCAACAACAGACCTGCAACCAGCCACAGATGTGCTTTTAGCTTGTATGATTTAATATTCACTCTCATTCAAATATTGAAATAGACCAACAAAGGTAGCGATAAATCACAGCAAATGCAAACGGCTACGTTAAAATGTCAATTAAAACGTAGCCATCTGCATCTTAGGTTATTGCTATTATAGCAATCGAGCCAACATATTTTTTACATTTTCTTCGATTCTCGACTCGATATTTTCCGATTGGTCGCGTACGAATTTTTCTCCTGTGATGTGTTCATAGAGTTCGATGTATCTGTCGCTCACGCTTGCTACGAATTCGTCGCTCATTTCAGGCAGCACATCGCCTTCTCGGCCTTGGAATCCGTGTTCCATCAGCCATTCGCGAACAAATTCCTTTGACAATTGACGTTGTTGTTCGCCGCGGTCGAAGCGTTCCTGGTAGCCATCTGCGTAGAAATAACGTGACGAGTCTGGTGTGTGAATTTCGTCAATCAGGCAGATTTCGCCGTTGATTTTACCGAATTCATATTTTGTATCCACCAGAATAAGTCCACGTTGAGCAGCGATTTCCGAACCGCGCAAGAATAATTTCATTGCATATTCTTCCAGTTTTTCGTACTCCTCTTTTGACACAAGTCCCTTAGCGATGATTTCTTCGCGAGAGATATTTTGGTCGTGGTCGCCGATTTCGGCCTTAGTTGTGGGGGTGATAATCGGGTGTTCGAATCGTTGGTGTTCGCGCATTCCATCTGGGATTGCTACGCCGCATATTTCTCTCGCACCTGCTTTGTAATCTCTCCAAGAACTACCTGTGAGATAGGCTCTTACAATCATTTCTACGGGGTATGTTTCGCACTTGTGTCCTACTGTTACCATTGGGTCCGGAGATGCAATCTTCCAGTTGGGACAGATATCCGATGTTAAATCCAAGAATTTAGATGCAATCTGATTGAGCACCTGACCTTTGTATGGGATACCCTTCGGTAGAACTACGTCGAATGCCGAGATTCTGTCGCTTGCTACCATTACCAGATATTTGTCATCGATGTTATAAACGTCGCGAACCTTTCCTTTATAGAGATTGACTTGTTTGTCAAATTTGAATTCGGTTCCTAAAACTGCTTTTTCCATAGTTATTCACTTTGATTTGATTTACTTTCTTTTTCGAATGCCGCCACAATTTTTCCTACAAGAGGGTGGCGCACGATGTCCGAATTGTCGAACATAACAATTCCGACGCCTTTGATTTTTTCGAGAAGTTTAACCGTGGACATCAACCCAGAGTCATTTTTACGGGGGAGGTCAATCTGGGTAATATCGCCATTGATAATGAATTTCGCCGAGCGTCCCATTCGGGTCAAGAACATTTTGAGTTGTTCGCGAGTGGTGTTCTGCGCCTCGTCGAGAATTACGAATGCATTATCAAGTGTGCGACCTCTCATATAAGCCAGCGGTGCAATCTGCACGATGCCCTCTTCCATAAACTGCGCGAGTTTGTGCGGGGGTATCATATCATTCAGTGCATCATACAGTGGTCTGAGATATGGGTCGAGTTTGTCTTTCATATCTCCGGGCAGAAATCCGAGTTTTTCGCCGGCCTCCACTGCAGGTCGAGTGAGGATTATTCGTCTTACTTCGCGGTTTTTCAGAGCTCTGACTGCCAGCGCAATTGCCGTATATGTCTTACCCGAACCTGCAGGTCCGATGGTAAATATCATATCGTGGTCGTCGTACAAATCCACCAGATGGCGTTGGTTTGCAGTACGCGCTCTGACTACGAGTCCGTTATTGCCATAGACAATCACATCTTTGAGGTGTTCGTCTGAGGGTAGGTCTGGCATCAGTGGTGAATCGAACAGTTGGTCGATAGTATCTTCCGAGGCGTGGCCATAACGACGAATATATTCCATTAAGTCCAAGACCTTTCCATAAAGATCTTGGACATTATCATCTTCGCCCGATATTTTGATTTTTCTACCACGAGCTACAATCTTACAATTCGGGAACTTTCTTATCAGGTGATTCATCACCCTGTTTCCCGAACCGTAGAGCAACTGCGGGTCGATATCGACAATATCAATTACTTTTTCACTCATTAACGAATTCTGTCGAGTGATTTAATCAATAATTCATCGTACATAATTCTTCGGTAAGCGAGATAATTCATCGCCATAGAGAGCAACGGTACGACTGCGATAAGGTGAATCTTGAAGGCGTGGATATCCGAACCTTCGATTGGTTTGTTGAATGATGTCCAATCGACAATAATCAGACCTGCGATTACTACGCATAGAATGATGTTGCTGAGGCAGAATTCCAACTGCGCCTTGCGGTGTTTGTAGAAGAAGATTGACAGAATCGGCACAAACGTAGCGAAAATGAGAATTACGAATCTCATCGTAGCCTCAACCATTTCACCTGTTGTTACATTCATTAAACCTTTCACAAAAATTTCGCACTCCTCTTCGCCTGCGATAAATGATGCGTAGGGCAAAAACCAGAGGGGGATAAGCACTGCTGACGCCAGCAGCAGCCACAGAGTTTGTTTTCTTTGAATCATTATTTTACGTTTAGTTTGTTGTCAATCAAGTAATCGTTTCGTGAGGGTGATTTGCGGCATACGAGTTCGCCTAAAAAACCTGCCAGAAACATTTGTGTACCCATAATCACCATAACCAGCGCGATGTAGAACAGCGGTTGGTCGGTAACCTGTCTGATGAGCAGTCCGTTCATTTGGCGAATCAGTTTTTCGGCGATGAGCCACACTGCGATACCGCCACCCAAGATGAACATCAGCGTACCCAGGCTGCCGAAGAAGTACATAGGACTTTTGCTGAAACGCTCGGTGAATGTAACGGTCAGCAGGTCGAGGTAACCTTTAATCATACGTTCCCAACCGAACTTCGAGAATCCGTATTTGCGAGCACGGTGTTGTACAACTTTTTCGCCTATTTTGCGGAAACCTGCGCGTTTAGCGAGGAATGGAATCCAGCGGTGCATTTCGCCATAGACCTCAATGCTCTTTACAACTTTGTGTTTGTAAGCCTTGAGTCCGCAGTTAAAGTCGTGCAGTTTGATACCCGTCACTGCGCGTGCCGTTGCATTAAAAAACTTGCTGGGCAGTCGTTTGTTCAGCGGGTCATAGCGTTTGCGTTTCCAGCCCGAGACCATATCGTAACCATCTTCGAGAATCATTTTTCTCAATTCGGGGATTTCGCTTGGTGAGTCCTGCAGGTCGGCGTCCATTGTGATTACCACTTCACCTTCGGCTGCCTTGAAACCCTCGTACAGAGCTGCTGATTTTCCGTAGTTGCGTTGGAATTTTATGCCACGCACAACATCGGGATACTTCTCTGACAAACGCAGCACTTCGCTCCAAGAGTTGTCCGTCGAGCCATCATCTATGAAGATGATTTCGTAACTCAAATTTTGTGGTTTGAGCACCGATGCGATTTCATCAGCCAATTCGCCGATTGATTCATCTTCGTTGTAGGTTGGAACTACAATCGAAATATCTTTATTGAATTGTTTCATCTGAGTTATTTTCTTGAGATAATTCTTCTTTTTCACAACCTATTTTGTCGTGTTTGCGACGGATTATCAATGAAATAATTACACCTACTAACGAGCCTAAGAATGCCATTTGGAATACTGCGACCATAATCCAATAACCAACGCTCGACAACAATGTCTTTGTAGCCTCTGCTACGCTTTCGTCCTCGAACGGGAATTTGTCCACCATTTCTGGAATGTAATCCGGAGCAAGTTTTACATATTGGATATAGTATCCGAATCCGGCCAGAAAGCCCGAGAAAACCATAGCCATAACTACAAATCCGAGTCCTTGTCCGAACGAAAATTCACCTTTGGGGATTCGGCGAGCATAGCGCAAAGAGCCCTCCCACAGCAATACAAACAACACGATAAACTTGAACGTGCTTATCAGTGTCAGAATTATTGCCAATGTTTTTTCTTCCAACTGCATCACATCGCACAGCAGGTAATTCAAAAATACGAGTGCTATTGAGAGCGCTCCGATAACTAATCCTAAGCTGGCCGATTGATGCCACAAACTGTTTTTCATTGTATTAAATTTAATCTCTAATAAGTCAATTCGCCTTGTCCTTGTCTGATAATTTCTGGCTCCACATCTGTACAGTCCACAACCGTCGAGGGAACAATCTCTCCGATTCCGCCATTTATCACCATTTCAACACACTTGCCATATCTTTCGTGAATCAGTTCCGGGTCGGTCATATATTCGCATTCAGACTCCTCGGCGTGAATCGACGCAGTAACCATAGGTGCGCCCAACTCTTCGAGTATTGCCTGTGCGATTGAATTGTTCTGCAATCTTACCCCTATGGTTTTTCTCTTTTCGAGGAATTTACTCGGCACGCGACTCGAAGCCTTGAGTATGAATGTAAATGGCCCCGGTAGATTTCTTTTCAGTAGCTTAAAAGTTTGATTGTCAACTTTTGCATAATCGGCAATGCTGCTGATATTGGGGCAGGCAATTGTCAATTCGGTTTGTTTTCCGCTGAGTTTTTTTAACGATTCGATAGCTTTGGGGCTGTTAATCGAGCAGCCGAATGCATAGACCGAATCGGTAGGATATACGACCACGCCGTCGTTGTTCAGTGTTTCAACTACCGAACGCACGCAACTCTCATTTGGGTTTTTATCGTAAATCCTAATCAACATTCTTTTTTCAATTTAGTTGGTCGAGTTACGCCACATTTGTACAGCAACTCCGACCATTACATTCTGCAAAGATAGTCATAAAATATGATAAACTGCTACACAATAAAAAAAAGACTGACTAAATTTAGTCAATCTTTTTTTGCAATGGTATCGAGCCTTGTCTGCTACTGATTCATCGTAGCCAGCAACTCGGCATTCGAAGTGGTATTTTCCATATGTTTTTTGATTTCTTCCATAGCCTCAATTGAAGTCATATCGCTCAGATAGCGGCGCAGAATCCAAATCTTCTGAAGCGACTCTTTATCCAACAACAAGTCTTCGCGACGGGTACTTGATGAGCAGATATCGACTGCAGGATAGATGCGTTTGTTCGAGAGTTTCCTGTCGAGTTGCAACTCCATATTACCCGTACCCTTGAACTCTTCAAAGATAACTTCGTCCATTTTCGAACCTGTTTCGATGAGTGCCGTAGCAATAATTGTCAGCGAGCCCTTTTCTTCTGTATTTCGGGCTGCGCCAAAGAAACGTTTGGGTTTGTGTAATGCATTCGCGTCAAGACCCCCAGATAAAACCTTACCTGATGATACCTGAGTTGTATTGTACGCGCGAGCCAGACGTGTGATTGAGTCCAACAGAATCACCACATCGTGTCCGCATTCGACCATACGTTTAGCCTTTTCGAGAACGATTTCTGCTACCCTGACGTGGCGTGATGCCTGTTCATCGAATGTAGATGCGATTACCTCGCCTTTGACGCTGCGCGCCATATCGGTTACCTCTTCTGGGCGTTCATCAATGAGCAGGATAATCATATAGACTTCGGGGTGGTTATCGGCTATGGCATTTGCAATCTCCTTCAACAACATTGTCTTACCAGTTTTCGGCTGAGCTACAATCATCGCACGCTGACCTTTGCCGATGGGGGCGAACATATCAATCACGCGCGTAGTAACGCTATTGTGACCGTTGCCCGTAAGGCAGAATTTTTCTTGAGGAAAGAGTGGGGTGAGGTACTCGAACTGCACTCTGTCGCGCACATCTTCGGGTGAAAGATTGTTGATTTTCTGTACCTTAATCAGCGGGAAGAATTTTTCACCCTCTTTGGGTGGACGAATTGTTCCCGACACGGTATCACCGCTTTTGAGTCCGAATAGTTTGATTTGCGACGGAGATACATATATATCGTCAGGCGAGGTGAGGTAGTCATACTCAGCCGAGCGCAAAAATCCGAAACCGTCATTCATAACTTCCAGCACACCTTCGCTTTCGATTGTGCCGATAAAGTCTTCGCGAACAGTCTTTTTCTGATTTTGTTGCGCATTCGGTTGTTTTGTTTCAACCTCTTCCTGCTTGATTTCTGATTCCGGATTTTCTGACAGAGGTTCAGAGATAGTGTCTGCAACCGGTTTTGCGATTTCGGTTGTCGCATCATTTTCAGCCTCTGCAATATGTTGTTCTGCAGTATTTTGTGGTGCAGTAATCTTCTTGAATCCTTTAGATTTTCTACCCCTCATTTTACGCTCGGGACTGACTATCTCTTTGATGCCGTCGTGTTCGCCGATACGTATCATAGGCGCAGCCGCTGCTTGTGGCTGTGTCGGTTGAACTTCACTATTATTACTTGGTTGTTCTGAGAGTTCTGGTTTTCGTTCGCTACGGGGTGGGCGACCGCGACGACGCTTGGGTTGTGTCGGCACTTGTTCCTCCACAACTTGTTCTGCATTTTCTGCTTCGCCTTGAGTCGCAACACTGATAATTCTATCTATCAGTTCCTGTTTTTTCAGAGCGCCCTTAATGCCTAAGACTCGCCCGATTTCTCGCAATTCGACAATGGTCTTATTGCTAAGTGATTCTAAATCTTGCATTTAATAATATTTGATTTGATTTTTCCGATGAGGGTATATCAGAAAGGTTTGTGCTTAACAGCGCTACAAATATATAAGATTTTTCATCAACTTGCAATAATATGCAAATTAAATGTCAAGATTTTTTTCGTACGAACTGACTATGCTTTGATAAATGAGAGCGCAGCCCAACCATTTGTGTGTCGTTCTTTATTGAGTTTAAGGCCGCGTTCTTTTGCAGCGCTGCACATAACCTCTACGTCCGAGTCGAGGAATCCGCTCATAAAGAGTTCGCCGCCGTTGTTCAGTGTACGCAGATACGAATCCAAATCGCTCAGCAAGATGTTTCGGTTGATGTTAGCCAAAATGAAGTCGTAGCTCTTTCCCTCGATACATCTCACGTCGCCCATATAGACCTTGATCTGATCTGCGACTCCGTTTGTTGCGATATTTTCAATGCAATTTTCATAGGCGAAGTCGTCAATATCCACAGCGTCCATTGTCGTAGCGCCACGTTTGCAGGCTGCAATAGCCAACACGCCAGTACCGCTGCCCATATCCAGTCCATTTTGTCCATCAAATTTCGAGTCGAGAATCATCTCAACCATCATCTTTGTCGTAGCGTGGTGTCCCGTTCCGAACGACATTTTAGGCATAATCACAATCTCGAATTCCACATTTGGATTCGGTGTGTGGAACGGAGCTCTGATAAGTGCTCGGTCATCGACTTCAACGGGTTCGAAATTACTCTCCCATAGTGCATTCCAATTTTGACTCTCAATTTGTACATAGCGAGCAGTGGTGATGCCATAACCGGCCAAAATCTCATCACATTCGCTTTTGCAGTCTACGAGTTGGTTTTGTGGTATATATGCCTTGAGTGCGAGTTTTTCTGAAACAAAACTATCAAATGGCAATTCGGATAATTCTGCCATTAGAATATCGACCATATCGGCCTCATTTACAGTGATATTTAATTCAATGTAGTCCATAATATTACAGTTGTTATTGATTATAATCCGAGTCTTTTGTTCAATTTCTTGGTATATGTTTCGCTTA
Source organism: Rikenellaceae bacterium (assembly GCA_045637425.1). Taxonomy (GTDB): domain Bacteria; phylum Bacteroidota; class Bacteroidia; order Bacteroidales; family Rikenellaceae; genus CAJGBR01. The sequence goes on along the minus strand of JAZTZL010000037.1, from coordinate 27,257 downwards.
TCGGCACTCTGACCTGACCGATTCGGATACGTTTATTTTCAATTTCGTCAATCTTGTCTATAGCCACAATGTATGAGCGGTGTACTCGGATAAAATTTGTTTGAGGCAGTTTCGATTCAAGAAGTTTTATGCCGAGAGTTGAGAGTATAATACCTTGATTATTAGTGTGTACCTTTATATAGTCACCATAACCTTCAATTAGCAGAATGTTTTCGTAGGATACTCTTACAATTTTGTTTTCGGTTTTAATGAACAGATGTTTTGTGAGTTGGCTTTCTGCTGCGAAATCCATCTCCTGCTCAGCATTCGGTCCTGAGTATAATCGCCATACTTTGTTAGTAGCGCTAAGCATTCGTGGGAAATTTATCGGTCTGAGCAGGTAATCGACGGCTCCGAGTTCAAATGCTCTGCAAGCAGCCTGTTCGTTGTCTGAAATGAAAATGATTTCGGGACAAGGTTTCAGGTTTGCTATAAAATCTGCACCATTCATTTCGTTCAATTCTATGCTGCAGATAATCAGGTCTACCTGTGTATTTCTGAGGTATTCTATAGCATCGAATAGGTTGTCGAACGATTTTAATAGTTTAATAAAAGGTATTCGCTCGCAGATTAATTTAGCTTCGGTATTTGACTCCGAATTATTGTCGATTATTACACATTGAATCTGTCTCATTTCAAGATTGATATTTTACAACGCAAATTTACAAATTTTTTTGACATTCAATGCTACATCGGAAAAAAGTGTAATAATGCAGTCTGTGGTTACGCTCGTATATCGTGAAAATAACACAGCCCGACAAGATTCTGTCGGGCTGTGTTATTATAGTGTATTTTAATAATAGAAGTTGTCGTAGTAACTATTACGTTTGTCATATTTGAGGTCTTGCAGCAGTGCCGATTTAACTCCGATGTTGAAGCTCCAACTTTGGCGGAAACCGATTGGTACCCATTGGAAACTCATCTGCCAGCAGTGTAAATCGCGGGTCAGTGCAAATGTACCCGGAGTCAACTTTTTCATCTCAAAGTCATAACCAGCGTTGAACGTGAATCCCCATTTTTCGGAGAGTGTAAGGCTACCGTTGAATCCGAGTGTCTGGGTTACATTTTTGCTCTTGCCGTTATTCGAGTAAGAGAAACTATAGTTGAACCCGAAATTCCACGGAATGCTGAACTCATAGTAGGTCGAGGTCAGTTGTCGTTGGGTATTCGCATCAACATTGTTTTGATTGAAGAAGTCGGTGTATTCGGGTGGTGTAGGATTCGCCGAATTAATATCATTCATCGCACCTCGCGTATTGCCTTTCGAATTGAATGAGTATCCGAACGAGAAACTTGCACTCGACATACGAGCGAGTTTTCCCTCTTTAATCAAGAATTTATTTATTCTAGTACCATTCTCATTGACTTGATATGGGTCGAACGTAGCATTAAAGTTGATACCGAAGTTTTCAAATAGTGTAGTACGTCCGCTTACAGAGAATGGTGATAGATTCATTGAGTCTGCCAAGAAGTTATAAGAAGAACTGATAGACAAATTGTCCAGCAATTTAATCTTCTTTACGCCCGTAGTATCGTTTTTCGAGCGCACCTTCATCTCTACATTATTACCCAATGAGAACGACAACATTGCAGCTTTTGAACGTCCCGGTATTCCGTACATTGCACCTTCGTACGGTGAGTAGTAGTCGATGCGACCCGTAGAGTCTACCTGTATGGGTTTGTAGTAACCATAACTTGCCTTACCGAAGTCAGGTGTGTATGAGAACGAAACACTCGGAGTCATAACGTGTCTTACAGCGACTACTGCCGATTTCGGGTTTTTGAACTCGAACATACCATAGATGCGCGTAGACATACCCATCGAGAAGTTGTAGTTATACACTCGATAGAATCCGTATGTTGTATCCGTAACCTCTACGGCTTTTGTTGCGGGATTCCACTCCTTGTCGATTTTCTTGAAGTACCAGCGTTCTTGATAGTTGGCTGTAGGGCTAATCGTAATAAACTTCAAAATATTCATAGATGTTGAGATAGGAATTTGGTGATTAACACCATTTCTCATCTTTTTGAACATCTCTTCTGTGAACAATTTATCCTCTTTAACAGTCACGTTGTTTGCGAGAGTACCCGTATAACTCAATGAAATTTTTTCATACCAACGTTGTTTACCCACAGCCTCTTTGCGCTTGAATGGGAATATTTTCGATACGTTGAACACAACGTTTGGCAGGCTCAACGAGATGGTCGAGTCGCGAGAGTTTTGTGAGTGCTGGATGTTGGTCGAAAATGAATAGGGTTTTCCTGGCCAAGATTTAGAGTATGAGATACTCGAGTTGGTCTGGGTATTCAGATATTCGTCCATAGTCTGGCTGCCATATTTTGTGTAGCCGCTTGATGAGAAATTGACGCTCGCCGAGAAGTTCGAATTTGGTTTGAACTTCGGGTCTTGAGTGTGCGTCCACGACAAGCGGTAACTGCCCGAATTGATGTAATCTGCAGAGCCTTTTTCGCCTACGATGTTTTTCGAGTAGTTGAACGCAAAGTTACCACTATATTTATATCTTTTGATATATCTGCTTCTCATAGATGCCTCCCAAGAGCCTTTAGTGTAAATACCTCCCAGGACGGTCATATCTATGTAGTCGTTGAATGCGAAGTAGTAACCGCCATCACGCAGGAAGAATCCCTTTTGAGTCTCTTCGCCGTATGTCGGAATGATGAAACCCGAATTACGTTCACCCTGCATCGGGAAGAATGCGAATGGTAATCCGAGGAAATAAATCGGTACATCTTCCATTACGAAGTATGCAGGACCTGTCACGATTTTTTTGCCCGGAATCAATTTTGCTTTTGTCATTGCGATGTAGAAGTGGGGGTGCTCGGCATCACAGGTAGTATATTTACCGCCAGCGATGTTGATGTCATTATTAGGCATCTTCTTGATTACTTTACCGTGAAGAAAACCTTCGCCCTCTTTTGTGAATACACTCTTGATTTTGGCCTTTTCGGACTTGAGGTTATATCTTAGCGTATCCATAACATACTCTGATCCTTTATCTACAAATATCGGACGCGTAGTTTTACCCGAATCGTTAGGCATACCATACGCTTCGACATCACGCGTAGCCATATCTATGTTGATATGGTCTGCCGATTTGAGCTGAATATTTTGGTAGTTGATTTCGCCGTCTTTGAATATTCTAACCTTGTTAGTTTTGAGGTTATAAATCAGAGAGTCCTTATTTTTACCCGTGATAATATCATCAAGGAAACTTTTTTTCTTTTTGGCTACAGTGTCTACAGCCAGCGAGTCTGCAGCCAGTGAATCTGGAGTCAATGTACTTGCAACTCTCAATGAATCAATTCCTTCACTAATTTTCTTTATCGAGTCGATAAGTTGAGTCGCATACCTGAAATCTGTCGTTTCGGCCTTGCTGAGTGTAGGTATAAATTCACAACACAGAACCACCGAAAACAGAATTGCCAACGAATATTTAATTTTCACAAACAATACCCAAAAATTTTTTTTAACTTTGCAAAGTTAATGAAAAAAACAGAATTAATATCATAGCTGATAATGAAACTCTGCAAAATGAAATTTTTTTTGCTGTTGGGATTGTTGAGTTTGTTGAGTTATAGTGTTGATGCTCAGAATAATGAAACTCGATTTAACAAATTGACTACAGTGGTCATTGACCCCGGACACGGAGGTAAGGACCCGGGTGCTGTAACACGAAATCTGAAGGAAAAAGATATTAATTTGTGGGTCGGATTGCGTCTTGGCGAGTTGATAAAACAAGCTTATCCAGATGTTAAGGTTGTTTATACCCGTTCGGACGACCGTTTTGTCGAATTGCACGAGCGCGGAAATATCGCTAATCGTGCGAAAGCAGACCTCTTTATTTCAATTCATATCAACTCAAACAAGTCGGCTACGCCGTCGGGTACCGAGGTTTTTGTGATGGGGGCAAAGGGTAGCAATCAGAACCTCGAGGTGATGAAGAAGGAAAATAGCGTAATCTCATACGAAGAGGATTACACAACAAAATACGAAGGCTTTGACCCAAATTCTGCCGAGTCGTACATTATGTTTTCGCTGATGCAGTATGGCTATCAGGTGCAGAGTATCGAATTGGCGAGTCTGGTGAATGAGGAGTTCAAAAAGGAGAAGCGAATGCCGAACCGAGGCGTTAAGCAGGCTGTGTTCCTTGTATTGTGGAAGACTGCAATGCCGAGCATTTTGGCTGAGTATGGATTCATTTCGAATGCTACAGATGCGCGTATTCTTGCGTCGAAAGAGGGTAAAGAACACTATGCACAATCTTTGTTCAGAGCGTTCTGTAAGTACAAAACCTCCATTGACGGCTCGACTCCGTTGGCAGTAACGAGTGCTCCGAAGAAGGAGAAACCCGTAGAAGTTAAGCCAGACCTGATTCAATATGCAGTCCAAATTGCAAGTTCAACAGGGAAAATGGACTTGAGTAAAGGACGAATTCGCAAAGATAAGAACAGAATTGTTGAAAAGAAATCGGCTACAGGGTATAGATACATAATAGGTATAACAGAGAACTACAACGAGGCGATGTCGCAACGAAAGGTTTTGTCGCGCACATATAAGGGTGCATTCGTCGTAGGACTGAAAAACGGTGAAATAATAAAAGCGAGCGAAGCACGCTCATTGGCAGGTAGGAAATAAACTAAAAAATATAAAACGATGAAATTGAATCGAGAAACAAAGATTGGAATATTTGGCGTATTAATGCTGTTGTTGTTCTATTTTGGATTCAACTACTTGAAAGGACAAGATGTTTTTTCCAGTTCCAAGACATACTACACAACATACAAGCAGGCTAATGGTATAGCCAAGTCGGCTGCCATTATGATTAAGGGATTCCGTGTGGGTACGGTATCTGGAATGACTTTGAATCAGAATTCGGAGAGTGCGCCGATTGTGTTGGAATTGACCGTTAAGAGTAAGTATAAAATTCCTCGCAATTCGAAAGCGAGAATTTTTAGTGGCGACTTGCTGAGCGGTAAGGCGCTGGCAATAGATTTGGGTGATTCGGACGAATATCTCGAGCCGGGTGATACGCTCTTTTCCGAAGTGGACCCCGACCTGTTTGAGATTGCAGGTTCTGAGTTAGATGCACTCAAGAAAAAGGCGTCGCTGGTGGTTAATGAACTGATTGAGACTTTGGGCGCAGTCGATTCATTGTTATGCGAACAGAATCTTGAAAATATCAGCAAGATGTTGGCTAATGTTGAGCAGATTACAGCCAAACTTAATGAATCGGGCCTCGATGAAATGGTCAATAATATGAATCGTTTCAGTAAGGCATTGGGTGATAATTCACATAGAGTTGATTCGGTGCTGAGAAATGTGGCAAGTCTGTCCGATTCGCTTGTGGCAGCACAATTGCCTACGATGGTCAATGAGGCTACACGTGCTATGGCGCAACTAAATAAGGCAATGTCCGATATCAACGAGGGTAAGGGAACAGTCGGTGCTCTGATGGAGGATAAAGAACTTTATGATTCATTGGTTAAAGCGACTTCAAATTTGTCGTTGCTGTTGGAAGATTTGAAAGCTAATCCGAAGCGATATGTCCATTTTTCGCTATTCGGTCGCAAAGATAAATAGTGTATAATGGAGTCAATCAGAGAGATATATAGAATAGGTGATGGCCCTTCGAGTAGTCATACGATGGCTCCGAAGAAGGCTGCTATGCAGTTTCTGGAGAAGAATCCCGATGCAAAGGGGTTTCGTGTAACTTTGTACGGTAGCCTCTCGCTCACGGGACGAGGCCATATGACCGACGTAGCCATACTCAGCGTATTGGGTTCGGTTGCGCCTACGGAGATTGTTTGGGAAAAGATATTTCTGCCGTTCCACCCGAATGGAATGAAGTTCGAGGCGTTGGATTCGGAAGGTGGTGTCATAGACGAGTGGACTATATATAGTATTGGTGGCGGTGCATTGGCCAATGAGACCATAAAGGAGGCTCCGAAGAAGAATGTCTATCCGATGAATACCATTGCGCAGATTCAGAAGTGGTGCGAGGATAGTGGAAAGTCTTATTGGGAATGTGTCGAGGAGTTCGAGGGAAAGGAGATTTGGGAGCACCTTAACCATACTTGGACGGTAATGAAATCTGCCATTGAGCGAGGATTGAATAATGAAGGTGTACTGCCTGGTGGACTCGGACTGAGACGTAAGGCTGGCGATTATATGATTCGCGCTAAGACCTATGGCGATTGGATGCGTTCGCGAGGAATGTTATATGCCTATGCGCTGGCAGTAAGCGAAGAGAATGCTTCTGGTGGTGAAATTGTTACGGCGCCGACGTGCGGTTCGTGCGGAGTGCTGCCAGCAGTGCTGTACCATTTGCAGAATACGCACGATTTTGTAGATATACGCATTTTGCGAGCATTGGCTACGGCGGGGTTATTCGGTAGCGTAGTTCGCGCTAACGCCTCTGTTTCGGGAGCCGAAGTGGGGTGTCAGGGCGAAGTCGGAGTTGCTTGTGCCATGGCAGCAGCTGCCGCCAATCAGTTGATGGGAGGAACGCCTGCGCAGATTGAATACGCAGCCGAGATGGGGCTTGAGCACCACTTGGGATTGACTTGTGACCCTGTTTGTGGATTGGTTCAGATTCCCTGTATCGAGCGCAATGTCTTTGCTGCTGCACGTGCCGTAGACGCTGGAATGTATTCGTTATTCTCGGACGGCAAACACCGTGTTACCTTTGATCGTACCGTTAAGGTTATGAAACAGACGGGACACGACCTTCCGAGTTTGTATAAGGAGACTGCCGAGGGCGGGCTCGCAACAATTCACGAATAGTTTTTGCAATATTATAATGAAAAAATCCTGCGTTATTCGCAGGATTTTTTATTTCATTTTACAACAGATTATCGGGTTCGAACAGAGGTTCTTCGAATTGCTTTTTGTCGCCGAGCGCGAATCTTAAGTAGGTGATTTTTACGCCTCGGTCGAGGAAGATGCCCTCATAGCGAGTTTTAATCGATAACAGCGGGTCAGCAAATCCCGTGCCGTAGATATCAGTGTTTGCTATCTCGCACTCGAGTCCGTTGTGGTCCACAACTGCCTTTGTGTAGTCGTGCAGGTGGCGGCAGTCGGTCTTTAAGTTAATCCAGCCGTCAGGTTTCAGAAAATCAGCATACTTAGCCAAAAACAGTGTGCCAGTCAGACGTTTTTTTACTCGTGCTTTTTTCAGCTGCGGATCGGGGAACGTAATCCATATTTCCGAAATTTCATCTTTGCCGAAGAATGACTCAATAAACTCGATTCGAGTTCTGAGGAATGCGACATTGCTCATTTTGTTCTCCGTAGCCGTTTTTGCTCCACGCCACATTCTTGCACCCTTGATATCTACACCAATGAAGTTTTTATCGGGATACATATTAGCCAGCGCTACGGTGTATTCGCCTCTGCCACAGCCGAGTTCCAATACAATAGGATTATTGTTGCCGAAAAATTTGCTACCCCAATTACCCTTGAGTTGGTGGTCTTTGTGGAAGATTTCCTCGAATTGGGGTTGTACCAGACATTCAAATGTTTCGTTTTCGGCGAAACGTGCAAGTTTATTCTTTCCTTTAGCCATTTCCTTGTGTTAGTTTATTGATATTCCTACGGCTGTGATGCCTTCGATGCACTCTTGTTCAAAGTGGTTTATTTTTATAATATATTTACCCTTGTCCTTCAGTACGGCGTTGTCGATGAATTTGTAGATTTTTTCCTGATATCTTACTTGTCCAGAGTGCAGTTCATTAGTCTGTTTGCTGCCCAATGCGCACTTTACCGTATCTCTGTACAATTCCCCCTGAGGAGACTGAATCTCAATGGCAAGCTGCATACGATTTTCTGCTACAGAACGTGGATTATATCTGACTACAATGTTAATCGAATGCTGATTTATCGAATCTTCATTTTCGATTACCAGATAGCGTGCACTGTCTCGATGCCAATGCAGTTCTGTTATGTCAGACACTACGACCGAATGTTCGACACTGCACCCACACCAAATAACGACCATCGCTATAGAGGTCGCCACAACCTTAAGTGTAGATATGAGATTCAACTTTGCCACCAAATGAGCCTTCTGCTATTGTTGTGATTCGTTTTTGTCCTCTTTAGGTTTGAATGGTCTGTTGCCCGGACGACGATTTCTGAAATTTCGGTTGTTGCCGTTATTTCTTCTGTTATTTCTGGGAGCATTGCCCGCCTGCTCGTTCTGTGCCTGCTTTTCGGGCGATGCTGAAATTTTCTCTGCAACCTGAGTTTGTTCAGGTTTGCTGGTTATTGTTTCACTTTGACGATTCTGTTTTTCGGGCTTGGCCGTCATTTGGTTATCAGTTGGTCTTGTTGCCTCCTTAACCTCTTTAGGCTCTTTTACTTCGCGGACTTCACGAATCTCTTTCTCATCGCGAGTCTCTCTTACATCTCGGCCATCTCTGCGCTTTTTGTCTTGACGCGGATTTTTACGTTTGTTATTTTTGCGTTTGCTGACATTGTCAAATCGAGTGATGCTGTCTTCGCCCACTGCATTTGCAAAGTGAGGCTCTTCGTTAGCCTTGCTGCCCGTTGAGTTCAAATCAACCAGCACATCTGGCTTTATGCCACGTTTGTTGAGTGCGAGTAATTCTCTCACTCGGTCTACGGGAACTGCTGTTGAAGAGGCGCCATTGGGGTCGGTCGAGAAGTACATCAACTGTTTGAAGATGTCTGTCTTAATCAGATAATAGTTGCCGTCCATAATCTCGATGGGAGCATTAATTTTCGGGAACGACCGGCGAGCGTCCATATACGAGTCAATTTCGTAAGTAAGACAGCATTTGAGCTTGCCACATTGACCTGCAAGTTTTTGAGGATTGAGCGATATTTCCTGGTATCTTACTGCGTTTGTAGTTACTGCGCTGAAACTTGACATCCACGATGCGCAGCACAATTCGCGTCCGCACGAGCCGATGCCGCCGATTCGGCCTGCCTCCTGACGAGCGCCAATCTGTTTCATTTCGACCCTGATTCTGAACTGCTCGGCAAGAATCTTGATTAGTTCACGGAAATCGACTCTCTCATCTGCTATATAATAGAATATGGCTTTGACCTTATCGCCTTGATATTCAACATCTCCAATTTTCATTTCGAGTCCCAGACTTGCTGCAATCTGACGCGATTTAATCATTGTCGAGTGTTCAAGAGCAATAGCCTCCTGCCACTTTTCGATGTCGTAAGGTTTCGCTTTTCGATAGACTTTTTTGAATTCGCCATTCATCGGCACAAATCCGATTCTTCTCATCTGACGACCAACGATGTCGCCTGTGAGTGATACGATACCGATATCGTGTCCGGGTGAAGCCTCTACGGCTACGATGTCACCCTCGCAAAGGGGCAGATTGTTTACATTGGCATAGTAGCCCTTTCTGGTGTTCTTGAATCGAACTTCAACTATTTCTGATGTTTCAACGTTTGGGTAGTCCTTCAGCCAATCGGTTATGTGCAACTTTTGTGCACCTTCACAAACTTTTACGGTTGTACCCTCTGTTGTATCGATATTACTTGGTACGCAGAATCTGCATCCGCGTCCGATATCTACTTTGCAACTATCTTTTTTTTCGCAATTTTCGCAACTAACTCTAATTGTATCCATAACAAATCAAACCCGATAATTTCGGGTATACACAATATTATTAAGGTACAAATATCGTTTATTTTTCGTTAAATGCCAAATTGAATGCCTATTTTTTTAATCTGCGTCGGAATTCGGCGCAAACGATAGCCGTAGCCATTGCTACGTTGAGCGACTCGACAGTATTGGACTGCAGAGGATAGGGTGGGATTGTAATGCGTTTATTGACAAATTCTGACACCTTGTCCGAAATGCCATTGCCCTCGTTGCCCATAACGATTATTGCGGGCAGGGGGAGTTCTGCTGAGTAAATATTCTCGCCGTCGAGGAAGGTGCCGCAGCAGGGAATATCGTTAAATTGTTCGAAAAATGTGTCGAGCTGGGTGTAATAAACATTCACTCGCGCGATTGCTCCCATAGTTGATTGGATAGTTTTGGGGTTGAATGCGTCTGCCGTAGCCGGCGAGCAGACAATTTGCTTGATTCCAAACCAATCGGCAAGGCGGATAATGGTGCCCAGATTGCCAGGATCCTGCACATCGTCAAGTACCAAAGTGATATCGCTTCTGACCTGTTCTGAGTTGAGCTGCTGTTTGGGAATGCGGAATAGCGCCAAATGTTCTGTGGGGGATTTCAGCGCAGAAATGCGCTCCATTTCACTTGGTTTGATCATCTTTCCTGCACTGTCGGTCGTTGTGTAGAGTGCCTCCATTTCAAGTCCTGCCTGACTCATTTCCGAGATAGACTTGATGCCTTCAACAACGAATACACCGTATTTTGCGCGATTGCGCTTGTCGCCGAGCGAGCGAATTAAGTTTATTTCAGCCTTTGTAATCATAGCGCAAAGGTAAATTTTTTTTGTAAAAATGTGACTATTGTTTGTGAAATCGAAATAAATTTTCTAATTTTGTCGTTCAGAAACTGAGGAAACTCGGCTGGGTTCCTCGACCTCTGAACGGTGTCTATATGACATACAAGAGGCAGTTTCAGCTAAATGATAAATAATATTTAACTGTACTGCAGAATGTCAAAATTTAAGTCCGCCACTCTGGTTCTTGAGAATGGCAAAAAGTTTGAAGGCTTCGCTTTTGGCGATGAGTGCTCTGTTTCCGGCGAAGTCGTTTTTTCAACAGCAATGACAGGTTATACCGAATCTTTGACTGATCCTTCTTATAGAGGACAGATTCTTGTTATGACCTATCCGCTTATCGGTAATTATGGTGTGCCCGACATTGAACGTGTCGATGGCGTTATAAAAGCATTTGAATCCGAAAATATTCATATTCGTGGTTTGATTGTTACGGATTATTCATTCGAGTATAGTCACTGGAATGCAGCAAAAAGTCTCGACCAATGGCTGAAAGATAATCATATCCCAGCAATCTTCGGTATCGATACTCGCGAATTGACCAAAGAGATCCGCGAAAATGGTGTTATGCTCGGCAAGATATTGACTGAAGGTTGCAAAGAGGTTGAGTTCTACAACCCCAATGGCGAAAATCTCGTTGGCGAAGTGAGTTGCACTGAACCGATTACATACGGTGAAGGCGATTGCAAAGTAGTGTTGGTTGATTGCGGTTGTAAGGCTTCAACTATAAACAGCCTGCTGAAACGTGGCGTTCAGGTGGTGAGAGTGCCTTACAACTCAGACTTCTCGGCTATGGAGTACGATGGTTTGATGTTGTCGAATGGCCCGGGTAACCCCGAAGTATATAAGGCCGTAGTGGAAAATATCCGTAAGGCTATGGATAACAACAAACCAATCTTTGGAGTCGGATTGGGTCACCAACTCTTGGCGCTGGCAGCCGGAGCTAAAACAATAAAACTCAAATACGGACACAGAGGTGCGAGTCAGCCTGTGGCAATTGAGGGTCAGCCGCGTGCAGTAATGACATCTCAAAACCACGGTTACGCAGTAGATTCAGAATCGTTGCCCGAAGGTTGGTCGGCTACGTTTACGAACCTGAACGACGGAACTAACGAAGGTATTGCTCACAACGTAAAACCGTTCAGTTCTGTGCAGTTCTCGCCCGAAGCATCTCGCGGTCCGGAAGATATATCATACCTTTTCGATAATTTCATTGAACAAATCAGAAAATGCAAGAAATAAAGAAGATAAACAAGGTGCTTCTGCTGGGTTCGGGAGCATTGAAGATTGGCGAAGCTGGTGAATTTGACTATTCTGGTTCGCAGGCTCTTAAGGCATTCAAGGAAGAGGGTATTTATACAGTGCTGATAAATCCCAATATCGCAACAATTCAAACTTCGGAAAATATCGCCGACAGAGTGTATTTGTTGCCTGTTACTCCTGATTTTGTTGAACAGGTTATCGAACGTGAACGTCCCGATGGTATTTTGTTGGCATTCGGTGGACAGACTGCGCTCAATTGTGGTGTAGCACTGTTCCGTGCGGGAGTGCTCGAAAAATACAACATTCAGGTATTGGGTACTCCGGTGCAGTCGATTATCGACACTGAAGACCGTGATTTGTTCGTTAAGAAATTGGACGAAATCGGGGTGAAGACTATCAAGAGCCACGCCGTAACAAACGTCGAAGATGCTAAGGCAATGGCTCACGAATTGGGCTACCCGGTTATTATCCGTCCGGCATTTACGCTTGGTGGTCTGGGTTCTGGATTCTGTGATAATGACGAAGAGATGGACCAGCTGGCTAAGAAGGCATTCTCTTACTCTCCGCAGATTCTGGTTGAAAAATCGCTCAAAGGTTGGAAAGAAATTGAATATGAAGTCGTACGCGACCGTTATAATAACTGTATCACAGTCTGCAATATGGAGAACTTCGACCCGCTGGGTATCCACACGGGCGAAAGTATCGTAGTTGCTCCGACACAAACGCTGACAAGTGCAGAAGTTAATAAATTGCGCGAAATCGCAATTCGTATCGTGCGCCACGTCGGTATCGTCGGCGAGTGTAATGTGCAGTTCGCTCTGGATACAGATTCGGAAGACTACCGCGTAATTGAAGTTAATGCTCGTTTGTCACGTTCATCGGCTTTGGCGTCAAAGGCAACAGGTTATCCGTTGGCATTCGTAGCTGCAAAGTTGGGTCTCGGATACGGGCTGCCACAGCTTAAGAACTCGGTAACTCACTCTACATCGGCTTGTTTCGAGCCTACATTAGACTATGTAGTCTGCAAACTTCCTCGTTGGGACCTCGGTAAATTCAAGAGCGTATCGCGTGAACTTGGCTCTTCAATGAAGTCTGTTGGTGAAGTTATGGCTATCGGTCGTACCTTTGAAGAAATTATCCAAAAGGGTCTGCGTATGATAGGTCAGGGTATGCACGGTTTTGTGGCAAATAAGGCATTTGCAGTAGAAGATATCGACCACGAACTGAGCGTAGCAACTGACAAGCGTATCTTCGTGATTGCTCACGCGCTTAAAAATGGATATACTGTTGAGCGAATCAACGAACTTACAAAAATTGACAAATGGTTCCTCGATAAACTGAAAAATATTATTAACATCGAGAGCGAACTCTCGCAGTACAACCAAATCTCGGAAGTCCCTGATAGCTTGATGCTTGAAGCTAAACAGAAGGGCTTTTCTGACTTCCAAATTGCCCGTACTGTTACAAAGTGTTCGAGCGATGTGATAGAAGATAAAATACTCGAAGTCAGAGCTTGGCGTAAATCGCGTAACATCGTCCCCTATGTAAAACAAATTGATACATTGGCAGGCGAATTCCCCGCACAGACTAATTATCTATATTTGACATACAATGGTACAAGCCACGATATCGAATTCGCAAAAGATGGAAATTCTGTAATCGTACTTGGTTCAGGTGCATACCGTATCGGTAGTTCTGTCGAGTTCGACTGGTGTAGCGTTAATGCTATCAATACCATTCGTCAGAACGGATACAAGTCTATTATGATTAACTACAATCCGGAGACTGTATCGACAGACTACGATATGTGCGACAGACTCTACTTTGATGAGTTGACTCTGGAACGTGTGCTTGACGTAACGGACTTGGAGGCTCCAAAAGGTGTAATCGTATCTGTGGGCGGTCAGATCCCGAATAACTTGGCAATGCGTCTGGATCAGGAAAATGTACCAATCTTGGGTACTTCTGCCGAAGATATCGACCGCGCTGAAGACCGTCACAAATTCTCAGCAATGTTGGACGAAGCTGGTATCGATCAACCAAGATGGAGAGAAATGACATCATTGGAAGATATTTACGATTTCGTTGATAATGTGGGATTCCCTGTATTGGTGCGTCCTTCTTATGTACTCTCAGGTGCTGCAATGAACGTGGTGTCTAACCGTGAAGAGTTGGAACACTTCCTGACATTGGCTACAAATGTGTCGAAGAAATATCCTGTGGTAGTGTCAGAATTTGTGCAGAATGCTAAGGAGGTTGAAATCGATGCAGTCGCAAAAGATGGCGAAATCATAGTTTACGCAATCTCTGAACACGTTGAGTTCGCAGGTGTACACTCAGGCGACGCTACAATGGTATTCCCGGCTCAGAAGATGTATGTGGAAACAATGCGCAGAATTAAGAAGATTACTCGCCAGATTGCTAAGGGACTCCACATCAGCGGTCCGTTCAACATTCAGTTCTTGGCTAAGGATAACGACATCAAGGTTATTGAATGTAATCTGAGAGCTTCGCGTAGCTTCCCGTTTGTTTCTAAAGTGTTGAAAGTAAACTTTATTGATATTGCAACTCGCATTATGTTGGGATTGCCGGTCGAAGTGCCGCACAAATCGTTCTTCGAATTGGATTACGTTGGAATCAAGGCGTCGCAGTTCTCATTCTCTCGATTGCAACAAGCCGATCCGGTGTTGGGGGTAGAGATGGCATCTACGGGAGAAGTCGGCTGTATCGGTGAGGACTTCTATGAAGCAATTCTCAAGTCAATGTTGTCTGTAGGTTATAAAATCCCTGAACGCAACGTGTTGTTGTCGACAGGTGATAGCCGTTCGAAAATTGAAATGGTTGCTCCGGCCAAGGCTTTGCAGGAGAGAGGTTATAACATCTTTGCAACGAAGGGTACTGCTAAGTATCTCGAAGAACACGGCGTGAAGGCTACGGTTCTCTATTGGCCAGACCAAAACGAAACTCCGAATACGCTGGAGTACATCAAAGAGAAGAAGATTGACTTGGTTGTAAATATCCCGAAGAATCTCTCGAAAGATGAACTCAATAATGACTATACTATCCGCCGCAGCGCGATCGACTATAATATTCCGTTGATTACAAATGCGCGTCTGGCTTCAGCATTCATTATGGCATTCTGTAAACTTTCAAGAGAGGATATCAAAATTAAGAGCTGGAACGAATATTAATCTGATAAATAGTGAGTTAAGTCTGTATGAGACTTTCAGAACTTGCATCTAACGAACGTGCTGTGATTGTAAAGATATACGGTCACGGCTCGTTTCGTCGTAGGGTTATGGAGATGGGATTCGTTCGAGGTAAAGGCATTCGCGTTATCAAGAGCGCTCCGATGTCCGACCCGATTGAATATGAGATTATGGGTTACAGAGTAGCCCTCAGACGCAGTGAAGCATCTCTGATTGAAGTCGATACGGATTGCAAACCATTTGTCGATGCGGTTTGTGGCCAGACTGCAGTAGAGGAACATAATGACGAACAGCGTCAGCGTTCGCAGTCGAAGGTGATAAACGTCGCTTTGGTTGGTAATCCCAATAGCGGCAAGACATCGCTGTTCAATATGATATCCGGCGCGAACGAGCACGTTGGAAATTACAGCGGCGTTACTGTCGGAGCAAAAACTACACACGTCGATAGGTATGGTTACAGAATAAACCTCTCCGACTTGCCCGGAACATACTCTATTACCGAGTACTCGCCCGAAGAGCTTTATGTAAGAAAACATATTGCAGAGCAGATGCCAGACGTTGTTGTCAATGTCGTAGATGCGTCGAATCTTGAGCGTAATCTGCTGCTGACTACTCAGTTGATTGATATGAACCTCAAGGTAGTCATTGCACTGAATATGTATGACGAATTGGAAAAGGAGGAGGCGCAGTTGGACTACGATACGTTGGGTAAGTTGTTGGGTATTCCGATGGTGCCTACGGTGGCAGCCAAAGACAAAGGTATTGACGATTTGGTCAGATGTGTAATCGAGGCTTACGAGGATACCGATCCGACGTTGCGACATATTCACATCAGTTATGGAGATGAACTCGAACAGAGCATCGTCGCTATTCAGACCACAGTCCGCGCAAACAAAGACCTTGTAGCCAGATATTCATCTCGTTATCTTTCGATTAAGTTGCTCGAGGGAGATAAGGTAGTCCGTGAAGAGCTATCGGTTTATCCCAACTCGAAACATATAAATGCCGTAGTCGAGCGCGAACAGACTCGCCTTGAACGCATTTTTGGCGAGAAGGTAGAATCTCTTATTACCAATGCGCGGTTTGCCTTCATTACGGGAGCGCTAAATGAAACATACACCAAAGGCAGTAGTGCAAAACACACCAAAGGTTACCGAGCCGATGCGGTTTTGACTCACAAAATATGGGGATTCCCGATATTTTTGCTGCTGATGTGGTCGATGTTCCAGATTACATTCACATTGGGGCAGTACCCCGCAGATTGGATTGATATGGGATTCTCGGCGCTGGGCGATTGGGTGAGTCGAATTATGACCGACGGCCCTTTTAAGGAGTTGCTGGTCGAGGGCGTAATTGCAGGCGTGGGTGGAGTTATGGTCTTTATGCCAAATATCTTGATATTATTCCTGTTCATTGCGATTATGGAGGATACGGGTTATATGGCTCGAACAGCGTTCATTATGGATAGAATTATGCACCGAATCGGATTGCACGGAAAGTCGTTCTTGCCGCTGATTATGGGATTTGGCTGCAATGTCCCCGCCATAATGGCAACCAGAACTTTGGAGAGCCGCAAAGACCGACTGCTCACAATATTGATTATGCCGTTTATGTCTTGCAGTGCTCGATTGCCTGTGTATCTGCTGCTTATTACTGCATTTTTCGAGCGAGGTCAGGGACTTATACTTTCATCAATGTATATTATTGGTGGTGTCGTAGCGATACTTTCTGCCATAATGCTCAAAAAGTTCTTCTTTAATAAAGAGGAGGTGTCGTTTGTAATGGAGTTGCCGCCTTACAGAATACCTACTGCTCGCAGCGTGGTTCGACATATGTGGAATCGCGCAGGTCAGTACATCAAGAAGATGGGTACGGTAATCCTCGTAGCATCAGTCATCATTTGGGCTATGAGTAATTACCCTGCAGACAGAGAACTCAAAGATACATATATCGGTCAGTTGGGTCAGGTTATGGAGCCTGTACTCGAACCATTGGGATTTGATTGGCAGATTGGTGTGAGTCTGTTGTCGGGTTTGGCTGCAAAAGAGATTGTTATTAGTACGATGACTGTTCTAAACGAGTCTGGCGATAGCGAGGAGTCGCTGATTGAGATGTTGCGAACAAATGATAGTTTTACACCGCTTACGGCATATTGTTTGATGTTGTTCATATTGTTGTATCTGCCCTGTATTGCTGCGATTGTAGCGGTGCGTCGTGAGGCCGGAATGAAATGGGCTGTATTCTCGGCAATTTACACTACGGCAGTGGCGTGGGTAGTTACATTTTTGGTTTGGAACATAGGACAATTTTTTATTTAGTATGCAGGAGTGGTTCACGTTTATCGCAGTCGGAGTGTGTGTGGTAATAGCATTTATGGCAATCTTCAGACGTCGTTCGTATGGTTGCGGGTGTGACTTGGACAATAGTTGTGCAACAGGAGGGTGTGGCGATTGCCCGCTGAAAAAAGGGTGCGAGAAGGACAAATCGAAAATAAAATAGTGACAAGAAGTCAAGATACAAAAAAATCCTGTTGATTATGACAACAGGATTTTTTAGCTCTGTACGTTAAGGAATGATTATTTTGCGAGCAAGTTTTTTACACATTCGGAAATGGCACGACCATCGGCACGACCAGCCAATGCTCCTTGCGCAGCTTTCATAACCTTACCCATATCGGCTGGTGATTGAGCACCAACTTCAGCGATGATTTTACGCAGTTCGGTTTCGAGTTCATCTGCCGAGAGCGACTTTGGCAGGAACTCCTCAATAACAGCAGCTTCGGCAGCTTCTGCTGCAGCCAATTCATCACGACCTGCCGAACGATAGGTTTCAGCAGATTCTCGACGTTGTTTTACGAGTTTCTGCATAATTTTCAGAACATCAGCATCGCTGATTTCCTGCGCTCCATCAGCAGTTTTTGCCAATAGAATCGCAGCCTTGATTGCTCTGAGCGATTCGAGTCGCACCTTATCTTTTGCCAACATCGAGGCTTTGATAGCTTCGTTAATTTTCAATTCGAGACTCATATCAATTACAAAATTAAATTACACACAAAGGTAGCAATTTTTATGAAAATATTGTGAATAAAGATATGAAAAGAGCAATTAACGCACACTGTTGAAAAGTTTTTGCTGAAAAAGTTGTTTTAACCAAAACAAAGACGTATTTTTGTCGAATTGTTATAAGTGGTATAAAAAGAATAAATAATAAACTTAACAAAATAACTAAATTTAATTATCAATGAGTAACAACCTTTTCTCTTCAACGATCGGAAGAAAACTGATCATGAGTATCTCAGGTTTGTTCCTGATACTCTTTTTGCTGTTCCATATGGCTATGAATATGGTGGCAATCTTCTCGCTGGAGGCTTACAATGCAGTCTGCCGTTTCCTCGGAACTAATTGGTATGCATTGGCCGGAACAGCAGTTTTGGCGGCAGGTTTCTTGTTCCACATCGCCTATGCGTTCATTCTGACAAGACGCAATATGGTGGCTCGTGGTAAGGAACGCTATTCAGAACAAAAACGCTCAGGCAACGTATCGTGGGCATCACGCAATATGTTCGTTCTGGGTGTAATCATCGTTCTGGGTCTTGTATTGCACCTTTGCCACTTCTGGTACAAGATGCAGTTCGCAGAACTTATCGGCGCTCGTATCGGTCAATATGACTGGGCTGATGGTGCAAACTACCTGTTGTCAGTGTTCGGCAACCCTGTAATGGTAGTTCTCTACCTTGTATGGTTCGCAGCTTTCTGGTATCACCTGACTCACGGTTTCTGGAGCGCGTTCCACACACTCGGTTGGAATAACCAAGTTTGGTTGAACCGTTGGAAATGTATTGCAACTATCTTTGCAACAATCATCTTCTTGGGATTTGCTGCAGTAGCTATCGCTATGTACTTCAAAGCAAACTGCCCAGCTTGCATTTAATGATTAAAAGTTTGGAATAATGAGTATATTAGATTCTAAAATACCCGAAGGCCCGTTGGCTCAAAAGTGGAGCAAACATAAAGCCGATATTAAAGTGGTGAGTCCGGCCAACAAACGTAAATTGGACGTAATCGTAATTGGAACAGGTCTGGGTGGTGCAAGTGCTGCTGCTGCTCTTGGCGAACTCGGTTATAATGTAAAGGTATTCTGCATCAGCGACTCACCTCGTCGTGCGCACTCTATCGCTGCACAAGGTGGTATCAATGCTGCGAAGAACTACCAAAACGACAACGACTCGGTATTCCGTCTGTTCTATGACACAATCAAAGGTGGTGACTACCGTGCTCGTGAAGCAAACGTTTATCGTTTGGCTGAGGTTGCTAACTCGATTATCGACCAATGCGTAGCTCAAGGTGTACCTTTCGCTCGCGATTACGGCGGCTTGTTGGATAACCGTTCATTCGGTGGTGCGCAAGTATCTCGTACATTCTATGCTCGCGGACAAACCGGTCAACAATTGTTGCTGGGTGCTTATGCAGCCCTCAACCGTCAAGTAAACAAAGGTTCTGTAAAGAGCTACCCACGTTACGAAATGCTCGACCTCGTACTGATTGACGGTAAGGCTCGCGGTATCATCGCTCGTAACCTCGTTACAGGTGAAATCGAACGCTTTGGTGCTCACGCTGTTGTTATCGCTAGTGGTGGTTATGGTAACGTGTTCTTCTTGTCTACTAACGCTATGAACTCTAACGGTTCTGCTGCTTGGCAATGTTACAAGAAAGGCGCTATGTTTGCTAACCCTTGCTTCACTCAAATTCACCCGACTTGTATCCCTGTTCACGGTGACCAACAGTCTAAACTGACTTTGATGAGTGAATCTTTGCGTAACGACGGTCGTATCTGGGTTCCGAAGAAAGAATCTGATGTGAAGAAGTTGCGTGCTGGCGAAATCAAGGCTTCTCAAATCGCTGAAGAAGATCGCGACTACTATTTGGAACGTCGCTATCCGGCATTCGGTAACTTGGTGCCTCGTGACGTAGCTTCTCGTGCTGCTAAGGAACGTTGCGACGCAGGTTTCGGTGTGAACTCTACAGGTTTGGCTGTATTCCTCGACTTCTCAACTGCAATCAAACGTCTCGGTAGAAACGTAATCGAACAACGTTATGGTAACTTGTTCCAAATGTACGAAAAGATTACAGACGTGAATCCGTATGAAGAACCGATGATGATTTATCCGGCTGTTCACTACACAATGGGAGGTATCTGGGTTGACTACAACTTGATGACTACAATCCCGGGTCTGTATGCTATCGGTGAAGCTAACTTCTCTGACCACGGTGCTAACCGTTTGGGTGCATCTGCATTGATGCAAGGTTTGGCTGACGGTTACTTCGTATTGCCTTATACTATCGGCGATTACCTTTCACACGAAATCCAATCTCCGAAAGTGGATACAAATGCACCAGAATTCGTTGCAGCTGAAAAGGCTATCCGTGAAAAAATCGCAAAACTCTTCGCTATCAATGGTAAACTTTCTCCAGACGATATCCACAAGAGACTCGGTCGCATTATGTGGGATAACGTTGGTATGGCACGCTCGGAAGAGAGCCTGAAGAATGCTTTGGTTGAAATTCCTAAGCTGAGAGAAGAATTCTGGAAAAATGTTCGCGTAGCCGGTAAAGGTGAAGAATTCAACCAAGAACTCGAAAAGGCATTGCGTTTGGCAGACTTCCTCGAAATGGGTGAATTGATGGCTCGCGACGCTCTCAACCGAAAAGAGTCTTGTGGTGGACACTTCCGCATTGAACACCAAACTGCTGAAGGTGAAACTAAGCGTGATGACGAAAACTTCGCACACGTTGCAATTTGGGAGTACAAAGGTGATGCTGAACCTGTAAGACACGAAGAACAACTCAAGTTCGAAACAGTGAAACTCTCTCAACGTAACTATAAAGACTAAGAGTTTAAGTTGATTGTAAAAAGTTTAAGACAATGAATTTTACTTTGAAAATATGGCGTCAGGCAGGTCCTAAAGCCAAAGGTGAATTTAAAACATATCAGATAGCAAATATCTCTCCCGACACTTCATTCCTCGAAATGTTGGACATCTTGAACAACAATTTGATCCACGAAGGTCAGGATCCGGTGGCATTCGACCACGACTGTCGTGAGGGTATCTGCGGTGCTTGTTCGTTGTTTATCAATGGTCACGCACACGGTCCGGATAGCTTGATTACAACTTGTCAGTTGCATATGCGTAAGTTCAAAGATGGTGAAACTATCACTATCGAACCGTGGCGCTCGGCTGCATTCCCTGTAATCAAAGACTTGGTTGTTAATCGTCAGGCTTTCGACCAAATCCTCCAATCAGGTGGTTTCATCTCTGTGAACACAGGTGGTGTGCCCGATGCTAACGCTATTCCTATCTCGAAGAAAGATGCAGACGAATCTATGGACGCTGCTGCTTGTATCGGTTGTGGTGCTTGCGTTGCAACTTGTAAGAACGGTTCTGCAATGTTGTTCGTTGCTGCTCGTGTTTCTTCATTGGCTAAATTGCCGCAGGGTAGAATCGAAGCTGCTCGCCGTGCTAAGGCTATGGTTGCTAAGATGGACGAACTCGGCTTTGGTGCTTGTACAAACACAGGCGCTTGCGAAGCTGAATGCCCGAAGGGTATCTCTATCGCTCACATCGCTCGTTTGAACAGAGAATTCCTTAGCGCTAAATTCCAAGACTAATTAATTGGAAAGCAAATATTTATGGGCTGCTCAGATTGTGGGCAGCCCTTTTTGTTTAATTTTTTTTGAAAAAATATGCTGAAAAGTTTGCAGTTATTGAAAAATTGTGTACTTTTGTAGTGAAAACAAATTTGTAATGATTACAGAAAGTGCAATAGAAAGATTGACCAGCAGGGAGATAAGACCTTCGTTGCAGAGAATTGCGGTTATGCAGTATCTGTTGGAGAATAGGACTCACCCGACTGCCGAGCAGATATTTACCGATTTGCAGGCTGATATTCCGACACTTTCGCGTACGACGGTTTATAATACGCTGAAGTTGTTGTGTGAGAAGGGGGCCGTTCTGATGTTGGATATCGACCAAAGGCAAACTCATTATGACGGAGATATATCGCTGCACGGACATTTTCTTTGTACTAAATGTGGTAGAATTGAGGATATTTTTCACGACGATTGTGAGTGTTTGATGCGATTTGCTCCTCAAGATGCAGAGGTGAAAGATATACAGTTGCTTTACAAAGGCGTTTGTAAATATTGTAAGAATAATTAACTGATTAAATTTTTATAAAAATGAAAAAGTTTAGATGTCAAGTATGTGGTTATATCCACGAAGGTGAACAAGCTCCGGAAAAGTGCCCATTGTGTAATGTACCTGCAGAAAAGTTCGAGGAAATGCAGGAAAGAGAGGGTGATTTGGTATTTGTTGATGAGCACGTTATAGGTGTTGCTCAGGGCGTTGACGCTGAAATTCTTGAAGGTCTTAGAGCTCATTTTAATGGTGAGTGTACAGAAGTCGGTATGTATTTGGCAATGAGCCGTCAAGCAGATAGAGAAGGTTATCCCGAAATTGCAGAAGCATTCAGAAGATATGCGTTCGAGGAGGCTGACCACGCTGCACGTTTCGCAGAATTGTTGGGTGAAGTGGTTTGGGATACAAAAACAAACTTGCGCAAAAGAATGGAAGCTGAAGCAGGTGCTTGCGAAGATAAAAAACGAATCGCAAC
This sequence comes from Rikenellaceae bacterium, assembly GCA_045637425.1. Classification (GTDB taxonomy): domain Bacteria; phylum Bacteroidota; class Bacteroidia; order Bacteroidales; family Rikenellaceae; genus CAJGBR01. The sequence goes on along the minus strand of JAZTZL010000037.1, from coordinate 4,597 downwards.
TTTGGCTAAGCAACAGAACTTAGACGCAATTCACGATACCGTTCACGAAATGTGTAAGGACGAAGCTCGTCACGGTAAAGGTTTTGAAGGTTTGTACAAACGTTATTTTGGAAAGTAAGATGAGTTTTGTGTAATGTTTGGGGTATCTTTTCGAAAGGAAAGATACCCTTTTTGTCAGTAGATGTAGTGTGTTTTAATATGTTTGTCAGTTGGGTTGTGTCAAAATGTCAGTCAGTGTTGAGTGGCACGCTGTTTGTTTAGATATGGAATAAAACATTTGAATGTGTAAATAATTAAAAATAAACGTACTATGCAAAGTGGTAAAATAGGGGTTACTACCGAAAATATTTTCCCCATTATCAAAAAATTTCTCTACTCGGATCACGAAATATTTTTGCGTGAATTGGTGTCAAATGCTGTAGACGCAACTCAAAAGTTGAAAACTCTCTCGGCAGTGGGTGAGTTCAATGGCGATTTGGGAGATTTGACTATTCATATCGAACTCGATACTGAAAATAAAATTCTGAAGGTCAAGGATCACGGTGTCGGAATGACTAAAGAGGATATTGAAAAGTATATCAATCAGATAGCATTCTCAGGTGCAGAGGCATTCTTGGAAAAATATAAGAATCAGACCGGAATTATCGGCCACTTCGGCTTGGGATTTTATTCATCATTTATGGTGGCGTCGAAGGTCGAAATTGTAACAAAGTCGTACAAAGATGGTGCAGTGCCCTTTAAGTGGAGTTGCGACGGTACGCCTGAATATACAATCAACGAACTCGAACCGAGCGATAAAACTGACCGTGGTACGGATATAATTCTTTACTTGTCAGACGATTCTGCGGAATTTGCGGACTCTGCAAGAATCAAACAACTCTTGGAAAAATATTGTAAATTCCTGCCTGTGCCCATTGCTTTCGGTAAGGAGCGTCAATGGAAAGACGGTAAGTATGAAGATACAGATAAAGACTTGATTATCAATAATACCGAACCGTTGTGGATTAAGCGTCCGGGCGATTTGACCGATAAGGAGTACCTTGATTTCTACCACGAATTGTATCCGTTGGGCGAGAATCCTCTGTTTAATATACATCTGAACATCGACTACCCGTTCAATCTGACAGGTGTGCTCTATTTCCCGAAAATCAGAAGCAATATCGACTTGCAACGAAATAAGATTCAACTCTATCAAAATCAGGTGTTTGTAACCGATTCGGTAGAGGGTATCGTGCCCGAATTCCTTACCTTGTTGCACGGTGTGATTGACTCGCCGGATATTCCGTTGAATGTTTCGCGCAGCTACTTGCAGAGCGACTCGAATGTCAAGAAGATTTCGAGTTACGTGACTCGCAAAGTTGCAGACCGACTCAATGAAATTTTCACTGCAAAACGTGAGGATTACGAAAACAAGTGGGACGACCTGAAGGTGTTTATCGAGTATGGAATCGTAACCGACCAAAAATTTGCAGAAAAGGCTACGGATTTCACGCTGGTTAAGAACATTGCTGGAAAATATTTCACATTGCCCGAATATGAAACTTCGGTTAAGGAGTCACAAACAGATAAGAATGGCGATTTGATTTACCTCTATACCAACGACCCGCAGGCGCAACACGCTTTCGTTGCAGCTGTTCGCGAGCGCGGATATGATGTGCTGGTTATGGACGGACAACTCGACCAACACTTCATCAGTTGGTTTGAGAGCAAAAATCAAAACACTCGCTTTGTGCGTGTGGACTCGGATATCGTTGATAAACTGATTGTCAAAGGAGATTCTTCGAGTATGGCGCTCAGTTCAGAACAGCAAGATACGCTTAGACCGCTGTTCGAGGCGCAACTGCCCAGCGAAGAGAAGGTTGATTACACGGTAACATTCGAGGCTATGTCGCCTAATGAAGTGCCCGTAGTGATTACCAGAAACGAGTTTATGCGCAGAATGAAAGATATGTCGCAAATGAGTGGCGGAATCTCTTTCTACGGAGCAATGCCTGACAATTACAACGTAGTAATCAATGGCAATCACCCGCTTGTACTCGAGGCATTGGCTAATACCGAAAAGGAACTCGGTGATTCGTTAAAGCGTATGAATCAGAAGATTAACGCTGCACAGAGTGAAGTTGCTGCTGCTCAAGAAAAGATTGGTACAGATGCAGACAAGGCTTCAGAAGAGGCTCGTAAAGAGTTTGACGATGCAGAAGAGAAGTTAAGAAAACTGCAAAATGATAAGAACGAGAAAATTCGAGCAATTGGCTTGCATAGTAAACTTGTGAAACAAATCATTGACCTTGCATTACTGTCGAACGGAATGCTCAAAGGCGAAGACCTGACTAATTTTATTCGACGCAGTGTCGAATTGATTGGCAAATAGGGTAGTGACTAACTAATGAAAAAAGCCTGTCGAAAATCATCGACAGGCTTTTTGTTTTTGGCAGTCAAATGTTATTTATTCGCCTCTTTTGCAAATGCTTTGTTCAGCAAGTTTGTAAATTTCTGCTTGTCTGAAGAACCAAGCTGTGTAGCTACAACTGCACCTTTGGTATCCAAAACTGTGAAGAATGGAATTTTACCAGGGTAGCCTGCCGGTTTGAACTGTTCGATAATAGTTTGCAACTCTTTAGTGTCGCGGTCGAGATAAACTACGTTGAATTTTTTGAGCAATTCGGCTACATCTTCCTCCTTCATAATGACGTTTTTCATCTGACGGCAGGGACCGCACCAACTTGCAGTAATCATTACCAGTGTAGGTTTAGCCTTATCGGTTACATATTTTGCAGGAAGATAAGTTTCATCGTAGGTTGATTTTTCCTGCGCGAAAGTTGTGAATGACAGCATAGCCGCTGCGAGCATCAAAATGAACTTTTTCATAAGATTAAATTTAGTTTTTGTTAATTATTTTCATTTTACTTTGTAAGCAATTCAAATTCGGAAACCAATGGCAGGTGATCGCTAAAATCGACATCAATGATTTCGAAACTCAGAGGAATCATATCTCTCGAGTGCAGTATGTAATCGATGCCCATTATTCCGTACAATCTGCTGAATGTACGTCTGAAACCCGATCCTGCCTGCGTGAAAGCGTCGTCCAAATCGCCTTTCAGAGTACGGTAGGTGTAGGACATCGGAGTGTCGTTGAAGTCGCCACACAGCAGAATGCGATGAGGACATTGGTCGAGAATAACCCTCAGCGAGTCGGCGTGTGTAGCGCGAATTGCCGAATTTTTCTGTAATTTTGTCGCTATAGTTTCCATTCTGCGTTTCTTTATCGAAGTGTCTCCTATTTCAGAGAACGGTTCTTCGGTAAGAAATGTTATATCGGTATTCGAAATTTGTGTGCTCTGCAGGTGTGTCGAGAAAATTCTCAGCGTATCACCCTTGTCAATCAGTACGTCACACCAAACGGCTCCGTGTCCCAATTTTTCGTTGAGTCGCACATATTCCGACTTGAGAATCTTTTTTTTGCTGTAGATGGCAATCGATGGTGCGTAGATACGCTTGTCGAAACTGTAGATTTTTTTGTACGGCCACGCGCTCATAACCGAATCAATATAACTCTGCGGAGCATCGGGCAGGGTGCGGAATTCTTGAATGCAGATTATGTCGGCATCATTGGCAATAAACAAATCTGTAATTGAGTCGAGTTGGCTCGCCATACCTCGGCAATTATGCGTAAACCCCTCGACGTTATAGGTCATTACCTTGAGTTTGGCAATGCCTTTAAGGCTATTGTTGTATTTCTTTTTGAAGTCTGGTTGCAGCAACTTGCCACTTGCATTCAGACCTATAAGCAGCGCTGCCAATGAGATGAGTGCCCATTTTTTCCACGCTATAATCCATATCAACATTAGTACAATGTTTATGATGTAGATTACCGGAGCGCATAGTGTCAGCAATGATAATTGTGGTACTATCTCGGGTGTGATGTTTCCTGCAATCAGCAGAATCAGCAATGCAAGCGCAGCCGCTACTGTAAGCAAAATGCCGACATATTTCAATAGAATCAGAAACAGACTTTTTAGTCGCATTACTAATAGTAGATTTTGCGTTTGAACTTCCAATATCTCAACAATGCGTATCCAAACAACATACCGCCGACGTGTGCCAAGTGAGCAACAGGGCTACCTGTTTGAAGTACGCCCAACAGGAATTCGAGACCAATCATTCCCAATACGAAATACTTTGCCTTTACGGGTACGGGGAAGAACATTAATGCAATGCGTTCGTTTGGGTGCATAACTGCGAATGCCATAAGAATGCCGTATATTGCTCCAGATGCCCCAATTACTGCTACCATCGGGTTGTAAACAATCCAATTAGCGCACATAAAGAATAGCGATGCACCCACGCCGCTAATCAGATAGTACAAAATAAAACGCTTGCTTCCGATTTCATATTCCAGTATGCGCCCGAACATCCACAACATAAACATATTGAAAAACAGATGGGCTATGCTGTCGTGCAGAAAAAGGCTCGTGATGTATTGATAGGTATGATAAGCTGGGTTTTCCCAGAAGTAGAGTGCCCCATAATTGGTAATCATATCTCCAAGTCCATTGGGTAGAATCTTTTGTGCCATAAATACGAGGGTATTTATGAC
>JAZTZL010000036.1:0-3739 GCA_045637425.1 Rikenellaceae bacterium | reverse complement strand
GAAGTAAATACGAAGGAATTTGAGATTATTGGTTATGGTATAGCCAAGAAATCTGACTATAAAAAAGGTTATTATTTCATTAAATTAAAGCCTAAACAAACCACTACCTATGAGTTTAAATGGGTTGAACCTATTGGTGTTGAGTATAGAGGAAGAATTGTATATGTAGCCAAGACTGCCGAAGAAAAAAAGCAGTTGGAGGAAGGGTTAAAGGCAAAATTAGGTCCGTACCAACGTACTACACATCAGTGGGTGGATCTGAATCCTAAATCCAACATTAAAATTAGTGGTTATAGTACGAGAAGTCTAAAATAAAAGTAAAAATAAAAAACACACCCCAATTGCAAAACATATCGCAGTTGGGGTGTGTTGTATTTCGGAGCGTAGAAAAGTAAAAAAATTAGTGTACTTTGTGATATAATAATTAAAAAAATCGTAACTTTGTTCGTTGCAGCAATTGTAGCGTAAACTTGAAAAAAATTCAGATATATGAAAATATCAAAGTTAATCTTGACCTTGGCGTCAATTATCGCAGCCGCATCGCTGTATGCTCAGCAGACAACCGAGCCGGCTCGCACCCGAATAATAACATACGAAAACCAACGTAAAGCGCTTAATGCCATAGCAGACTCGTCGGCATACTACACCCGATTGGATAACGTCTCAGGCGTGATTCGCTATCGCGACGACTTCTTCTTCCCGTTCAGATGGGTAGGCCGTGCATTGTTTCTGCACTTTGAGGGAATGCCCGCACCTGGCAAGCTCTACATCAACGAGGAACTCGTGGGTGAATTCACCGATTCGAGAGGCCACTCTGAATTTGACATCACAAAATTCGCACAAGAGGGAAACAACTCGATCCGCATCGAATTTACTGGCAGCGACATCTTGACAGAGGCTTCGGATTTTGATGCCAATAACACAGGTATCGCCTATCTGACCAGCGAACCCAAAATACGAATTCGCGACCTTTCGGTACAGACAAAAATTAACCAGACAAACGGAGCACTGCAACTCGGAGCCGTAGTGAAATCACACTTCGGAAATCCGAAAAAAATCAATGTTCATTTTGCGCTCTACTCGCCCGACGGAAAAGAGTTGGACGTTCAGAAAAAAGATATGTCATTTGAGAATTTCAGTCAGGATACGGTCTGGTTCTCGACATTGGTGCGTGAAGTGGATATGTGGTCTGCAGATGCGCCACTGTTCTATACTGCAGTTTTGAGCGTCGAGTATGAAGGTTTCCGCACCCAATTCATCTCTACCAAAATAGGCTTTCGAGAAGTAACATTCACAGATAAGGAGTTGGCTATAAACGGCAAAGTTATCTCTTTGGGCAATGTAGTCGAAATACCATTTCGTGCAGAATATGCGCTCGGAGAGGCCGAATCGACACAAAAGATAGAGGCGTTGCTCAAGGATTTGAAATCGCGCGGCGTGAAGGTAGTTATGCCTATGGAGGGGGCATTTGCGGAAAATTTTTACAATGCTGCCGACAACATCGGAATGTACGTTGTTGATCAGGCAGCATTTAATCCGACAAAAGAATCGATGCTCCACGAGTTGCCACAATTTAGCAATATTGTAATTCACCGAATCAGTTCTCGTTTTTTGAAACATCGCAACCACCCCTGCGTAGTAGCCTTCTCAATGGGCAACTCGCAAGATGGTTTCAACCTGTGCGAAGCATATCTTGAAATCAAGAAATTGGGCGATTCGCGTCCTATATTTGCCGAGAATGTACGCAATATGTGGAACAGCGACATATACTTCACTCGAGATGGCAGCACGCCAAAATACAATGATCGCCCCGTGCTCAACATTGAGTCGCTGAACGCAGCCCTCTCAAGAGCAATCTGCCCGCAGGCAATCGTGATTAACGAACTAAGTGGTCGCAATTTTAAGATAGTGAACAATACCGATTTCATCGACCTCAGACAATACAAGATAAATTATACCGTACTAAGAGGTGACAAATTGGTGAAGTCTGGCGCAGTTTCGCTCACAACTGATGGCACACATCAATTTAGAATACCGCTTGAAGATGTGAAATTGAAGGGCAAAAAATCATATACTCTTGATTTGGAAATTGTTCCCATCAGTCACGGAGTAAAAAATCTTCACAAACAGAGTTTTGCACTGAACTAACAAATAAACAAATAGCACAGAGCCTCGACAATAGGGTCGAGGCTCCTTTTTTGTGGTTGCATCGATGCGCACTATGGCAATGACACAACCACTCCTCACCTAACAAACAGACAGATTATTTCTTTGGTGCCTCATCTTTCTTATTGAGCATCTCGCTATGCGGCAGCACACCTTGCTGTTTGGCACATTCGAGCATCATACCTGTCACGGCCAACTGCGCGGTTGAGTCTCCGGCAATTGCCTGAACAAAGGCGTAGTTAGACATATATGTAGCGTTAATGGTATCTGCGAGCGACTTATAGAATGTATCCCTCTGACGATTGTCCATTTTAGCATCGAGGATACCAGCAGAGACCAACTCCTTGTATGGGAACATTCTGCGCAGATTGTGGAAATCGACACCCAAAAATTCGGCAGTACACTCAATCAAGACATTATAAACGGAATCCTGTTTACCCTTTTGCGCATCAAAATCGGTGTAGTTCGGATATTTGCTCTTCACCTTTTCGATGACGCAATTTTGAAACATACCCCACTCCTGTTCCGAGAGGTCTGCGATGAATCCCCCATCTTTCAGCGGCTGGATATATTCGGTCAGGGTCTGGACATCTTGCTGACTCCAGCCTCGTTTCTTACAACCTGATAATGTACCTACTACCAACAGAGCCGCAGCTCCGACACAAATGTAAAATCGAATTTTTCTCATAATTTTATTTTTAAGCAACTGCCTTCTCTTGTACAAAATCTTTGCCAAACATTCTTTTTCATTTTGTTTGGAGAGTCTGAAAATATTTGCTAACTTGCGCTCGTGAAATATTTCACAAATAACTCAAAATTTTTACAGCTATGGCAAAAAAACTTATTAAAATGGCATTTGTATGCCTCGCAATGTTGTGTATGTCATCTGCACAATCACCAATTTTAACAAGACCTACAGTTAGAGTTTTGTTCCAAGACAATGAATTGATTGCTTTCCCTGGGCACCCTATCACTATCGACATCTTTTTTAGAAACACTAACTATCTTTATGTTTGGAGAGATGATACTCAAACTTTAACCTACATTGATCTTTTTTATGAGGATCGAAACACCCCTGAAGAGAAACAGAAAAGTCACACAGATATCATATACGAGGCGGACCATACGGTTACATATACAGTAGTTGCGGAATCAGAAGATTTTGACCGAGATTATGCAGACATAACATTCCAGACTTATTCAAACCCAGGACGTTAATAGTTTTCAGTATAGTCTGTTATGATAAAGAGACTTTTATCCATATTAGCATTGAGCGTGCTTATATCGGTTGTCAATTGTAGTAGTAGTTGTGCACAGAGTTACATGAGAACGGTGCCTAATCCTGGACCTTTAAGTGAATTTATTAAATCGGTCAAATCTCACCTTGATCGTCTAACAATTGAATATCTTCAAAGACAATATGATCAGAAATTGTATTTAATGTCTGAGATAGAGCTTCCTATAATACAAAGTGGCGATACAACACGAATCAGATGGCTGTTTGACAATAGCCTAATTGCTCATATTGAAGTTGAAGGTGTAGGTGAAACTACTCCTCAAGATATTCAAAAGT
>JAZTZL010000035.1:0-20156 GCA_045637425.1 Rikenellaceae bacterium | reverse complement strand
CAATCTCAAAATCCTTGCCCCACTTTTTATCTAAATAACAACCAACTTCAATTTCCTCACCACGCATAATTACAGTGTCGCGTCTTGGTAACAATGGAGCTGTAAAGTCAAAACCCGGAGGGCAAAAATCCTTCCACCTTTTTTGTCCATACACCTCAGGTGATAACCCCACAACCACAAGAAGAAACAATAAAATGTATTTTTTCATATCAATTTGTATTTAAAAGTTTATGCAAATATAAATAACATTCAACTCTTTTTCAAATATTTATCAATATATTTTATATATCATTTCTACGTTTTGAAATACAACACACCCCAATCGCGATTTTGCAATTGGGGTGACGCTGTGTTTATTTTGCTTTCTTAGAACCGCTATCAACAATCCTAGCTTTGCTTCCTGGAGCTCTATACTCATAAGTCGTAAGTTGAAATGGACTTACAAAACTTGCCTTTAATTTTTCCTCCAACCGCTTTTTCTCTTCTGCAGTCTTGGCTACATACACTATTCGTCCTGAAGGGTTTGCGCTTCCGTCCCATCTATTCCATCTAAACTCATAGGTGGTGGTTTGTTTAGGCTTTAGTTTAATACTATAATAACCCTTTTTATAATCTGATTTCTTGGCTTTACCATAACCAATAATTTCAAAATTCTTGGTCCCACCTTCGCTTAAATAGCCCCCTACCTCAACTTCTTCGCCACGCATAATCACAGTATCTCGTCTTGGTAACAATGGATCCCAATCTTGAAAACCTTTAGGCATAAGTCTTTTTTCCATACGTTGGTCGGATTTTTCGGTTTTAACCTGTTGCCCGTAAACTTCAGATGAAAAACCTGCTGCCAATAAAAGAAATAAAATGATGTACTTTTTCATTGCTTTTGTGTTTTTAGTTAGAAATCAATTATCACTGCAAATATACGAAATATTTAATTACAATATTGATATGTTGAGGTTATGAAGAAACAGTTGAGGTGCATTACTGTGATATAATAATTATTTCCTATCTTTGTACACGAAAAAGGTTGTTTATGTCGGATTCAAAGAAGATTACATTAGAAGATATTCGCCGTCCGGTGAGTGCGGAATTGGCTCAGTTTGAGGAGTTTTTTTCAAATTCCATCAAGGTTTCAGACCCCTATGTCAAGGGCATTTTGGCCATCGTTTTTCGCAAACGTGGCAAGCAACTGCGCCCTCTGCTGACGCTGCTCTCGGCAGCGCTGCACTCGACTCCGACACACAAAACATTGGTGGCTGCTACGCTGATTGAACTGATGCACACGGCATCGCTCGTGCACGACGACGTGATTGACGAAGCATACCACCGTCGAGGCGAGTTTTCGGCTAATGCACTTTATCGCGGAAAGAAGGCTGTGTTAATTGGCGACTTCATTTTGGCGAGAATGATGAAGATTATGTCTACCGACGCAGGGCCCGAATTGCTAAAGGCTACGTCGCGCGTAGTGGAGCAGTTGTGCGAAGGAGAATTGCTGCAGTTGGAACACGTTGAAATGCTCAGCAATGATATCGAATCCTACGAAAGAATCATTCGTGCTAAGACCGGTGTTCTGCTGGGACTCTGCTCGGAGGCTGGCGCGCTGAGCGTTGGTGCCGATGAAACGCAGTGCGAAACAATGCGTCGATTCGGAGAACAACTCGGCGTGGCATTCCAAATCAAAGATGACCTGCTTGACTACTCAAAGACCGAGATTACGGGTAAATTTGCCTGCAACGATATTCTCGAGCAGAAGATAACGCTGCCAATGATATATCTGCTCAACAACAGTTCGGCCAGCGAACAGAAACACATCTTGAGATTATTGAGCCGCGTGAAACGCAAACCCGAAAATGCGCAGATACTCCGAGAAATGGTCGAAAAATCGGGCGGTCTGAACTACGCAGCCGAACGTATGGTGCAGATTCGCGATGAGGCGATGAGCCTGCTGGACGACTACCCACAATCGCCTATTAAGTCGGCACTAACCGACTTCTCAGACTTCATTCTGTCGAGAGATAAATAGCCCGCACCGAGCTATCTACCTCCTTAGTTGTGGCTGATTTCAATCAACTGATTTCTGTATGCCGAGAATATCTTCGACTTTGATACGAAGCCGATGTATTGATTGCTTTCATCAACTACGGGCAGATTCCACGCGTGCGAAGTCTCGAACTTGTCGAGCACCGTCTGCATCGAGTCATTTACTGCAATAATATCGGGCGGAATAGTCATATATTCCGAAATGCTGTTTCCGTACTTCTCGCTGTCGAACATATCGCGACGAATGTCATCAAGAGTAACTACCCCCTGCAGATAACCAGAGTTATCCAATACGGGGAAAATGTTTCTGCTGCTGCGTGATACAACCTTGACCATCTCACCCAGAGTGATGCCCATCGGAACACGTTCCATATCATTCTCAATCAGTTTGCGGATATCCAAGAATAACAATACAGCCTTATCCTTATCGTGCGTAACGAGGTCGCCGTGCAATACCAACTTGCGGGTGTAGATTGAATACGGTTCCAAGTAATAGCTAATCATATACGATATAGCAGAAACCATCATCAGCGGCACAAACAACTCGTAACTATCCGTAACCTCTGCAATGAGGAATATAGCCGTCAGCGGAGCGTCCAATACGCCAGACATAATACCTGCCATACCTACCAACGCAAATGTAATGGGCGAAAGTTCCAACCCAAACAGCGTATTCATAATCAACGAGAGTGCCGCACCTGTAAATGCGCCGATAAAAAGAGACGGAGCAAACACACCCCCAACCCCTCCAGAGGCATTGGTTGCAGACATTGCTATGACCTTGAAGAAAATGACTCCCACAAGATATAGAATCAATATCCAGGTAACATCTTTATACTCATAGAACAGCGAGTTGTCAAACACACTCGAGAGATTGCCATTTATGATATTTTGCAGATACTCGTAACCCTCACCATAAAGCGGAGGGAACAAGAAGATTAACGAACCAATGACTGCGCCACCGATAATCAGCCTGATGTATGTTTGTTTAATTTTGTGCAATTGTCGCGCCACAAACGAGTTCATCTCGGTAAAGTAGTAGGCAACCAGTCCGCAGACTACACCCATCAGAATGAAGTATGGAATGTCGTGCAACAGAAAGTCGCTACCCATTGTGACAGAAAATATCGGGTCGAATCCACGCAGCGCAAATACCAACGACGTAGCAGTAACGGCTGAAATCAACAACGGAATAATCGAACTGATTGTCAAGTCCATCATAATGATTTCGATAACGAAGGCTACGCCCGTAATCGGCGCCTTGAAAATCGCAGCACACGCAGCCGCTACACCACAACCAATCATCAGCGTAGTGTTTCGGTAGTTCATTCTGAGGAATTTTCCCACGTTCGAACCAATCGCAGCACCGGTCATAATGATTGGCGACTCAGGACCGACAGAGCCCCCGAAACCGATAGTCGTAGCACCAGCAACGACTGACGAGTAGCAATTATGCGGTCTGATTTTTGAACCTTTACGCGAAATAGCGTATAATACCTGAGTCACACCTTCCGACAGGTCGTCTTTCACGATGTACTTGACAAACAGAACTACGAGCAACATACCCACAGTCGGGTAGACAAAATAGAAAAAACTTGCCGAGTCGATTGCAAACCAGCTGGTCAAAGATGCTTTAATCAGGTGCAACAATTGTTCGAATGCGTAGACACCCAAACCTGTCATCAGACCTGTAACAATTGCCATTATAATCATCAACTGCTTTTCGGACAGCCGATTAGTCATACGTGTTGTGAAGCGGTATAAAACTCCAATATCCATTTCAAAATATAATTTGGCTGATAAATGTCCGACAAAGGTAATTTGAATAATTCAATAAAAAAAGATGCTCGGGTTAAATCGGGCATCTTTGTTCATTTTGTTGTGCAGATTAAAACAGTGGTACTCCGCCGGCGAGTTTGTCCAAATATCTCGAATTATAGTTTCTTCGGCCCCATTCTTTCATTACTTCGTCATATTTTTCGGGGTCAATTACGATTACTCGTCTGTGTGCGCGTTCTCCGCCGTTGATGTAACATTCGATTAATTTTGTCTTCTTTGGGGCTACTGTAACAACATATTCACCTTTTTTAATATCTTCCTTAGAAGCCTTTCCATATCCCAAAACTTTAATACTTCTTACACGTCGGTTGTTAAACAAAAATTTTATTCGGGTGGAATCACCTCGGGCTATCACCCGATGTTCGATTGCAGAGTACAGGTACCCAATATCAGAGCTCCATTTTTCCCTATCAAACTTCTCTGTCTCCAACTGAAGTCTGGCTTTAGTGTCAAAAACATTTGTCATTTCAACTTCTTTCCCCGAAATTTCGCCCAAATATTGATTCAATTTTTCGGGTGAATATAGCCACAAGCCTTCGGGAACGTCGCCAGCAAGACTATTCAAGTGTCGAGAAAGATTGGGAAGCTGATTTTCCTTTTTTGTGTCATATGCATATCGCGCATGCCAAACTTTGAACATAGCATCGTGAAATTCACGACGCCCGCCTTCAATGACAATTACACGACGATTGGCGACTCCCTCAAGTACCACGATTGAATCATTAGCACTTTTAACGTGAATATTTGTTTGGTACAACGTTGTCTGTTCAGGAGAAAGCGTTACATCAAACACTCCCTTTTCAATATCTTTAGGTGTAGTTTCACCGACACCTTCTATCTCGATATGTGTGATTACACTATTATCGAACGCATATCTTAGTCGCACAGTATCACCTCTTGTTATGACCGGAAATTCCAAAGCAGATAGCAAATAATATTTCTCCGCTTTATCATATCTACTATTGGTTTGCCGCTGCAAATATTCAAATGTTAATCTGTTGAAGTGTTTTTTTTGTTGATATATATATTCTTTCATTGATCTTGGCGGTTGTGGTGCTACAATGATTTGAGCATAACTACCATTGATAGTTATGCTCAACAGAACCACTAATGCTAAAAATAATCTTTTAGTCATAATATAAATGTTAAAGAGTTCACGAGCGCAAGTTACTGATTATTTTGAATAAATGCAAAAAATCAAAAACTATCTGTTTTCTGAGATGAATCGGGCCACTTGGTCTATTCGCGAAACATAGATTATCTCGATTGAGGAATCTATGTTTTGCAGATTCTTTTTCAGATAGTTTGATACTACGATTTGTTTGAATCCGAGTCGGGCTGCTTCGGCTATGCGTTGTTCGCTACGGGGTGCGGGGCGCACTTCGCCCGAGAGTCCGATTTCGCCTGCAAAGCATACGCTGTCTCCAAGTTTTATATCAAAGAATGATGATAAAATCGAGGCTATCACAGCCAAGTCGAGTCCTGTGTCCGAAATCTTGAATCCGCCTGCGAAGTTCAAAAATATATCCTTGCCATAGAGTTTCAGTCCCAGCCGCTTTTCGAGTACGGCCAGCAGCATACCCAATCGCTTGATGTCGAATCCCGTAGCCGATCTCTGTGGCGTGGCGTATGTAGCATTGGCGACCAGAGCCTGTGTCTCGATGAGGAATGGTCTTGCACCATCGATTGCAGCACCTACGGCTACGCCGCTGAGTGGCTCGTCATAGTGCGACAACAGAATATCCGACGGATTGACAACTTCGCGCAATCCCGTACCGCACATCTCGAAAACGCCAATCTCTGAAGTTGACCCGAAACGGTTCTTCATACAGCGCAGAATCCTATAAATGTTATTGCTGTCCCCTTCGAATTGCAGAACAACATCGACAATATGTTCTAAGATTTTGGGGCCTGCGATTACGCCATCTTTGGTAATGTGACCGATGATGAAAGCCGATGTTCCGCTCTCCTTGACATATTTCAGCAGCAGGGCTGCGCACTCTCTGATTTGCGAAACGCTGCCCGGTGATGAGTCCAGCGAATCGGTATAGACCGTCTGAATGGAGTCAATGACTACGACATCGGGATTAATCTGACGCATCTGGGTGAGGATATCCTCGAGTCGTGTTTCGGCATAAATCAGACACTCGTCGGTGGTAATACCCAGACGTTCGCCGCGCATTCTGATTTGCTGAGCCGACTCCTCGCCCGAAACATACAGAGCCTTGATGCCGGGAGTATGGAGCGCAATTTGCAGACTCAGTGTCGATTTCCCGATACCGGGCTCGCCTCCAAGCAGTACCAAGCTGCCCGGAACGATGCCTCCGCCCAATACGCGATTGACCTCGCCGTTTTCAAGAACTATTCGTTTGTAGTCGATTTTTTCGACTCGGCTCAGAGGTACGGGTATATTTCGTTCGCCATCAGGCGAGAATCTTATATTGCTTTTCGACTCTTTCGAGACAATCTCCTCAACAAAGGTATTCCATTGTCCGCACTCGGGACATTTGCCCAACCACTTTGGAGCTTCAGCGCCACAATTATTGCAAAAATACCTTTTCTGTAGCTTTGCCATCTGGGTAATAAATTTATCAGTTAAAGTTATACTGCCACATCAAATTCGCGCAATGCGTCGTTGAGCGATGTCTTTTTGTCGGTAGATTCCTTTCTTTGTCCAATAATCAGCGCACAAGGAACAGAATACTCGCCAGCAGGGAATTGTTTTTTATAACTGCCCGGGATTACTACCGAACGCGGGGGAACATAGCCTTTGTATTCTACGGGTTGAGCGCCGCTGACGTCTATGATTTTGGTCGAGCCTGTGATTACGGTGTTAGCGCCCAGCACTGCTTCGCTGCCGATTCTTGCGCCCTCGACTACGATACATCTCGAGCCGATGAATGCTCCGTCTTCGATGATAACGGGTGCAGCCTGAACGGGTTCCAGCACTCCGCCGATACCGACTCCGCCACTGAGGTGAACGTGTTTGCCAATCTGTGCGCACGACCCTACCGTAGCCCAAGTGTCTACCATAGTGTTCGAATCGACATAGGCTCCGATGTTGACATACGAAGGCATCATAATCACTCCGGGAGCGAGGTATGCTCCGTATCTTGCCGCAGCAGGTGGGACTACTCTGACGCCTAACGATTCGTAATTTGTTTTGAGAGCCATCTTGTCGTGGAATTCGAGAATTCCAGCGTGCGTAGTCTCCATTGTTCTTGTGGGGAAGTATAGTATTACGGCTTTTTTCACCCATTCGTTTACTTGCCATTGGCCGTTGGCTGTGGGTTCGGCGCAGCGCAGTTTGCCTTTGTCTAACAATTCTATTACCTGTTCGATAGCTTGTCGTGTTTCGCTATTGTTCAGCAGTGAGCGATCGTTCCACGCTCTGAGAATGATATTTTCGAGTTCCATAATTTCCTGTATTTTTAATTCAAACAAAGGTAGAATTTTTTTGTCATTATTCCACATACTATAACGAAATATTTGCTAACTTGCACCCAATAAATCTTTTCAGTTATGGCTAACAGGTTTTTCTTCACATTTGCATTGAGTCTGCTTTTGTCAGTTCTTAATGTTGGTTACGGTTACACTCAAATCATAGTCTATCAAGATATGCGACCACTAAATGAATATATCCCCTCGATGAAACGCCACTTCAACAGGAGAACACTTGACTATTTCCAGAGAATGGCTAATTATGAAGGCAAAGGAGGAATATTGTATTTACAATCCGCTGTGGATTTGCCAGCATATCAAAAGGGTGATACTGCGCGAATCAGATGGGTCTTTGACAATAGGGTGATTACGCATATCGAAGTTGAAGGTGTTGGAGAAACTACACCCGAAGATATTAAAAACGAAGTATTTGTCGTGTCGGTTGTCCCAGAGCAAACAACTCTGTACAAGGCGAATATCCACGTAAAAACAGCGAATGATTCAATCGTAGTCCTGAAGGGTGTTGCTAATCGTCGAGTTATTGTCGTTGATTGCGACCGTAGGGAATATGCCAAAGTCTTAAGTGGTATTTATTATTCTCATCAAAGATACAGAGAAGAAGGTCTTTCAAGATTTTATCGACATATGAATAGTCTTGCGGGAGATGTCCCCGAAGGTCTATGGGTATATGCTCCCGAAAAATTGAGTGAGTACATAGCTGAAATTTCGGGAAAAGAAGTTGAAGAAGTTTTTGATATTAAAGCCAGATTTCAGAAGGAAACAAAAAGGTTTGATAGTCTTAAATGGACACCTGATATTGACTACCTGTCAACTGCCATCGAACATCGTTTGATAGCCCGAGGCGATTCTACCCGAATAAAATTTTTGTTTAACAGAGTACGGGTAAGAAGTATTAAAGTTTTAGGCTATGGAAAAGCATCTCGCGATGACCTCAGAGATGGCGAGTATGTTGTTACGGTAGCCCCTAAAAAGACTAAATTAATTGAATGTTATATCAACGGAGGATCACGAGCCCACCAACGAATAATCGTGGTTGATCCCGAAAAATACGAAGAGGTTATGAGAGAATGGCACAAGTGTGGCTATAGTCCTGGGTACTTGGAAAAACTCGCTGGCGGTGTGCCATTGTTTTAGTTCTACGGATTTTTAATCACAACATACTAAAAAAACAAAAACTACGGAACTTCACAGTTCGGTAGTTTTCTCATCAACTTAAAACTTTGTTATAATGAAAAATTTTCTCAAATGAAATGCTATATAAATTTATTACCCTTTTTCATCTTAACATCTTCGACGAACTGTTTGATATTTTGTTCGCTATCTCTACGACAAATTAACAACACATTGTCACTCTCAACTACAATGTAATCCTTCAAGCCCTCGACAACCACAAGTTTATCCTCGGGCACCTTGATGATTGTTCCAGTAGTGTTATATGCAAATGTATTTTCGTCTGCTACGTTCTGGTCGAATGTCAAACGTGAATTCTGGTACAATGACTCCCAAGTACCGATGTCCGACCAGCCAAAATCCGAACATATAACATACGCATCTGGCGTCTTCTCCATAATGCCGTAGTCAATCGATATATTGCGGCATTCAGGATATATCTTTGCAATTGCGTCACGTTCAGTCGGCTTGCCATAGTGGTCGGCAATAGATTTAAACTGAGCATCAATCTCAGGTAACCACTTTTCAAACGCATCAATGATTGTCTTCACGCTCCAGATAAAGATACCAGAATTCCAGAAGAAATCACCACTGTCGAGGAATGCGCGCGCCACCTCCAGAGTCGGTTTTTCTGTGAATGTCTTGACCTTATTGACACCATTGAGTTTCACCTCATCGGCTACCTGAATGTACCCATAACCCGTAGCAGGACGAGTCGGACGGATACCGATAGTTACCAACGCACGATTTTCACTCGCAAAATCCGCACCCTCGATAATCACACTTTTGAATGTGTCCTGATTCGAAGTATAGTGGTCAGACGGAGTTACAATCATCGTCGCATCAGGGTCTTGAGCCAAAAGTCGATATGCAGCATAAGCGATGCAAGGTGCAGTGTTTCTGCCCAGCGGCTCGCACAAAACCTGATCTATTGCCAGCTCGGGAATCTGACGCAGCACTTCGCTTTTGTAATTTGCATTTGTAACTACGAGGAAATTGCTATCGGGAATGAACTGCGCAAAACGCTCGTATGTTTGACGAATAAAACTCTTTCCCGTACCCAAAATATCCAAAAACTGTTTGGGGTGAGATTGACGACTCATCGGCCAGAAACGGCTACCTACGCCGCCCGCCATAATTATGCAGTATCTATTTTTTGACATTACGCCTACTTTAATTTTTTGTAAAGTTCGTATAAATTTTTGATTAGTGCAAATTTTTCAGCATTCTTCGACACTAATAGTTACATTATTAACGAATCGCTATCTGAAGAAATTTCTCATTCTATCAAATACATTCACATTTTGTTTTCCCTTTTCGGTAGTGAAGTTTTTCGATTTTGCCAATTTCTCTATCAACTCTTTTTCTTCAGATGATATATTTTTCGGAATGAACACATCGACAATAACCAGCAGGTCACCACGTCCGTAACCATTTAAATCTGGCACACCTTTACCTTTGAGTCTCAAAACTTTACCAGTTTGAGTACCTGGTTCGATTTTGATTTTCACACGACCATCAACTGCCGGCACCTCGATGCTGGCTCCCAAAATTGCCTGAGGCACCGAAATCTCAAGATTATAAATAAGGTCGTTGCCATCTCTGAGCAGTTCCTTATCCGGAATCTCTTCAATCAAAACCAGCAGGTTTCCATTGACTCCTCCGCGACGAGCAGCATTACCCTTGCCCGAAACCGACAACTGCATTCCGTCAGCCACACCTGCGGGAATCTTTATTTCTACAATCTCTTCTCCTTTGACCACGCCTTCGCCTTTACACTTGTCGCAGGGAGTAGTAATCACCTTACCCTCACCACCGCAAGTAGGACACGGCTGTGTAGTCTGAGTCTGACCAAAGAATGTATTAACCACACGGGTGACATATCCACTACCGTTACAAGTCGAACAGGTAGTTCGTGAATGTTCATCTTTTGCACCGCTGCCACCACAACTATCACAGGCTACGTTCTTGTTTATTTTCAGTTTTTTAACCGTACCGTTGACAACTTCCGAAAGCGTAAGTTTAACCTTTATTCTTAAGTCAGAACCACGGTTCACACGCTGACCTCGCTGGCCACCGCCGAATCCGCCGAATCCACCAAAGTGACCTCCGAAAATATCTCCGAACTGACTGAAAATATCTTCCATTGAGAATCCGCCGCCGCTGAATCCGCCACCACCGCCGAATCCGCCGCCACTCATACCTTCGTGTCCGAATCGGTCATATCGCGCACGCTTGTCGGGATTGCTCAACACATCATATGCCTCGGCAGCCTCCTTGAATTTCTCCTCAGCCTCCTTATCTCCTGGATTCTTGTCGGGGTGGAATTTTATGGCAGCCTTACGGTATGCCTTCTTGATTTCATCTTCGTTTGCCGAGCGTTCTACACCCAGCACCTCGTAATAATCACGTTTTGACATAACTGCTGATAGATTATTCGCCTACAACGACTTTTGAGAAACGTACTACTTTATCTTTCAACTTGTAACCCTTCTGCACTACGTCGATAATCTTGCCCTTCTGAGCAGGCTCGAACGCAGGAATTTTGGCGATAGCCTCGTGCAAGTCGGTATCCAATTCATTTCCGACTGCTTCGATTTCAGATACTCCGAGTTGGGTCATCGTCTGCATCATCTTCTTGTAAATCAACACCAGACCCTCTCTTATCGAGTTGATATCTTCGGTCTTTTCATTGGCATCAAGCGCACGTTCCATATCGTCTACGATAGCCAGGATTGCCTTTATTACATCTTCGCCGCCCTTAGAAATCAATTCGAGTTTTTCGCGTGACGTTCTCTTGCGGTAATTTTCATATTCAGCAACCAATCTGATATATTTATCTTTCCACTCGGCAACCTGCTCTGTCAGTTGTTCTGCCACATTGTCAGCACCTTCGACACTCTGCTCTGCCACATTGTCAGCAGCAGTAGACTCGCCACTGCACACTGCCTCTTTTTCGTTTTGTTCTACTTCGGCATTAAAGTCCTTATTTTCAGCACCTTTATCCGCTTTATTATTTTCACTCATATTGTGTTTGTTTTTTCTTAATCTCATTATATAATCTATTTAACAAATTGCATACCATCAAAAACTGATTGTCAGTTGATTTCTGTTTTGGCCGAATAGCCCACACAAAGCCCGAAAACAACACTGCAAAGGTAATGCTTTATATTATAAAAAACTAATTATCACGCAACTGAATCTGGCTCACACAACAATGCTGTCCTATTGACTATCAGGTAGATAATCCAAACAGAACAAAAGTTCCAATCCAAGCAAAAAAAATGTGATACTTTTTCTTGACGAAATTAATGAATTTTAATAAAGAAAAAGTTACCTTTGTGGATTGAATTGTGGTTTTGAAATTGTAACAAAAAAAATATTGCGTTATGGCAAATCTTTCTAAAAAAGCAGCCGATAATATCAGAATATTAGCTGCTTCGATGGTCGAAAAGGCCAAATCGGGACACCCCGGCGGTGCTATGGGCGGAGCCGATTTTATCAATGTACTCTATTCGGAATTCCTGCGCTACAATCCGAGTGATTACTCATACCCGTTCAGAGACAGACTCTTCCTCGACCCGGGTCATATGTCACCGATGCTCTATGGCGTTCTGGCGGCAGCAGGCATTATGCCGATGGAGGAGATCAAAAACTTCCGCCAATGGGGTAGCCACACTCCAGGACACCCCGAAGTGGATTTGACTCACGCAATTGAAAATACATCTGGTCCGCTGGGACAAGGACACGTTATGGCCGTAGGTGCTGCAATCGCTGAACGATTCCTCGCAGCTCGATTCGGAGAGTGGACTGCGCACAAAACTTACGCATTCATCTCTGACGGCGGTATTCAGGAAGAGGTTTCTCAAGGCGCAGGCCGCATCGCAGGTCACTTGGGACTCGCAAACCTGATTATGTTCTACGACTCGAACAACGTGCAACTCTCGACAAAAGTCGATGAAGTATCAGCAGAAGATGTTGCTGCAAAATATCGCGCTTGGGGCTGGTCAGTACTCGAAATCAATGGTAATGACGCAGACGAAATTCGCGCTGCCCTGAACACAGCAATCGCAGAAACAGAACGCCCGACGCTGATTATCGGTAATACCGTAATGGGCTTCGGAGCAAGAGATAAAGAGGGTGCATCATTCGAAGGCAGAGTCAATACTCACGGACAGCCTCTCAGCGCTGCGGGAGCAGATATGCCTACTACAATCGCAAACTTGGGCGGTAATCCTGAAGAACCATTCACACTCTTCGCTGAAACAGTAGAACTCTACGCAAAACGTCGCGAAGAACTGAACAAATGGTTTGCAGAACGCCAACAAATCGAAACAGAATGGAGAAACAACAACTCGGAAGCAGCTGCTAAGTTGGACAGATTCCTCAGTGGCAAACTGCCCGAATTGGACTTCTCGCAAGTGGCTCAGGGCGATAACGCTGCAACACGCGCTGCATCTGCAACAGTGTTGAAATATCTGGCTGCAAATGTCGAAAATATGATTGTATCGTCTGCAGACTTGTCTAACTCTGACAAGACAGACGGTTTCAAAGTTAAGCCTTTGGCTAAAGGCGATTTCACAGGCGGATTCCTCAATGCCGGCGTGTCTGAATTGACAATGGCCTGCATTATGAACGGTATCGCACTGCACGGAGGTGTTTACTGCGCTTGCGGAACATTCTTCGTATTCTCGGATTATATGAAACCGGCTCTGAGATTGGCTGCTCTGCAACGTCTGCCGATTAAATACGTGTGGACCCACGACTCATTCCGCGTGGGCGAAGATGGTCCTACACACCAACCTATCGAACACGAAGCTCAACTCCGCCTGATGGAGCAATTACGCAACCACCGAGGCGAACGCTCAACATTGGTATTGCGTCCTGCTGACGGAAACGAAACAACAGTTGCTTGGCAAATGGCTATGGAAAACGAACGTCCTACGGCATTGGTGCTCTCTCGCCAGAATATCAAGCAATTACCAGGCTCAAGCTGGGAGAAAGCTCAAGGAGTAAGAATGGGTGCATACGTTGTAGAAGATTGCGAAGGCACACCAGACGTAATTCTGTTGGCAAGCGGCTCGGAAGTTTCGACTCTGGCTGGTGCAGCTGAATTGCTCCGCGCTGAAGGCGTGAAAATCAGACTCGTATCTGTACCGTCTGAAGGTCTGTTCCGCGACCAATCAAGAGAATATCAACTCAGCGTGCTGCCCGAAGGTGTTCGCCGCTATGGTCTGACATCGGGACTGCCCTGCACATTGGCTGCGCTGGTGGGCGAAAACGGAATGGTTCAAGGACTCGACCACTTCGGGTACTCGGCACCGGCAGGTGTACTCGACGAAAAATTCGGCTACACTCCGGCACAAGTTTACGAAAATGTTAAAAAATTCTTAAAATAAACGACTATGAAATTCTTTATCGATACTGCTAATTTGGAGCAAATTAGACAAGCGAACGAATTGGGAATCCTTGATGGTGTTACAACTAACCCGTCATTGATGGCAAAAGAGGGCATCAAAGGTCAAGATGCAATTCGCCAACACTACAAGGATATTTGCGACATCGTAGATGGTGATGTTTCAGCAGAAGTTCTTTCGTGCGATTTCGAATCGATGATTAAAGAGGGTGAAGAATTGGCAGCCCTGAACGATAAAATCGTCGTAAAAGTTCCGTGTACAAAAGACGGTATTCGCGCAGTTAAATACTTCACAGACAATGGTATCCGCACAAACTGCACACTGATTTTCAGTGTAGGACAGGCATTGTTGGCTGCAAAAGCAGGCGCTACATATGTCTCTCCGTTCGTAGGCCGCTTGGACGACATCTCAAGCGACGGCGTATCGTTGGTAGCTCAAATCGTAGATGTATTCCGCACCTATGGATACGAAACACAAGTATTGGCAGCGTCAATCCGTTCTACTCAACACATTATCCAATGTCTTGAAGTCGGCGCCGATGTAGCAACTTGTCCGTTGAATCCAATTCTCGGATTGTTGAACCACCCGTTGACAGACAAAGGTCTTGAAACATTTATGAAAGATGCTGCTAAAATGAATCAATAAACCACAGCATCGCATATAACCAAACCGCCCGGCTCATTCAGAGTCGGGCGGTTTTGTATCTACTCAAAATCCAATTTATTAGAATTTCAATTTCGAATGAAGGTCTCCTTCCAGACTTCTCAGGTAGGCAGCTCGACCTGCAGCATCACCCGCAGCTTCAAACTCTTTAACCTTGGCATCAACTTTCTGATACTCTTCAGGGTCAAAAACCAACACTATAAAACTAACAAAATGCTCCATACCAGGCTCTGTAGGGTCATTGCTTATGTGTTTAACCCTTGCATAAATAACCTTTGATGTATCGGGTTTTATTGTTGGAATAAAAACACCCTTGATAACATCTTGTTGTGTTGTACTCACGCCATCTACGCTTATATGCTCAATAATGCGATTCGGGAAATATATTTTGAGTCTGACAGAATCTCCTTTCTGAATATATCTACGTTCTATCACACCTGCCATAGTTGCCAAGCCTTCGGGTCTTGAAAACTCTTCAAACATCTGTTGCTGAGTTTTAAGAGGCATGCCCGTAGGTTTTCGTTTATTTGTCACATCAACCTTTGCCGAACGTTTAGGTTTTCTTGAAACTTCTCCACGATGGAAAGATTGTGCAAAACTATCAGTTGCGCAAGATAGCAATAGCAACATCAATGTGCTAAATAAAAACCTTTTCATAACGACATAACTTAAGGTTCAGATATTGTTCTGTAAGTAATAAACTTCGCGACGAAATTACCATCTTCGCTGTAAGCAGACACCCTGTAACGTTTTGCAATGCCATAGCCATTAATAACATCAAAATACATCACACTTCTTTCCTCTTCAATATTCCGATTATCCTCTGAGATAGGAATCATCTCATTACCATACTCATCATTCGCATAAACAAAAAGTTCGTTTGTATTAGAATAACAAATCGTAAAACAGAACATTTCGTCAGGAATAACAGTAATTGTACTACCTTCCACAGGACTAAGTCTAAGAGTTGGAATTACATAAGCGGATCCAACAAACACAATGAGGCTTAACAAAGCCATTCTGAAATAATTCTTTTTCATATAAATGATTTTTTAAGTGTTCTACAAATGTAATAATTATAGATTAAACTTCCAAATATTTTTCTAAAAAAACAAAAAAAAGATGCCTGCAGAAGAGCATCTGCAGGCAAACATCAATAATAAATTAAACCTTTGAAATTAATTATGAAAACAAATTTTCTACAATTTGAATGTTACAGGAAGTACGAACTGAACGCGCACCGGAACACCACGTTGCTTTCCTGGTGTAAACTTCGGAGACTTCTTAATTACTCTCAAAGCCTCGTCTGTCAGCAGTTTATCCGGAGAATTCAATACCTCAACAACAGATACGCGACCATCTTTTTCAACAACCAACTGAACAATAACTCGGCCTTGAATACCTGTTTCTTGTGCCATTACAGGATATTGACAATTTTTCTGTACCCATTTACTAAATTTACTGAAGTCACCACCTTGGAATTTCGGCATTTCTTCTACAGATACGAACGGAGCATCTTCGTCTGCGAGCACACCTTCTGCGCTACCACCGTAGTCGATAGGTTGAACAACCATATTTTCATCAGGTTCTGCAAAGAAGTCAAGCTCGTTGATGATCTTAGCATCGTCTTCTACGATTTTCAAGATGTCAGACATAACCTTAACTGTCTGTTTCGGCATATCTTTCTTCTCTTTAACCTCTTCTGGTTTAATGATTTCCACGATTTCAGTTGCTTCGACAACCTGTTCTTCCTGAACCATCTTCGGAGCCTCCTTCGAAGAAACACTAATCCAGAAAATTCCACAAAAAGCCAGCAATGTTGCTGCTAAACCAACTTGAAAATATATTGACTTATCCTTTTCCAAGTCGACATTTGGTGATTTTTTCAGTTCCATATCTAAATTTTTTATGTTTTTGCTTTACTATTAAAGTCTGTCATTAGACAATATGCTCGTGATACTGCGACAGCCAAAGGCTGAAATGCGCACGCATCACAGAACAACCCTCTGTTTATCAATTACTTAAACTGACAACACGCCATAATTGTCTAGAACAAATATAATTATTTTTCTTTCAAAAAACAAAATCTGCTATTTTTTTGACATTTTTTATTCTGACATAACTCGCTTTAATCCGCAGACAAACTCATCGACGTCCTGTTCGGTAGTATTCCACGAACACATCCAGCGCGCTTCACAACGAGCCTCGTCCCAATCATAGAAGGTGTAGAGTTCGTGCAGTTTCTTCAGTTTATCCTCGGGCAGTATTGCGAACACTGCATTCGATTCGACCTTTTGAGTCATATTTATTCCCTGAATACCCGCGATTTCCGAAGCCAAAAGTTTAGCCATTCGATTTGAGTTTGCCGCCAACTCGAGCCACAATCCGTCTGTCAGATACTCAACAAACTGCGCAGCCAGGAATCTCATCTTCGACGCCAACTGCATCGCATTCTTGCGCTGATAGAGGAAGTTCGGAGCAATTTGTTCATTCATAAATACCACTGCATCAGCCAACAACAATCCGTTCTTTGTGCCACCGAACGACAAAATATCGACTCCCGCCTCGACAGTCAACTCTGCCGGAGTGCAGCCCAGCGCTGCTACGGCATTTGCGAAACGAGCACCGTCCATATGCAAAAACATTCCATATTCGTGCGCCAAGGCAGACAATGCTTTAACCTCCTCAATGGTGTACAATGTACCGAGTTCGGTCGATTCGGAAATGGAAATCACCCGAGGCTGAGCGTGATGTTGGAATCCGAATCCGAACAAATATGGCTTCACCAATTCGGGCGTGAGCTTGCCGTCAGGCGTAGCTACGGTCACCAACTTGCAACCAATATTACTCTCTGGTGCGGCACATTCGTCTACATTTATATGAGCTGTTGTAGGACATATAACTGAATTATACGGAGCAGCCACTGCCTTAAGGCTCAGAATGTTTGCACCTGTACCGTTCATAACCAAATAACCTGCAGCCTGACTGCCGAACATTTGTTTAATCATTTGTTCAAATTGTGCAGTATACGGGTCATCACCGTATGCAGGGGTGTGTCCTTCATTTGCTCTTGCCAGAGCATCAAGCACTCGAGGGTGTATTCCCGAATGGTTATCGCTGCCGAAACTTTTTGCCATATTCAAAAATTTAGTGCGACAAAGATAGTGCATATTCAAAAAAACGTTACTTTTATCGCTCGAAAAAATCACATTTATGAGAGATTTTACCCGAATAAAAGAACTTTTGGAGTCGCTATACGACCGATACGACCGCGAAGATTTCATCTGCGAGGACCCAATCTCCGTACCACACCGCTACACAGCGAGAAACGACATCGAGATTGCAGGCTTTCTGGCAGCAACAATTGCGTGGGGCAATCGCAAAATCATCGTACGCAATGCTCACCGAATGGTCGAACTGATGGATAATGCGCCGTATGACTTCGTAGTAAACCACACCGAATCAGACCTCCAACGACTCAGAGGTTTTGTTCACCGTACATTCAACGACGAAGATTTTTTTGCATTTGTTACGATGCTAAAAAGGGTTTATAAAGAGTTTGGCGGCATAGGTAAAATATTTGAATCGGAGTATAATACCCATAAAGATATGCGAGTGGCGCTGTCAAATTTCCGCAAAATATTCTTCGATACCGACCACCCGGCTCGCTCGACTAAGCACCTCTCTTCAATAGACAAGGGAGCAACTTGCAAGCGGCTGAATATGTACATTCGCTGGTTAGTGCGCAAAGATGAACGAGGAGTGGACTTCGGATTGTGGGACATTCCCTCGTCGGCACTCTATCTGCCGCTCGACCTGCACAGCGGAAATATGAGCCGCGCACTCGGACTGCTCACCCGCAAACAAAACGATTGGCGCGCCGTAGAAGAGGTAACCGAGCAGCTTCGCGAATTCGACCCCGAAGACCCAGTAAAATATGACTTCGCATTGTTCGGCGCAGGAATCGACGGTTTTTTGAAACAATAAATTTATGGGTAATAATTGGTTTAAGTTTAAGCAGTTCACTGTTTACCAGGATAGTGCAGCAATGCGAGTCGGCACCGACGGAGTGATGCTCGGAGCGTGGGCTCAACACCCTGCCCCGCTGCGCATTCTGGACGTCGGCTCGGGAACGGGAGTCATTTCGCTTATGGCGGCTCAGCGCTGGAGCGAGGCTCGGATTGATGCAATCGACCCCGACCTCGGAGCATTCGAGCAGAGTCGCAGCAACTTCGAGCAATCGCTCTGGGGAAATCGGCTCGCAGCTCATCACATCGACCTGCAACACTTTGAGGCTGATACTTATGACCTTATCATAAGCAATCCGCCATACTTTGTCAATTCGCTAAAAAATCCCGATTCGGCAAAATCCACAGCTCGACACTCAGACACATTGCCTCATAATGAGCTGGTTCTGCACGCTGCGAGACTACTCTCCGCAGAGGGAATAGTGGCAGTAATACTGCCCGCTGATTTGAGACAAAACCTGCTCGAAATCGCAAAACAGAATGGGTTATCACTGCACAGAATTGCCGAAATTTTCGACCGTCAGGGACGAAATCATATTCGCATTATGGCCGAATTCAAAAAGTCGGTCTCAACCGAACCAACCGAAGAGCAAATATACATTCGTAATGTTGAAAGCAACGACTACACCGAGCAATACAAAACCCTTACAAAAGATTTTTATCTGAAATTTTAGTATTGATTCACGCTCAAAAAATGGCATTAATCTTCTCTGTGAGCAACTCACAGAGAAGTGTCGTTATGCGGGTATGAGATAGTGGTAAGCCCTGCGCTACGGATTCCAAATCAGAGGTCGAAATTTCAAACTTGCCATTTCCACCCGCCAACCTCAAGAGGACACTCACCTCGGGCGTCCCCGTCAAAATCATTGCGAGCGTACGTGCCAAATCCCCTATCTCCAGAGAATTGCTCGCCCCAATCGGGAATCTCGCCCAAACAACCGTACCTCGCCCCTCTTCTGATTCAAACGAAAAGTCTCCGCCACAGCGCTCAATGCTCTGTTTCAGCAGGATAATCCCCCAGCCGTTACTGCGCTCGGAATGGGTAGCCGACAACACCTCAGAGAGCCGCTGCGAAGACATTCCACAACCATTGTCCGAAATGCGGAACTCAAAATACTCGGCACAACTACACACCTCAACCTTTACTTCGGTAGACGCAGCCTTTACCGAATTGAAAAAAATATCCGTAATATGAAATGAAATATCCTTCGCCATAGTTGCAAATTTAGCCATTTCCCACAAAATACAATACTTATATTATAGGATTTAAGTATTTTTTATAAAAAATTAGTACATTTGCAGATTGATATTTGTGGTAAAGAGATTAAAAATAAAAATAATATATGAGCAAGAAAAATTTCACAGAATATAAAGGACTCGACTTGTCCAAGATAGCAAGCGATGTTCTCGAGCAGTGGGACGCACAGGACACATTCCACAAGAGTACCTCAACTCGCGAAGGACACCCTACATTCGTTTTCTTTGAAGGCCCCCCTTCTGCAAACGGCACTCCGGGTATCCACCACGTAATGGCTCGTAC
>JAZTZL010000034.1:0-33247 GCA_045637425.1 Rikenellaceae bacterium | reverse complement strand
AGAAAAGATTATCGAAACTATCCGTAACGAACGATAGTCGATTATAATCGCAATAATTCTAAACCCGCCTCTAAATATACTAGAGGCGCTTTTTCGTTACAGAACCCATATATCAAACAATAAAATATATAAAATAAACATTAATATTCTAATTTTTTCTAACAATAATATTTGGAAATATTATTTATACATCTTAACTTTACTGTGATAATTCTTCCTACTACGAAGAATTTTACAATAAACATTAACCTAAACACAAACAGTTATGTATTGCAAAAATTGTGGAAAACAAATTCCAGACGGCACAAATTGGTGCCCTGAATGTGGTCAAGACTTAAGAAACATTCAACCCTATCAAGTTGAAACTCCACATCAACAACCAAATTACCAACAACAACCAATCGAAATTGACAAACCAAGCGCAGGACTCAATGTATTATCGTTTTTGTTCCCTGTAGTTGGACTTGTACTATATATTGTATGGAAAGATACTAAACCTCAAAAAGCTAAAGGATGTGGTAAATGGGCATTGACTGGATTTATACTATCCTTTGTTTTTGGTTTTATAATTGGATTAATAGGTGCATTAGCAGGTTAAACATAAAAATAGCCCGACCGGAAAAGTCGGGCTACATAATATAATCATAGTGAGATTATTCGTTATCCAACAGGTCTGAAACAAGGATACGTCCGCAGTATTCGCAAACGATAATCTTCTTGCTCATTCTAATGTCAAACTGGCGTTGCGGCGGGATACGATTATAGCAACCTCCGCAAGCATCACGCTTAACAGTAACTACAGCCAAACCGTTGCGAGCATTACCTCTGATGCGTCTATATGCAGTCAAAAGTCGAGAATCTATACGTTCTGCAGCCAACTCAGACTCCTTAGTCAACTCCTCAACAACCTTTGCAGTTTCGAGGTCGATGCTTTCCAACTCTTCTTGTTTACTCTTCAGGTCGATGCGACGGCCGTCAGCAATACCCTTGCACTCCTCAACGAGTTTCTTCTTCACCTTGACATCAGCTGTGTACTCCTTAATCTTCTTTTCGCACAACTCAATTTCAAGTTTCTGCAACTCAATCTCCTTCGCCAAAGATTCATATTCGCGATTGTTGCGAACATTTTTTTCTTGTTCTTCGTACTTAGCAATAAGGGCTTTTGCTTTTTCTATCTCCTCTTTTTTGATTTTTATGTTGCGAGTCGATTCATCAATATCGTTCAAAATGTTCGCAATGCGGGTTTCGAGACCTGCAATTTCGTCTTCCAAATCTTGAACTTCCAATGGCAACTCACCTTTAATCTTGTTGATTTCGTCAATTTTCGAGTCAATCTTCTGAAGTTCGTAGAGTGCCTTGATTTTTTCTTCGGTGGTGTAATCCATTGAATCACCGTGCTTTGCTGCTATACTTGTCATATCTTATTAAATGTTTTCAATCAAAAAAAGGTCTACAAATGGCGAATCGGGTTTGTCGAGATTCCACATTTGCGAACTGCAAAGTTAGGTATTTTTTTCGTAAGATAATCAAATAAAATATCAACTGCGCAAATTTCGCTCTCATAGTGGCCGATTCTTACTGCTGTAATCACGCCTTCGGTATCGAAAAACTCACTGAATTTCATCTCGCCGGTAATGAAAACCTCTGCACCACAAGCGGCTGCGAGCTGCGCAAACGAGGCTCCCGAGCCGCCGCACATCGCCACTCTACTCACCATTTCGCAGTGCGGTTCATTATACTCGATATGTTCACATTTGAACTTTTCTTTTATCTGTTTGATGAAGCTCATTATCTCCATTTTTTCGGGCAAGTCACCTATCGTACCCAAGCCGATACCCTCAGCTACATTATTCAACGTATAAATATCATACGCCATCTCCTCATAGGGGTGCACTCGACGGGCTGCGTTCACTACGGAATTGCATAAGTGTCTGGGTACCACCGTTTCTATTTTCACCTCAGGAGCATCTTCTCTGACTCCGATTTCGCCCACAAAAGGACGGCAATCGCTGCCTGCACGGAATGTTCCCACTCCAGCAGAGTTGAAACTACACTTGTCATAGCGTCCGATTGCGCCTGCTCCGGCAGCAAACATCGCCTCTCTCACCTGCTCAGCGTGACTCTCGGGAACGTAGACTACAATCTTACGCAATTCGCCGT
Source organism: Rikenellaceae bacterium (assembly GCA_045637425.1). Lineage (GTDB taxonomy): Bacteria > Bacteroidota > Bacteroidia > Bacteroidales > Rikenellaceae > CAJGBR01. Next base: position 31,087 of record JAZTZL010000034.1, on the reverse strand, counting down.
TACGTTGCTCGAGCGTACGCACATTCTGCAACCCGAGAATTTGAGCCATTCTCCAACTGACTCCATCTCGAGCCGAGTCGAGCGACGTATGACACGCATACAGCGCCATTCCATATCTTATCGCCTTAGCCATCAGTCGCTCTGGGCGCGTAGCATCGGTCAGACGTTTCAACGGTTTGAATACCAGCGGGTGGTGCGAAATAATCATATTTGTACCACAGGTGCGTGCCTGTTCAATCACCTCATCTGTAACATCAAGACACAACATCACGCCAGAAACCTCATCGTTTGGATTTCCAGCAGTGAGTCCCGTATTGTCGTAGTCTTCTTGATAATGTGGCGGAGCCAACTGTTCAATCAACGATACTACATCTTTAACTTTCATATAATCAAACTATTAAAATAGTGATGATTGTTTCTGTTCCGAATCGGCATTCGTATCTGCAACACGCTCCTGGTCAAACAACGACGGATTTGGTGGCAAATCTACCGACATAATTTTACTTTTGATTTTCTCGTTATGCATTCTGTCGAATTCGTGAATTGAATTCGGATTCAGATTCTCGACCTCCGTAGACGGAGCAGGTGGTGGCAACTCGCCAAACAAATCCTGAATTGTCGGCATAGACTCGTTCTCCGACACCTGTTCTTCAAGTTTGCGGTCTATGGCAGTCTGGTCAATTTCGATCTCCACCTCTCCAGCATCGGCCGCCTCCTTAAACTCATTCTTAATCTGCAACAACATCGCACGAATAGTTTCGAGTCGCTCCATAATAGCCGTATCCCTCTCAACTTCAACACGAGATTGTTTCAACTGACGTTTGGCTCCTTCAATAGTCATACCGCGCTCACGGACGAGATGATAGATAATCTTGAGATTCTCTATATCCTTAGCCGTAAACAGTCTATTTCCCTTCTTGTTTTTCTGAGGTTTAAGAATCGAAAAATTCTTCTCCCAATATCTCAACAACGATGGATTAACATCAAACATTTCCGCAACCTCGCCCATCGTGTAGAGCAATTTTGTGGAACTTTTTTCTACCATATCTGCCAATACAAAATTGTTTTAATCAATAAAATCCTCGCCAGATTTGAGGTGCAAGATACTAAAAACTTTTGCATTCTGCAAATTATTCTTTATTTCTGCAATAAACAGCAAAAAAATATTGCGAATTATAAAAAAAATGCCAACTTTGCACTCAATAAAATTAAATTACAGATTATGTCAAACTTCACTCCGACAAGCTATCGTCTTGTAAACATATATGACGGTGCGACTTTCGATGATGCAAGCTGGAGCCTCGATGCTCCGAACTGCCAGACACCATCGCTCATTCGCGCAAATTATCAACAAAAACAAATCCAATTCGGTCCTAAAGAGGAGGGACTGTATCGCTTTGCCGATTGGTTGCCCATTCGCCGCAAGTTAAAAAACTCGAGTGCACCGGTAACCTACCGTAGTTCGGCTCTGGCAGAACACCTCGGGCTCAAAAATCTGTACATCTGTTTCAACGGCTATCGTCCTGAAATAGGTGCCAATATGACAACCTGTTCGTTCAAAGAAACTGAAGCATACAGTGTGTGCGGACGTATGAATCCAGAAGACAAACGAGTTTTGGTAGTTTCTTCTGCAGGAAATACTGCACGAGCATTCGCAAAGGTTTGTTCGGATAACAACATTCCGCTGTTGCTGACCGTACCCGAAGACAATCTCAACGCATTATGGTTTGATGCGCCACTGAATGACTGCGTAAAACTCGTAGCATCTGCAAGTGGCAGCGACTACTTCGATGCCATCAACTTGGGCAATATCGCAGTTAAATCACCTAAGTTCTACGCAGAGGGCGGAGCAAAAAACATTGCACGTCGTGATGGTATGGCTACGACGGTTCTGTCGGCAGCCGAGGTTATTGGTCGCATTCCCGATTACTATTTCCAAGCCGTAGGTAGTGGCACAGGGGCAATCGCAGCGTGGGAGGCTAACCAACGTCTGATTCAAGACGGCCGATTCGGTAATCACAAAATGAGACTTATAGTATCTCAAAATATTCCATTCACACCGATGTATGATGCGTGGAAGGCTGATTCACGAGCAATGTTGCCACTTGATGACAATCTGGCTCGCATAGCTGCAAACGCAATCGATGCGAAGGTACTCTCAAACCGTAAGCCGCCCTACTCGATTTGCGGCGGATTGTATGATGCACTGCGCGATAGCGAGGGAACGATTCTGTGTGCCGACAATGAAAGTTCAGCAAAGGCTGCTGAGTTGTTCGAGCAACTAGAAGGAATAGACATTCACCCCGCGGCAGGCGTAGCATTGGCATCTCTAATTCAGTGTGTACACAACCGAGTAATTGATCCAGATGCAGTCATAATGCTCAACATAACCGGCGGTGGCGAAAAGAGATACAAACAGGACAAAGAGTTGCACTACCTGAAACCTTCTATCGTATTCCCCATCGATGCCGACCCGGACGAGTGTCTAAAACAGATGGAAGCACTGTTCTAATAACCATTACATATAGAAACGACTCTGAATTGATGAAAAATAAATTTTGTAATTTTAGTCAATTCAGAGTTGTTTTTTCGTTAAAATTGTTACCTTTGTCGAAAATAAACTTTCAGATAAGTATATGAAATTACCCCACGCTGTAAATGTCTTGCTCTTGGGCTCTGGCGGCAGAGAGCACGCTATTGCAAAGAAAATATCAGAGAGTCAAAGAGTTGCGAAACTATATATTGCAACCGGTAACGGCGGTACGGCCTCTTGCGGCATCAACGTACCCGACCTTTCTCCGGTTAATTTTGGCGGCATTAAACAATTCGTCATCTCGAATAATATCAATCTCGTAGTAGTAGGTCCCGAAGAACCGCTGGTAAAAGGTATTGCGGACTACTTCCAAAACGACTCGGATATTTACCACGTTCCGGTCATCGGCCCATCTATGGCAGGTGCCCGACTCGAAGGTAGCAAGGCTTTCGCTAAAGACTTTATGATGAGACACGGCATTCCGACAGCAGCATACCGATCGTTCTCGAAAGATTGCGCCGAAGATGCGTGCAAGTTCCTCGAGACGCTGGAGGCTCCGTATGTACTGAAGGCTGACGGGCTGGCAGCAGGCAAGGGCGTACTTATCGAAAATGATATCGAATCTGCAAAAGAGGCTGTCAAAACCATCTTGGGTGGACAATTCGGTATGGCAGGCAATAATATCGTAATTGAACAATTCCTCTCAGGTATCGAACTCTCGGTATTCGTGGCTACGGACGGCGTGAACTACAAGTTGCTGCCCGAAGCGAAAGACTACAAACGCATCGGCGAAGGCGATCAAGGACTGAATACAGGTGGTATGGGAGCAGTTTCTCCTGTTCCGTTCGCAGATAAGGAGTTTATGGATAAGGTCATCAGCCGAATTATCGAACCTACAATCGAGGGCCTGAAAGCTGATAAAATCGACTACAACGGCTTCATATTCTTCGGATTGATGAATTGCGCAGGCGACCCATATGTAATCGAATACAACGTCAGAATGGGCGACCCAGAAAGCGAAGTCGTATTCACAAGAATCGAATCTGACCTTATTGACCTCTTCGAAGGAATAGCATTCAAAACTCTGGACAAGAAAGAGGTGGTAATATCTCCGCGTCAGGCAGTTACAGTTATGTGCACATCGGGCGGTTATCCAGGCGATTATCAAAAAGGACTGCCAATTACAGGTGTTGAAAACGTAACTGACAGCATCGTGTACCACGCAGGAACAAAACTCGAAAAGGACACACTTTACACCTCAGGCGGAAGAGTATTGTGTGTTACATCTTTGGGCGACTCAATTGCTGAGTGTGCTGCGAAGAGTTATGCCGAGATTGAAAAAATCAGTTTCGAGGGTATGTACTACCGTCGCGATATCGGCAAAGACCTGATGTAGAAAAATATTTAGACGCGATATAATCGGGTGATGAGGTTTCACCAGAATTTCATTTTATCACTTCTGTTTTTTGTGCTGCTGTTTGCAGCACTCGAACTGAAGAATGTGTTGTTGTTTCAGTCTACCCAATGGTGGGTGGTAAACGAGACAGCAATGGGCAGTGTGTATAATAGTGACCTATACCCCGACATAATACTCTCTAAAATAGATAGTTGGCCTTCGTGGTTAATAACTCTGACCAAATTTGCGTTGGTGCTGATTGCATCGCTTTTGGTTACCCGCACGTCTATCAAAAACCTGGTTTTCGAAGAGCGGTCATACTACCCGATACTGCTTTTCCCCTCATTAACCATTGGCCTGTTCTCGTCTGTAGGGTCAATCAAAATGCTGATTGTTATCATCTTGCAGGTATGGCTTTTCTCGTTACTGTTCAAGGGTTTCAAACGTAGCAGTTCAATCGCAGAATTTTTCTACGCAGGACTTCTGACCACAATATCCACGCTAATCTACCCGCAGTCGATTGTTTCGGTCGCAACGCTTCTGATTTCGGTGGCATTGCTAAATCGTGGTGCACGCGAATTCTTCTGTACAATAGTCGGACTAATTATACCGCTATTCATCTACTCATACCTGGATTGGATATCTGGCAGCCCATTTATGGCTATTGCTAACGAATTGTGGCGTAGTCTGACTACCCCATCAACACAGAACATTGCACAGTGGGTTGACACCTCGAACAGATTGGGTATAAGCATATTGACATTATCAGCACTACCTCTCGTTGTTGCCTCTCTTGCTGCTATCTCATCTATGAGAAATACCCTGAGATACGCCCGCCGCAGACAGCGAAAATTTCTCAATCTGATGGTTTTTCAACTGCTAGTCGTAACACTCGTTTCGCTATTTTTGCCAAGCAGTGCTCCACAAACAATAGTGATGAATTGTGTTCCATTGTCGATTATCCTTTCACACTACTTCCTGCAGAACAACAACCGATTCTCAAAATGGATATTCTGGCTTATCCCAATCGGAATGGTCATCTATAATTTCGTACTTATTTGTGAAATGTGCTAATAAGTCTAAATGCGTATTTTAGACAAAAAACTGTCTGTTGAGTTCCACCTCTGAAAATTTTTCGGTAACTTTGCGTGATTAAACGTATTATGCTGACAAAAAACAATTTGGCAATACATAAATTAAAAAATCATAAAACTTTATACAGTGGATATTTTTGATAGAATCAAACAAAACGACGGTGGCCCTATTGGCCAATATCGTAAATTGAGTCACGGATATTTTTCATTCCCGAAACTCGAAGGCCCAATCGGCCCATATATGATTTTCAGAGGTAAAAAAGTCCTCAACTGGAGCTTGAATAACTACCTCGGTCTGGCTAATGACCCTGAAGTAATGAAGGCTGATGCCGATGCAGCAAAAGAATTCGGTATGGCAGCTCCGATGGGTGCTCGTATGATGAGTGGTCAAACTAAATACCACGAACATCTCGAACGTCGATTGGCTGACTTCTGCCACAAACCCGACTGCTTCCTGTTGAACTACGGTTATCAAGGTATGACTTCTATTATCGATTCATTGCTGACTCGCCGCGACGTAGTAGTTTATGACTCGGAAGCACACGCTTGTATCATCGACGGTCTGAGAATGCACACAGGTAAACGTTTCGTATTCCCGCACAACAATATGGCAGCTTGCCGCAAGGAACTCGAACGTGCTACAAAACTTGCAGAAGAGACAGGTGGTGGCGTTTTGGTTATCACTGAAGGTGTATTCGGTATGAAAGGTGACCTCGGTAAACTCGACGAAATCGTTGCTATGAAGAAGGAATTCAACTTCCGTCTGTTGGTTGACGATGCTCACGGTTTCGGCACAATGGGTGAAACAGGTTCTGGTACTCCGGAACACTTCGGCGTAGAAGATGGCGTAGACGTACACTTCGGTACATTCGCTAAATCTATGGCTGGTATCGGCGCTTTCGTAGCTTCTGAAAAATATATCATCGACTACTTGCGTTACAATATGCGTTCACAACTTTACGCTAAGTCGCTGCCGATGCCTATGGTATTGGGTGCTGAAAAGCGTCTGGATATGTTGCAACAACGTCCTGAATTGAAAGAAAAATTGTGGACTATCGTACGCGCACTGCAAAACGGTTTGACTGAAAGAGGTTTCGACATCGGCGTAACCAACTCTCCTGTAACTCCGGTTTATATGAAGGGTGGCGTTGAAGAGGCAACCAACTTGGTGTATGACCTCCGCGAAAATCACGGTTTGTTCTGTTCAGTAGTGGTTTACCCGGTTATCCCGAAGGGTGAAATCATCTTGCGTTTGATTCCGACTGCAGTTCACACTCTCGAAGATGTTGATTACACACTGAAGTGCTTCGAATCAATTCGTGGCAAATTGCTCGCCGGTGAATACCAAAAACCAATGCCGAGCGTTGCTGACTAAGAAACAATTATCGGTTTGAAATAAAAGTAGCCCGACCTTTCGATGTCGGGCTACTTTTTTATGGTAAGGTAAAAAAAATAAGCGAAACGTGTCTCATCGACAGGTTTCGCTCTGTTACACTATGGTAAAAAAAATTACAAAAATTGTTGACCCACTAGGACTCGAACCCAGAAAGACAGAACCAGAATCTGTAGTGTTACCATTACACCATGGGTCAATACTTATCTTCTGTTTTGCAATGCAAAAATAGAGAAAATATTGTTAGGTTGTACTTAAAATGCAAATTATTTTTCGTTTACGATGAAAATAGTTTCATTTTTACGTTTCATAAGGTACAATTCACGCGCAATGCGCTCGAGGCTCGAATCACTCTTAAGCGACTCTATCTCAAGACTATCCTTTCTGATTTGTTCAAGATAGTAAATCTTTTGCTGCTCGAGTTCGCGTATCTCGTTGTACAGTCTGTAACGCTCGATAAGGTTGTTCTTATCCACGAAACACACCATCAGTAAAAAGATTGCTATCGTAATCAGATATAATTTATTACCTACTTTCATCGCCTTTATTCCCAAAATCTATAGTAGTGGTGTACCGGACCGTGTCCGTGTCCGCACTCATACTTCGCACCCACCTCTATTGCTCGGTGCAGGTAGTCGATAGCCAGCCCTGCAGCCTCGTGCAATGGGTATCCTTGCGCCAGATATGCAGCCATTGATGCCGACAGTGTGCAACCTGTTCCGTGCGTATTCGGAGTGTCGATACGAGCATTTGTGTAATCATACGTTCTGCCGTCTGAGCAGTAAAGCGTATCTGTCAACATCTGGTCAGTAAGATGTCCGCCCTTTATCAGCACGGCCTTTGCTCCGAGTTCGAGTATTCTCTCCGCAGCACGGGCAAAATCAGAATGTCCACTAATTTTCATTCCACTTAGCATTTCAGCCTCATGCAGGTTCGGAGTTATAACCTCGGCCAACGGCATCAGCAATTCGCGTTGAGCAACGATAGCCTCTTCCGAAATCAACTTCGCACCCGAAGTCGAAATTGCCACGGGGTCTACCACAACGTGCTGAATGTTGTAACGGCGAATCAAATCGGCTACTGTTTCAATTATCTCGGCATTGGGCAACATTCCCGTCTTCATCGAGTCGCACCCCAAATCGTCAAGCACCGATTCTGCCTGAGTTCTCACCACTTCGGCCGGCGTAGTGTGAACGCCCTGCACTCCGAGTGTGTTTTGAGATGTCAGTGATGTGATTACCGCTTGAGCATAGGCTCCGCACGCCGAGATTGCCTTGATATCGGCTTGAATTCCGGCTCCACCCGAGGGATCTGAGCCTGCTATGGTCATTGTCTTTTTATATGTCTTCATAATCTAAGTTGTCTAAAAATGTGTAAATCCCCTAAAATCTCTACTCTGCGACTCTCCATCTTTAACCCATCTCACTCCGTTCCACTCGTCGGTCAGTCGGCCGATGCAGTATATCTTCGATGAGGTACAGGACTCAATCTTTGCACCAATATCTTCCGAAGCTGTGAACAATAGACAGTAATCCTCACCACCCTCCAGAGCCAATGACATCGAATCCCAGCCGTTATCCCGACAAACTGAAGCCAACTCTTCTGATATGGGTATTTTATCGAGTTCCACTTGCGCTCCCAATCCCGAACTATCCAGAATGTGTTTCAGGTCAGAGGCTACGCCGTCCGAGACGTCCATCATTGCGTGCACCTCGGGCATCGTACCCAGCAACGCTCCCAACGCCATATCGGGCGTAGGATTATTCTGCGCTTGAACAAGTTTCATACGACATTCGGGTGTGCAAACCGACTCGGGCTGCAACAATAACTTCAGCCCAGCAGCAGCATTGCCCAACTCTGAACTGACAAAAATGAAATCTCCACTCTGTCCCGCAGCACGACACTTTCGGTTTTCGGCAGCTACCGTACCCGTTACCAATACGTTAATGACAATATCCCGCAGTGACCGGCTCGTATCTCCACCCAGCAACGGCACTCCATACTCGAGCGACACCTCACGATAGCCCTCAATGAACTCCTGATACCATAAGTTATCGACCGATTGTGGCAGGGCTACACAGAGAAATGACGACTGAGCAGTTCCTCCCATTGCAGCAACATCACTCAAACTGACACTCAGCGACTTGCGTCCTAACTCACGAGGCGTAATGCTATCGCGCAGAAAGTGAACTCCCTCAACCAATATATCCGTAGTGAACAGTTGATTCGGCGAGCCAAAAAGCGTAGCACAATCATCGCCAATTCCCTCCATCTGAGAGCTGACTAATGATGCAAATTTCGCCTTAATCTCGGCTATGGAATCAAATTCACCCATAAAGATTTTATCTAATTATTCACAAAATTACTCCAAATATTCCGAAAAACAGCGTACATTTGCAAAAAATTAGCACAATGAAATTATTAATCCTAAATGGCCCGAACCTGAATATGGTTGGTCATCGTGCCGGCAATATCTATGGCAACACTACCTTTGATGAGTTTATGCCCCAACTGAAATCTCGCTTCCCGCAGGTGGAAATGGAGCTGTATCAATCAAATATCGAAGGCGAACTGATTGATAAAATTCAGTGTGCAGCAACCTGTTATGACGCTATGATAGTCAATGCTGGGGGATATACACACACGTCGGTTGCAATCGGAGATGCGCTGGCAGACGCTGCGGCACGAGGATTGCGTATTGTGGAGGTACATATCTCATCGATTCTGGCACGGGAGGAGTTCAGACACACCTCATTTGTAGCGCCTCACGCCGAAGGCTCGATTATGGGATTCGGACTTAATTCATATGTATTGGCTGTCGAAGCCCTTTTAATTTGATGTTATGGAAAAGAAGACGAAAATAGTTGCTACTATATCCGACCTCAATTGCTCTGTTGAGTTTCTCACGGAATTATTCAATGAGGGAATGGACGTAGTGCGCATAAATACAGCACATTTGACTCCGGACGGAGCGCTGTCCATAGTGCGCAATGTTCGTGCGGTGAGCGAACGCATCGGAATACTGATTGACACCAAAGGTCCGGAACTTAGAGTTACGGGTATGGCCGAGGAGTGCGACGGCGGTGTGAGTGTAAGGAGAGGTCAAATTGTCAGAATGAGAGGCACGTCAAATGACGAGCAGTCGAACTGCAACCGCATACTTGTCAATTACAGCAATTTCTATAATGAGGTACCCATAGGCGCATCAGTGCTGATTGATGACGGCGACCTGGAACTCGTAGTTACAGACAAGAAAGATGGCGACCTGATTTGCGAAGTGGCAAATGACGGAGTAATCAAAGGACGCAAAAGTGTAAATGTACCAGATGTTAAGATTGATTTACCCTCGCTGACCGAACGTGACCGAATGTTCATTAATTGGGCGATAGACAATGAGATTGACTTCATAGCCCACTCATTTGTGCGTAGTGCAAAAGATGTACTCGAGGTACAGCAAATACTCGACACAAAGGCGAGCAATATCAAGATAATATCAAAAATCGAGAATCGTGAAGGTGTAGACAACATCGATGAGATATTGGACGTAACTTACGGCATTATGGTTGCCCGTGGCGATTTGGGCGTAGAAATTCCCGCAGAACAAATCCCTGAAATCCAGCGCGACCTCGTGAAAAAATGTATCGAGAGCAAGAAACCTGTGATTATTGCTACGCAGATGTTGCACTCGATGATATCCTCTCCACGTCCAACTCGAGCCGAGGTAAGCGACGTAGCAAATGCCATCTATCAGCGAGTAGACGCCATAATGCTTAGCGGAGAGACAGCATCGGGACAATATCCTGTCGAAGCGGTGAGAACTATGGCAAAGATTGCTCGCGAAATCGAGCAACACACCTCTCCGATAATCGACATCAATATGGTCAGAATCAATAATGAGATTACTGCCCAATTAGCACGTTCGGCAGTTAGAGCCTCAGTCAATCTGCCGATTAAGGCGATTGTTATCGATTCACTCTCGGGCAGAACAGGTCGTTATCTATCGGCATTCAGAGGCAGCAAGACTGTCTATGCAATCTGCTACAGAAAACACGTTATGAGAGAGTTGGCTCTTTCGTATGGCATTTATGCAGAGTATCGCGAGCCGGCGCTCACGCACGACAGATTCCTACTGAGCATTTTGGACGAACTTGTACAAAATGGCAAAATCAATCGCGAGGACCTCATTGTCGTAGTAGGCGGAAACTTCGGCGCAGTAAGAGGAGCATCATTTATGGAGATTGGTCAGGTATTCGCATTGGTCGAACGCTGCCTACCAAAACATTTGTAAAACTCAGTTTATTCTACGCATAAGAGCCTACCCGACTGTATTGTCAGGTAGGTTTAATTTTTTACTACACAACAAATAAATACAACATTTTATTTGTAAATTAAACATAAAATTTATACATTTGCAGTACACAATTAAAATTAATTGTTTAACTCAAAAAAATTAAAGAGTATGAAAAAAGTATTTCGTTGGGCTTTATTAAGCCTTGCTGTTCTCGGAACAGTTGTTGCATCTGCGGGATGATGAAGAACCTGATTATAGGGCGCCAATTGTGGCAGTTTCACCATCAGAAGCTATTGTTTCTCCATATATGGAATTTATGATGACCATCTCTTATAGGTTCACAAGAAGCATTTTTATCACACCTTCTCATAGTAATACATATGTAAGAATTCTGGATTCCGATGATGCATACAAGTCTGATATAAGGTCATTTAACTACTATTCCATTATTAATGTACCAAATATTTCTGTTCAGTATGAAATAATTGCATCAAACAGAAACTTTTCTGAAATTGCATATGCATATTATTCATCATCAGGTGCAATACTATGAAAAAGTTCGCAAATTTTCTAGTTGCATTATTGTGCATACTCTCATATTCAGCCAATGCACAATATGATATAAAGAGAATTATCCCTCCTCCCGGTGACCCCAAAAAGGACTCAATTTCGTCTACATTTAAACACTTGGCTTTAAATGGTAAACTCTTAAAGTCAAAGGCAGATAAAGTTGTCATAGCCAAAGGTGATACTGTTCGGGTTAAAACTGTTTTTATGAGAGAGTATGTTGTAAAAATAGAGGCTGAAAATGGAGCCTGTACAACTCCTGAGGACTTAAAAAAAGAAGTTTGGATGGTAACATTAAAACCTGAAAAAACAAAATGGTGCAGTATTAAAGTATACACTAGTACTGGTAATATACACGAAATTGGGAAACTAATTACGGTTGTAGACCCAGATAAATATGAAGAAGTAGTTTCTCGAATGAAAAAAATGAATTGGGGGGAACAAGAGAAATATTTAGACTCGATTGCTGGCGGTAGTTTTAACGATTTCCAACCTCGTTTAGGAAACACTCGCTGGAAATAAACTTGACAAGCAACGCCTATCACAAAGAGCAGGCGTTGCTTGTTTTTTGCAACACTAATTAGGTGCAATATAATACACATTTACAAATTTTTCAGCTGTAGCGATGCTTCGTATAGCTGGTTCATTGCCTGTTCGATGACCGACCTCGGCGCAGCTACATTCATACGCATATACCCCTCACCTTCGACTCCGAAAAAACGCCCCTCGGTCATTCCGATGCGAGCAGCGTTCAGCATAAAATCACACAACTCCTTATGAGTCATTCCCCATTCGGTGAAATCCAGCCAAATCAAATACATAGCCTCAGGGCGGTAGCACTTCACTGAAGGTATCTTTTCTGCGAGGAATTTCAAAATGAAATCAATATTTCCGCCTATGTAGTCGTTAAGTTGATCTACCCATTCATCACCGTGTGTGAAGGCCTGCTCAATGGCAATCGTACCAAAAATATTGCCCTGTCCTACGTGGATTGCCTCCTCGGCTTGATGGAAACGCTCTCTCATTGCCGCATCTGGCACAATAACCACCGATGAACTCAAACCTGCTACGTTGAAACTCTTCGCAGGCGAAATTATCGTAACCGAACGATGCGACGCATCTTCGTCAAGCGATGCGAAGTGAATGTGACGGTATGGTTTTTGCACCAAGTCGCAGTGAATTTCATCGGCTACAACTATGACATCATATTTTTTACACAACTCGGCTATGCGAGCCAACTCCTCTTGAGTGTAGACTCGCCCTGTCGGATTGTGAGGATTACACAAAATGAACATCTTCGAACGCGACAATCTCACCTCAAGGTCATCAAAGTCAATTTCGGCTCGACCATCGGGCAGATATTTCATTCTGTTGCGCTCAACACGACGGCCATTGCCCTCGATAACCCACGAGAAAGGTCCATAAACCGGAGTCTGGATAACTACGCCGTCGCCTTCCGAAGTAAATGCCTGAATGGCAAGGCTCACAGCACAGACCGTACCTGGTGTAAACTCAATCCACTGTTTATCGACCTGCCACTGCCAACGTCTGGCAAGCCAACCCTGAACTGCATTGTAATAGCTGTCAGGACGCAGAGAATAGCCCAAGACGTGATGCTTAAGACGATCCTCCATTGCTTCGATGATGAATGACGGAGTCTCAAAATCCATATCGGCTACCCACATCGGCAGCAATTCTTCTGTTCCAAATATCCTGAAACAACCATCATATTTTTCACAATTCGTACCGCGTCGCTCGACAAGACGCTCAAAATCATAAGTCATATTTCTGTCTGTTATAATTAATTCCGAAAATGCTTGTATATATTTCAATTAAAAATAGTTACCTTTGCAGCGATTTTTTGCGGACAAAGTTACGAAAATGATTAAAATTCACAACCTTAATTTTGTTTTTCCGCAATAGAGATTCTACAAAATATTATGGGAAATTACTTTGACAAAGGCGAATCGAACAGACGATTCCGCTCTGAGGAGAGTGAAAACAGAACTCCTCACAACAATCGCTTCAATCGTGAAGATTCAACGATTCACAGAAAACGCTCGGGACAAAACACCGATGGTGCTACGCCCGAGGACTTCACAGGTCGTTCGTTTATGAAGGACCGCAGACAACGAAATCAAGACTCGTTCACACCCAGAGAGGAACGCTCGCCAAGACGTTCATTCGAAAAGGAGAGCCGCGCTCGCCAATTCGACCGCAATGAACAAGACGAAAGACCACGTCGTTTCAACCGCGATGAGCAAAACGACAGAACTCGCCGTTTTGACCGCAACGAACAAGAGGAAAGACCACGTCGTTTCAATCGAGAAGAGAGAGGTGAATCGAGATTCAACCGCAATGAGTCTGCAGAGAGACCCGCACGTCGTTCGTTCAACCCAAATTTCGATTCAGAAAACCGTCCGAGATTTAATAACTCGGAACGTCCTAATCGTCGTTTCAACCGCGATGAAGAGGGAGCATCAAGAGAGGATAGATTCTCAAAACCAAGATTCAATCGCAACGATGAACGCCGTTCTGATTTCGAATCGAGAGAAAACAGATTCAGAGGCGAAAAATTCGGCAGAGAAGAAAGAGGTGAAAGAGGCGGTAGATTTGAGAGAGGCGAAAAAAGATCATTCAACAAGAGAGATAACCGCAGAGAGTCTGCCAAAGCTGCATATCCGAGTTACGATGCAGCACCGTCGATGCCTGAAACAATGCGCCTGAACCGATTTATTTCGATGTCGGGCATTTGTTCTCGTCGCGAGGCAGATGAACTGATTTCACAAGGTTTGGTTATGGTCAATGGCGTAGTCGTTACCGAACTCGGCGCGAAAATCAACAACACCGACGAGGTAATCTACAACGGCCAGCGACTCAAAGGCGAAAAAAAGGTTTATATATTGATGAACAAGCCGAAAGGTTATGTTACTACAATCGAAGACCCGAATACCGACAAAACAGTTATCTCGCTGATTAGCAATGCTTGCCAAGAACGTGTCTACCCTGTAGGCCGTCTGGACAAGAACAGTTTGGGCGTATTGCTCATCACAAACGATGGCGATTTGACCAAGAAACTGACTCACCCGTCATACAACAAGAAGAAAATCTATCAGGTCGATTTGAACAAAAACGTATCGGTAGAGGACTTGCAGAAGATTTACAACGGCGTAGAACTCGAAGATGGTGTAGTGGAAGTTGATGATATTCAGTACACCAGCGAATCGAAACGCCAAATTGGCATCGAAATTCACAGCGGCCGAAATCGCGTGGTAAGACGCCTTTTCGAATCGCTCGGCTACAGCGTAGTGAAACTCGACAGAGTCTATTTCGCAGGTTTGACTAAGAAAAATCTGCCTCGCGGACGCTGGAGATTCTTGACAGATGCTGAAGTTTCAATGCTGAAAAGTGGTAGCTACGAATAGGAAATTATCACTTTTTGAAACTTTTTGAAAAAAATAGTGTCAAAAATTTGGTAGTAACCAAAATTCATACTACCTTTGCACCGCAATTGAGGGAGATTCAGTAGCTCAGCTGGTAGAGCACAACACTTTTAATGTTGGGGTCCCGGGTTCGAGCCCCGGCTGGATCACTCGGAGGTTCCTTAGCTCAGCTGGTAGAGCACGACACTCTTAATGTTGGGGTCCAGGGTTCGAGCCCCTGAGGGACCACAGATAAAACCAGAAAGACCGATTCGCAAGAGTCGGTCTTTTTTGTTTGATAGTATATTGATTATCAAAATGATATAAATCAAAAATTGGAAATTTTGCAAAAAAGCTTCACAATTATTTGAAATATTGTATTTTACACACTATATTTGTGATGCAGACACGAGTTGTGTTTGTATAAAAATCTTTTCTTATGAAAAAGAATCTTGTTTGGGCTTTATTAAGCCTTGTCGCAATTGTTGGAGTTGCAATTGCAGACTCAGTTGGTCCAAAACCAGTGGTTTACACTACACCGAACACTACTCAAGGTGTAAATGTCAACGAAGAGTTTCTGTTTACAATCTATTACCAGTACACAGAAGAGTTGCTTGTGTCCAATCCAATTGATGGTGTTGACGATAGTTGGTTATGGTGGTGGGAAAGAAATGATGAAGAGGTCCGTACGTTAGATTATGTGGGTGTTATAGAAACGTATAACACAACCGTTACATACACCATTCGTGCGATTAATCGTTTTGACGAAAGCAATGCATATCTCACGTATATGACTGGTGACGAACCTCCTTATCTTAAATAGTTATGAATATCAAACATTTTCTAACCATAATTTGGGGGATGTGCGCCGTAAATTTTGCAATAGCACAATCACCCAAAGTGTCCAACTATCCGTTCCTAAAACTGACCGACGAAGAACGAATCAAGGACTCTATTAACAACACTTTCGAACATCTATCTCTCGATAAACCTGACGGCACAAAACATAGACTGAGAGGTATGGTTGAAAAACATATAATTGCAAGAGGAGACACAAACCGCATAAAGTACGTATTCGACCCCACATACGTAACAAATTTGGTCGTAGATGGCGTTCGTGAGGCAACTCCAGAAGAACTGAAAAAAGGTGAATGTATATTTACTGTCAAGCCTGAAAAAACCAAATGGATAAAAATTATCCAACACTATAGTGATGGGACCAAATTCGACAAGAGCGGATATTTGTTATATGTTGTAGAGCCTGAAAAGTATGAGAGTGTAATGCAGCGATACAAAAGTCTGAAAGGTTGGAAGGATAAAAATGACTTCTTGGATTCAATTGCTGGAGGTCGCTGGATAGATTTCAAATACGGAAGAATAAAATAACTTTCAAGTAGCTTAAATAGATGCAGCCTGTATAACTAATGTTATACAGGCTGCATTTCAATTTAACCCTAAACCTTTTTATTAAATAATCATTTAACCTTTTCTAAATCTACCTATTAATATCGTGTAAGTCTATAAACTTGTTAGCAATAGCGTAGATTATCAGACCCGCAGTAGAGTGTATCTGCAACTTGCCAGAAATGTTGCGCCTATGTGTAGCAACAGTGTGTACCGACAAACATAACTTATCCGCAATCTCCTTATTACTCAATCCCTTCGCTACATTTATCAGCACATCTTTTTCGCGCTCGCTCAAGACTTCGAGTCTGTCAGTAGCTGCAGAATCAACATCATCGGCATAAATTATATGCTCCCGAGTTCTCAACTTCGACTCAACAAGTTTCACTGCAGGCACAAACAGCTTATCCTCAATCATACAATGCGACGTAATATCCTCCTCACATTGAATAATATTTAGCAATACCTCATTGAGCAAATAGTTATTCTTTTCGGGATAATACCTAATGATAATATCCTTCAACTCCTTTAGACTATCGCTGATTGACAAGTGCTTACCCTCGAACGTTGTAATGGTATAGTTGCGATTCATAAACCCCTGCAACAACTGCTCGACATAGTTGAACACCGTATTATTCTCGTGTTCCATATGTTTGCGCACCTCTGTAACATATTCGTCATAGAAACGAACTATGAGCATCGCAATGTCGTTCGAACCCGAACAATCTATCGCCTCGATAAGTTTACGTCGGATATTTGGCAGATTGAACTCGAGGTAGTATTCGTGCGCCTGTTTGAGGTAACCTATAAGCGATTCAAGCGAAATGTTCTCACAATCATAATCACGATTGGAGCAGAAATTCGCAACCTCGATAAATGTCTGTTCATCTACGTTATGAGCCTGACACACCTCCTTGACCGTCTTGTCGCCAAATCCCAATGACAAACCGAATCGACCCATTACCAATATCAATGAGTGGTTGTCATTTACGAGTTCTCGCATCTTGTCTGATGAAGTGTATCTTCTCATTTTACTAATCCTTTCTATTTTCTTTTGCAAAGGTAGAGTTTTTTCAAAGGTTTGACAATACCATAAAGTGATGAAACTTTCGACAGCTAAAACCCCACCAATACCACATTTATAGTATTTATTTCTGCTGTAAACGGGCTATTTTTCGGTCGAGCAATCTCATTTGTGCATCAATAAATGGCTTGACGTCTTTTAGCGTGAATGGTGTGCCGTGACCTGGGTAGACAATCTGTGTGGGCGAAAACGTATTTTTAATCATTGAAAGTGAGTCGCGCAACTCAACGATAGAGCTGTTCGGAGCCGTCGTGTAGGTCTTGATTTTTTCGAGCAGGGTATCCCCGCTGAATAGTACCTCGGAGGTTGCGATGCAGATTGAGCCTGCGCTGTGTCCTCGCGTAACAAAAAAGCGAAATTCCACACCATTCCATACGAGAAGGCCACCCAGCGAGTCGATAGTTATTATCCTATCCGGCAAGTAGTTCTGCGGTTCGACTCCGGGATATTCGGCCGACAGATTTAAGCAAGGATCAGCCAATGCTTCAAAACATTCAGCACTCGCAATTACGCCCACTCCGTACTGATTCGCAAGTTTTTTCACACCCTGAACGTGATCAATATGTTCGTGCGTAAGTATTATATAATCGACAACCAATGCGTGCTGCGCAATATAATCGACAACCAACGAAACATCAGCACAACCAGGATCTACGACAATTGCGTGCGAATCGTGCTCCAGCACATAACAATTCGAATCCAACGGCTCATTCACAAAAACTTCTATTCTCATATCATCTGCGAATATATCTTACAAAAGTAATGTTTTTTTGCTATATTTGCATCTAGTAAAACTATTCGTATAAGACAAAACTCTACAAATGTTCAAGATATTATCAACCATTATATTTGCCGCACTACTCTGCTCGTGCAACGCTACCCGTGAGATTGCATACTTCCAAGACCTGACAGACAAATCAAACATTCAAATCACAGAATGCAACCCAATCAGGCTATCCAGTGGCGACAAGATTTCAATCATAGTAAATTGCAAGGAGCCTGAATTAGCAAATATGTTCAATCTGTCGAGTTACACAAAACGCACAGGAGATGTAACAGGATCAACAATTGGCAACCAGCAAATTTCAGACTACACAATCAACTCCAACGGCGAAATTGACTTCCCGATTATCGGTAGCATCAAGGTAGCAGATCTCACCCGCCAAGAGTGTGCCGAGAAAATAAAAGGGTTATTGATCAGTAAGGAATTGATTAAAAATCCGACGGTTACGGTCGAGTTTGTAAATCTGACCATATCCGTATTGGGCGAAGTAGCCAACCCCGGAATATACAACATCAAGAAAGACCACATCACTATACTCGATGCAATCGGAATGGCGGGCGACCTGACAATCACAGGCAAGCGCACAAATATCAAGGTATTGCGAACAGAGAACCAAATGCAAAAGAGTTACGAAATTGACCTATGTTCGGCTCGCGAGATGTACAATTCACCCGCATTCTACCTGCAACAAAACGACGTAGTCTACGTTGAACCAAATAATATGAAGATGCGCCAATCTACCATCAACGGCAATAACATCAGGTCGTCATCGTTCTGGATTTCTCTGGCATCGTTGGTTACATCAATCGTAATGTTATTCACAATCTAACGCGCAACTTATGGATTACCAAAATAATAGCATAACACTATACGAATTCTTGAAGAGTTGTCTGCGCAGGTGGCGGTGGTTTTTGTTGTCATTGGCTGCGACATTAGGCATCGCACTTGTCTACCTGCACACTGCGCAACCCACGTTCACACGCGAGGCTTCAGTAATGATTAAGGAGAGTGATTCGCACACGCTCGGCATAGGCTCCACTGATGGTTTTGCCGATTTGGCGCTGCAGAACACCCCGAATATCAACAACGAGATAGCACTCTTCAAATCGATGTCACTGATGCAGCAGGTGGTCCAGCAACTCGATCTCTCGACTCAATATGAACAATACTCGCTCGGCTCGAGAAGAGTCGTGTATGGTAGCGCTGCGCCCGTCAGAGTCGAATTCCTCAACCCAGACAAAACTCTCAACTCAAGTTTCAAACTGACCGCGAACGGCAATACTGTTATCCTATCCGATTTCTGCATCAATAATATAAAAAACGACACGAAACCCATTGAGTGCAACTTCGGGCAGGCTATCGAAACTCCCGTCGGAATGCTCAAAATTGCCAGAAACGGAATCGAAAGCGACTGCTCATTGAGGATTGTGCGCAACAATTTGCAAACGGTTGTAAATGAATTTATCCACAAACTCAGTGTAGTGAGATATGACCAATCATCAACCGTAATCAGACTGATACTCAAAGACAAATCCATCGAACGCGCGGATATAATTCTCAACACACTGATTGAGCAATACAATAATAATTGGCTCGACGGCAAAAACCAGATAGCAAACAACACTGCCAAATTCATCGACTCGCGCCTGAGTAGCATCAAATGCGAGCTCGACAGCATCGACCGAGCAATATCATCGTTCAAAAGCAAGAATCTGATTCCCGACATCAATTCCGTATCAAATATCTACTTGTCGCGCAGTGAGCAGTCCGACTCAGAATTGCAAGAGCTGAACAACCAACTGTATATTACACAATACCTTTCTGACTATCTGAAAAATAATGCCCAAAGTCTACTGCCGGTCAATTCCGGAGTAGAGTCGAACATCGAGGCTCAGATTGTCGAATACAACAACAAAATCCTAAGACGAAACAGATTCATCGCCAACAGCAGCGCACAAAATCCGCTTGTAATGGAGATTGATGCCGAACTCAAGGCAATATACAATATCATCAGCACCTCTCTCCGAACGCAGATGCACTCAATCGAAAACCGAATCAAGAACCTCGACCATAACAACCGTCACAATACGCAACGCATTGCCGACAATCCAACACAAGCGGAATATTTGCTTGCCGTAGAACGCCAGCAAAAAGTCAAGGAGTCGCTCTACCTCTATCTGCTGCAAAAGCGCGAAGAGAACGAACTGAGTAAAACTTTCTCACTTCAAAACACCACACTAATCTCCGCACCACACGGAGATGCCGTACCGACTGCTCCGCACAAGATGTCAATTTTATTATTGGCACTGATTGCTGGTGCGCTGATTCCTGCAAGTGTGATCTATCTGCGCAAGGTGAATAATTCCAAGTTGGCGTCGAAAATGGAACTACAAGATATGAGCATTCCCGTAATTGGAGAGATTCCAACGGTTAAACTCAACCGCAAAAACCACATCTTAGTCGAGCCAAACAATCGTAACCCGATTAACGAATCATTCCGAGTCCTACGCACAAACATAGCTCACCAAGTAGCTCAATATAAAAATGAGCAATCTAACATACTGATGATTACATCGTTCGACCCCGCCTGCGGCAAATCGTTTGTAGCAATAAACCTCGCTGTATCGCTGGCTATAAAGGGGAAACGGGTACTGATTATTGACGCAGACCTGCGCCACGCTACGCTATCTGACTACGTCGGACACAATAAAATAGGACTGACCGACTACTTATCGCTACGAGAAGATACACCCAATATATTACCCACTCCGCTAATGGGTTACGAAAATCTGTTCGTTGTGCCCGTAGGTACCGAATCGGACAACTCAATCGAGTTCTTTGAGAATGAGCGACTGCAGACACTGCTCGACCACTATCGCCAGCAGTTCGACTACATACTTATCGACTGCCCGCCAATGAACATCATTGCCGATTCGCTCATTATCGAACAACTCGCAGACCATATTCTGATAGTTCTCCGTGTGGGTGTAACCAACAAAAACACAATTCGAGAATTAGAAAACAGACCAAATAAGAAAGATATTTCTTTGATTATTAATTCGGTATCTGACCTCAAACAACGATACTATTACTATAAAGCATAAGTATATCAGTCCAATGTGGAGTATTTTCCAAACTACGACGGCTGCCAAAGAGGAGTTATTCCGAGGATTCACCGACCGACACTCGCACCTGCTTGCTGGAGTAGATGACGGCATTTCGACACTCGATGAGTCACTCTCTGTGCTGAATATGTATGAGCAGTTGGGCGTAAGACGAGTATGGTGCACTCCACACATTATGGAAGAGCGACCGACAGAAACTGCATTGTTGCGAACAAAATTCAACGAACTGAAAACAGTATATTCGGGAAGTGTCGAGTTGCAACTTGCTGCGGAATATATGATTGACTGCGTGCTGACGGAACGGTTGCGCACGAATGATTTGTTGACCTTCGATGATAAACGACTCCTTGTTGAAACCTCGTATCTAGCGGCTCCGACAAATTTTCGGGATACGCTCTCACAGATTAATTCACTCGGACTCACCCCGATTTTGGCTCACCCCGAAAGATACGATTACCTGAATTTTGACGAATTGGTCGAACTGAAAAGTTGCTTTTCGTTGGAATTTCAACTCAACATCGGGTCGCTGCTCGGCGACTACGGCAACAGAACCAAACACAAGGCAACAAAACTACTCCGCTGCGGGTTGTACGATTTTGCAGCCACAGATCTTCACTCCGCTCAGACACTTAATCGCCTCACAAACAGACCTATATCAAACACTCTTTTTCGACAACTCGAGAAATTAATCCGTCATTAGTTTATAGCAAAAGAATAAAAAAAGAGGTGGAGCAATACTCCACCCCACCTCTTATTCGAAGATTCTACTACCAGTGACGTACTTCGCTAGATACTGTCAATTTCTTGCGACCTTTAGCACGACGTGCAGCCAATACTTTGCGGCCGTTTGCAGTAGACATTCTTTCACGGAATCCGTGTTTATTTCTTCTTTTTCTTTGTGAGGGCTGAAATGTCCTTTTCATAACTGTTATATTTTTATTAGTTTTATTCCACTTTGCGAGGTGCAAAGGTAAACTATTTTTTAATCTTTACCAAATTTTTTGCAGTTTTTTCTCAAAAACTATTTTTGCATCTGCACGATATCTGGCTGAGTGTCTTGTGAATCGCCAATCAAATGTCGGCAGAAATAGTCACCCATCTTCCAGAAGAAGTATTCGGTCATACTGCCGAAGCTATGTCTTTGCCCCGGAAGTACTACATATTCGAATCGTTTGCCCGCCCTTATCAGTGCATCTGCAACGCGGATTGTATTGGCTGGATTGACATTGCTATCAACATCTCCGGTAACCAACATCAGATGTCCCTTAAGTTGGGGAGCCAGCTCAGAGTTACCCTTGATTGAGTATTTGAATGTAGTATCGCCTTTGGTCGAGATTTGTTCTTCTACTCCGTGGTGTTTTTCGCTCCACCAGCGATTGTAGATGCTGTTTTCGTGGTTTCCTGCACAAGATACTGCCACCTTAAAGAAGTTCGGATAGCTCAAAATTGCAGCCGTAGACATAAATCCGCCACCTGAGTGTCCGTGGATACCCACCTTATTTATGTCGATAAAGTTGTGGCGCGCAGCCAATTGGCGAACTGCCTCTACTTTGTCTGCAAGACCGTAATCTCTCAGATTGCCATAGCCATAGTTGTGATACCATTTCGAACGAGAGGGGTGTCCTCCACGGTTTCCGACCGTAATCACGATAAATCCGAATTGAGCCAGACGGTCAGTTCTGTGCGAGAAATTGAAACGACTATCTACTGCTTCGGTTTGAGGACCAGGATATACATATTCGATAATCGGATAGCGTTTTGTCGAATCAAAATCGAACGGTTTGTACATTACGCCATACAAATCTGTGATGCCGTCTGCAGCCTTTACCTTGAATGTTTCGGGGTATTTGTAGCCTGCTGCCAACAACTGTGACATATCGGCAGTTTCGAGCTCCATCAACTTATTACCCGCACGGTCATACAACGCGCTGCCCGGAGCACGGTCTACTCTTGAATGGTTATCAACAAACCAGCGGCAATCATCATCAGTCGAGATTGCGTGGTCTGCATCTCCCGGTGTGAGCATTGTTACCTGACCACCTTCAAGGCTAACTTTGTAGAGGTGCAGATAGTATGGATTTTCATCTTTTTCGCGGCCGTTTGCTGTGAAGTAGACTACATTTGCAGCCTCATCTACGCCCAAAATCTTCTCAACGTGGAATTCACCTGAAGTCAGTTGGCGAACCACATTGCCATTATTGTCGTAAAGATAGAGGTGTGCCCAACCGTCACGTTCGCTCCAGTGAACAAATTGAGTAAAATTCTTAATCGGTTTAATCGGACGAACCTCAACATAGGTATTCATTCTCTCCTCAATAAGCGTGCGCGGTTTTGCCGTAGCAACATCTACTTCGCAGATATCAATACGCTTGAGGTCGCGGCTGGTAACTGTTACATAGAATTTATCCTCAGTACCCAACCAAACAGAATATTTCGGACTTTTTTTGTTGGCATCAAGTTGAAGACGTGGTTTGCGAGTTACCTCCAAAGTCTGGTCTTTGAATCGAGACATATCGATTTCAGTTCTCGATTTCTTATCCACATTGAACATATAGAGGTGGTATGGAATACCCTTTTCTCCCGGCATCATATATTTGTATGATTCGAGCGTAGGACGTGGTTTTGCCAAAGAGTGGATTACCCAGAAACTCTTGACCTGACGTTGGTCTGCCACGACCATAACAAAGTTTTTCGAGTCGGGCGACCAAAGACCCATTACACCACGACGAGTTTCTTGTTCCTTCTTAATTTTCTTTTCATCGAACTCCTCTTTCGGATCGTAACCACTGCCGAATGCGAAATATCTCACACCGTCCGTAGTCAGCTGGTGTTCTACGATAGTCGAATCCTTTTCATTCTTCTTCGCCTTTTCGTAGTTCTCCTTATCCATCATATAGAGGTTATAGTTACGCGCAAACAAAATGGTATTTCCGTCTGGCGAAATATTTGCCCAAGTTTTTTCGCTTACCGTATCTTTATCAGGCTCAACTTCTTTGAGTTGTTGTTTTGCAATGTCAAATTCGAAATGAAAACTTTTTGTTTTAGAAGTAACCTTTCCTGTGCTATCCTTTTTATATTCTTTTGCATTAGAGCTTACTTGGAAGGTGAATGTCTTACCATCTTCCGAGAAATCAAATGTCATCTTTGGGAGATGTTGAGCATCATAGGGATCTCCCGTGATGCGAGTCACCTCTGCAGCCAATTTAGCTTCATCGAACAAAGGTTTACGTTCGCGCTTAGCCGGAGTCACAAGCCAATACTTAGTACCTGCCGATGTCTTGTAACTGTACCAAAATTGTTGGCCATCACCAATCCATTTCGGGACTACGGAAGTACTGTGAATCAAAGTTTTCATTCTCTCAATTGAGAATTGAGCAGGCAAGTCGTAGTTGCTCTGCTTAACAGGCTCGTTAGCCTGAAGTGCTGACGTCGCCAACACAATTGCCGACGCAACAAAGGTTAGTAATCTTTTCATATCTGTTCTCGTATTATTTTCCGAGCGGCAAAATTACACATTTTTACTCTAAATGAAAAGCTCGGTTTATCATAAATAAAAATAGGGCAGTTCCTTTTCGGGAACCGCCCTATTCAATTTTGGCTAATCTGCCTTATTATTTTTGTTTAGGCATCTTACGAGGTTGAACCATATTTTCAGGTTTCAAGATGTTATCCAATTCATCTTTAGCCATCAAACCTTGTCTGAGTACCAAGTCATAAACGCCGCTACCAGATACCAAAGCTTCTTTAGCAAGAACTGTAGAAGTTTCATAGCCCAAGTATGGGTTCAATGCTGTCACCAAACCGATACTGTTGTAAACCATATTCTTCAGGTGTTCAACATTTGCAGTGATGCCGTTGATACAACGTTCACGCAAAGTGTTCATACCGTTAATCAACATTTCGATTGATTCGAAGATGCTTTGAACGATAACCGGTTCCATTACGTTGAGTTCCAACTGACCAGCTTCAGCAGCGAAAGTTACAGTCAAGTCGTTACCGATAACTTTGAATGCGATTTGGTTAACAACTTCAGGGATAACAGGGTTAACCTTACCCGGCATAATTGAAGAACCCGGTTGCATCGGAGGCAAGTTGATTTCGCCCAAACCTGTACGAGGACCTGATGACATCAAGCGCAAGTCGTTACAGATTTTAGAAAGTTTAACTGCCAAACGTTTAACAGCTGACGAGTAGATTACGTAAGAACCTGTATCGTTAGTAGCTTCAATCATATTGCTTGCAGCAACAATCGGCATACCTGTGATATCGCACAAGTGTTTGATACACAACGGAGTGTAATCAGGGTCAGAGTTGATACCTGTACCGATTGCAGTTGCACCCATATTCATTTCATAGAACAATTTTGCATTTTGTTCCAGACGTTCGATTTCTTCAGACAAAGTTGCAGCATAAGCGTCGAATTCCTGTCCCAAAGTTACAGGCACTGCGTCTTGCAACTGAGTACGACCCATTTTGATTACGTCTTTGAATTCTTGACCTTTAGCTTTGAATGCTTCGATAAGGTCTTTCAGAGCAGCAACCAATTTCGGATTTGAGTTCAGAATAGCCAAACGGATAGCTGTAGGATAAGCGTCGTTTGTAGACTGAGCCAAGTTCACGTGGTTGTTCGGGTGGCAGTATTCGTATTCGCCTTTATTGTGACCCAAAATTTCGAGAGCCAAGTTAGCGATTACTTCGTTAGCGTTCATATTTGTAGAAGTACCTGCACCACCTTGAACCATATCAACAACGAAGTGGTTGTGGAGTTCGCCGTTTTCGATACGTTTACAAGCCTCAACGATAGCGTCAGCGACTTTAGCGTCCATTACGCCGAGGTCTTTGTTTGCCAATGCAGCAGCCTCTTTAACTACAGCCAAAGCCTTGATAAACTCTGGATAGAAATAGAGTCTTGATCTTGAAATATCGAAGTTTTCAAGTGCGCGCAAAGTCTGAATACCAAAGTAGTACTCTTCCGGCACCTCTTTGTAACCAAGAAGGTCGTGTTCGGTTCTTGTTTTTCCCGAAAGTTTTGATTTAGTAATATCCATAAAAAATAGATTTTGTAAAGTTTTTTGATTCGCAAAGATAATGTTATTTTTTCAAAAAACATGCTCGTTCAGCAAATTATTACTCTGACACAAATTTTTATCGGCAGTTTCTTCATCATTTTGCACAACTATCAACTGAAAAAAAATTCAAAAAGCATCACACTCGGATAAAAGTTTTTTGGGGGTTGTGTTCAAAATTATTTTATCATAACTTTGGCAAGAAAAGATAACTCGCTTAGAATAAATCGGTTGTTCGGATTGCTTGAAAATTGGGTAACGAGATAGCAACCGTTCGTATTTCTGAGTTCTTCATTACTTTACTCCAAAAGTGATAACTCTTGACGCTACAAAGGTACAAAAAGAATCTAAATTGAAAATATAATTGGGGATTTCTTTGTTGTTTTAAATATTATTCGTACTTTTGCGAACAACAAACAATATTCGATTATGGCAAATAAAGATTATAGCATTAAGCAAGAGCAAGTTGCACCCTTTGCAAAAGCTATGGGACATCCCGCACGCATTGCGATTTTGCAGTTCTTGGCAAAGCAATCAACTTGCTACTTCGGCGATATTCACGAAGAGTTACCCATTGCAAAGGCAACCGTTTCACAACACCTCAAAGAGTTGAAAGATGCAGGACTGATACAGGGAGAGGTGGAAACTCCCAAGGTAAAGTATTGCATCAACCGAGATAATTGGCGATTAGCACAGGAATTATTCGGTGAGTTTTTCTGTGAATGTGCTCGTAAGAAAGAGAGTTGCTGTGGGTAAAACAGCATCTTTTTTTAGAAATAATGTTCGTTGTTTTACGAACTACAAATAAGTAATTAGATAAACTATTTAGTGTATGAAAAAAGAATTATTGATGATTGCCCTATGTATGGGTATGATTGCTTGCGAAAACAGCAATGCAAAGAATAAATCAAAAGCCGAAAATCAGGTCAAAAGTGATGTTGTAGAGGTGATTTACTTCCACGCTAAACAGCGTTGTGCCACTTGTATGGCTATCGAGAAGAATACCAAGGAATTGGTAGAATCAGCTTTTGCCGACAAACTGAAAAGCGGAAAGCTAGTATTCAAGTCGGTGGATATAACCGAGAATGAGGAACTTGCCGATAAATATGAAGTGAGCTGGTCTTCTCTAATCATTGTTGATTATGACAAGTACGGAAAAGAACAAGCCAAAAATATGACAGAATTTGGTTTTGCCAATGCACGAACGGCTTCTGACAACTTTAAGAAGGGCATTAAAGAACAAATCAACCGGATGCTAAATAACTAACGCTATGGGGTGGTTACAATCGTTGCTCGAAAGTAGTACGACACCGATACTGACAGCATTTCTATTAGGCTTGCTTACAGCTCTTTCGCCTTGCCCATTGGCTACAAATATTGCAGCTATCGGCTTCATTGGCAAGAGCATAAATAATCGCAATCGTATATTTTTTAATGGGCTGCTCTATACATTGGGGCGTGTGGTGGCATACACTCTGCTTGGCATGGTGCTTATTGCTTTGCTCAAAAGCGGTTCAAGTCTGTTTGGTGTTCAAAAGTTCATCGGCAAGTATGGCGAAATGATACTTGGTCCTGCGTTGCTGCTCATCGGCTTGTATATGCTCTTCGGGGGCAAACTCAGATTGCCATCGTTTGGATTTAGTGGTAGTGGCGAGAATCTGACAAGCAAAGGCGGTTGGGGCGTATTCCTCTTGGGAGTACTGTTCTCATTGGCATTCTGTCCTACAAGCGGAGTCTTCTACTTCGGAATGCTGATACCGATGTCTGCGACTGTCACGATGGGGTATCTGTTACCCATACTGTTTGCTATCGCAACCTCCTTGCCTGTGCTGATTGTTGCGTGGGTATTAGCATTCAGTGCAGGGCAAATAGGTAAGGTCTATGGACGGATGCAGAGCATACAGAAGTTGCTGAATGTGGCAGTAGGCATCTTGTTCGTGTTGATTGGAATTTATTATTGTATAACCGTTTATATTTAAGAATTATGGAGATTAAAGTATTGGGACCGGGTTGTGCCAAGTGTAAAACAACCTACAATGTTGTTGAGAAGGTAATCAAGGATAACAATCTCGATGTAGCGCTCACAAAAGTAGATGACATTATGGAGATGATGAGTTACAACATCCTATCAACACCTGCCGTTGTGGTTAATGGCGAGGTAAAAATCAAGGGGCGAGTACCGAGTGAGACGGAAATTAAAGAGTTATTAGGCGTATGATACAGCAATTTGCAGATTGGTTAGTTTATGGCATCTTCGGGTTAGATGCAGCAACATCGTTGGGGGTCGCGGTAAATTTCTTTTTTTACGATACAATAAAGATTATTATCTTGCTCTTCTCAATTAGCTTTGTGATGGGCATTATCAACGCCTATTTCCCCATTGAGCGACTGCGTCAGTATCTTGCCACACACAAACTCTATGGCTTGGACTACTTCTTGGCTGCTTTGTTCGGTGGTATCACTCCGTTCTGTTCCTGCTCGTCAGTGCCGTTGTTCATAGGCTTTGTCAAGGGCGGCATTCCGTTAGGTGTCACAATGACTTTCTTGATTGCATCGCCCTTAGTGAGCGAGGTGGCAATAGCGATGTTTTGGGGCTCGTTTGGCATTAAGGCGACACTTATCTATGTGGTTAGCGGTACGGTGTTATCGATGATTGCAGGATATATATTAAGCAAGATGCACCTCGAACCCTATTTGAGCGATTGGGTAAAGGCTGCACAGCTGCAATCCACCGAGCAGAGCGAGCAGTGGGAAGCCGAAGAAACGCCTTTCTTGAAGCGACTCCCAGTCATAACGAAAGAATCATGGGGCATTGTGCGTGGTGTGTTGCTCTACATTATCATTGGTATCGGTATCGGTGCAGCTATGCACGGCTATGTTCCCGAAAAGTTCTTTGAGAGCTATCTATCGGCTGAAAATTGGTGGGGCGTACCTTTGGCGGTTATTCTTGCTGTACCTATGTATGCCAATGCTGCGGGTATCGTTCCGATTATTGAGGTCTTTGTCGCAAAGGGTATTCCACTTGGTACGGCTATCGCTTTTATGATGTCCATCATCGGTTTGTCAATCCCCGAAGCCACTATGCTCAAAAAGGTGATGACTTGGCGTTTGATAGGTATCTTCTTCGGAGTAGTTACGTTATTGATTATTATATCAGGCTATTTATTTAATTGGATATTATGAGAGTATTGATTTTATGTACAGGCAATAGTTGTCGTAGCCAGATGGCTCACGGCTTTTTACAATCATTTGACAAGAACATAGAAGTACACTCGGCAGGGACAAAGTCTGCCAAGCAAGTAAATCCCAAGGCTGTAGAGGTAATGAGTGAAGTGGGCATAGACATATCATTACACACACCTAAAAGTGTGGAAACATACCTCAATGACGAGTGGGACTATGTGATTACTGTATGTGGTGGAGCAAACGAAAGCTGCCCAATGTTTGTTGGCAATGTAAAACATCGCCTGCATATCGGCTTTGATGACCCATCGGATGCTGTGGGTACAGATGAATTTGTAATGAGTGAATTTCGCAGAGTACGTGATGAAATCAAACAGAGGTTTGCAGAGTTTTATATCTCTCAAATTTTGAAAAGGGAGGTTCCTAAATGCTCTTGTGGGAATTGTTAAGTATAATGCCGTTGTCAAAATTTACTTTGACAACGGCATATTTTACAACTTCAGCCCTCGATTTTGTCTTCTGCTTGTCGGCAATCCCAATGCTTCCATAAACTCATCTTTCTTGCGTCTGAACCAAGAGTGATGCGATACGCCATCGATTTTAAGGTCAAATCTTCCCTCCTTATCTTCTTTGAGGGAGCAGACCGCACCATCGGCTGAACACGATTGGTTAAACATCGTTGAATAGAGTTTGCCTTTTACGGGGATTTCCTTAAAAGTGCATAATGCTTTAATAAGGTTATCATTGAATCCCATTTTCTCGCTGAGGTATTTAATCATCGGCATCAGTTTCTCTACATACGGGAAGTAACGCAAAATCTTGTCGATATACTCCGATTGTTTACGATGTTCCGCTTCGTATGACCGCTTAACCTCCTGTATCTGCTTTTGGTGTTCCACCTGCATTCGCTTGATATTGGTTTGCAGTTGCTCGATGGTCTCGTCTCGGATTGCTATCTCGTCCCGCAAATCTTCGTTCTTGCGTTCCAATGACTTCATCTTACCGCTGCCAAAAAGAGAACTTACACCGCTTGCCAGTGCTGTGGCTGCATCGGTGGCTACGCTTTTGAGTTTGTCTGTGCGTATCTCCGATTTCACCTGTTTTAGTTCTTGCTCGGCAAGATCTATCTGGTGTTCCTTATGCTGTCGCTCAGCCTCTATGCGTTGAAGTTCGGCACGCTGCTTCTCGATGATAAAGTCGTTACGCTCCAAATGCTCCTTGCCCGTCTCAGATTTGGATTGTCCTCGCTCCATTGATAGAATCTCGGATGCCAAAGTCTGCATCTGCATCATATCGTCATCGTTTAGTTTACGGCTCTTGCCCGTATCGTGGTCCATCCAATCGAATACGATATGTGCGTGGTAGTTGGGCTTAAACCAACGACCATCAATTTGAAAACTCTCCTTATCGTCAGGGGCTGGCTCTCCACTGAGCCAATGCCCCTCGTCTTTGTGTAGGAATATCTGAAGCGGAATGATGCCCCAACGCTCTTGGCACTCCTCGCCAAATCTGCGAACATCCTCCAATGTGGTATCGTGCTTGATGAGTAGTACACCCTCACGAATGGGTGAGCATCCTGCAACCTTGACAATCTTGCCACTCTTGGTTTTACGTTCTCGCTCTTTCTCCTGCATCGCTCGCCCCGTCTTAGCTTTTACCATCTGCTTGATGTTTTCGTAATGGGTTCGCAAGTCGTAGTCGCCAAAGCGTGGATTTATCCAATGCTTATTGTCGGCACCGAGTTG
>JAZTZL010000033.1:0-12830 GCA_045637425.1 Rikenellaceae bacterium | reverse complement strand
GTCTTGCTGGGTGCTTTCACTCCGAGAAACTCATCGCGCACCATTTGGGCCGTTACAGCCTCGCTCTGCTCGCATAGGCGATAATATATGGTATTGATGCGTGTAACGACACTATCGAGGTAGCGGTTGGCTTGCAGGGCCTCGTGGCTATGCCCGATGGCACGACCACTCTTGGCGTCCCATATTTTCTCCGACACGCGGATTTTAAGGCTGAAACGGGCCTTTGTACCGTTGATTGTAATGCGAACATAGATTGGGAGCATCTTTGCCTCGTCGCTTGCCTCCCACTTTGCGTAGAATAGGATTCTGAATGTACTTTTCATCTGACTGTTTTTTTTAGAAAGCGTAGGCAACTGCCAGCTGAGAAGTTTGTGAAAAGCCGAAAAAATATCAAAGTGTCCCCTCATTTCGGAGTAAGTGTCCCTTATTTTCACGGTCGATATTCGGAGGGACACTTCGAGGTTCGGGCTATGTCGGGGAGGGGCTCCACCGTGTCGGAGCGATACCTACCGACAACAAATGAAAAACCCTCTGAAACGATGTTTCAAAGGGTTTTGCTTGATTTTGTCCTCAAAACTTTTGGACTTGGAGCGGAAAACGAGACTCGAACTCGCGACCCCAACCTTGGCAAGGTTGTGCTCTACCAACTGAGCTATTTCCGCATTAACTTTGTGAACTTTCCTGTCTTACTCCGGGCCTCACTCATCGTTATCTCTAACCTCCCTCCCTTTGTTTGACGATGCAAAGATAGAGTGTTTTTTATTTACCACCAAATTTTTTTACAACTTTTTTTATTTTTTCTGCATCTTTTTTTGCAAACCATTGAATATCAACATCTCTACGAAACCAAGTTAATTGTCGTTTTGCGTAACGCCTAGAATTACGTTTTATCAACTCAATAGCCTCACATTCAGATACTTCACCATCAAAATAAGCAAACAATTCTTTATAACCGACTGTATTGAGTGAATTAAGATTTTTGTACGCGTAGAGCGATTTTACCTCTTCAATCAGCCCTTGTTCGACCATTAAATCGACTCTTTTATTAATTCTTTCGTATAAAATCTCCCTATCGACATCGATTCCAATCTTAATAATTTGGAACGGTCGCGCACGTTTCATACCCGTTCTATACGATGTGTAGGTCTTTCCCGTAACTAAACACACCTCCAAAGCCCTCATAACACGATTGGGATTTTCTCGGTCCACCTTCTGACTATATTCCGGGTCGAGTTCTTCCAACTTTGCCACGAGTGCACCCAAGCCCTGCTGATTCATCATCGCAGTCAATTCCTCACGAATATGCTGTGGCGTTGCTGGCACATCATCGATTCCGTCACATACTATATCTATATACATACCCGAACCGCCAACCAATACCGCATAGTCGTTTTTTTCGTGTATTTTGGCTATTGCCTCAAGGGCATCTTTCTCATAGAGTCCCGCAGTGTAATTGTCGGTCAATTCCTTTACGGCAACCAAATGGTGAGGCACTGCAGCCAACTGCTCGTCAGTCGGGGCTGCAGTACCGATTTTCATTCCTTTATAGACTTGTCGTGAGTCAGCCGAAACAATCTCTGTACCGAGGTCTTTGGCTATTTCAATAGCCAAATCTGTCTTCCCCGAGGCCGTAGGTCCGACAATCACAACAAGGTATTTATCTTTTTTACATTGGGTCGTCATAGTAGTCATCACCTTCGAATTCTGCAAAATCGTCCATAGCCTCATCAAATATAGACATATTCGTAGGGTTCAATTCTGCAGAGAATTGGTCGGGAGCAGCTCCGTGAGAGAATATACAGCAAGGATAAGTCTTTCCCTGCTCGGCCTTTTTCGCAGCAGTCAGTTCGAGATAGTATGCTCTGTTTTCAAACATATCGAACAAGAATATCAAACGCTCATTATTATGTTTGATAATCTGACCAAGGCAAACGCTCTCCATAGCAACGGGCGCCTCTTCTGCATCAGGATCTTGGCCCATATCTATCAGAGTAAATTCGGTGTGGCGTTCCCACATCTGATCAGACAGAAAAAATGACGAAACGGTTGAATCCTCATAACCCAAATCCTCACAAATAAACTTATGAAAATCGAGCAGGTTCATATCATAGGGGACTTCATAATCACGAACGAAGTTATCATCTTCGTCGCTCAACATTCTCCAAGTAAAAATCATTGACATAGTATTCTCAATTTTATATTTCTGCAAATGTAACTATTTTTTGTAAAAAAATCATCGTATCACATCTATCTGGAAAATCATCGAGTGCAGGTTTTTGCGCCTGCCCGAAATCTACGACCTTCCAATCAGACAATTTCACATTCTCACTCACTACACATTGTATATGCTCTTCGTTCTGATTAAGCAGCAATTGAAGTTCGTTTTCGTCTTGATATCTACACAATCTCACCTCTCCCATCTGCGTATCGGTCGAAAAGCCATCTTTGAACAGGAAGAAATCCCCTGCCACGAATGGTTGACAACAAACTGCGAGCCGAGCCTTTTGTCTACGCACTACAGAGCGATACTCTTCACTTGCTATATTATAACGATTGAATACTTCTATGAGCCTTTCTTCAACAAAATCCTGCGGCAAAAATATATTTGTCACATTTCGACAACCCAATCCGAAATAGGCAAATACATCATCAGCCAGCCGTTCGAGTTGTTCATCTGATTCATTTCCAGACAGCAGCGCTACACTTATTCTGTGCGAACGAATTATGTGTGGTTTGTCGGCCCAATCCTTGAGCAACATCTCGGCAGTCGAGTCGCTACCCATAAACAGCAGCGCATCTGCTCCATTATCTATCGTATCGACCACCTCAACCCGTGCACCGAGATATTTGTTCAGCAGGTCGGCTGCATAGCACATCAGCACCCTATCGCGACTCGAAGGTTTCAGCAACACACGATGCCCCGCAAGCACTGCACAGAAGAGGTCGAAAAAGCCCACCATCGGGATATTACCCGCAGTAACAACCATTACCTTGGCAGGCTCGGCTACGGGTAGCCCATCATACCGTACGAGCCACTGCGACAGCTTCTCTGTGTGAAGAAACTCATCGGCTATAGACTGCCCCGCACGCCTTATGTTCGACTCGGTAAACCACTCATTCTGAGCCGCAGCCTGAGCCACAACTGCATCATCAAGATGTCTTAATTTCCGAGCCAGCTGCTCAATCCCGATTAAATCGACCATTTATAATTCGTTATTTTTTTCGCTAAGATAATCATTCTACGCAAAATTATGTAACTTTACACACGAAAAATTCTCATTCCAAAAGACAACTTAGTGATGATTAAATACTTAGCATTAATTCCGGCGCGCTACGCCTCAACCCGATTCCCGGCAAAACCTCTGGCAGATATCTTGGGTAAACCGATGATTCAACACGTCTATGAACGTGCAGCACGATTGTTCGAACACTGCTACGTAGCCACCGACGACACCCGCATCGCAGATGCCGTAACAGCATTCGGCGGCAATGTAGTGATGACCTCAACAGAACATCGCAGCGGTACGGACCGTTGCCGCGAGGCTCTCGAAAAAGTTTCGGCAGAGACAGGTATCGAATTTGATGTAGTAGTGAATATTCAAGGTGACGAGCCATATATCCAGACCGAACAACTCGAATTGATAAAGAGTTGCTTTGCTGACAGAGATACACAGATTGCGACATTGGTAAAACCATTCTCAAGTGATGAGGACATTTTCAATCCCAATCTGCCGAAAGTTGTGCTCAATGCTCGCAGCGAGGCGATGTACTTTAGTCGCTCGCCTATCCCCTATCTGAGAAATCTTCCTCAGGAGGAGTGGCAATCAGCACATACATATCTCAAACATATCGGATTGTATGCCTATAAATCAAACATTCTTAAGGAGATAACTTCGCTCGAGGCTGGTGAACTCGAAAAGTTGGAGTCGCTCGAACAGTTGCGTTGGATTGAAAACGGCTACAAAATTAAAGTAGCAAAGACCGAGTTTGAAAGTTACGCAATAGACACACCCGAAGACCTTGAACGATTGCTCGAGGTTCTGAAGCGAAATGCCATTTAAGGGCAGATTACATAAGGATTAGACTCACAGCCATAACGGCCATACCAATGATTACACCGAGTATCGAGAGGTGGTGCATACCATACTCCTCGGCACTCGGCAGCAGTTCGTCTATGGCAATATATACCATAATGCCCGAAACCACTGCGAAGATAACGTGCAGCATTACGGGCGTCATCAGTGGCATCAGTATCAGATAGGCAACCAGAGCACCAATGGGCTCGGACAACCCCGACAGAAACGAAAACTTAAATGCCTTAGCACGACTGTTCGTAGCAAAATAGATTGGGATAGCTACGGCAATACCCTCGGGAATGTTGTGGATTGCCACAGCGATGGCGATGGGAATACCGACCGTAGTGTCTGAAATCGTAGCCATAAACGTAGCAATACCCTCGGGAAAGTTGTGAACTCCGATAGCTATGGCTGTGATGATTCCCGCCTTTGCCATCTTCTGAGGCGAGGGCATCGCACCGTCCATCATCTCGACCGACCTCAATTCGTGAGGATTCTCCTTTTCGGGCACAAGATAGTCAATCAGCGCAGCCAACAATATCCCCGCAAAAAAGGATACCGCACACCAAATCTGCCCAGATTTTTCGCCGAAGAGTTCAATCAGCTCGGTGCGCGAATCGCTCAGCAACTCCGCGAACGAAACATACAACATCACACCAGCAGAAAGTCCCAATGAAAACGACAGGAACTTTCTGTCGGTATGATGCGCAAAAAATGCAATGGCACTACCAATCCCCGTAGCAAGACCAGCTCCCAGAGTCAGAATAAATGCCAATGTAATGTTTTCAGACACCTTCTAAAAATTAGTTTGTCTTGAATTTGAATTCAACTTTTTTCAATTCTTCGTTCGCCTTGGTGATTTTACTCTCCATCGAAGCCTTGAACTTTTCGATTTTTGCGAGCAACTCTGCATCGCCCGTAGCCATCATCTGTACAGCCAAAATAGCTGCATTCTTTGCTCCATCGAGTGCTACGGTAGCCACGGGAATACCCGAAGGCATCTGCAAAATCGAGAGAATACTGTCCCAGCCATCAATAGAATTGGACGATTTGATGGGCACTCCAACCACAGGACAAGGTGTCATAGCAGCAATCACACCCGGCAAGTGCGCAGCACCACCAGCTCCCGCAATAATCACTTTTATACCACGTTTGTGCGCATCTTTAGCAAAATCCGCAACCATATCCGGAGTACGGTGTGCTGACAGAGCATTAATCTCAAAGGGTATCTCCATCTCGTCTAAAAATTCGGCAGCAGCGCTCATAACTTTCAAGTCTGAAGTGCTACCCATAATAATGCTTACCAAAGGTTTCATATTGTACATAATTTTGTTTACCTTTGCAAAGGTAAATATTTTTTTTGAACACTGTATATGGAGTGCATAAAACTACACGGAAAAACATTTCACAAGGTACTTGCCAAAGATGAGATAGTTAAGAATATTGAACTCTTAGCAGACAAAATAAATGCAGATTACGCAGACAACCCTACCCCACCAATGGTAATCGGAATGCTCAACGGAGCCTATATATTTTGCTCGGAATTATCTCAACGACTGACGTTTGACTGCGATATATCGTTCATCAAAATGCAATCATACGCAGGAACAGAAAGTACGGGTTGCGTCTCGAAACTCATCGGACTTGAACACGATATCACAGGTCGAGACGTAATCATCGTTGAAGACATTGTCGAAACAGGAACTACGATAAGTGCAGCGTGGGAAATGCTGCAAAAACAAAATCCTCGCTCGATAAAGATAGCAACAATGATGTTCAAACCTGAGTCCTATCACTATAAAAATATTCCGATTGATTACTATGCAATGGAGATTCCCGGAAACTTCATCGTTGGTTTCGGACTCGATTATGACGGGCTCGGCAGAAATTTACCTGATATTTATGCTTTAATGGAAGATTAATGAGACTCGAAGATACAGACATACTCGAAGGAGGCCGCAAGTTGCCGCTTGTCGAAGATTTTTACACCATTCAGGGCGAAGGTCGCCACACAGGAAAACCCGCATATTTCATTCGTTTGGGTGGTTGTGATGTTGGTTGCAGCTGGTGTGACGCAAAGATGACGTGGAATCCCAATATGTATCCCCCCATCGAAGTAGACGGGATAGTCAGACGTGCCGTGGAATTCGCAGCACGCTCGATTGTCATAACCGGCGGCGAACCTGCACTCTACCCACTCGGCTACCTGACCGAGCGACTGCACGCCGAAGGACTCGAAATATTTCTCGAGACCTCAGGTTCAAGTCCTTTGTCGGGAATGTTCGACTGGATTTGCCTCTCGCCTAAACGCAAATTACCACCACTGGAGGAGAATCTGCAGCGTGCCGACGAACTGAAGGTTATTATTCAAGATGAGTCAGATTTTGAGTGGGCAGAACACAATGCACGATTCGTAAAGAAGAGTTGCCTATTATACCTTCAACCCGAATGGAGCAGATATAACGATATAATCCACACAATGGTCGAATATGTAAAGGCCAATCCAAAGTGGAACATATCGTTACAATCTCACAAGTTTATGAGAATCCCATAATTGCATCAAGATATATTCAATTAGGTTATGTCTGAAACAACCAAACCGAAAAATATTTTTCCAATGTGGTGGGATATTTTGACGCTCATCGCAATGTTGGTGGTGATAATGGGACTCTTCTCGATGGCAATGTACACTGTTGGAGGGTCATTGGGAATGGACAAGGATTCGATATCGGCAATCTCCTATATCGGCAGTTTTTTGCTCTCGATTTCAGCATTTTACATCTATCGCAACGTGCGAAATGGCAAGCCTGCTGCACTGAGAACAATCGCTCGCCACAGGACCACACCTCAGATGTTGTTGTGGAGTTTTCTCACCATTGTATGGTTGGGCATCGCGCTCGAACCACTGGTATCAATGCTGCCCGATAAGCACTTCGCAAGCATCGACGTTCTGGTACAGAACTCATACGGAGCGCTACTATCAATAATCGTAGCCCCAATCCTTGAAGAGTGGTTTTTCAGAGGACAACTACAACGTTCACTCACAAATAAATACGGAGCAATGGTCGGTGTTACCGTCGCTTCCGTAACATTCGGACTGATACACGGCAACCCGATTCAGATATTGACAGCCATTCCTTGTGGCATAGTACTCGGTTTTGTCTATAATCAGACCCGTTCGCTGGGCGCAGCAATCTTTGTACACGCTCTGAATAACGCATTTTCGTTCGCAGCAATCTCAATATTGGGCAGTTCGAACACAACACTATACGATATACTTGAGGGATACCGCACAATTTATTGGGCAATTTATGCGGCCAGCGTTTTATTGGGAGCAGGTTCGTTGCTGATAATGATACTAAAACTGAGAAAAAAACAATAATTAAGCGATTTATTCCGTTTAAATTCGTACATTTGTAAGTTTTTACGAAATCTTATGACAAGTAGAGGATTCACACATATTCTGATAGCAGCTGTGATTGTAGCAACAATCACAAGTTCGTGTTTGCGTCAGGATTCACAGAAGGGCGAACTGCCCGGAGTCCTCGCAAAGGTCGGTGACAAACGCCTAGTAATCGAAGATTTAGTGGAAATTTATCCTCAGGGTATCTCAAAAGAGGATAGCATAAAGTTGCAAGCAATCGCTATCGAGTCTTGGGTCAAGAACCAACTCAAGATGAAATATGCACAAAACATCAAATTAAACAAATCACATAAAATTGACAAACAGGTAGAAGAGTACCGCAATCAACTGCTGATTCACCAAAGCGAACAATTCTACATCGACAGCCACGTTGATACAACGGTAACCGATTCGCAGGTTGAGTTCTTCTACGACAATAGCACTTCTGAATTTACGCTGATGTCTCCCATTATCAAGTATTGTTTCTTGAGATTCCCAACCGACTTCAGACAAGGCAAAAAAGTCGTCGAACTGTTCAAATCGAAAAAAGAGTCCGACTGGCTGGATTTGGTGGATATGGCAGACAAGAATAACTTGTTATTGGAAAGTTTCGACTCGTGGACCGAGGTGGCTTATCTCAAGACCTTGTTGCCCGAGGAGGCTAAAACATCATTCAGTGAATTCGCAGGCAGGAAAAATAACATTTATGAAATATCAGACAAACGCTACAGATACCTGGTGCGTGTAGACCAATTCATCGATGCCGGCAACAAAAGACCTTTAGAACAGGTCAAAGGCGTAATCCGTCAAATGATCATAAGACAACGAGCTCAGAACGAACTCAAGTTTCTGGAGGACAGTCTTATGCAAGCTGCAATGAAAGAGGGTGTGATATTTGTAAATCAAACAATTGACAAACAGACGAAAAAATAAAAAAGAAAAATATATGAAAAGACTTTTTTTGATGATATCTGGCATTTTGGCAACGCTGACGCTGTCAAAATCGGTGTGCGCACAGGAGACTGTAATCGCAGACAAAGTAATCGCAGTAGTGGGTAACTCGGCAATCCTGTATACAGATTTACTGCAGACCGTAGACCAAATCAAGGCTCAGCAACGACAGGAGCGATATACTCCCGACCGCGACCCAATGAGCGAGGCTATGGAATTGTTGCTGATGCAGAAACTCTTATCCAATCAGGCGCGACTCGATTCGCTCGAGATAAACTCGTCGGCAATCGCAGGCGAAGTGGAAAATCGTGTAAATCAGTTGGTGGAACGCCTCGGCTCAATCAGCAAACTCGAGGCAATGTTCAACAAGCCTATCTTCTTGATTAAGTCTGATTTGCAGGCTCAATATGAGGATTCATTCTACGCAGAAGCTATGAGAAATGACGTAGAATCAAAGGTTACGGTAACCCCATCGGAAGTTGAACGCTTTTTCAAGACGCTCGACAAAGACCAGTTGCCGATGATTCCCGAACAGTACTGCTACTCACACATCGTCAAGTTCCCGCCCGATTTGAAGGAGGCACAATATCGTACCCGCGAACGTCTGTTGGCGTTGCGAGAACGTATCATCAAAGGCGAAACATTCGCAATGCTGGCACGCCTATACTCAGAAGACCCGGGAACAAGTTCTTATGGTGGTGAACTTGCAGCGGCAAACCCGAACCAATATGTTCAACCTTTCGCAGAGGCACTGACTAAGCTCAAACCAGGACAGGTTTCTTCAGTTGTTGAAACAGAGTATGGTTTCCACATTATTCAACTCATTGATAAGAAGGGTGAATTGTACCACTGCCGCCACATTCTGATGAAACCGAGTTTCACAACAGAAGAGATGGAACGCTCGAAAGTCTTGTTGGATTCAATTGCAAACCTCGTAAAATGCGATAGTATGTCATTTGCTGCGGCTGCTATCAGATTCTCTGAAGATAAACTCTCTAAGATGAACGGAGGACGCGTGTCTAACCACGAACTGCTTAAGGCTCAGCACATCAACAATGCAAAGGCTACGACAATCAAGTTCTTCAAAGAGGAGTTGGGCAATGACTACTATGCTATCAAAGATTTGAAAGTAGGTGATATTTCGGCTCCGTTCGAAACAACAGACCTCTCGGGCAATACAATGACAAAGATTATACGTCTGGATAAAATCATACCTCAACACATCGCAGACCTGAATGAAGACTATCTCCGAATTGAAGAGGTGGCACTCAACGACAAAAAGAATAGGACTTTCAACAAATGGGTTGAGGAGAAAATCAAGACTATGTATATCCGCATTGACCCGGAATACAGAGATTTGGATTACAAATACAAAGGTTGGGTAAAAAAATAATAGAAGAGATTGGGAATGCGTAAAGTTGGATTCTTCTCGATATTGACCCTGCTGTTGGTTTCGATTTTCGGATTAACAAGGGCTGACTACCAAAGTGATGAGCAGCTTCAGAAAAGTACGCCGAAAAAGACAATGGTGGATTTTGAGGCCGAATTAATGCGTCCGATTAAGGTAGCCGATTCGTCGGCTATTCTGCTTGTGGGTAATGTGGTTTTCAGACACAATCAGGCTACAATCACTTGCGACAGCGCAATTCGTTTCGGAGAGAAACTGATGAAGTGTTATGGTAATGTGATTGTTAATAAGGAGACGACCTACATATACGGGGATAGTGCCGAGTATAGCGGCATCTCAAACGTAGCAAAAATTTTTGCTCCACTAATCAAAATGGTGGACAAAGATGTAACAATGTACTGCTATAACTTGAGTTTCAACACATTGACCAATGTCGGAAGTTTCTTTGGCAATGCAACAATTTCTCAACAAGACAATCTGATGGAGGCTCGCTCAGGCACGTACAACACAAATACGAATGTGCTGACCTTCAAAGGTAATGTGCAGATGGAGAATCCCGACTACCGAATCATTACCGATTCGATGACCTACCACACCGAAACACAAATTACAAACTTCTTTACACAGGCTCACATCTGGTCGAAAGATAGCAACTATCTGTCGGCTCAACGAGGTATCTACTACCGCAACAAGAATCTCTATGACTTCTTCAACAACTCATATATCTGCACCAAAGAACAGGAAATCTGGGCTGATAGTATGCTCTATGACGCGGGCAAGGAGGAGGCACAACTGACTCGCAATATTCAGATTTTTGACTCGACTCACCACACGTTGCTGTTCGGTGATTTGGGATACTATTGGGGTAAGACGTCAGGCGCATTTATGACTCAAAAACCTGCAATGCTGATTGTTGACCGCCGTCAAGTGAGAGATTCTGTTAAGTTGGATTCGATATATTTCAAGTATGACACGTTGTTTGTCAAGTCAGATACGCTGTTTATGTTCACGGTGAAATACAAAGACGGCATATTTATTGACTCGCTCGAAATGAGTATGACTCAAGGTGCAATGGAACAGGGTGCGTTCGAAGATTCGGGTATGGATTCAGATATGGGTATCGAAGACAAAACCGACGAATCACTTAACGATATTGAGTCTGTTGCTCAAGATACTACGATGCAAGATACAACGGTTCGAGTAGAAAAACCGTTGTCGAAACGAGAACTCAAACGTATTGCCCGTCAAGAAAGACGAGCTGCAAAAGAGGCAATCCGTAAGGCTAAACAAGAAATCAAGGCTGCGGAACGCGCTGCAAAACAAGCAGAACGCTTGGAAAAACGAAACCTCAGGCTAAAAAAGAGAAATAAACAGATTCCCGTAGACGATGTGTTGCCCGAACATATGAGAAACGACTCAGTAGCAACAGAGGAAATCATATCAGTAGTGGAAGAATCGGCTCCGAAAAGCGATACAATAGCAGCCGATAGTATGGTGAGATTATTCAAGGCATATTTCAATGTTCGCACCTACCGTGCTGATTTCCAATCGAGATGCGATTCGCTGGTGGGTTATTTCACAGATTCGACAATGAGAATGTTCAAGGATCCGGTAATCTGGAGCGGTGAAAATCAGGTCAATGCCGAACGAATCGACATTTTCTCAAAGAATAACCAACTTGATAAAATGATTTTCGACATAGCCCCGATGATGATTGAACAGGTGAATGACTCTTTGTACAATCAGATTGCCGGCAAATTTATGGAGGCATACTTCAAAAATAATGATGTAAAGACGCTCTATGTTGATGGCAATGCCCAGACATACTACTATCTCGAAGAGGGCGACTCTACGGGTATGACTGAGGTAGTGGGATTCCTCGTGGCAGACTGCTCGAAAATCAGATTCGACTTCGACAACAACGCGATATACGAAATAGTCTGGATTGGAAATCCCGTCTATTCGATATTCCCGATGGATAAAATTCCAGACACTCAACCTCAAACAATGAAGAACTTCAAATGGCGTGGCGATGAGCGTCCGAAAGACAAAAATGATATCTTTAGTCGCGATATCCGTCCAAGCAGACGCACCGAAGCCGAAGCTATAGAACAACCTCAATTCCCGATTACAAACGCAATCAATCGCTATAAGGAACAATTATTAATGACAAATCGTTGGCAGGACAGAGTACCCGATGCTCAGCCGGCCGAGGAATAAATCATAGAAGAATAGATTATGTCGATGAGATTATTTCTAGTATTGTTTTTTTCATCTGTAATGAGCCTGTTTGCTCAGGGACAGGTGCGCTTTGAGGTAGTCAATACGCCCGATGTAGTGGCTGTCGGTGAGGTATTCCGAATAGAATTCAATACGAATACCACCAGACCGGATAAGTTCATTCCGCCAAAATTTAACGGAATGACCGTAATGGCAGGACCGTCTCAATCGCAGAGTACATCAACTATAAACGGCAAACGTTCGGATTCATACTCGTATATCTATGTAGTGTCAATCGACTCGGTTGGTAAGTATACAATTCCGTCAGCTGAAATCGAGGTAGACGGTAAAAAATACAAGACCAAAGAGTTCAAAATTGAAGCTATCGTCGAATCAGGAAGCAACCAACGTTCAGGTCAGCAATCGCAATCGAATGCACAATCTCAATCACAACGAACAAGCAGTAGTACAATAGCTACAGATGACGTATTGTTGCGACTCGTGCCATCAAAAACCAACGTCTACAGAGGTGAGCCCATCATCGTTTCTATCAAACTCTATACAAGGGTATCGCTCAGTGATATACGCAACTTTAATTTGCCTGCATTCAACGGGTTCTGGACTCAGCGCATCGACAATACAGGCGGAAATATCTCGTTCAACCGAGAAACATACAACGGCAAAATCTACAACTCGGCAGTTTTGGCTGAATATCTGCTCTACCCACAGAGCGCAGGAAATATCAGAATAGACCAGTGCGACCTTAATGTTC
>JAZTZL010000032.1:0-178878 GCA_045637425.1 Rikenellaceae bacterium | reverse complement strand
GCGCCGATGGTACTGCAGTAACATGTGGGAGAGTAGGTCGCCGCCACCTCAAGCAGCTCAGAGAAATCTGGGCTGCTTTTTTTATATCTGTGTGCGAAAGAGTGTGTGTAGGGGCAGTCTTGCGTGTGTAATGTGTATGAGGGTGATGCGAGGAACGTGGGCTGATAGAGAGAGAGGAGGTGAAATCTCAATGCTTGTATATTTCGCTAGTTTGTACCTCCATTAAGGATATAGATTGCTCT
This sequence comes from Rikenellaceae bacterium, assembly GCA_045637425.1. Classification (GTDB taxonomy): domain Bacteria; phylum Bacteroidota; class Bacteroidia; order Bacteroidales; family Rikenellaceae; genus CAJGBR01. The sequence continues at coordinate 178,636 of JAZTZL010000032.1, read as the reverse complement.
ATCAGCTTGGTCGTTGGTTAGACCTTTGTGGGAGTCGGTTTTGATAAAGTATGGTGCTTGAGAGTCGAGCACTACACATTCGTCATCAATTATAACATAGCGCGTGTCTTGACTACCGTATTCAGATATCCAAAATGCTATTTCCATTCCCTTGCAGAGGTGCATTGAGTCAAGATCGGCATTTAGCAGGTAGTCATCACTAACAGATGACGGAGTGATGTCGATTATCTTTCCTGGTAGGTTTCGAACTTTCCATAACTCCTTCATTGCATCACGTCCAAGATATTTCCACGATGACTCAACTACTATCTCTGCGCCCGTAGCATCAATGATTCTCTTCAGTTGTTTCACTGCATTGGGGTCAAAGAATGCGCCATATTCATCTTGCCAAGGTTGCCCTTGATGTTTGAGTAGTCCTTGATAATGCTCGGTATTCAGAACACCATCAAAATCAAGAAAAATTATTTTTTTCATAAACGGAATCCTAATCAATCAATAATTTTAATCTGGTTGTAAATGAACCCTCAACCTTAGGGTACAGAGGTTATGATAAGATTGAGGTATTACAACTTATTGGGAGCGCATAAATCTTTCAACTCGTTTATTTCTTCTAATACGCAGTTTACTATATCCTCACCATTCTGATCAAACTGAGTAAATAGTTTTCTTCCAATCCAGACTTTTACATCTACATTATAGCCTTTCTCTAGCAGCTTCCCCTTTAGAGAGTTAATATACTCATCAGGCAAATTAATATTGTGTATTGGTCTTAATTCTACACAACCATTATCTTTATGTGTTATTGTTATTTCTATATTGTCTGATAAAAAATATCTGTGATTTTTTTCATCATAAGGTTTAAGGTCAATTTTAGAAACAATTTCCTCTGCTATACGAGCTTTGTCAATTTTTACTTTTGGAGGTGTCGTGCATATGTATTCCGGGTTCTGTGAGTTCTGACAGAAAGCATTTAATAAATACTGGCACTGACTATTGGGTTTGTTTTTACCATACCTGAGTAGATAGAGTGGATGATAGAATTTATTATCTTCAAATTTAGGACGTAGATAATCTTGCTCCATCTCGCTAAGCACAAACTGAAAAATCTTTATAGCTTTTTCTCTGAATCGTGGATTAGTTCCCTGTTTTCCCCAGCCGATATAAATAGGTAACTTATATTGTTTATATCGTCGCATAGCTTCTATATCATCGTTAAGAGTAGAACAGACGGATTCTTCGCTTTTATTATAATTATTTAAAGCATCGTCCAAATTTGCATTTCGGATATTAAACAAGTTGAAAATCTGAATCACACCATCTAATGCTTTCCCGTTGTTTCGTTTAATAAATAGCTGTTCTACAAGAGGTATGGTTTTATCCTTGTCAAGACTAAATTCAAACCAATCATATTTATCACTAAATGTATGAAGTTTTTCCAAAATACAATTATCTTCAATTTTTCTCAAGGGAGCAGCACTTCCTGGATTTATCATTATGACAGAGCCTATAACGTCCCAAGAATTTCCAAATTGCAGAATAGTCCGCCATCTATATTGAACCCCATCTTTTGTTAAATAGTGTGCAAATATCTTCATTTTAGACCTCCTTTTTATAATTATTTCTCATTAGATTTTTATTATGCAGCTGCCGTTTCATTGGCCCATTTTGTTAATTTTTCTTGTAGTGTCATAACTCGAATATTTTAATCGTTTCGCAAATGTAGGAAAATATAATATAAATATCTTTACCAATATGTCAAAATAATCGATAAAAATCTAATATAAGCGCTCTATTTGCAAAATCGAAAATTAATCGCTAACTTGCGCCAAATTTACATTTCAAAAATAATCGGTAGTTAATATCGAATTTTTGTAATAACCTGATAATAAAATCAGACCTATTTGCGTTTATTATATAAAAGGTGTGCTGCACTTTGTTGGGTTGAATCGTTTAACGAAAAAAAATTTGTTATGAAAGGTATGTTGAAAATCTTATTAATGTTGGTTGTCGGAATTTCCGCAGTTGCGTGCGTAACCGTGGGGGCGGCTACCCAAACTGCGTATGAAGACGATGTGTATGGTGTCGTTAGTAGTAGAGATGTGCAACGTGTGGCTCAAGAAAGACATATCAGCGAAGAGGTGCAATACGAGGAGGATTCGTACGAATCTCTGGTGTCGAGTGGGTATGACGATTCATTCGAACGCAGACTTCGTGGTGTGCAATCGGCAAACTATAAAACTGCATCAAGTTATTACAATGCAATAAACAGCGATGCTGTATGGTATGCAAAGATTTATGACCCAGCGTTTTATAATGTAGTGTTCAGTGGAAATAATGTGTGGATTGAACCTAGATATGTTACTGCGATGTTCGGTAATTGGGGAGCTTCTGTAGTGCTGGGTGCAAGCTGGGGTAACCCTTATTGGAATCACTGGAGCTCTTGTGGCTGGAATTGGAGCTTTAGTTGGGGTTGGAACTATCCGTGGAGTTACTCTTATTATTGGTCGGCTCCGAGACACCACTATTGGAACCACTATGCGTATGGACATAACCTTTATTGGCACTACCATTACGGATACCACCCGAGACATTACTACGGACACGGATACCACAATTATAGACCTAACCATAGACCGAATAGAAATTATGCTCCGGTTTATTACGGAGGTAATCGTCGAAGTGCGTTGGGAAATTCAATTGTGTCGCAAGGAAACAATCGTATTCCGGGACGATATGTGCCGAGTCGAGGCTCTTCAAATGTGCGCGTAGTTGATAATGACAGACCAATAGAGATTAATCCTCCGAGTTATAGTTCATCACAGTTGCTCGAGCGCAGACGCAAAAATGCAAATACAAGGGGGGTAACTTCTCAAAGTCAGAATGACAGATCGAATTACACCAAGGCTATCAATCGCGCAGCAAACCAGATTGTAAATAGTGCTACGGGTAACAGTTCGTCAAGTTCTGGTTCGTCAAGAAACTCTTCTGGAGGTGGCGTTAATCGAGGTAGAAGATAGTGTGAAATATAAAAATAGAGAGATATGAAACGTTTAATTTGGACATTAGTTGCTGTTGTATTTGCAGGAGGTGTTTCGGCACAGCAATTTGCAGATGCGTTGAGATTTTCGCAAACGGATTATAGTCTGACCACAGCCCGAGCTGCGGCGATGGGTGGTGCCTATAGTTCGTTGGGAGCTGACCTTTCGGCTGCGGGTATAAATCCTGCTGGTTTGGCAATGTATCGTTCTTCGGAGTTGGGTTTCTCACCCTCGATGATGTTCTCGCGTCAGGAGAGCAACTACACGAACGGTGACAATGCACGTTCAAGTTTTGATAATCGAAATAGGCTGCTGTTCAATAATTTCGGAGTGGCAACGACAAGTCTCTATTCGGGTATGGGGTTGAAATCGTCGACATTTGCTGTTACGCTGAACCGTACCATAGACCATAATTCGCGAATGAGAGTGAACGGTTATTCTCCATTTTCACTGAGCGAGGTGTTGGCTCTTGACCTGAACGGAATTAAGACTGCGGATATCAGCGGTGGCGGTTCTGGTGAGATTTACAAGGCATTCTATAATAATGGTATGAGCCTATGGCCTGCTATTCTGGGTTATCAGTCATACTTTGTAAATCCATCTGAAACAGCTGATGGTGAGTATTATGGAGCAATAGAAAATAGCGTGAATCAATCTTTGACTGAGTTGTCAAAGGGGGCTACCTTAGATGGGAACTTTTCGTTGGCGCTCAATTTCAATAACGAGTTGTATTTCGGTTTGACCTTAGGTTTGGTTTCGATTGATTATCGAAATCGACTCACTTATACTGAAAATAATATTTCGGGTTCGGAAAGCGAGGTCACCTCGATGTCACTGTCGGAGTATCTCAATATCGAGGGTAGCGGCGTGAATTTCAAAGTTGGAGCAATCTACCGCCCTATCCCCGAGTGGCGTCTGGGTATATCTTATCACTCGCCATCGTTCATCAATATGGAAGAGTCGTATATGATGAGAATGCAGACCACTTTTAATAACGGCGATTGGTGTGATAATGATACGCCTGTGAGCGTGAATGAGTATGACCTTCAGACTCCGTCGAGATTGCTGCTGGGAACATCGTTTACTATTGATAAGACTGTGATTCTGTCGGCTGACTACGAACGTGTGTGGTATAATAAAATCTCTATGGACCACCCGATTTACGACCTGAAGAATGACATTTTCAATGAGATTAATGCGCTTGGAGTTCGAGCTACGAATAACTACCGTTTCGGTGGCGAGGCTGTTTTGACTCGAAATGTATTCCTTCGAATGGGTTACGCCCTCTACGAATCGATGTTCTCGGGCGACTCCGACGATTTCAGGAAGGAGAACATCTCGTTGGGTATGGGTTTCAGAAACAGAGATTTTTCGCTGGACTTGGCATATATCTATTCCGAAACAAAATCGTCAGTCTATATGTACAAGACTCAAAGCGTATTGGGTCAAGCAAGCAATAAGTTGATGAAAAATTTCCTTACGGTGAGTCTGGGTTGCCGCTTCTAAATGTAGCGCAGAGGAGTATTAGCGAATTGTTTTTCACTTTTTTTGATATTGACTGAAATTTATCGTAATTTCGCAAAATTATTTTTGTGAAATGAAACGACAAAACAGACCTATATTTTTCGTATTTATGACGCTTTGCTGTGTGCTGGGAATGCTCGGCTGCAGTCAAGGCGTTTTTGATTGTACATATACTATTAGAGTTAGTAATCAGGAGGTTAAGGATTCGACCGAGACGCTTATGACTAGCGGCGTGGTTTATCTTTTCTATGCGGATACGATGCACTACCGCGTGGGTGATTGGGAGAGCGCGAGTCGCGGTGTAGTGATCAATCGCAGTACCTCTGCCGAGCTAAAACCTTTTGCGAGCGTAAGCCTTGCGGATAGTAATCCGGCTGTATTTACGGGTCTTAATCAGGAGAAATTGATACTTCTGATTTGTGATACACTGACAAAGACCTATGCGTGGAAGGCTGCCGAAATTTTCGAGGAGTTGGAATCTGTAACCGTTCCGGTGCATTTCCGCAGCTGGAAGACAGAGTTCCCATACGAGGAATCTAAATGGAATTTCAATAAATAAACCCGATAGTTTGAAATGAAGAAATCAAAGGAGATAAATCGCAAAAAATTCAACAGATGGTTTTGGGGATTATTTTTCACTCCAATCATATTGTTGGCATTGTTGTTTACGCTGATAGGTTGCGGAGTATTTGGTAATCTGCCAACCTTTGAAGAGTTGGAAAACCCGCGCAGCAATCTGGCAACCGAAATCTACTCGGCTGACGGAAAGTTGTTGGGTAGTTTTTTCATTCAGAATCGCTCGTTTGTCGATTACAATGACTTGTCCCCCTATCTGGTTCAGGCGTTGATTGCCACTGAGGATACTCGTTTTTATAACCACTCGGGAATCGACTTCAAGGGATTAGCCCGTGTTGCAGTTAGAACGTTGCTTTTGGGAGATAAGAGTCAGGGTGGGGGTAGTACGATATCTCAGCAGTTGGCAAAGAATCTTTACCGAACTCGAGAAGACCCGAGATTGGTAATCGCAAAGCTCAAGGAATGGATTACTGCTCTGATGCTCGAGTACAACTACACCAAGGAGGAGATTATTGCGATGTATTTCAACACGGTAGAATACGGCAGCAATGCCTTTGGTATAAAATCTGCAGCTCGAACATTCTTCAATAAATTGCCGTCTACACTGACTGCCGAGGAGGCTGCGATGTTGGTCGGCGTAGTTAAGGCTCCAACGCGATATAGTCCGAGACTCAATCCTGAACGTGCGTTGCAGCGTAGAAATACCGTGCTGACAAGAATGGAGGCTCGTGGATTTTTGGCTAAAGAGCTGAAGGATTCGATATCAGCGTTGCCCGTAGCTTTGGATTACTCGCCAATCTCGCACAATGAGGGTACGGCTACATATTTCCGCGAGATGCTGCGTTTGGCGATGACTGCCAAAAGACCCGAGAAGTCGGCATATCAGACAGAATGGGATTACCGTCAGGAGGTGAAACAGTGGGACGAAAATCCGATATACGGCTGGTGTCTGAAGAATAAAAAGGCTGATGGTACGAATTATGACCTCTATCGAGATGGTTTGAAGATTTATACTACGATTGATTCTCGAATGCAGAACTACGCAGAAGATGCGTTGGTGTCGCAGATGGCAAAATCAATCCAGCCCTCGATGGACGCGCAGGTGAAATCGTCAAAGGTGCTGTTCAACGATTTGGAGCAGGAGGATATAGATAAGATTATCAATAATGCGATGCGCCAGAGCGATCGTTACCGAATGCTGAAGAAGTCAAATCTGACTCACGACCAGATAATCGTAACCTTCGGGGAAAAGACCAAAATGAAAATCTTCACTTATAAGGGAGTGCGAGATACGGTTATGACTCCAAAGGATTCGATACTTCACTACAAGCGACATATGCGTGCGGGTTTCGTTGCAATGGATCCAGCGACGGGTTATGTTAAGGCGTATGTCGGAGGCCCCAATTTCCGATACTTCAAATATGATGCGGTAAAGCAGGGGCGCCGTCAGGTAGGTTCTACTATAAAGCCGTTCATATATACCTTTGCGATAGACCATTTGGGACTGAGTCCGTGTACTGCGGTGCCGAATCTGCCGGTTACAATCGAAACATATACGGGCGATGCTTGGCAGCCCAAAGAGGCCGGAAACGTGGTTTATGATGGAGCCCTCAAGCCATTGTGGTGGGGTTTGGCACAGAGTCGCAATAACTATTCGGCGTGGATTATGAAGCAGGCGCGTCAGCCCGAGGCGGTTGCCGATTTCATTCACAAGATGGGTATTCGCAGTTATGTTGCACCTGTATTTGCGATGTGTCTGGGTACTTCAGATTTCTCGCTTTATGAGATGGTCGGAGCATATACTACCTACGCAAATAAGGGTGTCTATTCCGAGCCGATGTTTGTTACACGCATTGAGGATCGCCAGGGTAACTTGCTGACGGAGTTCTCGGTGCGTACGGCAGACGCAATCAGCGAACAGACTGCATATACAATGGTTCAGATGATGCAGAACGTTGTAAATAAGGGTACTGCTGGTCGTTTGCGTTGGATGTACAACCTTAAAGGTGAGTTGGTAGGTAAGACGGGGACTTCACAGAATGGTTCAGATGCGTGGTTTATGGGCGTAGTTCCGCGACTGGTTGGTGGTGCTTGGGTTGGTGGCGAGGATCGAAGTGTGCACTTGACCTCGAAGGGTGAGGGTGCTACGATGGCGTTGCCGATATTTGCTACATTTATGCAGAAGGTTTATGCCGATAAGTCGCTGGGTATTAGCGAGTCGGATATATTCCCGATACCTGCGGGAGCAAAGAAGATTGACTGCGAACTTGAGGATTTCGAAACGCAGCCCAAAAATGAAGTATCAAATGAAGATGAATTTTTTGATTAACAGCAGCAATGAAAATTAAGAATTGGTTAGTTATAATGTTGATAATGATGTCGTTCGGGTGTTCAAAGTCGGACGATACGATTGACACGCAGAATAAGGCAATAGTGGATTTTTTGACTCAGAAGCAGTACAATTATGTCGATTTGAAGGGTGTGTACCGCTATACGTTGAGCGCAGCGAACGATTCGGAAACAGTTGCTAAGGGTGACTCAATTTCATTCTACTATAGTGGTTATCAATTTAATAGTTCTCGCGACTACGGTTTTGGAGCCTATTTCTATGGCAACATCTACGAAGATGCAGCCCAAAATAAATTCGACACCCTCTCAATGAAGTTCACACCCGACCGCATTCGCGTGGGTCACGGCAATTTGGCAGGTCTGGACAAGGCGTTGCCGGGAGTTCATCGTGGCGATACGGTGCTGATTTATATGACTTCGGAGTATGCCTATGGTCAGGCTGGTTGCTATGTAGTCCCCAAATCTACATCGGTGGCCTTTAAGATTGTGGTCGATTCGGTTTGGAGAAGGTAAAAAGATTGAATAAATATAATTGAGATGCAGAGTCAGAATGAGGCTCTGCATCTTTTTTAGTTCTGGTTATTAGTGAGTTCAGTGAGCATTTGTTCTGAGTTCTTCCCTATTGAGGGGTTTACCCATTGGGGCGCAACCTCTGTGAGCGGGTTCAGCACAAATTCGCGAAATTGAATCAGTGGGTGGGGTATGGTGAGTCTGTGGCTACGGATTACCATCTGGTCAATGTAGAGTATATCGATGTCCATAGTCCGTGATGTGTAGCCGTTTTTATTGACGGGGCGCACCCGACCGAGCTCGGATTCAATCTGCTGAGTTGTGTCAAGCAATTCGAGTGGCGAAAGCGGTGTGTCGATAATAATCACTTGATTCTTAAATAGATTGTCGCTTTCGAATCCCCACGCCTCGGAGGTGTAGATTTTGGATTCGGCAACAATTTCGCCTGCTCGTTGTGCGATAAGTTCGCGAGCCTGAACCATCGACTTGTCAATATCTCCGAGATTTCCCCCTGTCAGCAGTACGGCTTTCATAGCTATTTCTTATAAACGAGTTTGCTCAGTTGCAATGCGAAGTGGCTCAAGATGATTTTGGGGTTGCCGTTTTGAGTAATCTGTGCGCGAGCCGATTCGAATTGGTTGAGTATTGCCAGAAAATTTTCGCTGTGGATATAGGGTGCAATCTTGCGACACAATTCGAGTTCCTCGCCCGAGGTGTAGACAATTTCGCCCATATTCATATTAATCATATAGCACTCTCTCAGTACGCGAATGGCATTATTGAAGAATAGTTTTTTCTCTTCACGACCCAACTCTGCGACATTTTCGCTCCAATCCAGCAGCTCGAGGTGTCGGTTTACGGCCGAGTATGAGAGCAGTTGTCTGAGCAATTCGAGGTTTTCCGAGTCGGTTTGAGACGATTCGATAAGGCTTACGGCTCGGATATAGTCGCCCATACTGAGTCGCGAGATATGTTCTGCACTCTCGTCTGTGAGGTTGAATTTCCGAGCGAGGTTGTCTTTGAGCAGTTGCGCGTCGATGCTGTGTAGCGGTACTGATTGAGTCCTCGACAATATGGTTTTGATGATTCCTTCGGGTGATGCGCTGACAAACAGGAAGATAGTCTTATCCCAGGGCTCCTCGATGATTTTGAGCAACGTATTCGACGTTCCCTCCTTCATTCGTTCTGGCAGCCAGACAATCATAATTTTATATTCCGATTCAAATGACTTGAACGACAGTTTGCGCAGTATTTCATTTGCATCTTGTTGGTTGATATTGCCCTGCTGGTTGCCGATTTGGATTTTTCGATACCATTGAGATTCATCGAAGTAGCCGCCTGTTTCGAGCACAAGTTCGCGCCACGGAGCAATCAGGTGGTCGCTTTGTGCCGCTGCATTATCCGACGCCGTAGAGAGTGGCGACTTGTTCACAGGAAATACGAAGTGCAGGTCTGGGTGTGCTAACTGCTGAATCTTTTGACACGATGGGCACTGGCCGCACGAGTCGCCATCTTGACGATTAGTGCAGTTCAGATATTGCGCATACGCGATTGCAAGGGGCAGCGTACCCCAACCGCTTGCTCCGGTAAAAATCTGAGCGTGGCTCACTCGGCCGAGGTCTGCAGTTTCGGCGAGCTTGCGTTTTATTTCGTCTTGACCTATGATATCTGAGAATTTCATTTGCTAATCTTGAAGGTGAAGTGTTTTTGCATTATGTAGCTATAAACAACCGTGATGCAGATAGTTATTATTTTTGCTATTTCAGCGGGGATATTTGCTGCCTCGACAAATAGTTTCAGGCAGATGTAGTTGAGCAAAATCGAGCCGCAGACTACAAGTAGATATCTCTTGAGTTGTTGGAATTGTTTTAGTTGTGAACCAGGGAATACAATATTACGGTTTAGCCAAAATCCTGTGAAAAATGTAATTGGAAATTCGATAATGAAGGCTGCGATGTGAGCCGAGATGACCACAATGCCCAGATTTAGCATCTGCTCCCTCAAAATGAAATTATACAACACGAAGTACAACACCCAATCCAATACGAGGTTTGCACCTCCGCAGACTCCGTATCTGAATGTCTGCAGTGGCATTATCTTGCGAAACGGCAAGATATAGAATAGGTCGATGAATCGGGTTAGTGAATTTACAATGCTCATTTTTTCAACTCTTTAAGTTTAGCTTGCAGATCGTACATCTGGTCGCGGAATTGAGCCGCGGCAACAAAGTCGAGCTTTTTTGCAGCATCTTCCATAGCTGTTTTACGTTGTTCAATCATCACTTCCAGTTCTTCGGTTGTGATGTATGGTCGGTTGGTATCGGCAGCCATCAGTCCGCTATATCCGGCCATAGGGTACGCCTGAGCTTCAGGCTGCTGAGCCACTCGGCCTATGGAGAGTTGCGCTGAACGTGTCGTTGTTTTTGGGGTTATGGAGTGTTGTTTGTTGTATTCGATCTGTACCGAGCGACGGCGGTTTGTTTCGGTTATTGTTGCGCGCATCGAGTCGGTTATTCGGTCTGCATACATAATGACGTGTCCGTCGGCGTTGCGCGCAGCGCGGCCTGCCGTCTGGGTCAGCGAGCGAGTCGAGCGCAGGAATCCCTCTTTGTCGGCGTCCATAATAGCCACGAGTGCGACCTCTGGCATATCCAGTCCCTCACGCAGCAGGTTTACCCCAATCAGCACATCAAATACATCTGCGTGCATATCGTCGAGGATCTGTATTCGTTCGAGGGTATCCACGTCCGAGTGAATATATCTACACCTTATCCCGAGCCGTTCGAAATAGGTATTCAACTCTTCAGCCATACGTTTGGTCAGCGTTGTAACCATAATTTTCTGTCCGCGACCTGTGCGTAGTTCTATTTCGTCGAGCAGATTATCTATTTGTCCGTCAGTGGGTCTGACTTCTATTTCGGGGTCGAGCAGTCCTGTCGGGCGGATTAGTTGTTCAACGACTACGCCTTCGGACTTGCAGAGTTCGTAGTCTGCCGGCGTAGCGCTGACATATACACATTGTCCGATGAGTGATTCGAATTCGGGGAATTTCAGCGGGCGGTTATCTATTGCGGCCGACAGACGGAATCCATATTCCACGAGGTTCCGTTTACGCGAGTAGTCGCCGCCGTACATTCCGCGCACCTGAGGAATTGTAACGTGGCTCTCGTCAATGACCGTAAGGAAGTCTTTGGGGAAGTAGTCAAGCAGACAGAACGGGCGACTGCCTGCGGGTCTGCCGTCAAAGTAGCGAGAGTAGTTCTCAATGCCCGAGCAATACCCAAGCTCCTTAATCATTTCCAGGTCGTATTCTACACGTTGCTTAAGTTTTTTAGCTTCAGCAGTTTTCCCTTGTTCGATGAATGCTTCACATTCGCGAGTCAGGTCATATTGAATCAACTTGATAGCGCGGTGCATTCTCTCTTTTGTGCTGACGAAGATTGTCGCCGGATATATGATTATATTGTCCAAACGTTCGATTTTCTGGCCAGAGACGGGGTCGAACGAGGATAGCTCTTCAATTTCGCGGTCGAACATTACGACTCGGTATGCGATGTCGCCGTATGCGGGGAATATGTCTATCGTATCGCCCTTGACTCTGAATGTTCCGCGTTTGAAGTCCATTTCATTTCGCGAGTACATTGCATCGACCAGCGAGTAGAGTATTCTGTTTCGGTCAATCATTTGACCGCGTCGCAGTTCGAGTGTATTTTCGTGGAAATCCTCAGGGTTGCCTATACCATACAGACACGATACCGAAGATACTACGATTACGTCGCGCCGCCCCGAGAGCAACGCTGAGGTAGTGCTCAACCTCATTTTTTCGATATCGTCATTAATCGAGAGGTCTTTTTCGATGTAAGTGTCCGTAGTCGGCAGATAGGCTTCGGGCTGGTAGTAGTCGTAATATGACACGAAATACTCAACAATGTTATCCGGGAAAAATGCCTTGAATTCGCCGTAGAGTTGCGCAGCAAGTGTCTTGTTGTGAGATAGAATTAAAGTTGGACGGTTGAGTTGAGCGATGACATTCGCCATAGTGAATGTCTTGCCCGAACCGGTAACACCCAGCAGGGTCGAGTGCGGAGTCCCCGACTTGATAGCCTCGACGAGTTGTTCGATAGCCTGAGGCTGGTCGCCCGTAGGTTTGTATTGTGATACCAACTTGAAATTCATAACTCACAAAAATAGGGATAAATTTTCAGATTCCCAATATCTGTGCTCGTTAATTATATTCAGGCTCGCATATTGAGATGGTTCTGATAGAATTTGTCTGATTGACACAAAAATTTGCGGAGACATTTTTCAGTCACTGCTCACAGCTCATCGTAGCGCAGATATGAAATTTTTTTAGAAAATTTATTACTAAAAAATTGGAAAACAGAGTATTTAGTGTTATATTTGTAGAGCTAAATTTTAAAAATACGAAATTATGAAACGTAAACTTTTCTCGGCTCTGTTGTGCCTTGCTGCGGTCGTAGGTATTGCTTGCATAAATCCTCCAACCGTTGTTGTTAGTCCAAATCATCTGAATGTTGTTCCTAACATACCATTTTACATTACAGCTGTTTATACTAATACTGACATATTCGTTGTAATAATGGAAGAAGAAGGACACGGTGAAGGATTTGAATTTTTAATTGATGAATCAACAAAAAATCAGCCAACTGAAAATAGCCTTATAATTACAGGTAAAATGACAAATCCTAATTCAACGAGATATTATACTTGTATTGTTGAATGTGAAGATGGTTGTACTGAAGCAAGAGCTCTATGTGTTTGTTCCACAAATTAATATAAGATTATGAAAATTAAAGTTGCATTGGTTTGCGCATCACTATTTGTTTCTGCATTCCAATTATCCTACGCACAAACTCCCGATTCTAATGGATTTAAATCTGAGTCTGAATACCGTCAAAAGACATTTAATGAACTTGCACTAATATTTGAGAGAAATGTAAAATCTGGCAATGGCGCTATATACAGTGCATTTGCGGAGCGTAGATTTATTCAGAAAGGAGATTCTACAAGAATTAAATTTGTGTTTGACCCTGCCGTTATCCAAAAAATTGAGATTGTTGATGGCCCGTCGGCTCCTATTAAAGTCCTAAAGAAAGGCGAATGGGTTATTGTGGTAAAACCTCAAAAATCAACTTCGTATGTAGCTAACTTCCATTTTCGCAATCAAACAGACGGCTATAACCACAAGATACCGGCACAAGTTAAGGTTTGGGTCTTAGAGCCTGATAAGTATAAAGAAGTTGAGGCCAAAGCTAAAGAGTTCTATGAGAAAAGTGAAAGTGGGAAAGGTATCAGAGATTATCTAAAGAGTATCGACCCTGAATTCCAAAAAAGAAGTGCATTCCCGATATATACCGGTGACTTTCAAAACAAATAAACAAATCGCCCGACTCATTTGAGCCGGGCGGTTTAGTGTTTTTTCGAGTTTAGAGTCTTTTAAGCGCTGCTCGGATAGCATCTTCTACGCTGATGTTTGGCGACTCTTTGACAATTTCGCGCAGCACCTTTTCCGAGGCTGCCTTTGAGAATCCCAACATCTTGAGCGCATCAACACCTTCGTCCATTATTGCCGAATTTGTTGTTGCACTGCTATCTGCTTGTTGAGCCAGAGCTACGGCATTGACCTTGTCTTTCAATTCGACAATAATCTTCTGCGCAGTTTTGAGTCCCAGACCCTTGACGGTTTTGAGCATCTGTGCCTGTTCGTTGTAGATTATACTGCTCAACTCATCGGATTTGAACGTAGAAAGAATCATTCTCGCAGTATTTCCACCTACGCCCGAGACCCCTATCAGCAGTCTGAACAACTCGCGCTCCTGACGACTTGCAAAGCCGTACAACAACTGCGCATCTTCTCTAACTACATAGTGGGTGTAGAGTCGGGTGCGAGTCTGACTGCCTACTGCGGTAAATGTCTGCAATGAGATATTTATCATATATCCCACGCCACCTGCGTCAATGACTGCATAAGTGGGAGTTAATTCAGCAACTGCTCCTTCGATGTATTCGTACATAACTTAGATTACGATATTTACAATCTTGCCCGGAACGACGATGACCTTCTTCGGAGTGCGTCCTTCGGTGTACTTTTCAGACGCCGGGTCGGCCAGTACGGCAGCCTCAATCTCTTTCGGAGAGAGTCCTGCTGGCAGAGTCAGCTTGAAGCGCATTTTGCCGTTGAATGATACGGGATATTCAATCGAACTTTCCACAAGGTATTTCTCCTCATAGCGCGGGAACTCTGCGTCACATACTGATGTTTTGTGTCCCAGCAGGTGCCACAACTCTTCGGCCATATGCGGCGCAAAGGGAGCTATCAGCGCAGTCAGCGGTTCGATAATTTCACGTTTATTACATTTCAATTCCGTCAGTTCATTCATACAAATCATAAATGCCGAGACTGCGGTATTGAACGAGAAGTGTTCGATATCTTCCGAAACCTTTTTGATTGTCTTGTGCAGAGTCTTTAATTCTTTTTCGTTAGCCTTTTCTTCCGAGAATCCGACATTGCCCTCCTTGTCGAAGAACATTCTCCAGAATCTGCGCAGGAATTTGTGTACTCCGTCGATGCCGTTTGTATCCCACGGTTTTGATTGTTCCAACGGACCCAAGAACATTTCGTACATTCTCAAGGTATCTGCGCCATATTGTTCTACGATGTTGTCTGGATTAACCACATTGAACATCGATTTAGACATTTTTTCAATTGCCCAGGTGCAGACAAATTTTCCATCTTCGAGTATGAATTCTGCATCTTTCGCTTCGGGATTCCACGCGCGATACGCATCAATATCAAGCACATCGTTTTTCACGATATTCACATCTACGTGTATTTGCTGAGTGTCGTACTCTTTAGCCAGACCTGCCGAGACGAACTTATTTGTACCCTTTACTCTGTGTACAAAATTCGAACGACCTTGAATCATACCTTGATTTACAAGTTTTTTGAACGGCTCAGATTCGCAGACGTAACCCAAATCATAGAGGAACTTGTTCCAGAAACGCGAGTAAATCAAGTGACCCGTAGCGTGTTCGATACCTCCGACATAGAGGTCTACGTTGCGCCAATAACCATTAGCCTCTTTCGAAACGAGTGCTTGGTCATTGTGCGGGTCCATATATCTGAGGTAGTAAGCCGACGAGCCTGCGAATCCCGGCATAGTGCTGAGTTCGAGCGGTTCACCCTGAGCGTGATACCAATCTTCGACTCTTGCCAGCGGAGGCTCGCCTTCAGCCGTAGGTCCGAAGTCTTTGATATCCGGCAGTCTGAGCGGCAATTCATCTTCGCTCAGCGGATAAGCTACGTTGTCTTTGTAGTAGATTGGGAATGGTTCGCCCCAATATCTTTGGCGGCTGAAGATTGCATCTCTGAGTCGGTAGTTCACCTGGCGAGCACCAATACCACGCACTTCAATCTCTTCGAACATCTTTTTGATAGCAACTTTCACGTCGAGTCCTGTGATGAAATCCGAGTTAATCAAGTTGCCGGCTTTTGCATCATACGAAGCCTCTTCCACATTTCCACCTTCGACTACGGGGATAATCGGCAGCGAGAAGTGTTTTGCGAATGCCCAGTCGCGCGAGTCGTGTGCAGGTACTGCCATAATGGCTCCTGTGCCGTATCCTGCCAGAACGTAATCGCTGACGTAAATCGGAATCTCAACGCCATTGAACGGGTTGATTGCATAGGCTCCGGTGAATTGACCGCTGACACGACGGGTTTCTGCCAGACGTTCACGTTCCGAACGTTTTTTTGTTTGTTCAACGTATTCTTCAACTTGAGTGCGGAATTCATCTGTAGTAAGTTCCATAAGCCACTTGTGCTCTGGAGCCAATACCATAAACGATACGCCGAACACTGTGTCAGGGCGAGTAGTGAATATTTCAAGTTTCTTATCGCTGTCTTTGATTTGGAAGAACATCTGCGCACCTTCGCTACGGCCAATCCAGTTACGTTGGATATCCTTCAGCGAGTCGCTCCACTCCAGCGAGTCGAGTTCGGTCAGCAGGCGTTCTGCGTAGGCAGTCACTCTCAACTGCCACTGTTTCATCTGTTTCTGTTCAACGGGGAATCCGCCACGAACTGAGAGTCCGTCCTTCACCTCGTCATTTGCCAACACCGTACCCAAGCCCGGACACCAATTGACCATTGTATCTGCGCGGAATGCCAAACGATAGTTGTGCAGCACCTCCTCTTTGCGAGCTTCGCTCCACTGGTTCCACTCTTCGGCTGTGAAGTTCATCTTGCGCGAGCAGGCTGCGTCAATGCCCGCAGTTCCACTTTGAGCAAATTTTTCAATCAGTTTTTCGATTGGCTCAGCCTTGCGGGTTGCGTTGTCATAATAGTGAGCAAACATCTTGAGGAATGCCCATTGAGTCCACTTATAGTAGTCTGGTTCACAAGTTCTAACTTCGCGTGACCAGTCGTAACTGAATCCGATTTTGTCCAACTGTTCGCGATAACGAGCCACGTTCTTTTCGGTCGTCACCGCAGGGTGTTGTCCTGTCTGGATAGCATACTGTTCAGCGGGCAGCCCGAACGAGTCGTAGCCCATCGGGTGCAGTACGTTGAATCCGCATTGGCGTTTGTATCGGCTGTAGATATCCGATGCAATATAACCCAGCGGGTGACCTACGTGCAGCCCCGCACCTGACGGATAGGGGAACATATCCAATACATAATACTTTGGTTTTGAATCATCTTCAACCACTTTGTATGTACCGTTATCTCGCCAATATTGTTGCCAATACTGTTCAATTTTCTTAAAATCGTATTCCATACTTTATATCATTTTTACATTTACACTCACTTGCAATCTACAAAAGTAAGGTTTTTTTCTCAAAAAATCTTTACATTTAATAATTTTCACTAATTTTGGTGCAGGAAATAAATCATAAGGCGATGGATATAAAGACTATTACATATCAGTTCGAGCAGCTCAGCGAGCGTATTATCGAGTTCAGACGCACTCTGCATCGTATGGCCGAGCTCTCATTTGAGGAGCATAAAACTTCGCAATACATTGCTGAGACGCTGCGCAGTGAGGGTATCGAGTGTCGACCCATTGTGGGTACCGGAGTTTTGGCCGTAGTCAATGGTGCAGTCCCTGACCCACAACGCCCCGTAGTGTTGAGGGCTGATATTGATGCTTTGCCTATTGATGAACAGAGCGGCGTGTCGTATGCCTCGCGGACTCGCGGAGTGATGCACGCCTGTGGTCACGACCTGCACGCTGCATCGCTGATGGGTACGCTTATCGGTCTGAAGCAGTTGTCAACGCAATTTAACGGTACAATCTGGGGAATATTCCAACCCGGAGAGGAGGTTGCTCCCGGCGGTGCGTCTATGATTCTTGAGGCGGGAGTATTTGACAATTGTTCGCCGCGTGCAATTATCGGCCAGCACGTCGAGGCTGGAATGGATAGTAGCCACTTTGGTTTCCGTAGCGGTAAGTATATGGCATCGGCTGACGAGATTCACATTCGGGTCTCGGGCGAGGGCGGACACGCAGCAATGCAACATAAGTGTGCAGATACGGTGTTGGCCTCGGCGCAGTTGATTGTCGCCTTGCGCGAGCTCTCTACGCCTTTGGGAGATATTCCTACTATTTTGTCTATTGGTCGGGTTGAGGCGCTGGGAGCTACGAATGTGATTCCAGCGGAGGTAACGCTCAGCGGGACGATGCGTACCTTAGATGAGAAGTGGCGTGCCGAGCTGAAAAACCGCATCGTAGAAATCTCTGAAAGTGTAGCTGAGCAGAGCAATACCAAAGTTGAGGTTCGATTTGCTCCGGGGTACCCGTCGGTGTACAACAACCCCGAATTGACCAGCACCGCAGTAGCTGTCGCTGAACAAATGTTCGGAGGTGATGTCATCGAGTATCAGGAACTGAAGATGACTGCCGAAGATTTCGGATTTTATGGTAGCGTAGCACCATCGTTGTTCTATCGATTCGGAGCAGGTAGGGGTAGCGGAATGGCTCATCGAGCAGATTTTTCGCCTGAGGATTCTCAATTATTTCGAGCCTCTGCGATGATGGCAGCCTTGGCTATTGAGACAAGTTGCAAGGTTTTTGAAGAATAATTCAAAAAAATTGGTGCAATTAAAAATTATTCGCTACATTTGCGACGAAAATTCAATTTAACTCTTTTAAAACTATGGCTTACAAAATTTCTGAAGATACTTGCATCGCTTGTGGTGCTTGTATTCCCGAATGCCCGGTGGGCGCAATCAGTGAAGGTGATGGATTCTCTGTAATCGATGCTAGTATGTGTACTGAATGTGGTACTTGCGCTGGCGTTTGCCCTGTTGAAGCAATCCACCCGGAATAAGGATCTTTCTTGGAAATGTCCTAAGAGACTCCCACTTGACTCGGCTCAGGTGGGAGTTTTCGTTTTAATTTATTTGGAATTATAGATTTTAATTTATATTTTCGCAATACTAAATTTTAACACTAAAACTCTATGAAAGTAAAAACAATGTTACTGACGACACTCCTTTTATGCGGAGTTACGTCAATCGCATCTTCGCAAACCAACGAGGGTGCAGTCAATCTAGACAAAACTAAAACCGAACAAACACTCTCCGACGCAGATAAAGCTCGAGCCTTAGAGTTTGCGAATCTGGCTGCCGTAGACGAGCAGGGCAACCCTGTGAAACTCAAATATATGCAAGAGCATATAGTCATAAAGCGAGGCGATTCGACTCGCGTTAAGTGGGTATTCGATCCCAAACAATATCTCAATTTTGTTGTGCAGGGAGTTGGTCAGTCTACGCCTGAAGATATACGCAATGGTGTATTTATGGTAACTGTCAAGCCGGAAAAGACAAAGGAATATAAATATAGCTACACGTACAGATCGGGCAGAGAGACAGGATTCTATTTCCGTTTTGTTGTCATAGTGGCAGAGCCTGAAGAGTATGACGCCGTTAAAGCCAAAGTGGACAATATGAGTAAGTATCAACTTGATGTATACAAGGATAAGCTTACAAATAGAATTAAAGATCCGATGGAGGCATTTATGGCGGATATTATCTTGGATATGACAAAAGAGGAGTCTGAGGAGTTTATCAATAAGATGAGTAAAATGAGTGATGCGGAAGTCGAAACATTTATTCTCAGTCTTATGAAAGAAAAAGACAAAAATAATAAGAAATAGTTTTTTGTTAGGAAGAAAGACAAACAAAAAAAACTCGCACCATACAGGTGCGAGGTTTTTTTATCTGCTGTTACTAAATGTTATTTAGTGCGGAACATCATATCCACGATGTCAGTCTTCTTGTTGAACATAGACTTAGCAAACTTCTGGATATCTTTCGGAGTCAACTTGTTCAAGATTTCTTCGAAGTTTTTCGGGTCTGTGTCATTAACACCTGTTTGAACGTAGCTTGTCAAAGCAGAGATAACGTACTTGTTAGACTTCACGCCTTGTTCGCGGTTCTTGAGGAGGTTCTTAACGATATTTTGAACTTCGTCTTCAGTAACACCGTTAGCTTTGATTTCTTCGATTTCCTTGTAGATCAAAGATTTCAAGTGTTCAGCTTTAGCCGGGTCACATTCGAACTGCATAGCCATAGTAGCCTTTTGAACAGGGATTCTTGAGAAACCGTTGCGAACTGATACGCCATAAGTACCACCCTCTTTTTCGCGGATATTTGTTGTATATCTCAAGTCGAGGATACCTCTGAGGATATTAGCTTTCAAAATGTTAGCAGGTTCAGCCTTCATTTCTTTGTGGAATGCAACGCTTACGATAGCTTTCGGAGTAGTGAACTTGATGTCGATATCGCGAGTTGTTGTTCCCTTCGCAGGTCTGATTTTGTGGTCAACCCAAGATTCTTTGCGTTCAACGTTAGGCAATGAACCGATATATTTTTCAATCAACGGTTTAGCTTCGTCAGCTTCGATATCACCAACCAAGAAGAAGTTAAAGCTACCTGCATCTTGGAAACGATCGCGGTAGATTTCTTCAACGTCTTCAATCTTCACTGCGCGCAACATTTCAGGTGTAGTGATGAATACGCGTGGGTGGTAGTTGTTCGAAATCAGAGCTACAGAGTCGTTGATAATCTTGTTAGGTTGGCCTTGTGCAGCTTCGAGTTGGAGAGCTGAACGGTCCATAATCAGAGCAAATTGTTGAGCATCGAAACGAGGTTTAACGAACTGCATATAAACGAGTTGCAACATAGTTTCGAAGTCAGCCTTAGTTGAAGCACCAGAGATAGCTTCGCTGTAGCTGCTGATAGAAACACCAACGCCAACTTGTTTGCCAGCCAATGCTTTTCTCAGAGAGATAGCGTCAAATTCGCCCAAACCGAATGCCGGCATAACTTGGTCAGTCAGACCTGCAGCAACGAGTTTGTCAACATCGTATGTAGATGTACCACCATAGCTTGATGAGCTCAGTGAGATGTTGTCTTTGTTGAAATCAGCTTTTGCATAGTAAACTTTAGTGCCGTTTTCGAGAGTCCATTTTTCTGCATTCAGCAACGGCAATTTTTCAACTTTAACTACTTTTGAACCTTTCAATTCGTCAGAGAGCAAGTCGTTGCCTGCTGCTTCGTCTTTAAACGGAGTGAGTTCAGATTTTTCAACTTTTTCGATTGTAGCCAAGAGTTCTTCTTTAGTCGGGTGTTTAACACCTTCAGCAGGACCTTGTGCAATCAAGACCATATTTTCTTTAGTGAAAATCTTCTTAGCGTATTCGTTAACGTCGTTTACAGTGATTGATTCAATCAAAGCCTTAGCCAACGGGTTGTAGTATTCGATGTTCATCGAGATACCGTCATTCATAAATACGTCTTTGATTTCGTTTACGAATGTACGGTTGTGGATTTTGTCTTTTTGTTTGTAGCTGTTTTCGAGGCTTGTGATGTAGTTCTTTTTCAAACGGTCGAGTTCTGATTGGTTGAAACCGAAACGTTTAGCACGTTCAACTTCTTCGTACACGCTTTCGAATGCAGCAGCACCGCAGTTAGGTCTGCAAGCAGCTTGAACTACGAAGCTTCTGTAGCCGCGAACCAAACCTTGCATACCAGCACCACCTTTGAGGAGGTTCTTGTCGCCTTTAGTGATTTTTTCAGAGATACGAGAGTTCAACATCGAGTTGTACATCGAGTTGATGAAGTTTTCTTTCAGGCTTGCAACATCTTTAGAGTCTTGATCGCGAACGATAGAGTACATTGTTACAGAAGAAGATGTCAACTCTTTGTCAGTAGCGCAAACATAACCGATGTCTTTACGAGCCGGGATTTCGAAGAACGGACGAACTTTCGGGTTTTCAACTGCAGGAATATCTGAGAAGATAGCCTTGATTTTAGCTTCGATTTCGTCTACGTTGATATCACCAACTACTACGATAGCTTGCAGGTCAGTGCGGTACCAGTCGTGGTAGAAGTCGCGCAAAGTTTGGTATTTGAAGTTTTGGATAACGTCAAGTTTACCGATAACGTCGCGGTTAGCGCGGATTGAGCCTTCGAACAAAGTTCCCCAGATTTGGTTTCTAACGCGTGAGCTTGCAGAGTTGCGAGTACGCCATTCTTCGCTGATGACACCACGTTCTGAGTCGATTTCTTTTTCGTTGAGTTCCAAGTAGTGTGACCAATCTCTCAACACCATCAAGCAGGTATCGATAAGTTTCGGGTCTTTGTCTACAGGAATATCGCTCAAGTTGTAAACTGTTTCATCTTGAGCTGTGTAAGCGTTGATGTTACGGCCAAATTCCACACCGTGTCTTTCGAGGGTTTTGATGATGCCGTTGCCAGGGAAGCTTTGTGTTCCGTTGAAACACATATGTTCCAGGAAGTGAGCAAGACCATCTTGGTCGTCGTTTTCGAGCAACGCACCTACGTTCTGCATAATGTAGAACTCTGCACGTTGTTTAGGTTCTTGATTGTGGCGAATGTAGTAAGACATTCCGTTCTTCAGTTTACCCATACGAATTTGAGGATCCATCTGAAGTTTGTCGCTCAGGTTGATTTGAGCAGACAAGTTGAGTGCGAGTCCCATCACGAGCATCAACACTCCGTAAAATTTCATTTTCATACGATGATATTAATTAAGTTTTTTAAGTTGTTTTTGCTTGCACAATTTGGGTGCAAGTTACTAAAAAATTTGATAATGAGCACTATCTATTACGATATTAAAAATTTATAAGGTTATAGTAATTTTATTATTATCTTGATAATTAATATTTTATAAAAATAAAAAAATAAAAGGGTTTTCTGCGTTCAAATAAAAAGTATTATCTTTACGATTCAAAAATAGTGAATATGCGACCTGAAGATTTGCTGAAATATGTTTCAGAATACTACACAGCGACACAATATCCTACGCTACACGAGCAGATAAGACAGTGGAGCAAGACTCGTCCGTTGGCGGGATTGAGGATATTAGATTCGACGCCAGTGTTTAGGAATACGCTACTCAAGTACGCAGCGCTGCTTGCTGGCGGAGCCGAACTTGAAGTTGGTATTTCGGAGTGCATTTCGCGCGATGAGTCTGTCGTTGAGTTTTTGCAGTCCAACGGTGTGGCGGTAGTCGCGCCGAATGAGTGTGGCGGAGTGTACGATGTGGTGATGGACTGCGGTGCAATTTTCGCAGATAGGCAGACTCGCTATGGGTATGTTGAACTGACTCGCAGTGGTGTCCCAAAATACGAACAGCGGGGTGCGACGGTGTTTATGGCAGATAGTGGTGT
Source organism: Rikenellaceae bacterium (assembly GCA_045637425.1). GTDB lineage: Bacteria > Bacteroidota > Bacteroidia > Bacteroidales > Rikenellaceae > CAJGBR01. The sequence continues at coordinate 155,919 of JAZTZL010000032.1, read as the reverse complement.
AATCAAACGCATCGAGACTATCTTGGGAACGGGCGATGGCTATTTCCGAGCGATGGCTGAGTTGGGCTACGATAGTTGGTCGGGAGTGCGGCTCACCATTTTCGGTAGCGGAAAGGTTGGGTGCGGAATCATTCTTCAGGCTCACAGACTCGGAGCCCGCATAAATGTGGTTACCGACCCTGCGACTCTTTCGCTTAAGTATCGTGCGTTGTGTCATCAGGTGGTCGATTATCGTGATGCACAGCGGGTGGTTGAGGTCTTGAGCGAGTCCGACGCAGTGGTTACGGCTACGGGTAAATGTTCTGTCGTTGAGCAGTACGTCGATAAGCAATTTTTCAATGACAAAAAGTGTTTGTTGGCGAATATGGGTGTGGAAGATGAGTTCGGCGAGGCAATACCTGCAGATATGGTACTCAACAAGAAGGCTGCGCTGAACTTTATGCTTGAGGAGCCGACTCACCTCAAGTTCATTGATGCGACAATGGCGCTGCACAATTTGGGCGCATTATATCTTGTTGAGAATAAGGATTTATCTGGAGTGATACTTCCTCCCGAGCATATGGAACAGGGGTTGCTCGACACTACGCGTCGGTTTGGAGAAATCGGAGATATCCTGAACAATATTTTCGATTGGGGAATTTGACGAAAAATATTTACCTTTGCAACTATGGAAACATATCATATCCCGGTTTTGCTTAATCAGAGTTGCGAGTTGATGCAGCTCGCCAATGGTGGAGTCTATGTCGATTTGACCTTTGGCGGGGGTGGGCATACTCGTGAGATTTTGAAACGAATGGGTCCCGATTCGCGCCTCTATTCGTTTGATAGAGATGCAGATACATTGGCTAACCTGCCACAGGACAATCGCTTCACATTTATTCGCAATAATTTCCGATTTATGCGCGGTTGTTTGCGGGCAGAGGGGGTCGAGTCGGTTGATGCAGTGTTGGCTGACTTGGGTGTTTCTTCGCACCATTTTGATGATGCTGCGCGAGGTTTTTCATATCGATTTGATGCGCCGCTGGATATGCGTATGAACCAGCAGGCGAAGTTTTCGGCTCGCGAACTGCTGAATCAATATGATGAGGAGTCGCTGATCAGTATAATGCGACAATATGGCGAACTAAAAGAGGCGGGTCGAGTAGCCCGTGCAATCATTAAACGTCGAGATACTGCTACATTGCAGACTATCAATGACCTGCTAGAAACAGTTGAGCCTTGTATTCCGCGTGGGGGTGATCGTAATAAATTTTTGGCGCAGGTGTTTCAGGCAATCCGCATAGAGGTCAATGGCGAACTCGAGGCGTTGAAGATGATGCTCGAGCAGGCTACGCGCATATTGCGTCCCGGAGGCCGGCTCGTGATAATAACCTACCACTCGCTCGAGGACCGTTTGGTAAAGAATTTTATGCGTGCGGGTAACTTTGATGGTACGCCTGTGAAGGATTTTTATGGACGGGTTGAGGCTCCGCTCGAGGTGTTCAACAACAAACCCATTGTGCCAGATGCGGCCGAACAGGAGCAGAATACACGTTCTCGTAGTGCCAAGTTGCGTTGCGCAATCAAACTTTAGCAGCTATGAAAGACAGATATGAGGATATAGAAATCGAGATTGTCGGCGGAAATTATCGTGATGAGGAGGCAGAGTTCAGTCGCAAGGCTGAGCCGCAACCGAGTGTCGAGCCTGATGATGAGTATGAATTAGATGAATCTGAGGATATCGATTCGCCTGATGATGAGTCGGACGAATCAGAGTCGGGCGAGGAGCAGGAGAATGTTGCTCGAAAGAGTCGTTCATTATTTACGATTTTTTTGGGCAGTTACATCGTAGGTCCGCACACAAAAAAGATGATGCCTTATATAGTGTTTGTAACGGTGTTGGCTATATTGTACATAGTCAATGGGTTTGCTATCAATGCACAGCATCGTAAGCATAGTCAGCTGACCGAGCAGGTCAAAGAGTTGCGTTCGAAATCGCGTGCGATAAATGCGATAAAGATGCAGGAGATGCGCCGCAGTTCAATACTGAAAAGGTGTCAGGAGCGCGGTATAGAATTGGAAGAATCTGTAGTCCCCCCTAAGATTGTCAAAAAATGAAACTTAAAAAGAAACATCAGAAAACCACAGCGATACTTACGCCCAAGGAGCAGACCGAAGTACGTTTCAGTCTGATGGTCATAATATTCAAAGCTACATTGATTATCTCAGCCGGTGTGGTTGGATTCATCTTGTGGACTCAGTTTGGTCCTGAGTCGGGGAAGTATCGTGCTGCAGCCAATAAGATGGTGTACACTTGGGATACGATATGGCCTCTGCGTGGGAATATTCTGGCAGAGGACGGGCGTGTATTGGCAACATCGGTGCCGATGTATGATTTCAGAATGGACTTCGCCTCTGACGGTTTTGTAGACAGTCTGTTCAAGAAAAATGTCAAGGGATTGGCTGATAGTCTGTCGCAAATGTTTGGTGACAGGTCTGCTGCGCAGTATGAAAGTTTCCTGAGAGATTGCAGAAGTAACCCACAAAAGAAGAGATATGTAATGATTCCGCCCCGCAAGGTGAACTACCCAGAGATGAGCCGAATGATGAATTTCCCATTCTGGAAACTCGGTCGTCGTCGTACGGGGCTCATTGTAGTGCAGTCTACACAGCGCATTCGTCCTCACGGCTCGATGGCGTTGAGGACTATCGGTAACGTAAACAATTACGGCAAGGGATCAGGTTTGGAGATGTCCTTCAATGAAGAGTTGTCGGGCAAATATGGGTTGTCGAAGATGAGGAAGGTTTCTGGATCGTTCAAGGTGCCCGAGCCCGACGAACGCAATATCGAACCAGATAATGGCGTAGATGTTGTTACTACGATAGACATTGACATTCAAGATGTTGCAGATGCAAGTCTGCGTCGTCAGATTATGGAGCAACAGGCCGACTGGGGTACGGCTGTGTTGATGGAGGTCGCAACGGGTAAGATTTTGGCAATGGCTAATATCACAAGAAAGGGTGACCAACTTGTAGAGGATTACAACCACGCACTCAGACAACGTCTCGAGCCGGGATCTACAATAAAACTCGCGTCATTGTTGGTGTTGTTGGAAGATGCGAAGATGACACTCTCTGACACGTTGGATACCGGTAAGTCGGGTACGGCAATAGTCAATGGATTCAAGGAGACCGACACGCACGGATATGGGGTACAGTCGCTCAGAGGTATCTTCGAATTGTCATCGAACATCGGTTTTGCAAAGGCAGTGACGAATAATTATGCGAAAGATCCGCAGCGGTTTATCGACCAGTTGCGCAAACTTGGCATTGATACCGATTTGGAGATGCAGATTGATGGCGCACTCAACACGACTCTCTATGATACGAAGCATCAGAAGTGGACTCCGATTGCGCTGAATAAAGTGGCATTTGGTTATTTTGTCTATATCACACCAATGCAAGTGCTTGCGCTTTATAATACCGTAGCAAACAATGGTAAAATGATGGCTCCGATGATTGTCAGCGAGTTACGCAGTTATGGCAATACGGTTGAAAGTTATAAACCGCGGGTGCTCATCGATCGCATCTGTTCGCAGGCTACGCTTGACAGCGCAAAGATTTGTCTTGAGGGGGTAGTAAACGATGGTACTGCTCAGTTGTTGAAGAACGATTACTATGACGTTGCAGGTAAGACAGGTACTGCGCAGTTGTATGATGATGTGCGAGGTACATATAAATATGCAGATGGAAGTTGTAACTATTTGGCTACGCTTGTGGGCTACTTCCCGGCGGATAATCCAAAGTATAGTTGCATTGTTTCTATAAAGACATTTCACAAGTCGGGTTCGAAATACCGTTTCTATGGCGGGTCACTCTCGGGACCTGTGTTCAAGGATATTGCCGATCGCGTAATGAGCAAGGAGTACGAGTGGCAGAGAGAACTCTCTGAAGGTGGCGAGGCTGCCAAAGACCACCCGAAGATAAAATCGGGTAGCGTATCTCAAAAGGATATTCGTCGCATTGCTAAGTCTGAGCAGTTCCGTGTTGAGCGTTACGATGGCACTGAAGGTGAATACAATCGTTTTGAGTGGCAGGGAGATACACTCGCAGTCGAGTCGATAAAGGTCGATTCGAGCCGAATGCCAAATGTGAAGGGTATGGGACTCAGAGATGCCGTATCGCTGCTCGAGGGAATGGGGCTCAAAGTCAGCCACTCGGGTAAGGGTAGCGTGGTGAGTCAATCTCCCACTGCTGGTAGTCGCGTAAAACGTGGCAATAGCGTGAACCTGACGCTGCAATTAAAATAGAGGGACCATATTTGACTCGTTGTCTCCGGCGAGGCTGATAATGAGTATCTTGTCTATTCGACCGTCTCGACCAGAAATGAGACAGGGCGAAATCCGTCATTGCACGAGAGCATTGCCGAGTGTGGGTTTTTCATCCAGCCGTCAAAGAAATTGCCTCCGCCCGTAGCCAATTCCAGCACAAAGGGGCGCAGTGTTTCCCACGCGCTATCGCACATTCCATCGGGTTTTTCGCCGTTGTCGACGTAGAATGTCATTCCGAGTTGCATATCACAGGCGTGTTCAATGGGATTCTCGAACTGCTCGATAAGGTCGTCATAGCGAGCCATCTTCATTACTCGGATTCTAACTTGTTTCATATCTTTTTTGATTTGAGATTTCTCTAAACAATATTGTCAGTATTACAATTGTAGTCAGGAATTCTGTTACGGGCATAGCACTCCATATACCTGCAACTCCGAACATTTTGGGCAGCAGAACAAAACTCGGCAGTGCGAATATGGCCCCTCTTAGCAGAACGTAGATTGCAGCCAACTTCACTCGCTCGATGCTTTGGTAGTAGCCTATAAAGGTGATATTCAGTATGAAGAATATTATCCCCGAGGCAAAATAGGGGAATCCTTCGATGCAAATGGCTGCGGCTTCGGTCGAGAGGTCGATGAATAACCCGACGAGTTCACGCGGGAAAAATATGAATAATGCCGAAACAATTACTCCGCCGCCCAATGCGCTTAGTGTCATCAACTTACGCGTAGCTGCGATGCGTTCGTGTGCTGCGATGCCGTAATTGTAGCTGATGATAGGCTGTCCCGACTGAGCAATGGAATTCCCTACCATAAAGAAGAAGGGCATATAGTAGCAGGCGATGCCGAATGCCCCCACGCCCGTATCACCGAGGTAGTGCATAAAGACTTGATTGCCGATAAAGACCATTGCTGCCAGCGAGAGTTCTCCGAGTAGCGACGAGACTCCGATTCGACACTGATGTCCGAAGTTGAAAATTGCACGACATAACAGTTTGCTATGGAGTCTGATAGGAGCTGGCTTCAAAATCTTGGCAAAGAATATCAGATAGACTAATGCCATAATTCCACCCACGATGATGCTGATAGATGTTGCTATTGCCGCACCTTTGACACCCATTCCCAGCGGAAAGATAAAGACCCAGTCCAACAGTGCGTTCAGGGCAGAGGGAATGACATTACACCACATCGCCATTTTGGGAGCTCCGTCTATTCTTATTATGAACAGCCCAATCATACTGAACATTTCGAATATAAAGCAGGGCAATATCCACTTCAGGTAGTCGATAACCATCGGCATCAGAGTTTCAGATGCGCCTAAAATCTGAGCCGATTGTCGAGGAAAAATATACATTGCCAGAGTGATGATAAAGACAATTGTCCCTATTCCCACCAGAGCCTGAGTGATATTTTGTCGCGCTGCTCGGATATTTCTGCGAGCCACCATAATCGAGGTCAAAACCGAACACCCCGTTCCGACCATCAAACCGAGTCCTGCCATTATCTGGTATATCGGCACAGTGATGTTTATTGCTGCTACACCTTCGGCTCCGACGCCCTGGCCGATGAATATTCCGTCGATAAGTGTGACTGCACATATTGAGAGCGCTCCGAGCAGCGTCGGAATCAGCATCTTGTGAAACAGCGATGGTATGCTATCTTGTCCAAAATCGAGTGACTTTTGGTTCATTGTTTCTGGGCGTTGAATTTGTTGCGAATTACATCGGCCATCGAAATGCCTTCGATTTTACTTTCGAGCCACGAAATAATGTCGAGATAGAAGAATGTGCGTCGTTCGTATGGGTGCGACTCGAGCAGTTTGAGTCGGCTATGCAGATTGATAAGTTCTTTATGAAAATCCTGCTCTTTTTTTACGGCAGTCATTTTTCGTATGAATCCGATGATTTCGGACTGAATCTTGTGCATATCGTTCATTCTGACAAGGAACGAATATAGAGTTCTTACTTGATGGCTGATGTTTGAGTCAGAGCCTAATTCGTAGTGTGAAATCAAGTTTAGAATGCGAGCAAAACATTGCAGGTCGCGTCTGATTGTATGGTCGCGAGTTTCGATTATCCGTTCCAACGAAGCGATACACTCCTCATATTGGCAGTTGCCGAAATAGAGGCAGGCTATCTTATAGTAGAACAACATTCTCTTATGCAGTTCCAGATTGTTAAGATTCTCATTAATAAACAGTTCTACTTCGGGTATTATCTGCACTCCCGATTCGAAATTACCCTCCATACAGTAGAGGTTTATCGTGTTGTAATAATGAATCGTATCGGCGATGAGTTTGACATTGTCGCTCGACTCGGAGATATTTTCGCGTTCGAGCTGGAATTTGTCGAGCGCTGCGACCATTCGTTCGTAGTCATTCATAAGGAATAGTCCGTCGAGCAACCGAGAGAATCCGTGTATGTAGTTGTCGTACATCGTATTTTTCATATTCGGATTCTGTTCGAATAGGTCGAGCCACTTTCGTGCGTAGCGATAACAATTTCTAAAGTTGTGCAGAATATAGTTGTACCACACCATTGCTTGATAGTAGTAGAACTTTTCTGTGAATGAGAGCGAGCTGTGCTTGTATTGTTCGAGTCTAAAAGAGAAGTATTGATTGATTAGGTTGAGGTCCTTTTCCGAGCGGACATAGCCTAACTGCTGATAAAGACTATATAGGTGCAGAGATATTGCCGAGAGTTCGTTGCAATTTTCCACGCGGCTGCATAACTCTTTAGCCTGTCGTGTGAATTCGACATTGTCGGCCATACTGCGGTTGAGGTATAGCGACTCGATGATGTTCTGGAATTCGATTGCGTCGAGCACCATTGTATTTTGTTGACAGCTCTGCGCCATAGACTTAGCCTTTTCGAGAATTTTCAGACTCTGCTTGTACAATCCTTTATCGTAAAGTATTCGGGCGAAGTCCATCTGTTCGCGAATCTGCAGTATTGAGTTGTGCTGGACATTGAGCAGTCGCAGGCTCACCAGAATCTGATTATAGAGGTGCGCCTTCATATTTGAGAGCTGCAACTTCGAAACAGGACACCGTTTCATAATCTTCGCCTCATCGTATTCGTTCAGTGAGTCCATTGCGTCGAAGAGTTGTATGAATTTTGCTTCGTGATTGCCCGATGTACGTGTAGCATAGAGTTTGAAATTGCGTTTTTCAGCTTTACTCAAACTCTTAATCAGGTCAAAAAGCGGTTCTTGTTTCGGAGTGTTATTCATTGCTGTTATTTCAGTTTCTCGTTTTGCAGGTGTCGTTGCGAATCGCGGTTACTCTTTTTCTCGATATTTCTGCGCAGTGCCTCTTCAAGGTCTATGCCGGTTTGGTTTGCGAGACAGATTACCACCCAGAGAACATCTGCGAGTTCATCTTCCAATTTTTTATCGAGGTCGCTCTCTTTTGAAGATTGTTCTCCGTATCTGCGGGCGATGATGCGAGCCACTTCGCCAACCTCTTCTGTGAGGATTGCCATATTGGTCAGCTCGTTAAAGTAGCGTACGCCATACTGCTTAATCCAGCCGTCGATGGTTTGTTGAGCCTCTTTGATAGTCATAGTTTACTCTTTATTTTTTGAATCAATCCAAATCGTAACGGGACCGTCATTTATCAGACTGACTTTCATATCTGCTCCGAATCTGCCCGTAGCCGGACGTTTACCAGTCAGGTTGTGGCATATTTCGATAAATTGATTGTACAAAGGTTCGGCGTGTTCTGGGCGTGCAGCGCGAATGTACGATGGGCGGTTGCCCTTTTTGGTTGATGCGTGCAGTGTGAATTGACTGACAATCAGTAACTCTCCATTTGTAGTCAGCAGGTCGAGATTCATAACCCCATCTTGGTCGTCGAAGAGTCTCATCTTGACGAGTTTTTGAGCTAACCATTCGGCATCTTCCACCGTATCGGCCTCTTCTATACCGACAAGTACCAGAAAACCGCGCTTGATTTCACCTATTATATTATTGTCTACTGCCACGTTCGCTTGGCTGACACGTTGAATCAGTAATCTCATATTGTCGTTATTTTTGAGTTGTTTGGTTTGCTGTGAAATTGCGTTTATTCACATAGTGGTAATACTGTTGAATGTAGGCCTTAATGAATTCTACATTCATCTGTTCATCAGTAAGTTGTGATGATATATCGTTGTTGAGCATCGGGTCGTTGATATAGTTGTACGCGCTCACAACTTTCGATTCGTCGAACATCACTACAAGTGAATCGTTCACCATATTGAATGTGCCGTTGCTGTAGATTACGCCTCTTGACGGTAAGGTTTCATCGAACAGGTCGCGGCCAAATGAGAAGAACGGTTTTTCATACCCCAGCATTCCCAGCAGTGTCGGCATAAAGTCCAACTGTTTAGCCATTCTGTCCGAGCTGCCCCTGAGCGATCCGTCAGCCATATAGAACAATATGGGAATTCGATAGTTTCGCGGTACCTTATTGTATATATCGTTATCTGCACCCGAAGCGTGGTCTGCTACGAATACGAAGAGGGTATTATTGAAGTACGGCTGCTTTGAGATTTTATCAAAGAATATCCTTAGTGCGTGGTCCGAGTAGGCAATCGTTTCCTGAATATCCGTAGTGCCTTTCGGGAATTTACCCTTAAACTCATCGGGGATAACGTACGGGTGGTGTGACGAGAGTGTGAACAACGTAGCAAAGAAGGGTTCTTTCATAGAGGAAATTTTTTCGACTGCGTATGGCAGGAATATATGGTCGAATATGCCCCAATGGTTATCAAATCCTTCCTGACCGCGTTCGCTCTCATATTCTTCGCGGAACCAGAACTCAGACACACCGCTTTGCAGTCCGAAACTTTGGAAGTTCATCGTGCGATTCGAGCCTCCGTGCAGAAATGCCGATGTGTATCCCATTTCTGCCATAACAGATGGCAGTGCGTGGAATGCCGACGATGCAGCGTGTGGGAACGATAGGAACTGCAACTTGAATGATGGGATTGACGACCAAACCGAAGGCATTGCGTCGATAGACCTGCGGCCGGTTTGATAGGCATTTGTGAAGATATATCCGTTTCTAATCAGCGAATCCAAGAAAGGAGTCTGCGATTCGCGCTCTTCGGGATAGACTTCCGAGAGCGATTTGATATGAGCGCTGCCAAAACTTTCGAGCATAATCAGCACTACGTTGGGTCTGCGACCTTGCAGCAGGTTGTTTGCTCGGACTTGTTGAATCGGCGAGAATATCGAGTCGGCTTGCGACGGACTCATATAATTGGGGATATTCAATTTGTCTTTGCTGCCAATGGTTCTGACCAGCATAAACGGATTACTCTGCACCAGCGATATCAATTCGGGGCGGGCATATTTCGTAGCCTCGCTCGGTGAAATAGGGTAGGTGCCTTTTACTGCATTGCCTCGGATAAGCACTACGGCTACGAATGCAGCCACGAAGAAGAGTATCGTCTGCGATGTGAAATAGAGTAGGTTGTTCGCGATGGTCGATGGACGATATTTGATTCGTTTAAAACCTTTGTACATAGCGACAATCAAGCCTATGTATAGCAGGAACCCCCACCAGTAGTCTACCACGAATGTCATCATCAGCGAGCCGAAATTACCCTCTTGGGTCAAGACTAAATCGTCAGATGCGATTCTTGCGAGCTTGAAAGGGTAGTATACAATGTCGGCTACGGCAAGCACAAGCCCTGCAGCATTGGTAGCTACGAATAGCCATTTCAAAAAATTTTGATAACCGCTGTTTTTCCGGAATCGGAACGGGAGTAGCGATGCTACCAAGAATGGGATATTGATATAGAATACCGACACTGAGTCAAAAATCAGGGCTCCGTGAATAAGTTTAGGCAATTCGTTGATTTGTATGGCTCCGAGCAGTTCGTGGTTTAAAATGTAAAACACTACTCGACAGAGCATCAGTAGCCCGTAGACCAGCAGAATTCGTCTTATAAATGTAAAAAAATCTCCGAAAATTTTCATATTGCACATCTATTTATATTGCAAAGGTACAATAAAGAAATGAAAGAGACTACTACATAGAAACTAGATTCAATAAATACATTGAAATTTGTTCGTTGGGTGTGTTATTGGAATTGATTTGTAACCATATTTTAACGCTACAACGAGCGATTGGGAAAGATATTGCTTTGTGTCTGCATTTTATAGTAAAGTCAAATTGTTTTTTGAAAAAAAAGTAAAAAAATTTGCATTTATATTCTTTCATGTATATATTTGTGGCTTGAAAAGTTCTGTTGTAATAGATGAAAAACAAAAATGATGCTTGTGCTTTTACAAGATAAATATGGGTTTAAGCGTAGTTAGAGCCGGTTTTGACACGTTTTACTTGTGAGTTATCTTGCAAAAAATGAGCCGTTTTTGTGTTTCTTTGGCATTGATAGGTGTTAATCTTGACACTTTTTTAGGGTGTTCTTTTATGTATCTCGATTATAAGAAAGCGAGGTGTTTTAGAATTACGGGTTGCATAAAAGAAGTACAAATCAAGATACGCTTGTGATATTTTATATAATTAGGTATAGAACATTTGGTAGTGTATCAATGCTAAAGATTAAGGATTCTATTTTGACAGGCTTTTTATGGTAGGAAAAATATTTGCTCGTAGAGTTTCGGGTTTGGCGCACTCAGGAATTCAAAGAGCAGTGATTGTTTAACTAAATACAAAAGTAGTATGAAAATTTCTACAAAAACTTGGTGTCAACTGCCGAGCGCACTCTCAAAGGGAATTTGCGTTGCAGTGGTTTCACTCTGTTTGTGTGGAATGCCTACAATGGTAAGTGCCTCACAAACACAGTCAAGTGTTGAGCAGACTCCTTCAAAGGTGTTGCTGAAAGGTAAGATCGTTGATGAAGCAGGAAAACCTATAGCAGGAGCTTCAGTGTCTGTTAAAAACACAACTATCGGGATGTCAACAAACAGAGCCGGTGAATTTGCTTTGTCTGTTCCCAATGAAAAAATGACTTTGGTCGTATCTTTCATCGGATTCGAAAAAGTCGAAAAGGTAATTGTTGCTCCGGCAAACGAAAAAGAACTCAACATTATGTTGAAAGAAGAAGAACTTTCAGCAGATGAAGTAGTTGTAAACGGTTTCACCTCTAATAACAAGGCAACCTTTACCGGAACTTACACCACCATCAAGAAGGAAGATTTCCAAAAGGTATCTCCAACAAACTTGATGCAGGCAATTTCAGTATTCGAGCCGAGCTTCCGTTTGGTAGAAAACATCGAAATGGGTTCTGACCCGAACACAATGCCTGAAGCATACTTGCGTGGTCAATCTGGTATGTCAAACCGCCAACTTGACGTAGCAGAAACAGTATCACCATATGCTGCAAATACTAATCCTAACCTTCCGGTCTTTATTTTGGACGGTTTCGAAATCTCATTGGAAAAATTCAATGACTTAGACCCGAACTTGGTTGAAAGTATTACAATCCTGAAAGACGCGCAAGCAACTGCATTGTATGGTTCACGTGCATCTAACGGTGTGTTGGTTATTACGTCAGTACCTCCTCAACCAGGACAATTGCGTTTCCAATACGCTATGACTGCATCAATTACTGCTCCGGACTTGACAGACTATCACCTGTTGAACGCAAAAGAGAAACTTGCACAAGAAGTCAAAGCAAACCAATTTGTTGGTATCAATGCTCAAGACAAATACATTAAGAAGTTGAATAACATCACTAGAGGTGTTGATACTTACTGGTTGTCTATTCCGTTGACTACCCAATTCAACAACACTCACAGTTTGACTATGAGCGGTGGTTCTGATGAATTCCGTTTCGCTATCGGTCTTCGTTACCAAAACGAAAACGGTGTTATGAAAGATTCTTACCGTAATGTTTACGGTGCAAATATGAGTTTGACATACCACCTCCCAAGCTTGCAAATCTCTAACACAGTGTCTGTTGGCGTGATGGAACGTGAAAACTCTCCTTACGGTTCATTCAGCACATATACAAAGATGTTGCCTTACGAAGCTCCATATGACCTCGAAACAGGTAAAGTTGTTGCTAAATTCAAACTTTCAAAAGATGTGGGTTCTGGTTCTGGTATTGACAACCCATTGTATGATGTTTCAATTACTGACAACAAAGACTTCGGTACTTACACAGAATTCACTGACAACTTTATGATTAGATGGAATCCGTTCCACCGTTTGACCATGACTGGTCAATTCTCTGTAACTAAGAAAGATGAAAAGACTGAAAAGTTCGTAGACCCGAACTCTGCAAAATATGGTGACCCGAACTTCCGAGTTGAAGACTTTGATGAATATGGCAACTCTCTCGGTAATATTACACCGACAATGGCTGACAAGGGTGACTTGACTTTGACTAATATGTCAACAGTTAACTGGGACGCTAAATTCCAAGCTACATTCAACAACAATTGGGACAAACACTTCTTGTCTGCAACAGGTGGTGTCAACGCTACAGGTTCTAAATCTAACCACAACTCTCGCTCATGGCGTGGTTTCCCGTCTTCTGAATTCAAAGATCCGAAGTACGCTGCAAAGGAAATGGGTAGAATGTATTTCGACGACAACATCAGCAGAATGTTCGGTGTTTATGTGACAGCAAACTACTCTTATGATAACACCTATATGCTTGATATGTCACTGCGTTGGGACGGTTCGTCACAATTCGGTACAGACAACAAGTTCGCACACTTCTTCTCATTTGGTGCCGGTGTTAATATGCACAACTGGGAATACTTCAAAAATAACTTGCCTGCAATTTCACAAGCTCGTTTCCGTGCAAACTACGGTCAAACAGGTAAGGTAAACTATCCTCCTTATGCAGCTCGTAGCACTTACGAAATGATCGTAAACAAGTGGTTCACTCACGGTATTGGTGCAAACTTGGTTGCTATGGGTAACCCGAACTTGTCTTGGGAAACTACACACACTGTTAACCTCGGTATTGACGTTCAATTGTGGAATCGCTTGCAGTTGGAATTGAACTGGTACAACAGATTAACTAAAGACTTGCTGACTGACGTTTCTACTCCTCCTTCAGCAGGTTTCACTTCATACAAAGACAATATGGGTGAAATTGAAAACCGTGGTTGGGAATTCAAGGTTCAATATAAGATCGTTGAAACTAAAGAATGGGGTGTAGACGTATTCGTGAACGGTGCTCACAACAAAGGTACTATCAAGAAGATCTCTGACTCTACTAAAGAGTACAACGACCGTGTTAACGAACACTTCAATACTACAGCTACATCTCCAACAGGAGCAAAATACCACGAAAAGTATGGTGTAGCAGTTGCTAAACCGGTATTGAAATATGAAGAAGGTGGTTCTTTGACTGCTATCTACGGTATGCAATCTCTCGGTATCTCTCCGGCTACTGGTGACGAATTGTTCCTCGACCTCTATGGTAACCCAACATTCACTTGGGATAGTGAACACCAACGTATCATCGGTAACTCAGAGCCAGATCTGTCAGGTTCATTCGGTTTGAGCTTCCGTTGGAAAAACTTTGATGTATTTACTACATTCTCATACCAATTCGGCGCTGACCAATACAACTCAACATTGATCGACCGCGTTGAAAACTTGGACTATATGAACTACAACTGTGACGAACGTATCATGGAAGATCGTTGGCACAAACAAGGTGATGTGACTAAGTACAAAGACGTTAACGACGTAACTAAAGCAACTCGTCCTACATCACGTTTCTTGATGAAGAACAACTATATCAACTTTGGTTCTCTCAACGTAAACTACAACTTTGATAGTAACAGCAATTGGATGAAGAGCTTGGGTATCAGTATGCTCCGCTTGTCATTCAATATGTCTGATATCGTAAGATTCTCAACTATTGAAATCGAACGTGGTTTGAGTTATCCGTTCGCAAGAACGTTCAACTTGTCATTGAGCGCATCGTTTTAACAATTAAACAATGAGAAATATGAAAAAAGTATTAATAGCATTGATGTCAGTTGCACTGCTCGGAGGTATGTCTTCGTGCAACAAGTGGCTGGACGTAGACGCAGATACCCGTGTTGGTGAAAACATAATATTTGAATCTACCAACGGTATGCGTATCGCGTTGAACGGTATTTACTTGAGCCTTGGAGAGCCTACTTTGTATGGTCAAAATCTTACTTGGGGTTTGATGTCTGTTCTTGCAAAGGACTATAAAGATGGCAACTTGCCTGCAGCTTATCGTAATACCAACCTGATTGTAGATGGTGAATGGAATGAAAACTATTCACGTGGTATCATCGATCCAATTTGGTCAAAGACTTACAACGTATTGGCTAATATCAACAACTTGTTGCAAGCTGTTGAAAAAGCAGATGAGTCTATGTTCCTCGAATATCCTACATTGGAACGTAACTTGTTTATGGCTGAATTGCGCGGTCTTCGTGCGTTGCTCCACTTCAACTTGTTGCGTATGTTTGCTCCGGCTCCTAAAAATGATGACGGTAAGGCTTACATTCCGTATGTAGAAAAATATCCGGATTACCAACCTAAGAAGTTGACAGTTAGCCAAACTATGGATAAGATCGAAGCTGACCTTTTGTACTCTGCTCAATTGTTGGCTGACATCGACACTATGGGTTCTGCCGGCACAACTGAATTCAATGCTGGTCCTTACAGAGCTTACAGCGGAACATATCGTTTCAACACTGGTAGCTCTTACTGGGTTGATAAAGGTCAGTGGTATAGTAACGCTGGTACTCGTTTCAACTACCCGGCTGTAACAGCTTTGTTGGCTCGTTTATATATGTGGAAAGGCGACAAGAATGCCGTTATCGAAGCAACTAAGTATCTCCGCTATAAGAGCTGGTATGAATGGGGTCCAAAAGTTGGTAGCAACAACTGGCAAAATAACTCAAGCAGCCGCAAGTTGTATAAAGACGTTCTCTTTGCAGCATACAATCCTGATCTTCCAGAAAACTATGCTAACGTGAACAAGTCTGCAAACTTCCGTTACGACACGAAGTTGTATGATGAATATTTCGGCGCTGCAAACAATAGCGACTACCGTAAGAATTTGATGAGCACTGAAACTAACAAGGAAATCTCTTTGCGTTGGCAAGCTCCTGCATCTGCAACTACAGATTCTAAGCTCGAAGACCCGATTGCTCCGGTTGTCAGAATTAGTGAACTCTACTTGTATTTGGTGGAAATCTATGCTGATACAGATCTGGAAAAAGCTAGAAATCTGTTGTTCGAATTCCGTAGCTACAAACGTAATGCTAAGAGAGATTTGTCTTATATCCAAGATAAAGAAACTCTGATGCACGAATTGGAACTGGAATGGGCTCGCGAATTCCAATCTATGGGTGAAAGATACTTCTTCTACAAGCGTTTAGGAAAGAGTATTTACCAAGGTGCTGACGTTGCTCGTTTCGACTATAACGAGACAAACTGCTGGGTATTCCAACAACCGCTCGCAGAAGATTCTTATAGTTTGTAACATTTAAAGAATTCTGAATTATGAAAAAAATGCTTTTATTCGCAATGGCACTTGTACTTGCTTTCTCAGCTTGCTCGAAAGAAGAAGTGCCCTTATATGATACTGAGAATGCGAATTTTATTCAATTCGTAAATCCTAACACGGATACATTAGAACTCTCATTTATGTTCTATCCGACTGTTGCATCTGGTGCTGCTTACGACTTTGCTATTCCTGTTCAAATCCTCGGTTTGGCTAAGGATAAAGATAGAGAATACAAAGTTACTGTTATTGACACTGCAACTACAGCAGAACAAGGCAAGCACTTTGTTATGCCTGAAAAAGCTGTTTTCCGCGCAGGTTTGTACGAAGATACTTTGTTCATCAAGTTGTATCGCACAGCTGACTTGTTGGAAAAAAAGGTACGTCTTGGTGTTCGTATCGAGTACAGCAAAGATTTCTTCATTGGTGAAGAAACTTATCTTGAAAAACACTTGATTTTCAGTGATATGTTGGCTTGTCCGGCTTGGTGGACTCCTTACATCAGACCTGATGGTTCTAAAGATAACAATTCTGTAGAAGCAACATTGCTCGGTACTTACTCTGACAAGAAGTATCTCTTGTTGATGGAAGTTACAGGTGTTGGTGACTGGACAGATTTGTCTGCAGATGAAAGACGTCTTCAAGCTCTCCAATTGAAACGTTATCTTGAAGCTCAAGAGGCTGCTGGCACTCCGGTTTATGAAGATGAACTCGAAGCTGGACAACCTGTTAAGATGTATGTTAACGTAATGGGTTAAACCTTGTAAAAAGTTGAAATTTATGAAAAAATTATTTGTAGTAGCATTGCTTGCAACAATGATTGCATCTTGCTATGAGGATAAAGGTAATTACGATTACGCCCCGATGATGACATTCAACACGCATACATCGGGTATGAATACCTCAATTCCGTCTGCACAAAGAAGTAGTGCATTCGTAGGTGAGTTGTTTACTGCTTACCCTGCAATGTATTTCCAAAATGTTGTAAATCCGGAAGATACTAATAGACTTGAGTACTACTGGTTGAAGGGTGGCGCAAACAACGCTATCGACACTGTATGGAAAGGTCGTATCCTTAACTGGACTCCGACAGCTACTGGTAGCACTAGCATCTACTTGTGTGTTGTTGACCCTGTAACAGGTTACAAGTTCTTGTCTACTGGTATGCAGTTGACAGTTTCTTCAAGAATCGGTACAGGTTGGGCATTCTTGCACAACTACAATGGCCAGACAGATATGTCATTTATCCGTCCGACTCAAATCCAGTACCCAGACCCGAACGATGATACAAAGACAATTACTGAACGTCAGTACGTTGATTATATGAACTACTTGTCTTCAGTTAACGAAGAACCTGTAGGTACAAATCCGACAAAATTTGCTTACTACGGTACAAGTTCGTCTAAGAAGATTATGATCTTCCAAGACAATACTGTAAGTATCAATGGCGATACTTGGGTAAAAGAACTTGATTTGTCTGCTGAGTTTGCAGGTACTATGCCGACTGGCGGTTTCAAAGATATGTTTATGATCGAAAGTAATACTCGTGCGCTTCTTGCTAACAATGGTCAAGTATTCTTGGATACAGACTTCGCGTCTTTCTATACTACTAAGTTCGTTGGTATGCCTATGATCGACCAAGAAACAGCTCAAGATATTACTATTGATGCGTTCCCTGAATCTGTTCACCACATCTGGCACGGTCGCATCTTCTGGGCACACGATGCAAAGAACAAAAAGTTCTATATGACTGTTCCGGCAAACCAAGGTATCACAGTATTTGACCCATTTACAACAAAAGAAGAGATTGTAAATCGTCCTGGTTCATTTGCTAGTGAAGAATACGAAGGTGTTTACATCGACTTGGCTGGTTACGGTGATTACAACTATTTGTTCTCAGCAGCTCGTACAGGTGCTATGAATCTTATGGCTACATCATCTAACCGTTACAACGCTCAGCTTGTATTCTTCTTCGAAAAAGGTGGTGAAATCTATCTGCAGTTTATGACTTGTTCAAAGACTTCTTATGACTATGACAAGACTGTAAACGATATGGACTGGAGATACTATGCTGAATGGTCAGACATTAAGACTGTGAAACTTACAGATATGTTCCAAGGTCAATACGGTGGTATTGTAGCTACAAACGATATGTTCTCTAAGAACACTCCTCACGTATTTGTTAATGGTAAGGGTCAAGGCCAATATGGAACTGGCCAAAAAATGGACGTTTTGTACTTTGCTAAAGGCAACATCGTTTACTGTATGGACTTCGAAACAGAATCTTTGTATGAATACTTCAAGTTGCCGGAAGGTGTGAATGTTAAATTGATGGAATTGAACAAGCACGATACTGAACTTGGTATTTATGCTGATGATAACACATTCAGAACTTTGAAGTGTAGCCCAAGCAATATCATCAACACTGATTTCGCTTCAAAAGAAATCCAAGTATGGAACAACATCACAAATGTTGTTGACCTTGAGTACTTCGTTAAGGGTTGGAGTGACATCACTGGTAACTCTACTTCTGACAGAATCATTTGGGAATAATTTCCTGATATCTAAACTAACTAAGGTCTGACCTTCGGGTCAGACCTTTTGTTTGTAGTTATGCTGTTGTGGCTGCCGTACAAAAAATCCCTTGCTCATCAGAGCAGGGGATTCTTGTTATTGTAAATCTTCAGTTGTTACTACCAGCCGAGGACGTAGGCGAAGATAAGCGGAGCTACGATTGTAGCGTCACTTTCTACGATGAACTTCGGAGTATCGATGTCGAGTTTACCCCAGGTAATCTTTTCGTTGGGGACTGCACCTGAGTAAGAACCGTAAGATGTAGTCGAATCTGAAATCTGGCAGAAGTATTGCCACAGAGGTACATCAGTCCATTCGAGGTCTTGAGCCATCATCGGCACTACACAAATCGGGAAGTCGCCAGCAGTACCACCACCAATTTGGAAGAATCCTACACCACGACCCAATGCGTTAGCTTTGTACCAATCAACGAGGAACATCATTGTTTCAACACCGCCTTTAACCAGACTCGGTTCGAATTCGCCCTTGATGCAGTGTGCAGTGAAGATGTTACCTGTTGTTGAGTCCGCCCAAGCAGGAACCAAAATAGGAATGTTCTTTTCACACGCAGCCAATACCCAGCTATCCTTTGGGTCGATTTCATAGTATTGTTCGAGTTTGCCTGAACGCAACAATTTGTACATAAACTCATAAGGAAGATAGCGTTCGCCCTTATCCGTAGCTTCTTGCCATACTTCAACCAAATGGTGTTCCAAACGGCGGAATGCCTCTTCTTCCGGGATACAAGTATCTGTAACGCGGTTCATATGGTTGTTGAGCAACTCTTTTTCCTGTTCCGGAGTGAGGTCGCGGTAGTTGGGCACACGTTTGTAGTGTGAGTGTGCTACCAAGTTCATAATGTCTTCTTCGAGGTTGTTAGCCGAGCAGCAGATAATATGAATCTTGTCTTGGCGAATCATTTCGGCCAATGAGAGACCGATTTCGGCTGTACTCATAGCACCTGCCATAGCCAACATCATTTTTCCGCCTTCGCTGAGCAGTTGCTCATAGGCTTTTGCAGCATCTACCAAACTCGCCGAGTTGAAATGGCGATAGTGGTGAGTGATGAATTTTGAAATAGCTCCTTTTTCCATCATTATTTAGTTTAGAAATTAATTTTCATATATGTTCCGCAAAGTTACATTTTTTATTGCTATTAGAGAAATCTTTATTCTAAAATTAAATTTTTTCATTTTAATGATGGTTTTTTGTGTGATTTGTTATTATGTTGATATTCAGTGATATGGTGATTTTATGGCTGATTTTAGTTGAAAAATACTTTTGTGTTTTATAATAAACGAAATGCACGCTACGGTGCGGTTAAATAAACATTATTGAAAATATTTAGCAAAATGCGAAAAAATTTCTAACAATATGTTTGATTTGATTTGTAAAATTTTTATATTTGCGAAAGCTGAAAAGGCGAATTTTCAGATGAAAAACCTCTTAAAATACTTAGAGTATGACAAAAATAAGATCGCTTGAAGAGCTCGCTCAGATGCGCGACAAACTTAGCGCAGACATCAGAATCCGTGAGTTGAGCAATGACCCAGAAAAAATGGTTCAGGTAAGAATTGCAATGTCTACGTGCGGAATATCTGCCGGAGCCAAAGAGACAATGACCCGAATGATAACCCTTCTTGACGATCGAAAGGTTGATGCGATCGTAACGCAGTGTGGCTGTATGGGCTACTGTTTTGCCGAACCAACTGTTGAAGTGCAACTGCCGGGAAAAGAACCGGTTGTCTTTGGCAAGGTTTCAACCCAACGTGCAGAGCAGATTGTTGACAGATTTATCATCAAAGGCGAGTCTTGTGATGATTTGTTAATTAATGTGAAATAAACTAATCCTAAAGCAATATGTCACAATACAGCAATCATATATTGGTGTGCGGCGGTACGGGTTGTCGCGCATCGAAGAGTTCGGAGATTATCGAAAATCTGCGTCAAGCAGTATGCGAAGCAGGGCTGCCCGAAGATGTGCTGGTAATCAAGACCGGCTGTTTCGGATTTTGCGAACAAGGTCCTATCGTTAAGATAATTCCTGATAATACATTTTATGTGGGTGTTAAACCCGAAGATGCTCGCGAAATTGTAAACGAACATATCGTTAAGGGGCGAAAGGTTGAGCGTTTGTTGTACACGGCTCCCGAAACAGGCCAGCACGTATCTGACAGCAAACATATGAATTTTTATAAGAAACAGGTGCGTATAGCATTGCGTAACTGCGGATTCATCGACCCTGAAAATATTAATGAATATATAGCTCGCAACGGTTATGCTGCGCTCTCGAAGGCATTGCAGATGTCTCCTGATGACGTAATTAAAGAGGTGATGGATTCAGGTTTGCGTGGCCGAGGTGGCGGTGGATTCCCCACAGGTATGAAGTGGAAAATTACTCGCGCAGTTCAGGCCGAACAAAAATATGTAGTATGTAATGCTGATGAAGGTGACCCCGGTGCATTTATGGACCGCTCTATTCTCGAAGGCGACCCGCATACCGTAATCGAAGCTATGGCTATCAACGGTTACTGTACAGGTGCATCAAATGGTCTTATCTATATTCGTGCTGAGTATCCGCTGGCAGTAGAACGTTTGAAGATTGCAATGGCTCAGGCTCGCGAATTGGGACTCTTGGGCGAAAATATTATGGGCACAGGATTCTCATTTGATATCGAAATCAGATATGGTGCCGGAGCATTTGTCTGTGGTGAAGAAACTGCACTGATTCACTCGATGGAAGGCAAGCGTGGTGAAGCTACGGTTAAGCCTCCGTTCCCCAGCGAATCAGGTTATAAGGGATTCCCGACCAACGTTAATAACGTAGAAACATACGCAAATATACCTCCGATTTTATTGAACGGTTCTGAGTGGTTCTCAAGTATCGGTACTGCAAAGAGCAAGGGTACAAAAGTATTTGCCCTGGCAGGTAAAGTAAATAATGTCGGTTTGATTGAAGTTCCGATGGGAACAACACTGCGCGAAGTTATCTTCGACATCGGTGGCGGAATCAAAGATGGAAAGAAATTTAAGGCAGTACAAACGGGTGGTCCTTCGGGTGGTTGTTTGACTGAACGTCACCTCGATTTGCCGATTGATTACGACAACCTTTTGGCAGCAGGCTCGATGATGGGTTCGGGCGGTATGATTGTTATGGACGAATCTGACTGTATGGTTGCAGTGTCGAAGTTCTACCTCCAATTTACCGTTGAGGAGTCTTGCGGCAAGTGCGCTCCGTGTCGAATCGGCAACAAGAGAATGTACGAAATTCTTGAAAAGATAACAAAAGGTGAGGGTACCGAGGAGGATCTCGACCGCTTGAAAAATCTTGCGAAGGTTATCAAAGATACCGCATTGTGTGGTTTGGGACAAACATCTCCAAACCCCGTACTCTCGACGATGGACAACTTCTGGGACGAATATGTAGCTCACGTTAAGGATAAGACTTGTCCGGCTCACCAGTGTCGCGACTTGAGCCACTATTTCATTGACCCGACTCAATGTAAAGGCTGTACGGCTTGTGCGAGAGTGTGTCCTGTAGGTGCAATCTCAGGTGCAGTTAAGCAACCTCACGCAATTGACCCGCTTAAGTGTATCCGTTGTGGTAGCTGTATTGCTAAATGTAAATTCAATGCAATAATCATCAAATAGCACTAAATTATGGAAAAGATAAAACTCACCATAGATAATCGTCAGGTTGAAGTTGATAAGGGAACAACTTTGGTTGAAGCCGCTGCCTCTATTGGTATAAAAATTCCGACATTGTGTCATTTGAATCTGCACGATTTGAATTACGAAAATAATCCCGGCGCGTGCCGTATTTGCGTAGTAGAAGTAGCAGGACGCCGAAATTTAGCTCCGGCTTGTAAGACTGAATGTACTGAGGGAATGGAAGTTAAGACCCACTCACCTAGAGTAATCAATGCTCGCCAAACGGTGATGGAACTTATTCTGTCGAATCACCCCAATGAATGTCTGACTTGTGCAAAGAATGGTGCTTGCGATTTGCAGTCCATTGCTAGCGATCTCGGAATTCGCAAAATAAACTATCAAGGCGAGATGTCTACATTTACACCCGATGTGTCGTTGTCCATTATCCGCAATATGGATAAGTGTATTATGTGTCGCAGATGTGAGACTGCTTGTAATTCGATACAGTCAGTCGGAGCATTATCGGCTACAAGTCGTGGCTTTGAGGCAGTTGTGGGTACCGCATTCGGCAAGAACCTCGCAGATTCTAATTGTGTGAATTGTGGTCAATGTGTAGCCGTTTGTCCGACCGGTGCGCTGACTGAACATAGCAATATGACTGAACTGATGCGTGCAATAGCTGACCCGCAAAAGACCGTTATTGTTCAGACTGCTCCTGCAGTGCGCGTAGCTTTGGGTGCCGATTTTGGATTTGGTTCACAGAGCGTTACAGGAAAGATGGTTGCTGCATTGCGCCAACTCGGATTTGATTACGTATTCGATACCGATTTCGCAGCCGACCTCACAATTATGGAAGAGGGTACCGAACTGCTGGGACGTCTGAAAGAGTACCTCGGTGGTAATCGTGACGTTAAGATTCCGCTGATGACATCTTGCTGTCCTGGCTGGGTGGGATTTATGGAACAAAACTACCCTGAATTGTTACCTCATTTGTCGAGTGCAAAATCTCCGCAACAGATGTTTGGTGCAATCGCCAAGAGCTACTTCGCACAGAAGATGGGAATCGACCGTAAGGATTTGGTGGTAGTATCTGTTATGCCTTGCGTGGCTAAGAAATTTGAATGTAACAGAGAAGAATTCTGTGTAGATGGAGATCCAGACGTAAATATTTCAATCACAACTCGCGAATTGGCTCACTTGATTCGTTACGCAAACATCGACTTCGCAACGCTCGAGAATAGTGACTTTGATCGTCCGTTGGGCGACTCAACAGGAGCATCTGTCATCTTCGGTGCTACGGGTGGTGTGATTGAAGCTGCTGTTCGTACTGCCTATGAAGTGCAGACAGGCAAGGCGCTCGAAAATATTGATTTCGAGGAACTGAGAGGTTTCAACGGAGTCCGTTCTGCGACAATCGACTTCAATGGTACTCCTATTAAGATAGGCATTGCGCACGGATTGGCTAATGCTCGCAAGCTGGTTGAAGAGGTAAAAGCCGGTCGCGCAGATTACCACGCAATCGAGGTTATGGCTTGTCCGGGAGGTTGCATTGGTGGAGGCGGTCAGCCCTATCACCGAGGAGATATGTCGGTTATCCGCGAGCGAATGGAATCAATCTACCAAGAGGATCGCGATAAACCATTGCGCAAATCTCACGAAAATCCTTATGTACAGCAATTGTATAAGGAGTTTTTAGGTGCACCGTGTAGCCACTTGGCACACGAGCTACTGCACACGCACTATTTTGACCGTAAAAAGGTTATATGTCCAACCCAAGAAAAATAGTAGATATGGAAAACAACGTATGTATGTGTCATTCGATTGTCGATAAGGTAAAGGCTATTTGTGCCGAATTCAGAAACGACCCGGGTGAATTGATAAATATACTTCACAGAACGCAAGAGATGTTGGGTTATCTGCCATCGGAAGTTCAGGAAGTTATTGCAATGGAGTTGGGAATTCCTGCTGCAAAGGTTTATGGCGTAGTGACATTCTATTCGTTCTTCACTATGAAGCCTAAGGGTAAATATCCCATTTCGGTCTGCTTGGGAACGGCGTGCTATGTACGCGGAGCCGAAAGCGTGCTGGAAGAGTTCAAAGATGAGCTGGGCATCGGCGTAGGCGAAGTGACTAAAGATGGTCTGTTCTCGTTGGATTGTCTGCGCTGCGTTGGAGCTTGCGGACTCGCGCCTGTTGTGATGGTTGGTGAGAAGGTATTTGGTCGCTTGACTGCTGAAAGTGTCCGCGGAGTATTGGAAGAATTTTACGCTAAAGAGCAGCAATAAGGGTTCTGACAGTTAATTATAATAGTAATAAGTTTCCTCTGAAAAATGCTCCGATATTACTCGGAGCATTTTTTGTTTTTATATACCAATATTTATTATCTTAATAAACACACTATCATATATAGAAAAAAGGTTGCTTTGAAACCCAAAGCAACCTTTTGAAATTTAATTGTAAATAGTTTTATTTCAGATACTTATCAAGCCAGTTGAAGAATTCGCTATTCCAAACCAGGTTGTTTTGCGGTTTGAATACTTGGTGAGCCTCGTTTTCAAATGCTACGAGTTTTGACGGAATACCCTGAGCGCGAGCTGTTGTGAATGCCTCAAGACTCTGAGTATAAGGAATACGGAAGTCTTTCATACCTGTGATAATCAAAATCGGAGTATCCCAGTTTTTCGCTGCTTTGTGAGGTGAGTTAGCATACGAACGTTTAGCAGTCGGGTCGTCGCTCCACGGAGCACCGCCCAAGTCGCGTGTCGGGAACCAAAGCTCTTCGGTTTGAGTGTAGAAACTTTCGAAGTTGAACATACCGCAGTGTGCGATGAATGCTTTGAAACGTTTTTCGTGGTGACCTGCCAGATAGAATGTCGAGTAACCGCCATAGCTTGCACCTACGCAACCCATACGGTCTTCGTCTGCCCACGGTTCTTTAGCTACGTCGTCGATTGCTGCCAGATAGTCGCGAATGTTTTGGCCTGAGTAGTCACCCGAGATTTGGTCGAGCCACTCTTGTCCGAATGACGGCAGACCGCGACGGTTCGGAGCAACTACGATATAACCCTGAGCTGCCATAAGTTGGAAGTTCCAGCGGTAGCTCCAGCCGTTGCTCACTACGCTCTGAGGGCCACCTTCGCAGTAGAGCAGCGTAGGATACTTCTTCGTAGCATCAAAGTTCGGAGGAAGGATTACCCATACCAACATTTGTTTGCCGTCTGTAGTCTTAACCCAGCGTTTCTGTACTTCGCCCATCTTCACGTTGTCGTAGATTTGCTTGTTGATGAAACTCAACTGAACAGATTCTCCACTTTGGGTATTAACGCTGTAGAGTTCCGCTGCTTGTGAGATTGTATTACGGCCTGCGACCATCATTTCGCCTTTGCGGTCGAACCAAGTGTAGTCGTGGTCGCCGTTGGTCAGAACTTTGATTTGACCGTCGAGTGTTGCTGTGCAGATTTGGTGTGTAGCTGCAATCGGAGAGATGAATGTCAATGTATTTTCATCGTTCCAGCGGATATTTGCTGCGTTGTAGTCGAAGTCGCGAGTAACATAAGTCTTTTCGCCATTAGCCAGATTAACTACCATCAGACGGTCTTTATCGGCTTCGTTACCAGGGCGTTCCATACTTGTGAATGCGATTTTCGAGTCGTTCGGCGAGAATACAGGATATTTGTCATAACCCAACATACCCTTAGTCACGTTTGTAGTCTTTCCTGATTCTACGTCATAAACATAAATGTCTGAGTCTGTTGAGAATGCATATTCGCTACCAGCCATTTTTTTGCAAGTGTATGCCAACAATTTGCCTGAGTTGCTCCACGAGATTTCGGCGTTGTCAAAGTACGGAGCCATCGGAGCGTCCCACGCTTCGCCAGCCATAATATCTTTACCTGCAGCAATGGTGTTGCCTTTGAGTTCGGTTACGAAGATGTGGCTGTAATCGCCTTGATCCCAATAGTCCCAGTGGCGAGCCATCAGGTCATCATAAATCAGCGCCTTAGATTCCGGCAGATAAGCATAAACATCTTTCGATTTGCGCGGAGCTACGTGTACAGTTTGTGCGTACCACACGTTTTTGCCATCTTGAGCAATGCCGAAACCGTTGATTCCGCCCTCGATATTTGAGAGTTGAGTCAGAGCTGTTCCGTTCGGAGCGATAGACCAGATTTGAGCGCTACCGCTGCGAGTGCTCAGGAAGTAGATTTTTTCACCATCTGCGCTCCATTGCACGTCGCTCTCCGAACCTGTGAAGTCGGTCAGTTGTTTTGCGTTGCTACCGTCGGCGTTCATTGTGTAAAGCGATGCTGCGCCGCGGTTTTGGTCTACGTTATAGTATGTTACGGTGTAGGCTACGGTTTTTCCGTCGGGAGAGAGTTTTGCTTCTCCGAGTCTACCCATTCTCCACATAACGCGAGGAGTGAGTACTCCCGCAGAAATTTCCTCTGAAGTCATCTGCGTATCAAGTTGCAGAGGCTCCACTGTCTCTTTGGTGTTGTTGCAAGCTATGCTCATAGCGGCAATCGATAATAATGTTAATAGTTTCTTCATAATGATATTTTTGTTGATTATTTTTTGCGTTCAAGAATCCAATAATCGGGGTGTTTCTTGTGATTTTGGTTGAGGAATCGTTCTGCCTCGGCGCGAGTTTCGAAACGTCTGACGCTGACATACATACGATTGTTTCGTGCTGGTAGTTTTTCGGCATATTTGCCATTTTCGCCCAACTCTTCGATTAACTTATCTGCATTTGCCTCAATCGAATAGAGTCCGCCAATGATGCAGAATCTGCCCTTGTTTTCAACTTTTTCGGCAGGTTTTGTTGTAGTTGTATCCACTGCGGTTTGTGACAGCGTATCCTTTTTAGCCACTGCAACCGTATCTGCGGTTTGTTGTTTTTGAGGTTGTTGTTGATTTTGAATCTGCGGCTTGGGTTGAGGTTTAGGCTGCTTGTTCCCTGAAAAAATATCCTGGTCGAAGGCTATCCAACCACCCAGCAACGCCAATACTATCAAGATGATGACTACATTCTGGCTCTTCCGTTTCTTGCTCGGCTTGGGAGCGGTTGTTGCACTTTGGGGTTGTTCTTCTTTTGGTTGACTTTTCACGGGCTGGAGCTCTATCGAGTAGTTGTCCAGCGGGTTGAGCAGCTCCTGCAATTCGGGCGATGCCTCGAATGCGTAACTATTGTTCTCAACCGAACGTGCAAAACCCACTTCGCCGATTTTGATGCCCTTGTCTGTTTTTGAGCAATTGTTTTCTACCCAATGTTCATAGAGTGTTGTTACATCTTCTTGTCGCTGAGCGCCTTCGCGCATCATCAGGTCTATAATCGTAGGGTATCCTTCCGGTGTTTCGGTTATGAATTCAACTCTGAGTCTGGGCGCAATCACGCGGCGAGCCTGTGCATCAAAACGGCCTGCCTCCTTATACACCATCAGCACTCCCACTTTCGGCAACATAACACTTTGTTGGCGAACCAGATTATTAAATATCACACGTTCAATTATTTCCATACAAGTGTAATTTATGTTTATTTTTTGCGAATCGGATTTACCCAAGTGAATATTCTCGGCAGACTATCTTTGTGAGCCTTAATCAAGATCCATATGCCAAGTATAATGAACGGCACGCTCAGCCATTGACCCATATCGAGAATCATTGATTTTTCAAATTCCACCTGCGCATTTTTGATGAATTCAATCAAGAATCGTGCTCCGAACAGCAGAATCAGGAACCCCCCGAACATTACACCTTGACACTTTCTTGCAATGTCTTTTTTGAAGTACATCACACAGAGAATCACGAATATAATTACATACGCCAATGCTTCGTATAGTTGCGTAGGGTGGCAGGGTAGTGTCTGATTTTCATTGCCATTGACAAATATGAAACCCCACGGAAGAGTTGTCGGAGCTCCGTAGATTTCCGAATTGAACAAATTCCCGAGTCGGATTAGTGCGCCGCCGATGGTGATTGCAATTCCGATTCGGTCGAGAATCCAAATGTATGAGAGTCGATTCTTTCGTGAAAAAAGGTATAGTCCGATGAGTAGTCCGAATGCTGCACCGTGGCTCGCCAATCCGCCGTTCCAGATTTGAAGCACTTCGGCTGGGTGGCTCAAATAGTAAGCTGGTTCGTAGAAGTAGCAGTGACCTAATCGCGCGCCTATTACCGTAGCGAGTACTGCATACCAAAACAACGAATCGAGTGTCTTGTCAGACAAATTTTCTCGTTTGAATATCTTGCTGAAAATCCACAATCCTATGCCTAAAGCCAATGCCCAGCAGAGTCCGTAATATCTAATCTCTAAAAATCCCAAATTCAACATTATGGGATTCATATCCCAAGTAATTGCCAAAGGAAAATACATAACAAAAAAATCTACATTGTACACTAAGGTACAAATGTAGACATTTTTTTTCAATCTTTTATGCTTTCACTCTACAACCGAGTTAAATTTCCTCTCTCAGATTGTATTTTTGGTCTCTCAGTCGGGGTGTGAATCCTGCCTGTCTTATGGCTGCCTTCATTCCGTTGGCATCAAACTGATTGTGGGCTCCGGCAGAACTAACGACATTCTCCTCAATCATAATCGAACCCATATCGTTTGCTCCGCCCCAGAGCGAGAGTTGAGCAGTCTGGGCTCCGACCGTAAGCCACGACGCCTGAATGTTTGGTATGTTATTGAGCATCAGGCGGCTGATTGCAATAAGACGCAGATATTCAACCGATGAGAATCTGGTTGTAACGCCATCTTCTGTTTCGAGTCGAGTGCCGGTCGAGCGGAAAATCCACGGTATGAATGCCAAGAAACCAGGCATTCCATCGGGCACCTGGCTCTGCAACGAGCGTACCTTTTCGAGATGCACGAGTCGCTGGTCTATTGTTTCGATGTGTCCGTACATCATCGTAGCCGACGTAGCAAATCCCATAGTATGAGCTATGTGCATCACTTCGCACCACCTGTCTGCCGAGCATTTTCCCGGAGATATCTTTTTACGTATTTCGTTGTCAAGTATCTCTGCACCGGCGCCAGGTAGTGAATCGAGTCCCGCGAGTCGCAGACGTTCCAATGTTTTTTCGACCGAGAGCGAACTGCGACGAGCAATGTAATCCACCTCAGGCGGACCAAGTGCGTGCAACTTCACATCAGGGTAGCGGCGTTTCAGCTCCCGGAACAGAGTCTCATACCACGCCACATCAAATTTTGGGTGCAGTCCTCCTTGCAGCAGCAGCTGGTCGCCTCCGAGTCGCAACATCTCCTCGATTTTGCGTGAATACTCCTCGATTGTGGTTACGAATATTTGGTCGCTTTGCGTTGGGGTACAGTGAAAGTTGCAGAATCGACAACCCGAAATGCAGCAATTTGTGATATTGACATTTCGGTCGATTTGCCAAGTCACGATTGGTTCTGGGTGCAGTTCCATACGGCGGGTATGTGCAGCCTGCATCAGCCGAGCCAATGGAGCCGAGTCCCACAACTTGTGAGCCTCTTCAACCGAGATGCACTCTCCCGCCTCGGCCTTTTTCAGTATATCTTCAATAACCACCGTTGTGCCTGATTAGTTCAATCCAAATTCCTTACGCAACATATCTACTGCATCAAGACGCTCCCAGCCGAAGAATTCTGCATCGATTGTCTGGGTTTTACCATCTCGGATTACTTCGATTTGTTTTGTGTATGGGTCGCGACCGAAGTGACCGTATGCAGCCGTAGCCTCGAAAATCGGGTTTGTGAGTCCGAATCGTTCTACGATTTTTGCAGGTCTGAGGTCGAAGAGTTTTGCAATTCTCTCTGCAATTTCGCCGTCGGTCATTTGTACTTTAGCGCGGCCAAATGTATTGATGAATATGCTGACAGGTTGAGCTACGCCGATTGCGTATGCAGTCTGTACCAGCACTTCGTCTGCGATGCCTGCCGCAACCATATTCTTCGCAATATGTCTAACTGCGTATGCAGCCGAGCGGTCTACTTTCGACGAGTCCTTACCCGAGAAGGCTCCACCGCCGTGTGCTCCCTTGCCGCCGTAGGTATCAACAATAATCTTGCGGCCTGTCAAACCCGAGTCGCCGTGCGGACCTCCGATTACGAACTTGCCCGTAGGATTAACCAGCAGTTTGAAGTTGTCATCAAAAAGGGCAGCCAACTTATCGTCACCCATTTTGTTAAGACGCTCTTTGACTCTTGGAATCAAAATGTTTCTCACATCGGCAGTGATTTTTTCTACCATTGCCGAGTCGTCGTCCATAAACTCGTCGTGTTGAGTCGAAACAACGATTGTGTGAACACGATTCGGAGTACGGTCGTCATTGTATTCTATTGTAACCTGACTCTTTGCATCAGGTCTGAGGTATGGCATCAGTTCACCTTGGCGGCGAATCTCTGCAAGTTCGAGCAACAAGATTTGCGCCAGCACAAGTGATGCGGGCATCAGGTCGCGCGATTCGTTACAAGCATATCCGAACATAATACCTTGGTCGCCTGCGCCTTGTTCCAGCAACTCTTCTCTTACTACGCCACGGTTGATGTCAGGCGATTGTTCGTGCAGTGCGTTGAGAACTCCGCACGACTCGGCGTCGAAGCGATATTCAGATTTTGTGTAACCGATTCGTTTGATTACTTCGCGTACGGTTTTCTGCACGTCTATTGTCGCATCAGAGCAGATTTCACCTGCTACTACGGCAAGACCTGTTGTGCACAATGTTTCGCACGCAACCTTTGCATTGGCATCTCGTGTGAGATATTGGTCCAATATTGCATCGGAGATTTGGTCGGCTACTTTATCTGGGTGGCCTTCCGAAACAGATTCAGATGTGAATAAAAATCCCATTACATTCAAATTTTACTCTCGCACCTGGCGAGAAATTCAACAATAAACAAATGGGTGAAAAGTTGCAGAATCTACATAAAATCAGCTTTCTGCGTGATATTAGAAATGCGATTATTTTAGCATTTTTTTAACGTGGTTGCAAGCAGCCAAATCTTTCCACCTTATTTTTTCAGCGCACAAAGGTACATTTTTTTAACTTATTTACACAATTTATTCAAAATAATTCGTATTTTTGTAAAACATTTCCTCCCTTGACTGACGTTCTGAAGTTGTTTTTTATTGTGTTTGTACAAAAAAAATACTTGTTGGAAGGTGTGTCGAACTGAGTAGTTCGGCGCGATTGAACAGAAATAACTAATTAAAAATAGAGATTATGAAGATTAATTTTAAGGGATTTGTGGCTACCGTTGTATCTACGATGGCTATATCTATGTCGGTTTACGCAGACCGCGATGTAAAAGTTGAGGTGAAGGATATGCCTGCAAGAGCGCAGGAGTTCTTGACTGCCTATTTCCAGAATATGCCTGTTCAGACAGTGCTCACAGACGAGGCGCGTGCAGAATTTGAAGTTCAATTTCCGATGGGACTTGATGTCGAGTTCGACAAGAACGGAAACTGGACTAAGGTCGAGCGCGATATGAAACGCTGGATGGAAGAGATGCAGAAGATGAGAGGTAATTGGCAGGGTGGCCAAGGCAGAATGCCTAGCGGAGAAGTTGGCAATAAAGATAGCAAAGACAACAAGGACAACAAAAATGCTAAACGTCAGCAGGGTAATCGCCCGAGAGGTCAATTCTTCGGTAACGAAATGGCTGGAGCTCCGAACAGAATGAATGAGCAACCCAGATCTAGCGCACAACAGAGAGGTCCTCGTGGTCAGATGGGTCAAGGTCCTCGTGGCCAGATGGGACAAGGTCCTCGTGGCCAGATGGGACAAGGTCAGCGCCCTGGTTTCTTTATGATGGAATCGTTGCTTAACGAGCAAATCAAATCATATATGGCTGAAAACTATCCTCGAATGATGATTACCGTAATCGAACGCTACTCGAATGGTTATCTTTTGACCGTGGCTACTGGTTTTAATACTGCTTCAGATTTGATTTTTACTCTTGACGGTAAGTTCATAAAGAAAACAGATAAGACTATCCAACGATAATCCCAAGCAACAAACAAAATATGAAAATAGCCTGTCCTTTTCGGGACAGGCTATTTGTTTCGACAGAGAGCATTTAGAATAGGAATCCGACACTGAACATCAGTTGGTAGTCATCTTTCGGACTCGCAGTCTTGCTTTTTCCGTTGCTCGAGAAGGTGTACTTGGACTTCTCCATCGACGATGCGTAACGAGCCTCGAGTGTCATATTTCCAATCTTTATTCCTGCACCAACTTGGTAACCGACAGGAATATCTTTCGATTCGATTTTCAGACCTTTGCTGTTGTTCGAGGTGTTTTCATCTGATACGAGGTTGAATACGGGACCCGCGTTGAGTTTCAGAAATCCGATGTTGAATCCAACCATCAGCGGCACTTGCAATGAACTGCGTGAATAGGTGATTTTTTGTCTGATACCCGACGTCGGTGTCATAAAAAATTTAGAAGAGATTGTGTTGTACTGCAATTCGGGTTGCAGGAAGATGAAGCCCGGAATTTGCAGATTCAGCACGATTGCTGTGTGAAAATCCACTACGTCCGATGTCTGCGGAGTAAGTGTAAGACCATTGACTGTTACCGAATTGAACTTTAATTCGGACATACTTGCGCCGGCACGAAAACCGAGTTTCGTTTGTGCCGAGGCTGCAGTGGCCATCACAACGGATACCACTACCCAGAAAATCTTTTTCATAATATCAGGTATTAAGAATTTTAATCGAGACGTAGTGTCCCGACCTTTTTGATATTGAAATCGTGATTGAGTTAGAGCAGAGGACTCAAAAGTCGCGCGAACGATTCGCCCAATGTTTTGAACCAGGGACGATTGTTCCACTGCTCGGGTTCGACCTGAGTACAGTTGGTCAAATCTTCAAAGAATGTCTTTTCCAGAGTTTCGGTCAGTTGTTTATCGTACATAATGGCCGATATTTCGAAGTTGTCCTCAAAACTGCGGATATCCATATTGGCAGTACCCACAGAGCAGAACTGCCCGTCAATCATCAGCACCTTCGAGTGGTTGAAACCTGTCTGATAGAGATAGACCTTCGCTTTGGCCTCGAGCAACTCGCCAATGTACGAGCGTGTTGCCCATAGTGCGATTTTCGAATCCGAACGAGCCGGCAACATAATCCGCACATCAATGCCGCTGAGGGCTGCGACTTTTATGGCAGTCAGCAGTGATTCGGGCGGAATGAAATATGGAGTGGAGATGTAGATATGCTTTTGGGCGCGGGTTATTGCTGCGAAGAATGCCTGCAGAATTGATGCCCAGTCGCTGTCAGGACCCGAGGTGGCTATCTGTACGAGAGCCTGCTCTTTGATGTCCGATTCGTGAAAATATTTCTTACGATCGGTGAGTCGCTGTCCACTGACGAAGTACCAATCGGTCAGGAAGATAACCTGCAGCGAGGTTACCGAGTCGCCTTCCAGCATCAGGTGTGTATCACGCCAGCGTCCCCAGGTTGTACCCGAAATGTAGCGCTGTGCAATGTTCACGCCACCTGTGAATCCGTACTTTCCGTCTACGACGATTATCTTTCGGTGGTTTCGGTAGTTTACCTTGCTCGAGAGCCACGGAAAGACTACGGGCAGGAAGTTGCGGATTTGCACTCCCGCATCGCTCAGCCGCTTGAGGTAATTGCGATTTAATCCCCAGCAGCCAACATCGTCATAAATCAGTCTGACCTCCACTCCGGCGAGAGCCTTTGCTACGAGAATATCGGCTACGGTTTCGCCTATGCGGTCGTCGGTTATGATGTAGTATTCAAGATGTATCGATGATTCAGCACGAGAAAGAACGTCAAGTATATGAGCAAACGTTGCTTCTCCATCTTCCAAGATTTTGATTCGATTTCTGACTGTCAGTAGTGCTTTGTTCGAGTTGAGCAGTAGGGTTATGATGTCAAAATTATCGGCAATCTCTTTTCTTTGTAGCAGACTGTCAGAGGAGACGAGTTCCAACTGGTTGTTGATGTTGGCACGCTCGATTTGTTGCAGGTCTTTTACTCCCTTTCGGTTGAATATCTTTTCTCGGCGGTGGTTTCTCCCCAGCAGTACGTAGAACAATATTCCGAGTATGGGTATCAGCGATACAACCGAAATCCAAATCATCGCTTTCGACGGCTCACGTTTGTCATAGACAATAGTGAGTATTGTGCCTATCACTATGATGACATATATCGCGTACAGCGCAACTTTCAGATGGGTTACAATCATAATTTGCCGAGTAAAATCACCTAATTTTAATCTCTGAAGAGTCTACAAATATAATCATTTTCAATTAGAAAATATCATATTCCGTGCCATATTTAGATGTAAACTGCAAAAATATAATCTGACGAGAAAAGATTTTTTTGGTATAAATTCTTTTGTCTCGAAAAAAAATCGTAACTTCGTTGCTTGAATCATATGGGAAAATGTATCTGATAATGATTCCGAAACAGACGAAATAAATTATACATACTAAGAATAAAAATAATGAGCGAATTCATTTATCAAGACCCATTTCCAGTGGGTGAAGACAAAACCGAATATCGGTTGTTATCAAAAGATTTTGTAGAAACAGTCGAAGTTGATGGTCGTAAAATCTTGAAAGTTGCTCCGGAAGGACTCTTGTTGTTGTCTATCTCGGCATTCCGCGATGTGTCATTCTTCCTCAGACCAACACACCTGCAAAAACTGCGCAATATAGTAGACGACTCTGAGGCATCGGACAACGACCGTTTCGTAGCACACACAATGTTGCGAAATCAGGTTGTGGCTGCAAGAGGCAGTCTGCCAACTTGCCAGGACACAGGTACTGCAATCGTTATTGGCCAAAAGGGTGAGAATGTTTATACCGGAGTAAACGATCGCGAATGGTTGTCAAAGGGTGTTTATGAAACTTATAAGAGTTGCAATTTGCGTTACTCGCAGGTGGTGCCGATGACTATGCTCGACGAACACAACAGCGGAACTAACCTCCCGGCGCAAATTGACCTCTACGCTACACAAGGCAACGAATACCACTTCTTGTTTATGACTAAAGGTGGTGGTTCTGCTAACAAGACATTCCTCTACCAACAGACTAAGGCATTGCTCACAGAGGAAAATCTGACTAAATTCATCAAAGAGCATATCAAGGATTTGGGTACTTCGGCTTGTCCACCTTACCACTTGGCTGTGGTTATCGGCGGTACATCGGCTGAGGCTAACCTTACTACCGTAAAGAAGGCATCGGCTGGTTATTATGACAATCTGCCCACTTCTGGTAATGAGGGTGGCCGCGCATTCCGCGATTTGGAATGGGAACAAAAAATTCAGGATATCTGCCGCGAAAGTGGCGTAGGAGCTCAGTTTGGTGGTAAGTATCTGGTACACGACGTACGTGTAATCCGTCTGCCGCGCCACGCAGCATCTTGTCCCGTAGGTATCGGTGTAAGTTGCAGCGCTGACCGTAACATCAAGGGTAAGATTACACCTGAGGGCATCTTCCTCGAACAATTGGAATTCACTCCGTCGAAATATCTGCCGCAAGAGGAATTGACTATGGCTCCGGCTGTGGACATCGACCTCGACGAAGGTATGGATAAAGTACGCGAAAAGTTGTCGCAATATCCTATCCGCACCCGTTTGAATCTGAAGGGTACGCTGATTGTTGCTCGCGACATTGCTCACGCTAAGATTAAAGAGATGATTGACCGTGGCGAACCGATGCCAGAATACTTCAAGAATCACCCGATTTACTACGCAGGTCCAGCGAAGACTCCGGAAGGAATGCCGTCGGGTAGTTTCGGTCCGACTACAGCAGGTCGTATGGACTCGTATGTTGATTGCTTCCAGGCACTTGGCGGTTCGTTGATTATGGTTGCCAAAGGTAATCGTTCAAAGGCTGTGACAGATGCTTGCAAGGCTCACGGTGGATTCTATTTGGGTTCAATCGGAGGTCCTGCTGCAATTTTGGCTCAAGACAGCATCAAGAGTGTTGAGGTTGTAGACTTCCCCGAGCTCGGAATGGAGGCAGTGCGCAAGATTCGCATTGAAAACTTCCCCGCATTCATCATCGTAGATGATAAGGGCAACGACTTCTTTGCTCAGTTGTAGCCGTTTGCTTAAAATATATTTCAATGCCTGCACCACTTTGGTGCAGGCTTTTTTTGCTTAAATTTGCATTATTTATAAAAATAATTTATATATTTGCAAAGCTCTTAATTAATAAGGAATATGAAAAGATTATTGAAACTCACGATTGCATCGATAATGGTTATCGGAGCAATCTCAGCATCTGCACAAGATGACAAAAACAAAACAGCCGGACAAAAATACATCGAAGAGTGTGCTCGTGATTTTGACAATATGTCACGTGTAAATCCTGATGGTTCACAAGGTGGGCGCGCCGGGGTTGAAAGGGCAATCATTAGACCAGGTGAGTCTACTAGATACAAAAAATTGTTTGAGGCTGGTAGAATCTCTCGAATAGAAATAAAAGGCGTTAAATCAGCTACAGAAGAGGAACTTCGTAAAGGTGAGTTTATAGCAACATTGAAACCCGAAAAGACTACAACGTATGAAATTATTGAAACTACTTATGGAGGATCAATGCAAGGTGTACCTCGATATTATGATATAGATCGCAAGTTTACTATTGTAGTTGTTGAAGCAGAGAAATATGACTCGATTATAGAACTGAGAAGTCATCTGAATAGTCAACAAAAAGCCATTCACTTCAGAGAACTTATGGGCGAAAAGGTTGATCCGTGGGAAAAAGCAACCATCAACAAAATGGCAAAGATGACTCCCGAAGAACGTAGAGAATACAAGAAAAAACTCGAAAAAGAATTTGGCGGTAAGAGAAAATAATCATTCTGTTCAGATGCGCATAGCCTGCACTATTTTGGTGCAGGCTTTTTTATTATTTGGGTGAGATTGATAATTAGATTATTTTTGCTAACTTTGTGTCATATTTGGAAACTCTTAAGAAATTAAAGAATATGAAAAAATTTTTGTTGTTGGTTGGTTGTGCAGTCTTGTTTGCCGGAACTGCATCGGCTCAGAGTCTCGACCAATTGTTTAAGGTGGCAAGTAAAGTAGCTGAAGTGGCTACGGGTAACAATGTGAACTCATCAACTATTTGTGGCGAGTGGAAATATGTTCAGCCTGCTGTAAAACTCGGAAGCGATAATCTGTTGGCTCAGGCTGGTGGCGCAGCTCTCTCTAAGACCATCGGCAAGAAACTGAATCAATACTACGAAAAGGTGGGAATCAAAGCCGGTAGTTGCACATTTACATTTGCTCAGGATAGTACGTTCACCGCGCAACTCGCATCTCGAACAGTGTCGGGTAAGTGGAGCTACTCAGCTCAAGATGAAAAGGTTACACTTACAGTATTGAATGCAGCCGGTTATCAGCTCGGAGTGTTCTCGGCAATCGTATACAAAACAGAAGGTAATTTGGTATTGGCATTCCAAGCCAATAAAATCTTGAGTTTTATTCAAGCTGTTGCTGCAAGAGTTAATTCAAGCACTGCAAACGGAATTGCAAACCTTGCCAAAAATTACAACGAAGTGGCCTTAGGTTTCGAGTTCGAACAGGTGAAAAAATAGAACTTTTCTTGAGTCAGATACCACTCGGTCGAAATCATCGGCCGAGTTTTTTGTTTTTATCGCTATTCCTATCCGAAAAATGACTACCTTTGTAGATTGTAGTATGATAAATTTAATGGACTGAAAAATGATTCGCAATCTCGTTTTTTCTCTGATTATTATCGTTTCCTCCTCTTGTTTCGGGGGTAATTCAAATACGGCTAAATCTACAAAAGGTTCGGCTGAATATGTTAAGTCTATGATAAAGAAAGTGTTGCCAGAGGTGGGGAGTCCACAATATGGCGGTGAGGCGGTGAAATTCTCATACGAATTGGCGCAAGGTGTCGAGCCAGACTCGGTACAATTCTACTTCGATCATAAATACATCGGATTGGTCAAAGGTGATACTACACTTGTGCTGCCCGAAGATGTGCGTATGGGACACATTCCATACTATTTCGAGGCATTCAAAAACGGTCTCGGACAAAAACGCGTGGGAACAATTACCGTACTTGCTAAAAAACAACCGCAAGCCTACTCGGCTAAGATTATAAAAACCTATCCTCACGATGAGGGTTCATATACTCAGGGGCTGATTTTTTACAATGGAAAAATGTTGGAGAGTACAGGTCTCAATGGCGAATCGAGATTGTTGCTGACAGATATTGCTACGGGGAAGATTCTGAAGAGCCAGTCACTCTCAGATGAGTTTTTCGGCGAGGGCATTGCTCTGCTGAACAATAAGATATATATGCTGACGTGGGAAGAGAATACCTGTTTTGTGTTTGATGCGCAGAGTTTTGCTCAGGTGGGTAAATTTGGCTATGACGGCGAGGGTTGGGGATTGGCTACCGACGGCGAGAAGTTGTATCAGAGCGACGGTTCGAATCGCATTACGGTGCGTTCGGCTGAGACCTTCCGCAAGGAGCGTGTGATTCAGGTTTTTGATGATAATGGCCCTGTGATATATCTCAATGAGATGGAGTGGATTAATGGCGAAATATGGGCTAACGTATATACGACCAACGATATTGTCAGAATTAATCCCCAGACAGGCGAGGTTGTGGCAAGAATCAACTTTGACAATCTGATTTCGAATATTAGAATAACCGCAGATACTGACGTGATGAACGGCATTGCCTATGACAAGAAGAGTGGTCGAATATTCGTTACGGGTAAGAAGTGGAACAAGTTGTTCGAAGTGGAATTAGTAAAGGAGAAGTAGAATTATGCGCGATATATCAAAACATATTCATCAACGTATTCTCGTGCTCGACGGAGCAATGGGAACGATGATTCAGGCGGCAGCGCTAACCGAATCGCAGTTCCGAGCAGATTTGTTTGCCAATCACGATGTCAATCTTACGGGGTGTAACGATGTGTTGAATCTGACTCAGCCTGAGGTGATTGAGTCGATTCATAGTCGCTATCTCGAGGCTGGTGCAGATATTATAGAAACGAATACATTTAATAGTAACTCAATCTCATTGGGCGATTACCATCTCGGAGACAGAGTGTATGAATTGAACTTGGCGGGGGCGCGCATTGCTCGCCGTGCAGCAGACAGCTTCTCAACTGAACAACGTCCTCGTTTCGTAGCTGGCTCAATAGGACCTACAAGCAAAATGTGTTCGATGTCACCCGATGTCAATGCCCCCGAGTACCGTGCCGTGACTTTCGATCAATTGGTGGAAACATATACCGAGCAAATCCGAGGACTGGTTGATGGCGGAGTGGATATATTGTTAATAGAAACGGTATTTGATACGCTGAATTGTAAGGCTGCTATTTTTGCGGCGATGCAGTTGGCTGAAAACAGGGGTATTAATGTGCCGATAATGATTTCTGCCACCATTGCCGATTCGTCTGGTAGAATCCTTTCGGGACAGACTGTCGAGGCATTTTATAATTCGATTAGCCACGCTCCGCTGTTGTCGATTGGGTTGAACTGCTCGTTCGGCGCCGAGCAGATGAAACAATACATCGCAAGACTCAAACGCGTAGCCTCGTGTGCCATATCTGCACACCCGAATGCGGGATTGCCAAATGGTATGGGCGGATATGATGAAACGCCCGAGTCTATGGCCGAGCATATCGAAGGATATTTGAAAGAGGGATTGCTCAATATTGTGGGCGGCTGTTGCGGGACTACGCCCGATTACATCGCAGCGATTGCTTGCGTAGCAAAGAATTATTCGCCGCAGGTGTCGCAGAAATTTACTCCGCGAACGATACTTTCGGGTCTTGAACCATTGGAAATCACTCCCGATGCCAATTTTATAAATGTTGGCGAACGTACAAACGTAGCGGGTTCGGCTCGCTTTGCCAAGATGATTCGCGAGGGCAGATATGCAGATGCACTCTCCGTAGCCCGAGGTCAGGTGGAAGATGGCGCTCAGATTATAGATATCTGTATGGACGATGGTATGATTGACGGGCCGAGTGCAATCATCGAATTCATTAATCGCATTGCTGCCGAACCAGATATAGCACGAGTACCTATTATGATTGACTCCTCGTCGTGGGAGGTGATTGAGGCTGCACTGAAATGTACTCAGGGTAAATCTATTGTCAATTCCATTTCGCTGAAAGAGGGCGAGTCAGAGTTTCTGCGTAGGGCAGCTATGCTCAGAAAATATGGTGCTGCGGCAGTGGTTATGTTGTTCGATGAACAGGGGCAGGCTACGACTTTCGACCGAAAAATCGAAATAGCCGACCGTGCATATAAACTGCTGACAAGTAATGGATTCCCGGCAGAAGATATTATTTTCGACCCTAATATTTTGGCTATTGCTACGGGCATCAGCCAGCACGATAGCTACGGCTTGGACTATATCAGAGCCTGTCGATGGATTAAAAAAAACTGTCCGAGAGTGAAAATCAGCGGCGGAGTAAGTAATCTTTCGTTTTCGTTCCGAGGAAATAACCCTATAAGAGAGGCGATGCATTCGGTATTCCTCTACCACGCAATCGAAGCAGGAATGGATATGGGTATTGTTAATCCTGCGATGTTGCAGATTTACGACGAGATAGACCCCGAGTTGCTGGCGGTGGTGGAAGACGCAGTGCTCAATCGCAGAGCAGATGCTACTGAGCGCTTGGTGGAAAAGGCTGCCGAAGTTAAGGCGCAGCATAGTCAATCAAAAGAGGAGACAAAATCAGACCTGTGGCGCACGCTCTCAGTCGAGGAGCGAATTGCGCACTCAATGATAAAGGGTATTGACCAATTTATCGAGCAGGATACGCTCGAGGCGCTGAACTTGACGGATTCGCCATTGGCAGTGATTGACCGTATGTTGATGGCTGCAATGAATCAGATTGGTGAGTTGTTCGGTTCGGGCAAGATGTTTTTGCCTCAGGTGGTCAAGAGTGCCCGTGTAATGAAACGCTCGGTTGAGGTACTCGCTCCATATATCGAGCAGGAGAACATTTCGACAGACCGCAACTCTACTCCAAGCGTAGTGTTGGCTACGGTTAAGGGAGATGTACACGACATCGGCAAGAATATCGTTTCGGTCGTGATGGCGTGCAATGGATACAAAATGTTGGACTTGGGTGTAATGGTTTCGCCTGAGGAGATTGTTAATCGGGTTCAGGAGTCAAAGGCAGCAGCCATAGGTCTCAGTGGGTTGATTACTCCCTCGTTGGAGGAGATGATTCGTACTGTGGAGCTGCTCGAACAGAGGGGTGTAGATGTGCCTGTTATGATTGGCGGTGCAACGACTTCTGCGCTGCATACGGCAGTAAAAATTGCTCCCAAATATTCGGGCGTGGTTATTCAGGTGCGTGATGCGGCGGATAATGTGAGGGTGATGGCGCAGCTCTGCTCGGAAAATCGCCAGCAGTTTATCGCGCAGATTAAGGCTGAACAAGAGCAGTTGCGCAGAGAGTATCTCGGCGAAAATGTCAAGTTGCGCACTCTGGAGGAGGCTCGAAAGAGGGGGCATCGTGCTAAGCATCAACCCGTAGTTCCCGCACGATTGGGCGTGACCGAATATAAAAACTACCCGATTCGAGAGGTTGTAGATTCGATAAATTGGGCATTCTTCTTCAAGGCGTGGGGCATTTCGGGCCGATTGCCCGAAATTTTCGACCACCCGCAACGAGGTGTCGAAGCTCGGAAA
Organism: Rikenellaceae bacterium; assembly: GCA_045637425.1. Taxonomy (GTDB): domain Bacteria; phylum Bacteroidota; class Bacteroidia; order Bacteroidales; family Rikenellaceae; genus CAJGBR01. The sequence goes on along the minus strand of JAZTZL010000032.1, from coordinate 114,248 downwards.
GTTTACGCCGATGCACAAGCTATGCTCGAGCAGATAATTGCAGATAATTTACTCACGCTCAATGGTGTAGTCGGAATTTTCCCGGCACACTCTTCGGGCGATGATATTGTGGTATATCCCAAAGATTGCAAATGTTGTAAGGTGATTTTGCCTCAGTTGCGCAGTCAAAATGTTGAAGATGACGAGAATCTTTCGTTGGCGGATTTTCTTCTGCCTGCAGGTTGTGATGACTACATCGGGCTGTTTGTAGTTACGGCGGGAGTGGGGCTCGATGCGATGATTGAGGGCTACCGAGCAAAGGGTGATGACTACTCGGCAATTATGGCAGAACTTGTGGCCGACCGATTGGCCGAGGCATTCGCTGAACATTTGCACAACTTAGTGGCACGCGAACTTTGGGGGTATGCTAAAGATGATAAAATCGGAATCAGACCCGCAGTGGGTTATCCCTGCTGTCCGAACCACCAACTCAAGAGGGATATTTTTCAGATGCTCGAGGTGGAGCGTAGAACGGGAATACGCCTTGTAGATGATAACTGTATGATGACTCCTACGGCTTCGGTATCGGGAATGATATTCGCCTCTGAAGATAGTCGCTACTTCTCGGTTGGCAAGATTGACGATGTGCAACTTGAGGATTACGTAACCCGCTGCAATACGACTACACAAAAAATGAAAAAAATGTTGGCTCACAACATAAAATAATTGCGCAATGAAGGTCATAGATATAATTAATCAAGCCGCTGAAAGAGGTGAAACTCGATTTACATTCGAGTTGCTGCCGCCGCTCAAGGGCGAAACTATGAGTTCGATATTCAATACCATCGACCAGTTGATGAAATTTTCGCCTGCGTATATCAATGTAACCTATCATCGTGAAGATATAAAATTAATAGAACGGAGTGATGGCAGCATCGAACGGCGCATCACCAGACGACGCCCCGGAACAATTGGCATCTCGTCAGCCATAGCAGCACGCTACGGAATAGAGGTCGTTCCACATCTGATTTGTGGCGGGTGCAACCGCTTCGAGACCGAAGACTCGCTAATCGAGATGAACTTCTTGGGTTTGCATAATGTATTGGCTCTGAGAGGCGATTCGGCAAAGGGTGAGAACCACTTTCTGCCGCGCAAAGATGGACATTCACACGCTGCGGAATTGGTACGCCAAATCAATGATATGAATCGCGGCAAGTATATCGACGGCGAAATTGAGAACTGTCACGCTACGGAGTTCTGCATCGGAGTGGCGGGCTATCCCGAAAAACATATTGATGCGACAGATGCCGATTCGGATATTCAATTCCTGAAGGAGAAGGTCGATGCCGGAGCACACTACATAGTGACCCAGATGTTTTTTGATAATAAAAAATTCTTCGAATTTGTGGACAAGTGTCGCAAGGCAGGAATCACGGTGCCGATTATTCCGGGACTCAAGCCTTTTTCGTCGCTCGGTCAGTTGGAGGTATTGCCGCGAATTTTCCACGTCAGTCTGCCCGACGAACTTGTGAGCGAGGCTCGCAAATGCACGACCGACGAGGCTGTGAAGAGTCTGGGCGTGGAGTGGGCCGTAGCCCAAGGTAGAGAGTTGAAAAAAGCGGGAGCACCCGTAATCCACTTCTACACAATGGGACGCCCCGATAGTATGGTGCGAATCGGGAAGGAACTGTTTTTATAGCTGAACAAGTATGGCAAAGTTGAGCGATTTTCTACCTACCTCGGCAAAGGAGGTCAAGGCTCGAGGCTGGAGCGAGTTAGATGTGATTTTATTTTCGGGTGATGCCTATGTAGACCACCCGTCGTTCGGAGCTGCCGTAATTGGGCGACAGTTAGAGAGTTATGGCTATCGAGTGGCGATAGTGCCGCAACCGAATTGGAGAGACGACCTGCGCGATTTCAAGAAGTTGGGCAAGCCGCGTCTCTTTTTCGGAGTTACGGGTGGAAATATGGACTCGATGGTGAACCACTACACAGCCAACCTGAGACTGCGCAGTGACGATGCCTACACTCCCGCGGGCGTGGCAGGCTTCAGACCCGACCGTGCAGTTACGGTTTATTGTCAGTGTTTGCGTTCGCTCTATCCAGATACACCGATAATCGTGGGCGGAATCGAGGCGTCGCTCAGACGAATGGCACACTACGACTATTGGAGCAATTCGCTCAAACCTTCGATTCTCGCCGATTGCGGAGCCGACCTGCTGGTGTATGGTATGGGCGAAAAACCTATTGTCGAAATTGCTAAAGCAGTGCATAATGGGTTTAACATAAAGACATTGCGCAAGTTGCGACAGGTGGCATTCCTCGCCGATAAGAAGTATGTCGATTCAATCGAGGAGGAGAAGATTTTGTTGCATTCCTATGAGGAGTGTCTGAAAGATAAAACAAAATACGCAGAAAATTTCCGCCGCTTTGAAATCGAATCAAACAAAATGGAGGCTGCTACGCTAATCGAGCCGACAGGTGATAAATATCTTGTAATCAATCCTCAACACCCGCCGATGAGCGAGTCGGAAATTGATAGTTCATTCGATTTGCCCTATACGCGATTGCCACACCCACGCTACGCAGGCAAGGCTATTCCGGCGTATGATATGATTAAATTCTCGGTGAATTTGCATCGTGGCTGTTTCGGAGGTTGCAGTTTCTGTACAATCTCGGCTCATCAGGGTAAATTCATCTCGAGCCGCAGCGAACGCTCGATTATGAATGAAATCGAGTTCATAACCAAAATGGAGGAGTTCAGAGGTAATCTCTCGGACTTGGGTGGACCCTCGGCTAATATGTATAAAATGGGCGGAAAGGATAAATCGCTCTGCGAAAAGTGCAGCCGTCCGTCTTGTATATTCCCTGCAATCTGTAAAAACCTCGAACACAATCATAATCATTTGATTGCGCTCTATGGTAAAGTGCGAAAAGTGAACGGAATCAGGCACGCATACATCGGTAGCGGAATCAGATACGATATGTTCATTAATGAACCCGAAGGTGAAAACTACTTGCGCGAAGTGGTGAAACATCACACCTCGGGGCGATTGAAAGTGGCACCAGAACATACTGAAAGCGCTGTGCTGAAACTGATGCGCAAGCCTGATTTCTCGCTCTTTGAGAAGTTGCACGAGCGTTTTCATTCTCTTTGTCGCAAGGAGAATCTCAAGTATCAGTTGGTGCCTTACTGCATATCAAGCCACCCGGGCTGCACGAAGAACGATATGAAATCTCTCTCTCGGAAAATGGGGCGATTGAATGTGTTTCTCGAGCAGATTCAGGATTTTACTCCTACACCGATGACCTTATCTTCAGCGATATACTACACGGGAATAAATCCATATACGGGCGAAAAGGTATTCGTGGCTCGTGACCAAGAGGCTAAGCGTCGTCAGAAAAGCTATTTTTTCAAAAAGGGGAAATGATGTGTAGCAGGAGGAAATTTCTGGTTATTCTGTTGCTGAGCCTGCTGACTCTCGGAGTAAAGGGGCAGACTCCACAAGCTGACTCCTCGCAGGTGGCAGTGGTTGAATCGGAAATGATTTTTGATCCCAATACAGATGATGTCAATTATTTACAGATAAGCGATGTAGGTAGTACTACGTTTCGCCTCAGACAATATGGCTTAGGTCATATATTGCTCAATAGCCGAGGAGATATTTTTTCTCAGGCGCAGTTCAGAATTGATGGGGTGTCGATGTATAACCCTGCGCAACAGGGCTCTCTGTGGGGCGTAATATCGGGCTACACCAATCTCCAGCAATTTGATGTGGAGCGACTTGCTCCATTCGGCTCACGACAACTTGAACAACATTCGCAGGTTTCCTACAGCAGATTCCGAGCTTTGCTGGGTAGCAACTCAGCAAGCAGAATACGCAACTTTCGATTCTCACTCACAAACCCCGAATTTTTGTCGCAAGGTAGGCTGCATCTGGCCGGCAGAGCAAGGTGGGGAATGGATAGAACTTTCGACGGTGCATTCGTGGAAAACTATGCATTCAATGGCAGTTTCAGTCGTTCGCTGAATAAATATAATGAACTTACGGTTAGTGCAATGGCTACCTACAGTGAGCGCGGTTTGAAGAGTTGTGCTACGGAGGAGTCATTTGCGCTTGTGAAACATATTTATGGTAGCAAATTTTACGGTTACAATCCTACGGTCGGGTTGCAGAACGGTAAAACCCGAAACGCTGCAACGACTCTGAATAAGGCATTGCTGCTGAATGTAAATCACAAGTTTACCTCCGAGTCGGGCGCAAGTAGGGTGAGTACTTCGCTCACGGCGCTGCACAACAAGCAGGGCTTCTCTACGCTGGCGAGGTTTGACTGCGACAACCCTTATCCCGATTACTACGCCTATTTACCGTCGCATTATCAAGGCGAGAATGCCCAGCAAATCACCGAGTTATGGCAGACTGACAAAACCGTATCTCAATTAGATTGGAATAACCTCTATCAGATAAACTACGCAAACGGGGGTGCAGAGGGAGTGCGCTCGAAACATATTGTCGAACAGAGGGTTACATCTCACAAGTCGCTGCGGGCAAATATCTCGGCAGCGCATCAATTCAACAAGCGGCTCTCGGTGGAACTCTTCGCAGACGCGGGTTTGGATCGTTCAGACTACTACAAGGTCGTAGCCGACCTGCTGGGCGGTGATTATTGGCTCGATATTGATACCTATCTGGTCGATGATGTCTATTACGGAGATATGGTGCAGAACAACCTGCCCACGCCAAACAGACGGGTCGGGGAGGGTGATGCATTCGGGTATAATTATTTGATAGATAGTAAGGTAGTAACTGCGGGCGCATTCGCTCGTTATCAATATGGCGGAGTTCGGTTGGCAGCACAATACTCTCACAGCAAGTCGTGGGTCAGTCGCTATGGCCGATACGAGAAGGAAACTTTTCCGGGAGCGCTCTCGGTGGGTAGATCGGAATGGCGTAGCTTTGATGCCGAGTCGTTCAGTATGTCGGCGGATTATGTTAATCACAATGGATTGAAATTTTTGCTGAAACTCGCCTCAGAGAGCAAAATTCCTACATATCGGGAAATTTTTATAGCTCCAAAAAACCAGAATCGCTTTGTGGACTCACCACGCTCTGCTCGTTTCACCTCGGCAGAGATTGGATTGGCAGCCAATCGACATTGGGGTACATTCCGAGTGACGGCGTTCTCGAACAGAGCAAAGTCTGTGAATTATATTGTAAATCAGTATGATGTGATTACGACTCGCTATAGTCAGTTCGTAACAAATAATCTTTCTACGAGGTCTTATGGTGTGGAGGTTGAGGCAGTAGTTGAAATTGCTCCGCAGATTGAGTTTGCGGGATCCTTTTCGAGCGGCAGATATCAATACGACTCAAATCCAATATTTATTCAATATGACGACCGTGATGGCAAAGTGCTGAATGAAAATATCATAGCGCATATCTCTGGTTGCCCTGTGCACTACGCACCCAAACATTTGCTGATGGGAGCAGTGCGTTGGCAAGCTTATCGCGGATTGTGGGCAGATGCTACGATTAGTTATACCTCGCCACGCAGTGCGAAGTTGGATATGATGCGTCGCACGGACCGAATAATTACCCTTACCGATAAACTTGATGTTAGGGAGCGACTGCTCACGCACACGAATCTGAATGAAGTCTGCACAATCGACCTATCTGTGGGGAAACGATTCAATGTGCGGAATCACTCCCTGACGCTGACCATTGGAGTAAACAATCTAACCGACTGCCGAATCGAACGATATGGATATGAACAATACCATCTGACCAAAGTTGGGTCGGGGTATAACCGATATTATGATGCTGCAGAGATAAAAAAGTGTTATGATTATGGGCGTAATATCAATTTTTCGGTTAGTTATGCTTTTAATTGAAAAAAAAATCGTAACTTCACACGTTGCAAAAAATACATTGTTTTATGAGTAACTTAAAAGATAGTTTGAGTCAACTGAAAGTAGTCGAAAAGATACTTTCCAGCAATATGAACATACAGGAGATGCCCGCAATTGAATTTGATATTGTGATGTCAAAATTGAGGGGTATCTATGAGGATTTGCTTGCTAGCAGAAATGAACCGATTGAGTTCGGTAAGATGTCTGCCGCACCACAAGAGGAGGTCGATGAAGTCGTATTAGAGCCTATGGCGGCTGTGGCTGTAGCCGAATCTGAAGAAGAAAATGTCTCTGATGCCGAATCTGAAAGCGTTGAGTTCGAGCCGCTTGAAGATTTGAATGTTGAACAGGAGGCTGCAACAGAGGAGGCTCCGAAAGAGGTAGTGTTTGAAATTCAGAGTCCAATAATTGACCTCGATGCTGATGAAGAGCAATTGAAAGTGGAAGAGGATACTGAAATGGCTAATGCTACAGATGAAGTTGAAGAGGTTGCAGTACCTGCTACAGAGCCACAATCTGTGCGTGAGGAGCCGCAAAAGGTTCAGCCCAAGGCAATAGACCCGATGTTCGACGACATTGATAATGATATTATCGAGCAACTCTATGGACACGCTTCTGCGCCAAAAGAGGTGCCGATGATTAGCGTTCCGCAATCTGAAACAGTGGAAACGCCTATGCCTGAGTCAGAGGTAGTTCTGACACCCGAACCTGCTCGCGTATTTGCTCCGGAGCCAATAGCTGCTCCGCAGCCTGCTGTCGAGTCACAACAACCCAGGGTCCAATCACCATCGGCTGCTGAAAAGCGAGTTCTGGGCGAGGTGTTAAGGAGTGACGCTGAGGTGTTGAATGCTACGCTGGGTGGAAATGTGCAACGCGATTTGGCTACGAAAATAGTTTCGGGTACTGATCTCAGAAGCCAAATCGGAATAAATGACCGCTTTATGTTCATTCGCGAATTATTCAATAATAACGAGAGTCTGTACGAACAAACACTCAACGATTTGAATAAAGAGACCGACCTGAATGAGGCTCTGATATACATTGGCGAGAATTTCCGTTGGCGAGGCGATTCGCACGCTGCCCAACAGTTTATCAATATGCTGATGAAAAAACTTTCGTAACGATAGACCTACAATGGCAAAACTCTATATCATACCTACGCCGATAGGCAATCTCGAAGATATAACTCTGCGAGCCATTCGACTGCTCAAAGAGGTAGACCTTCTGCTTGCCGAGGATACGCGCACGACGCAATTCCTACTCAAACATCTGGGCATTGAAAAACAGGTCATATCTCACCACAAGTACAACGAACACGCAAAGGTCGAAGCCGTTGCCCAACGAATAGAGGCTGGACTTGATGTGGGACTTGTCAGCGATGCAGGGACTCCCGGAATTTCGGACCCCGGATTCCTATTGGTGCGCACCTGTGTGGAGCGTGGTATTGAGGTTGAAACGCTGCCCGGAGCGACTGCGTTGATTCCGGCTCTGGTTCAAAGCGGATTCCCTTGCGACCGATTCTGTTTTGAAGGTTTCCTGCCACAGAAAAAGGGTCGTCACAAACGGCTCGAGGCTCTGAAAGAGGAGCAGCGAACAATTATATTTTATGAATCACCATTCCGACTGACTCGACTTTTGGGCGAGCTGTTCGAAACATTCGGCGAGGATAAACAGGTGTCGGTATCTCGTGAACTCTCAAAAATGTTCGAGCAAACCGTGCGAGGAACACTCACCGAGGTAATAGAGCATTTTACTAAAAATCAACCGAAGGGAGAGTTTGTAGTGGTATTCAATCCGCGCAATTCAAAGAATGCAGAACAAAATCAAGAATAATTATGACAGAAAATACACAAAATCCTATTCCGACTCCCACTCCAGAAAACGGAAATAATCGCTGGGACGCGCTGAAGAATTTTTTGAGATTGAAGTTCAATCTCGCAGAAGATAATGCCTCGCAGGAAGAGGTTACGCAGAACATTTCAAAAAGTGTTGAATTTCAGGGGACGAATCTCTGGATTTTGATATTTGCGACGATGGTAGCATCAATCGGTCTGAATGTCAATTCAACTGCGGTAATTATCGGTGCGATGTTGATTTCTCCACTTATGGGTCCGATTATGGGTTTAGGTTTGTCGCTGGGTACCAATGACTTCCAACTGATGAAACGTTCGCTGAAGAATTTTGGTTTTATGGTGCTGGTAGCGATTCTTACCTCGACACTCTATTTCTGCATCAGCCCGTTGAGTAATGCTCAAAGCGAACTGCTCGCGCGTACTACGCCGACGACGTGGGACGTGCTGATTGCGCTGTTCGGTGGTCTGGCCGGAATCGTGGCTCAGTCGCGTAAGGACAGAACTTCGACCGTAATCCCCGGTGTGGCAATCGCTACGGCATTGATGCCACCTCTCTGTACGGCAGGTTTCGGCATCGCTACGGGTCAGTTCTCGTACTTTATTGGTGCAATATATCTGTTCTTCATCAATACGGTATTCATTGCTTTGGCTACGTTCATAATCGTGAGATTTTTGGATTACGAAAAGAAGACTATTCTCGACCCGCGTCGCGAACGTACCGTTAAACATTATATGTCGCTGTTGGCGTTTATCACGATTGCACCCAGCGTTTTGTTGGGTTTCCGAATCGTGAAACAGACTATCTTCGAGGCAAATGCAGATAAATTTGTGGCAAGTGTAATCAAATTCGACAAAGCGCAGATTCTGAAATACGATAAGACATTTTCTACCTCCGAACCTCGAATTGACGTTGTGCTCATTGGCGAGTCGGTCTCTGAAGATGCTATCGCAAACATAACTGCGCAGCTGCCTCAATATGGCCTGAAAGATGTAGCATTGAACATTCGACACGCGAATCCCCAGCAGGAAGAGATGAGTGTGTCGCTGCTGCAGACCAATATGGAGGAGTTGCTGAAGGATAAGAATGCGAGAATCAAACGACTCGAAGAGCGATTGGCGACATATACTCGAGATGCGATTCCCACAAGCGATATCAGTAAGGAGATGTCTGCCCTGATTCCCAAGCGCGTAAATACGGCACTCTCGAAGACTGTCGTGCACAATAGTGCAGGCGAGCCGACTGATACCGTGCTGGTGTGTCTTATCAAGACTGAGCCAGATGTGCAGCTCAGTGGCCGAGATCGCGAACAGATTGGCGAATGGCTCAAGGTCAGAACTAAATGTAACAAAATAAAATTGATAGTTGAAGAGTAATGGTGGACTATTCGAGTATTTGTGTTGAGGTTTGCCAAGTGGCTCGCGAGGCAGGTGAGTTCATCGGTAGGGAGCGTCGTAACTTCTCGGTAGACAAGGTTGAGGAGAAGGGTGACCAGAGTCTGGTTTCATACGTTGATAGAGAGGCTGAGAAGTTGATAGTTAAGCGACTGAAGGAGATTGTCCCCGAGGCTGAATTCATTACCGAAGAGCATACGGTTTCGGAGTGTGGCGAGTTGTATGAGGGTCTGTGCTGGATTATCGACCCATTGGACGGGACTACGAATTTTGTGCATAATATACCACCCTATTGCGTGAGCATTGCACTGATGAACAGACAAAAAATCGTAGTAGGCGTAATCTACGAAATCGTGTCTGGCGAAATGTTCTATGCGTGGGAGGGTTCTGCTGCATACCTTGATGGAAAAGAGATACGTGTTTCAAAGGTCGATTCGCTGAAAAACAGCCTGATAGCACACGGATTCGCATACAATATGCACGACTATATAGATACATTTCTGCGCCAGATGAAATACCTTCAACTCAATTCGAATGGTGTTAGACGTATGGGGTCGGCGGCTGCAAATTTGGCGTACGTAGCCTGTGGTCGATTCGACGCCTTCTCGCAGAGAAACCTCGCATCGTGGGACGTTGCTGCGGGTACGCTCATAGTCGAGCGCGCAGGTGGCGTGGTTACGGATATGTCGGGTGGCACAAATTTTGTTTTCGGTCATCAAATCATTGCAACAAATAAGAAGATTGCAGCCGAATTCAGAAAAGCCATCGCAGACTTAGAATGATATTAGACGAGTTAAGATACAGATTATTATATAGTTCACTCAAACAGTTGGCTGCATTGCCTCATTCAATTAGATATCAGGGGCTGGCACGGTTGGTGAATATAGTTCTTCGTAGTTCGGGCTACAGACGTGAGGTTGTGCGTAGCAATCTGTCAAGGTCATTTCCTGCTAAGACCATCGGTGAAATAAGAGATATCGAACGGTTATTTTATCGAGATTTAGCGGAGACGATAATAGATATAATCTCTATGAGCGGTATCTCAGAAGAGCAGATTCTCGCACAGATGAGCTACTCGAACTACCGAGAAGTCGAGCAGCAGACTCGGGGCAGAACGTGGATTAGTGCGATGTCGCACTATGCGATGTGGGAGTATGTTGCGAACTACGCTCTTCTGACCGACCACCGGGTAGTGGCAGTCTACCACAGATTGAGCAGCCCGATGTTCGAGCGGTTGATGCAACAGATACGCAGCCGTTTTGGCACGCAGCCCGTAGCTTCGGGTGATATTGTGCGCAAGATTGCTGAGGAGTGCGGAGTTGGAGCAAGTCCGATGGTTATCGGAATGGTTGCAGACCAGGTGCCGCCAAACTATAAACTGACTGAGTGGTACCGATTTCTGGGGCGTGATACGAAGTTTTTCTCGGGAATGGGTAAGTGTGCAGTGAAATACCATCTGCCGGTCTACTTTTTAGATGTGGATAAAGTGAGGCCTGGCTACTATGTCGGAACTTTTGAGCAAATTTTTTCGGGTGACGAGTCGATAAGTGCGGGCGAGATTACCGAACGATATGTGCGACGACTCGAAAATATGATACTGCGCAGACCAGAACTCTGGCTCTGGTCGCACAGACGGTGGAAATATGATAGAACCCAAATTGGATAAATGAAAAAGGTAACAATCGTAATACTGAATTGGAACGGCGAAGAACATTTGAAGAGCTATCTGCCGAGGGTCGTTGCCCATAGCAATGCCGAATTGTGCAAGATTGCAGTTGCTGATAACGGTTCGACAGATGGTTCGTGCAGCTATGTCAGGGAGCATTTCCCCGAGGTTTTGTTGTGGAAATTTGACCAAAACTATGGTTTTGCAGGTGGCTACAACAGAGCAATTGAGCAGGTTGATACGCCCTATACGTTGTTGCTCAATTCAGATGCAGCGCCAAAAGCTGGGTGGATAGAGCCGCTGTTGGAACTCATTGAGGGTAATTCCTCTATCGCAGCCGTTATGCCCAAGTTGCTATCCGACCGAGAACCGGAGATGTTCGAGTATGCAGGCGCAGCAGGCGGTTACATCGACTCGCTGGGTTATCCCTTCTGTCGAGGTAGGATAATGTCCACTGTAGAAAAAGATTGCGGGCAGTATGACACCCCCTGTAGGGTATTTTGGGCTACGGGAGCAGCGCTGCTTGTGCGCACCGACCTCTATCGTGCAGTGGGAGGGCTTGATGCAGATTTCTTTGCGCATATGGAGGAGATTGACCTCTGTTGCCGATTACAACTTGCTGGTTATCAAGTGTGGGTTAATCCTGCATCGACAGTCTACCATCTGGGCGGAGGAACTCTGAATGAGAATTCGCCGCGAAAGGCAATGTTGAATCACAGAAACAATTTGGCGATGCTGTACAAGAATCTCAACAATTCGCAGCGCGATTTTATCATATTTGTGCGAATGATGCTTGATGGTGTGACGGGACTGATGTATCTTGCTCAGCGCAAAGTCGAGCATTTCAAAAGTGTGATTGAGGCACACCGCCAATTCCGAGCAATGATTCCAAGTTTGAAACTCAAACGTGCTGAGATTCAGTCGTGCAGAAAGTCCGAGCCTGCTGGCATATACCGAGGCTCGATAATATTGAGATATATGTTGGGACGAAAATTTTTCCCGAAAAATATTTAGGCAATTTAGATACAGCACCCCCGTCAGAATCAACTCCGACGGGGGTGTTTTTTGTGCCTGTTTTTTGTACTTGTATTCCTTAAATGTAAAAAACAAATTGAAAAAAATTATCTGCCGCATAGGGCTTTGTAGTCGCAGTAGGTACATCTGTCTGCTTTGTCAGTTGGTTCGAAGCGCGTAGCAAGGTCGAACATCGGTCGGAATATCGCACTTGATAGGTTGTCCAAAAAGTCACGCTCGATATTCGCGTCAACATATTGAATCACAGCTTTATTCAGCATCAATTCCGAACTATAGTCGTCCCCGCTCATCTTTGATATTTGGTACAACTCTGGCTGAACCTGCTGTTTGAATTTGCGAGTCATCAACAACGAATAGAGCAACACCTGAAACGCTGCGCTCGATTTGTGTTCGCCACTGAACACCTCCTCGAGCATTTTGAATGAGGTCGTTCTGTTGCCCGTCTTGTAATCCACAACTCGCAGGCGTCCGTCAGCGAGCGAATCCAGACGGTCTATTGTGCCTCTGAACTTGATTGTACCAACATCGGGAATATCAAGCGGCTGGTCGAGAACCTTGTACTCAACACCCTTGACTGCAAATTTATGTCGTGATGCATCATAGGGCAAAATGTTTCGGTTAAGGTAACTTACTGCAATGTCACGAACAATACTGATGTCGCCACGTTCGTTCTCCAATTGAGCATTCTCATCGCCCAGAATAATCTTGCCAACGGCTCGATTTACAGCATCTGTAACCTTCTCAGTGCCTATTATTGCCTGGATTTGAGGCTGTTGTTCATCAAAAGGCAACTCCATTATTGGTGAGTAGAGATTCTCCATCGAGGTGTGGACTATATCTCCGAATGCCATATTATCCACATCGTCATCAAAATCCTCTTGCCCCGCAGTCAGTTGCTTGACATAACTTAAATAGAACTTATACGGACAGCTCAAATATGTATTAAGCGCCGAGGGCGAGAACTGCATATTTTTCAGTTGCTCGATGATTTCTTCACTCTTTTCTGCCGATGTACTCTGTTGATTGCACAGCGAAATGTTCAGCATCATATTCAGGTATGTAATCGTGTGCGCCGAATCTTCGTAGTTCAATTGGCTGATATATCGACTCTGTTCGCCTGTTCGCCTATCGTCTGTTTTGCTGCAGTAGACCATATCCACGCGAGTTGCACGCTGCAGCAGACGGTAGAAGTAGTAAGCATAGACTCCCTCGTGGTGAGCAGGTGTAGGCAAGCCGTATGTCTCGAGTAACGAGTATGGTATCAACATATTGCCATTAGACATATTCCCCGGGAATGAGTCGTCATTCATCGAGAGAATCAGCACATTGTCAAAGTCCAGATTTCGTGTCTCGAGAATCCCCATAATCTGCACTCCGCTTGTCGAGTCGCTCTTGAATGGCACACTCGAATTGCGCAACATTGTGAGAATGAGAGATATGTATAATTTGCGGTCAATATTCTTTTCTATTCCTTTAAGTGAATTTCTCAACTTATAGATACAGTCTACCATACAGCCGACCACTTCCGTGCCCAAAATGTCCGATTCCTCGCTGTCGTGGATAGAAAACAATACGTCAATGATATAATTGGTCAGTTCGTCTATTGTTTCTGCTCTTGTGAAAATCTTTTTTGATAGCGGCTCATCATTGAATGTCTCCGCAGGTATCATCACTTTGCGACTTTTGCGCAAGTTCTCGAATATTTCCTTTACCGACTCTCCATTGCATCTGTTTACCAGCGGATTATTCAAAATGCCCTTGACATCTTTGTGATAAAAATTGTTGGTGCGGCTGCGTAATTGCAGCATCATAAGTCGCTCGACGAGTGCGTATGCCGTAGTGGACCGAACGGGATAACCCATCGTTACGTTGACCTTATCAACGCACTCGGGAATGGAATTCAACACGGGTAGCAATAGCGACTCATCTGTCAGCACGATGGCTGTGCGTCGATTTTCGAGTTGCTCAGACTTGTGTAAATCCGACAGAAATGTATTCACATATTTACTCTGCAGAGAATCGGTCGGAGCCGATACTACCTGCATCGTTTTCGGTTTGCTGAAGTTATCGTGTGTGGGTGAAAACAATTGGTTGGGATAGCTCTTCAGGTTCTCGCGCAGAAACAGACCTGCTTCCTGCACATCATTCTTGACATAGTAATCGTCATAGTCCCAGAAGAATTGCGCTCCGGAGTTTTTTAGGTAATTGAACAAAATTTTCTCGCTGGCACTTAGGGCATTGAATCCGATGACGATGAATTCCTTGTCGAGTTCCACTTCGTTGCGTTTGATAGCCTCGGCAGCCTGCCGATAAATCATACCCGAATAGGACAAGCCGCTATCTGATAACATTTTGCGAAATGTAGTGTAAATCTCGAATAGCAGATTCCAAATTGAGATGAAATGGCTTTTTTCTGCGGATTGTTTGCCGAAAATATCTATGCCGAGAAAAAATCTCTTTATAATTTCGCGTTGTCGTTCGTCGAGGTAGGAGTTGTCAGCATCAATCTCTTTGAGGTCAGAAATGTTGCAGAATAACATCTTCGCATCGACCATATATTTATCAACCATATCAAAACTCGCCAACAACTTCTCGCCCCACGCATAGAATCGGTCGAACGGCTCGGGGGTAAGGTCACAGTGTTTCAGTGCGTTGGAATATACTTCGTAGAGTTTTGTTACGGCAACAATCGAGTCGCACGATTCCAGACCTGTAATCTGACTCATCAGTCGGTCTATGGTCGTGTACTCGGGCTCCCAAATCGGAGCATCTATAATTGACTTTAATTCGTTACTGAAAAATCGGGCAGCACGTTGTCCCGGAAAAAGGATAGCCTTATTGCTCAACTCGGCTCCGAATTCAGACAGCAGATACTGTGCAGTCTCTCCGAGAAATGTAGCCATTCTGCACTATTTTTTTTGGTCGAGAGGTACGATATTTTTTTCTGAATTGAGCGTATTTGAAACTCGCATATATTTTGGTGCGCCCATATAGAATACGGTTGATGCTCCTACGGCGTCAATTTCGAGTCGTTCGTCTGCATTGACCATCACTTCTGATCCGGTCGAAGCCTTCACCCACGCTGCAATAGATTCCAATTTGCTGGCGCGCACGGTTGAGTGTACTGCCGTAACGCTCAGATAATCACACTCGCCCGAGAGGTCTGCATTTGAATTACCCGTAACGCGCATCATCAGGTCGCCTACCGAGCCATCAAATTTCATATAGGCACCCGAGACGAGTTTCACATCGAGCATTTCGAATTTTGAATTCTCCTCAAACACGACATTTGAAGACATTGCTACAAGTTCGTCAATCTCTTTATAGTAGATGGTTATATCAGCACTTGCATTTTTGCTTGAGCCTCTGAGGTTTATATACAATTTACCCTTTTTAACCCCCCAATCCAACTTGTCCGAGCCAATGCCGATAAGTTTCAAATCAAAGGCATTTTTCGAACCACACACAAATTTCACATTCATATTACCAGACAGTTCGACTTTGCTGAATTTGGGCAACTCTCTGGTAATCACCTTTTCCTGTGCAAACATCATTATCGGCATCACCAATGCCAACACCAAACTAAAAATCTTTTTCATCGTCAATAAACTTTAATAGCCTAGATAGACTGCAAAATTAACAAAAATATTTTACAAAAATTAGCACTTGGCAGATGTTCTTCAAAATATGATTAACTTTGCAAGTCAAAATACTTGAATAGTATGATAGGAATTGTTGCCGTATTGTTATTGGGCGTTGCTCTGAGTCTGGATACCTTTGCTGTTTCGCTCACCGTCGGAGTGTGTTATTGCTCGACTCCGTTCCAGCGCAGAAGATTTCTGATTTCGATGGGATTGTTCCACATTGCATTCACTCTTTTCGGCTGGATTTGCGGTAGCAGTGTGCATAAAATAATCGAAACTTTTGACCATTGGATTGCATTCGGAGTGCTCGCATTTCTAGGTATTAAGATGATTTATGAATCATTTTCTTCGGAAGAGGAGGACTCTCGTGCAGTATCGCTGGCTCTGAGAAATACCCTGTTGCTGTGCGTAGCAAATAGCATTGATGCGCTGGCTACGGGATTTTCGCTCTCGATGCAGACGGTTACGATAGGTATAGTTTGGGCTGCGGTAATTATCGGCATTTCGGCTTTTGTCATTTCGGCTGCCGGAATAAAGTTGGGTTACTACTTCAGCAGCAAGCTGGGCTCGAAGGCTCAGGTGCTCGGAGGGGTGATTTTGATAGTTATCGGTGGTAGAATATTGTTAGAACACTTAATGTAATGACTTACGAAGAAACTTTAGATTTTTTATTTTCGTCGCTGCCGATGTTCCAGCGAATTGGTGCTGCGGCATACAAGGCGAATCTCGATAACACCGAAGCTCTGGACTCACACTTCGGACACCCACATAGAAATTACCACACAATTCACGTCGCAGGAACCAACGGCAAAGGCTCTACGTCGCATATGTTGGCGTCGATTCTACAGCAGCAGGGCTACCGCGTGGGTTTGTACACATCTCCGCACCTGAAGGATTTTCGTGAGAGAATAAAGATAAATGGGGAAATGATTCCGCGCGAGTCGGTAGTGGACTTCGTGGAGCAAAACCGACCGCTGATTGAGCAGTTGCGCCCTTCGTTCTTCGAAATGACCGTAGCTATGGCTTTCGATTATTTTGCTCGTAATAAGGTTGATGTGGCAGTAATCGAAGTGGGTATGGGTGGTCGTCTTGATTCGACAAATATCATTACTCCGCAGGCGAGTGTGATTACAAATATTTCATTTGACCATACTCAGTTCCTGGGCGAAACATTGCCGGCGATTGCAGCTGAAAAGGCTGGGATTATCAAACCGACGGTGCCGGTTGTAATTGGCGAGCGTGATGCTCAAACCGAGTCGGTATTTGAGTCAAAGGCGGCAGAGCAAAATTCGCCAATCACCTTCGCATCAGATGTGTACAAATGCACATCGGCTGTTGAAACAGACAATGGACAGCGACTTACCTTTGCCACTGCGGAGGGCGAATTGGTGGTGGATTGCGACTTGGCGGGCGACTGTCAACGATTGAACGTTGCTACGGTGCTGACCACAGTTGAGCAGCTCAACAGAGGCGGAGTGCTGAAAATAGACAATAAATCGGTAATCAACGGCATTGCACACGCGGCTCAGCAGACAGGTCTTATGGGTCGTTGGCAGATTCTGAATCGAGCTCCGCTTACGGTTTGCGATACGGGACACAATGTCGGAGGTATGGCTCTGGTGGGCAGACAGATAACCCGACAAAAATACAATCGTCTGTGGGTAGTCTTTGGCGTAGTTGAGGACAAAGACTTGGAGGCTGAATTGCCATTTTTGCCGCGCGAGGGCTACTACTACTTTACAAATGCGTCGGTCAAACGAGCAATGCCCGCCGATGAACTGACCCGTAAGGCTACGGCAGCAGGTCTGAGAGGCGAGTCTGTTCCCGAAGGTGTGGCTGAAGCGCTGCGTCGAGCTAAGGCTAATGCCCAGCCCGATGATATGATTTACATCGGTGGTAGTACGTTTATCGTAGCTGATGTGCCCGAATTGTAGCAGTTATTCCTCAAAAAAACGCTCGTCGAAGTTAATCAGATATAGTTGCTCGGTAGCTCGGGTCAATGCAGTGTACAACCATCTCATCAGATCGGTTGAGATTTCTTCGTCGCCGAACAACATCTTATCCACAAATACACAAGGCCATTGTCCGCCTTGTGCTTTATGACAAGTTACAGAATAGGCAAACTTCACCTGTAGTGCATTGTAGTAGGCATCTTCGCGAATAGCCTTATAGCGTTTGCTCTTTGCTGTGATGTGGGCGTAGTCCTGTTCGATTGCGAAAAAGAGCGAGCGCGATTGGTCTTGGGTCAGCGATGGCGACTCGCTGTGCAGTGTGTCGAGTATTATCTTGCAGTCGAGTTCATAATCGTCATAGTCGGGGAAGGTCAACGTAACGTCCGCGAATCTGAATCCGAACTGCTCTTCATATCGTCTGATGCGCTTTACTCGAGCAATATCTCCGTTAGCAATAAATTCCAACTCTGTATCGGGGTCATTCTCTACATAGTGGTAATTGTTCTTTACAATCATCAGCATATCACCAGATGAAACCTCCTCTTCGCGTTGGAGAATGTGGTTGCGTATTGCCTGGTTGAATCGGTTTGCACGGCGATTTGAACGAGTAATCACAATTACACCGTCAGCACCCCATTTCGAATAGGCATCTTCGAGACATTCGTTCAGTTCGTGTCCCTCGACAGCCTTAATCTGCGGCAGGGTGAGTCGGAACATCGGAATATCCTGAATGCCTGCCTCTATCATACAGCGCACAAGTGTCGCATTGAACAATATTCCTGAATCGCTCTCCTGCCTCACGACGTCGGTCATCGTGCCGTAGCAGACATCTCCGTAATAGCCCATAGTCACAGGGTCGAGCGCCGGACTCGACTCAAGTCCCATAGGTGGCAGCTGAGCTTGGTCGCCCACAAGAATCAGTCGGCAATCGACTCCGCTATTGATATATTTTATCAAATCGTCGAGCAAACAACCGCTGCCGAACATTCTGTTTTCGCCTGATGCGTTCGATAACATCGACGCTTCATCGACAATGAATATTGTATTTTTGTGTCGATTGGGACTCAAATCGAATCGCGAATCATCTCCTTCGAACTTTTTTTGTCGATAAATTTTTTTGTGAATGGTCAGCGCCTGCGACTCGGCGTGCTGGCTCAGCACCTTCGCAGCCCGTCCCGTTGGTGCCATTAAAACGGTGTTGATTTTCAAATGTTTAAGCGTGCGAACTAAGGCTCCGAGTAGCGTGGTTTTGCCCGTTCCGGCATATCCGTTTAAGATGAAAATACACCCTTCCGAAGATTCACAAATGAACTCGGATAAAGATTCTATTAATTTTTTTTGGTCAAAAGTTGTTTCAAAACCAAATTCGTTGTAAATTTGGGTCGAAATATGTTTCGAAATCATAGTAACCTCTGTTTCATTTTTAGAGTACAAACTTAATTAAAAAAATAATGAAAAAAGCATTAAAGATTATTTTGCCTCTCGCAATTTTGGGATTTGCATATATGCTCTATGATGGCATTATGGCTCCCGAACGCTTTTCTAAAGAACGTCAGGCTCGCGAAGCCGAAGTGGTTCAACGTCTTAAAGACATTCGTTCTGCACAACAAGCATTCAAACGTGTTCACCAACGCTATGTTGCAAGTTTTGACACTTTGATTGCATTTGTAATGAACGACTCGCTGACTTACGAACGTGCAATTGGTTCTGATGACGACTCATTGGCAGTTGCTCAAGGTAAGGTTACTCGCGAAAAATTCAAAGTTGCGGTTAAGGATACTGCTTTCGTAGTTGTTAACTCTAAAGACAAAGCCCTCAGAGAACGTAAACTCACAGACGAAGAAATTATGAATTTGCGTTATATCCCGTTCTCTAACAATACAGAGTTCATTATGGACGCTGCATTCTTGACTACAGAATCTCAAGTCGTTATCCCTGTGTTTGAGGCTAAGGCTCCGTATATCACTTTCCTCGATACAATCAAATATCGTCAAGATGTTATCAATCTTCTCGACGACCGCAAGAGAACCGAACGCTATAAAGGTTTGAAAGTGGGTTCGTTGACCGAATCAACAAATGACGCAGGTAACTGGGAATAATAATGGAAACTGTTTATTCATCTGAGAATAAGCCTAAATCCAAAGTAATAAAGACGTCCGTTCTGATTGATGAGAATGGACGTCTTTTTGCTAGATTAACGGACACGGGCGTGCTGCTCAATGTGGATAAATTGTCCGCAGATGACCGAGTGGAGGGCGTGCCTGGGTGTATTGTTTTGGCAACACCTCTGGCTACGGCAGTGCCTGAAAAATTATTTGACTACTCGAACCGAAATCTATTCCTCGAGGCAGTGGGTATCTACCCGACTGCAAATCAAGAGGTGTTGGTATCTTCGGCTGTCGATGGCGTAATCACGGTAATGGCCGTCGAAAGAGAGTGTGCCGAGTGGTTGAAGAGCTATAAAGTGCCTGTGTATCATCTGTTGCAACTGAACTTGCTGCGTGCGAAGGGTAAGCAATTTCGCTCGGGTAGGGTAGTGTTGCTCAATATGAGTGCGCGAACATTGGCTGTGACTATGCATATAGATGGTAGATTGGAAATGGCCGAAATATACCCCGTGGCAAACAATGATGAGATTCTGTTTATTGCTAAAACTCTTGAGCAACAATATCTTGCAAGTAGTGGAGCGGTTAGAATCTGGGGACTTGGGTCGGCTGAGTGTTACGCACTCCTGAGCGAGTTCGTGGAAGATATTGCTACGGACAGAATCGACGGAGTGGAAAATCCTGAATATAATAATTTGGTTATTGGTAATATATGAGAATAATTAGTGGTAAGTGCAGAGGTCGGACCATTGTTCCGCCGAAAAAATTGAAGGCTCGTCCGACAACAGATTTTGCAAAAGAGAATTTGTTTAATATTTTAGGCAATCGCTACGATTTCAGCGAAATGGACGTGTTGGATTTGTTTTCGGGTACAGGTTCAATCAGTTACGAGTTCGCATCGCGCGGAGCTAAATCTGTAACTTCGGTCGAGATTAATGCGCTGCACCATTCGTTCATTGCCGAAACTGCACGTAAGTTGCAACTAAACCAAATTCACGCAGTAAACGCAAATGTACACCTCTATCTGAAATCGTGTCGCAGAAAATTCGATATCGTATTTGCTGATGCTCCATATGATATGCCTGGTATTGCAGAGTTGCCTCAGCAGATTTTTGATGCCAATGTGTTGAAAGATGGCGGTTTGCTGATTTTCGAACATTCGGCTGCGCACAACTTCTGGGAACACCCAAACTTCTGCGAGAGAAGAACTTACGGTAGCGTTAATTTCTCGATTTTCAAACTTTTTGGTGCTGATGATTTGCAGCCTGAAGAGCAAGCAGATGTTCAGGCTGAGTAGTAGTCAGATGTGCTCCCCGAGAAGCATAATCAGGTGGCACGCTACTTAACCTCTGAAATACTATCTAATACGACGTACCAGATATAGCCGCGAACATCTGAATAGCCCATCTCGCGCAACGACTTCATATAGCTCGAAATCTTGTCTGTGTATTGTTTGTGTCTTTTGATGTCGGAGCCGAATTTGTAATCGACGACTACAACGCTATTGCCTTGAATCATAACTCGGTCGGGGCGTTGCAGCTTGTCGCTCTGCGGAGAAATAATATTGATTTCCGATTTTATCGTAGGCCACTTTTCAGAGAACCACTCCCGAGCCAATGGCGAATTCAATGCCTTTTTCAACATCTGCTTAATGCGTTCGCCGTCGTGTTCGGAAATTTTGCCCTTGCGGACAAAATCTGCTATCGTGCAATCCAATTCCGAGTAGTGGTCAATATGCTCGAGTATCGAGTGCATCAAATTACCATAGTAGCGTGGCGTGTGATTTACTCCATCTTTGTCAAGTAGATACTCTGCAGTGGCGCTTATTTTTACCTTCTTTGCCGAGTCTATTGTAGGATAGGTGTCTACATTCAATTTTACAATTTTCTTGTCTTCTGATTCTGATGTAAGCTCATCTTCTTCCGAATATTTCGTGCCGAATTCATACACGATGTCGTTTCCTCGAACATTAATGTTCCCTTTAAGCGAGCCAATCGAAACTCCCTCGCCATCTTGCTTGAATGCCTGTGTTATGAATGCTGATATGCGATTTCTGTCACTCTCCATTGGCAACATCATATATAGTTCGAATTCAGCTCGTGTTATAGCTACATAAAGCAGGTTGAGGTTGTCGATGTAACTGCTCACCATTTCGCGATAGTAATCCTCCGAGTAGTGCGATTGAGCCATAGCCGAATTAAACGATACGGGTACCTTACCCAGGTCGTGAGCTTGAGTGTCGTCTGCCTGACTCCAGATAATAGAATTGGTCATAGGTGTTACCTGCCAATTGCAGAACGGAATGATCACTGCTTTGTATTGCAGACCTTTAGCCTTGTGTATTGTCAAAATGTTTATGGCATTTAGTTCGCCCGATACGGTGATGGACATCTTTTCGCAGTTGTCCGACCACCACTTGAGAAACTCGGCAGTGTCGGGTGTGTTGCGATTCGAAAATCCTATAATATTGTCGTGCAGCGCCTGAATGTAGGGTATATGTTGCGGTTGAACCAATTCAGGGACTGCCTTGATTATTGCGTCGATTGCCTTTATCGGAGTCATCTTGCGCAACTTGAGGAATAGTGCATCGCATTGAGATTCATCAAATTTCGAGAATTCATAAAAAATCTCTCGGCTCACCAAATCTTCTGAATCGTTCATATAGCTGAATGTTGCTATTACGAACTTCACCGCGGGCGAGTGTTTCAACAGCAGCGCCTCCTGAGTTACAATGTCATAAACATAGGGCGATTCGGGGTGTTCGGATTTGTACTTGAGCAGTGCAGTAGCTACCTCATTTGCCTCACCATTCTTGCGGACAAGTATCGCAATTTGCGATGCCTTGATGCCACGTTGCTGGGCATCTTCAATGCATTCGATTACATACCCGATGCCGTTGTCCGACTCATCAACAGACTGTTGTGTGTCACGACAGCAGACCGATACATATCCCTTGCCCAGACTCTTTTTTGTGGGCAGTTTCTGTTCGTGTCCTCGGTAGGCATTGTCGGTTATGTCTATAAGTTCTGTGTACAACTGTTCGGTGATTGAACCCTGTTCCCGTGCCTCGTCGAGCATTGAATTAAGTACAGAGTTTATTCCCAGTTGATTCGGTTCTGACTCTGTGCCTTTTAAGTTGCTTTTAATCAGTTTATTGTTGAATTGAATGACTATATCTTCACTACGGTAGTTCTCTTCAAGTGGCTCGGAAACGGTATCAAATTGCTGTTCGACCTGATTCGCCAACAGACTCCAGTCACCGCCGCGCCACCTGTAAATGGATTGCTTTACGTCGCCTACGAGCAGTACGTTACATTGGTCGCTCTGCGAGACAGCGTTGTGTATCAGTGGTTTGAAATTGTTCCACTGCTCAGCTGAGGTGTCCTGAAACTCATCAAGCATATAGTCTGTAAAGGTATTTCCAGTCTTTTCATAGATGAACGGTGCATCGTTATTATTGACTAACCCCTCGATAATTTTATTTGTGTCAGCGATAGGCAATATCGAATTCTCTTGACAATAACGATCGAGCGTTTTTCTTATGTCTGGCAGTACGGCAAAGGTGCGGTAGTTTTGTTTGACGACTTTCAGTGTTTGTTCGGTTTTCACTATCGGCTTGATATCCTTAAATATATCAAGCATTTTTGCCTGCCAGATATTGAAATTTAACTCCACAGTCGCTTTATGCGGAGAATCTTTTTTTACCCAGTTTGTTCCTTCGGAGACTGTTTTGTGTACCGAGTCGCTTGGCATTGAGATGTTTCCGTTAGCCACCTTTACAAAGTAGTTCATAAACCCTGTTGCACCTCGGTAGAAGTCGTCCGGGGGAGTGGCTCCTGTACTGCGGATATTTTCCAGCAGTTCGTTTGCTAACTTTTGTACTCCGGCTTTCAGTTTCGAAATATCGGCCTCAAGACATTTGATTTGTCTCTTTATAATACTCTTGGTCAGTGTGTTAGAGTGTGATTCCGATTGTTTGAACAACTCTTCTCCCAATTTTATGAACTCCGAACGTGGATTCCACCCTTTGTTGTCTGCAATTCGCTCTTCGATGTATTCCGACAGCCAACTTTTGAATTCGGCATTCTGTGCTGTTTCGTCAAAGAGCATATCTACAGCACGTTCTACGATTTGGTTGCTCTGCAATTCTATCGTGTAGTTGATGTCCTGTCCGAGTTCGTGTGTGAATGACCGCACAATTCTCTGGAAAAACTTGTCAATCGTGAGTACCGTGAAATGGGCGTAGTCGTGGAGTATCTTTGTCAGTACGATTTTTGCGCGGCGCGCTGCCTCGTTTATGGGGATATTCAGATTAGCGCAGACCTTTTTTGAAAATTCAGACTCCTTACATTCAGCGAGTTTTGCCAACTCTTCGATGATTCGGCGTTTCATTTCCTCGGTAGCCTTGTTTGTAAAAGTTACGGCCAGGATGTGTCTGTATTTTTCGGGGCGAGGATTGTTTTCGCTCAGCACGCGAGTTACATATTCGAGTGCCAAACGGAAAGTCTTTCCCGAACCTGCTGATGCTTTGATTATTTGAACTTTACCCATTTTTCGATTACCTGTTTTCCAATGCCCAAAGATACGATTTTTTTGTCTGATGGGCTACTTGAAACCACCGTTTTTTGTTACGAGTTTCTATTTAATTATGCTCACGTTCGAAATGAAAAAAGGCAATCTACATTGTGAGATTGCCTTTGTCTGATAAATATGATTTGACTATTTATTTGTCATAATATTCAGAATCATACGGTCAGTCTCCTGCATACCCTTCGAGCCAATCTTGGTCAGGTTGAGAATCGACTTGTCTACGTCGCAGTCTACGATGCCCTCGTACTCGGTTACGCAGTGGTGCTCCATTGCCATCGTCGCTGCCATAACCGCCGTAGATACAGACGTAGAAAGTTTCAGCGCGCAACTCGGCTTGGCTCCATCGCAAATCATTCCCGTAAGTGTCGCTACCATATTCTTCACAGCCATTGCTACCTCTTTGTAGCCACCTCCCATCAGGTAGGTTACGCCACAACTCGAACCCGTTGATGCTACTACACAACCACACAGAGCAGAGAGTCTGCCCAGACTTTGTTTGATATAGATAACCGTGAGATGAGACAATATCAGTGCACGAATAAGTTGTTCTTCTGTTGCATTGTTATTTTCCGCAAAAACCACGACGGGTAGCGTTGAAACAATACCCTGATTACCACTGCCAGAGTTGCTCATTACGGGCATTTTTGCTCCGCCCATACGTGCATCACAGGCTGCCGATGTGTAGTATATCATATTAGACAATATAGTGTTGCCCAAGACTTTATGACTATATTGGCTATCTCTTACCACGCGACCCAAACAGTGTCCCCATTCACCTTGCAACGATTCGTCTGCTACGGCCTTGTTCAATCTGCGAGCCTCGAGTATGAAACTCAGTTCCTCGATAGGCGATTCAGTCGCAAATTCCCAAACTTTTTGCAGTGTCAATTCTACGCTCGGGCGCTCCGTAGACTCGGTTATGGGTTTGCGCGTATCTGACAACACCTCACCGTTCTTGACTACATAAGTGAAGTTGGTGTGCGCCCCAGAAATTACTGCAGATGCGCTCTGCTCACCAGTCGAGACCTTTGCTTCAATGTACAATGTTTCACAGTTGCCGTTCTTGACTCCTACGTTGATTCTGCCTGCGTCTATCATTTGGCGTCCCAATGACACAGATTCGGGTGTAACATCTCTCAGGACTTCGAGTTGGTATTCGCTCTTGCCCACGATTGCTCCCAGCGCAATTGCGATAGGCAACCCAATCATATCTGTTCCGGGAATACCTACACCCATTGCATTCTTCAGTACATTAGGACTTAAAAATACCTCTATTTTTTCCGGCTGGCAACCGAGTGTCTCCACAGCTTTGGCAGTACAAAGTGATACTGCTGCCGGTTCGGTGCAACCCATTGCAGGTACGACTTCTCGATTAATCAGGTCTATAATTTCTTTACGACTCTCTTGAGACAACATAACTCTATCTGTGTTTTTTTAGGTCAAATAATCGCCCAAAGTTACGACTTTTCTGCGAGATTATAAAATATCTACTTACTACTAACTTCCCTTGAACCACAATGCGATAAAACTAAGACCGACTCGGTTGTCGGGTCTGGCTTATCTTGTGCAGCATAATGTATTACAGCGCTTCAGAGACATTGATGATGTAGTCGCCCATACGTTCCATTTCTGAGATAACGTCAATGTAGTATGCGCTGCTCTGGTAGTCGGTTTCGTTCTTTTCAATCTTCAGAATCTCCTCCTCGCGCAGCATATTTCTCAACTCGTTAATCTCACTTTCGCAATCGGTAGCTCGGCGCAATTCGACCTGTCCTGCAGGTTTGGCGATGATATTGTTTATCATAATTCCATAGGCCTTGTCTACCACGGAATGGAGCGAATCAATACGTTCTAACTGTTTATCGGTAAATTTCTTATGGTGGATATTTCGGCGAGCAATAATTCTGCTGATAGCCTCTCCCGAGTCGCCCAGACTCTCCAATTCGCCGATAATCTTGTACATTGCTCGGAGGCTCGAGTTTGTATCCTCGCTGATGCTGTCTGTTGGAATCTCATTCAGAAAACTTGCGATTTCGAATTGTATTCTGTCAGCCAACTCCTCATATTCGATAAGTTTCTTGCGATACTTTTCAAATTCCTCTTCGGTCGCAGCGTGGATTGCAGTCTTGATGAGTTCGAATCCCTTGCGAGAGGTCTCTGCAAAGTGTATGATTTCGTTGTGAGCCTGACTTACTGCCAATTCAGCGGTGCCGATAGGACCCGCATTGATATATTTTAACTTGAATGTTTCTTCACTGACTTCGGGTTTAACCTTGATAGCAGATGTGACAATCTTCACAATCAGGGGAGTGAAACCAACCAGCAGGCAGGTGTTGATTGTGTTGAACAATGTGTGCAACATTGAGACTCCGTAGAGGGCTGCGGTTGAGTCGTCTGAGCCTGCACTCATTGTTCCGTCATAGACGATTTGGGTCGGGTTGGGGTAGCCTAACCAGGTGATGATTTCGCCTACAAGTGAGAGGAACGGCTTGAATAGTATCAGTGCCCAGATTACGCCGAACACGTTGAACAGTGTGTGCGAGAGCGCAGCGCGACGAGCATTTGGCGAGCCGACCGATGCTGCGATATTGGCAGTAATCGTAGTACCGATGTTTTCACCCAAAACCATTGCTGCGGCCATACTGAACGGAATCCAACCCAAACTCATCATAATGAGGGTTAGGGCCATTGTAGCGCTCGACGATTGCAGTACGAGGGTCAATATCGTACCTACAGCAAGGAATATCAATACCGAGCCGAATCCATATTGAGTCCACGAAGTAATGAACGAGAGGACTTCGGGGGTCTGTTTAAGGTCGGGTACCGAGTTTTTCATCAGCGACAATCCCAAGAACAACAGTGCAAAACCGATGATAAATTCGCTGATGTTTTTGTACTTTTCTTTTTTCGAGATGCTGAGTATAAAGCCGATTGCCATAAGGGGGACTGCGAGTATTGAGATGTCAGCTTTGAATCCAAGCAGTGAAATCAGCCACGCTGTAACCGTAGTACCAATGTTGGCACCCATAATTACTCCGACAGCCTGAGTCAGTGTCAGAAGGCCCGCATTCACAAAGCCTACTACCATAACGGTTGTAGCACTTGACGACTGAATGAGGGCGGTGATGCCGAGTCCCGTAGTTACTCGTTTGAACGAGTTTGAGGTCATTGCTTCGAGGAATCTGCGCAGTCTGTGTCCAGCGGTCTTTTGCAATCCCGAACTCATTAAATTCATTCCATAAAGGAACATTCCTAACGCTCCGATTAGCGTGAAAATTTGTAATACCATAGGTTGATAAATTTATTTTTGTTTGTTATTTTTGGGAAACAAAAAATGCCCTCGCAGAATAGGGCACAGCATAACGTATTATAATATTTGAAATTTGAGAGCGCAGAAACAAAACCGACCTGACAGAGCCGTTTATGACATTGTGATATTTGAAAAACACCTCTCATATTCGTTGCAAAGATAGAATAATGCTAGTAAATATGCAAATAACTTTTGCTATTTTGCAAAAAAAAACATTCTGTTCGGGTTTCGGACAGAATGTTTTTTACTTCTTGTTACTAAAAAGCAGTTTTAACTACTTTTTAACGGCAACTTTCTTTTCTTTAATCTTAGCTTTCTTACCAGTCAGTTGACGCAGATAGTAAATTCTAGCGCGTCTAACGATACCGACTTTGTTCACTTCGATGCTTTCGATGTGCGGTGAGTAAAGCGGGAAGATACGTTCAACACCTACGCCATCAGAGATTTTGCGGATAGTGAATGTTTGAGTAATACCAGCACCTTTGCGTTGGATTACGATACCGCGGAAACTTTGAAGACGTTCCTTGTTACCTTCCACGATTTTGTAAGTAACCGTGATGGTGTCACCACTTTTGAAGTTGGGCACCTCTTTCTTTTCCCAGAATGCGTCCTGAGCGATTTTAATGAGTTCGTTCATTTCTAGTAAGTTATTTAACGTGGGGAATATTACGAGCATTCATTTGGCTTCATAAGAGATTCCTTCCACCGATTTAGGCTGCAAAGGTAAGAATCTTTTTTCGAATAATGAAAAATTTTTTCAGTTTTTTCTCGAAAATACCTTTACATCAAATAAAACCACCCGTCTGAACCTGAGTCCTGAACGGGTGGAACGGTTATGAAAACAACAAAAATGTTCTGTGTTATTCAGCCTTGTCGAGTCTGATTGAAACTGCAGCAGGACCTTCCTTAAGCAGGATTTTGCCCTTAATAGTCTTGTAACCAGCCTTTGTTACAGTGATTTCAACAGAGTCTTGTGGCAATTGTTGGAATTGTTTTTGTGCACCTTTCCCAGCAACCAATTGGATTTTTTCAGAAAAATCTTTGCCTTTCAATTCAACTTCTACGCCATCTGGAGAGATTTTGTTCTTCAGGTCGATTGCCATAAACAAGACCAATGACTTAGGAAATGCGTTAGCAGGAAGTTGTTGAACTGCTACCGGGAAACCGGTCGGAGGAATCTGAATGTTGATTCTTTGTTGTTGTGGTTGAGCGAATGAGCACAATACAACTACAGCTGCTGCGAAGAGCGCTACGAGTGAAAATTTTTTCATCTTTCAAGTTTTTTAATTATAAAGAACAGTCCGTAACGGGCTGTTCTTTATGGTTTTGTTTCAAATTATTTCTTGTAGAACGGAGGTCTAACAACTTGAGCTTTCAGTTGTTTACCACGAACTACGATGTTGATTTCGCTACCAGTCTTTGAGAACGGAGTTGCTACGTAAGCCAAACCTACAGCCTTCTTCATAGACGGAGACATTGTACCTGATGTAACGTGACCGATGATGTTACCTTCGTTATCAGCGATTTCGTAGCCGTGACGAGGAATACCTCTGTCGATCATTTCAAAGCCAACGAGTTTACGTTTAACGCCTTCAGCTTTGAGTTGTTCCATCTTTTCTCTGTCGATGAATGGTTTGTTGTCAACGAACTTAGTAATCCAACCCAAACCAGCTTCGATAGGAGAAGTAGTATCGTCGATATCGTTACCGTAGAGGCAGAAGCCCATTTCAAGACGCAAAGTGTCGCGTGCGCCCAAACCGATGTTCTTCAAACCGAATTCTTTACCAGCTTCCCACATAGCGTTCCACAATGTAGCAGCGTCTTCCTTCGGAATGTAGATTTCGCAACCACCAGCACCTGTGTAACCTGTGATAGAGAGGATAGCATCTTTAACGCCACCAACTTCAGTTACGCAGAATGTGTAGTATTCCATATCTTCAACCGGTTGGTTACACATCTTTTGAACGAGTTTCATAGCCAACGGACCTTGGATAGCCAATTGAGCTACATCGTCAGATGCGTTATAAAGTTCTTTGTCTTTACCAACTTGCATACCCATTTCTTGACCGTGTTTGCTGATCCAAGCCCAGTCTTTGTCAATGTTTGCAGCGTTGATTACCAACAGATAAGTTTCTGCATCAAAACGGTAAACCAACAAGTCGTCAACGATACCGCCTTGACCGTTAGGCATACAAGTGTATTGTACCTTACCGTCGTACAATGCAGCTACGTCGTTAGTTGTGATTTTTTGGAGCAGTTCCAAAGCCTTAGGACCTTTAACCCAAACTTCGCCCATATGGCTAACGTCAAATACACCTGCAGCTTCGCGAACTGTTGTGTGTTCATCAGTGATGCCTGAGAATTCGATAGGCATATTGTAGCCAGCAAATTCAGCCATTTTGGCGCCAGCTTCAATGTGATAGTTAGTAAACGGAGTAGTTTTCATATTTCTAAAAATTAATTTTCAGTTTGGTGCAAAGGTACAAGTTTTATCGGAAATTATACCATAATTCCCCTTTTTTATTGACATTATTTTCAACTTAGTTTGCGGCAACCACTCTATGGTGGGCTTCAGGGGAGTGTTTGTCTACGAAAAAAGTGTGTTGGTCTATTATATTTGAATATGGCTGCGAAATAGACTAATTTTGTACCCGTATTCAAGAGGTCTTATATTCTTATATTTAGTAAAACAAAAACTAAATGAGGTCCCGCCTGAAAAAGACGGGACCCATTTTTTGTTGGTAGTGATGAAAATGCTGAAAAATTTTCACCTCAGCACACTATTTTTTGCTATGATTATTATCTTTTGAATGTATTAAATTTAACATTGTGAGTATTTTCTGATATTAAAATTAGAAAAAATTGAATATTTTTTTGGATATATTGTGTGTTTTTAAAATATTTTGTATATATTTGGCATTGAAAATCTTAAAACATAGCGAATGATAAATGAATACATTTGATTTTTCTCGAAACGTTGAAGCTGAAGCATCTGAAGAGGTTTATTCAAAATCTGTCCGTGCTGGGCATCGTACCTATTTTTTTGATGTGAAATCTACTCGCGGAGGTGACTACTATCTCACAATCACCGAAAGTCGTAGAAAACTTGGTAAAGATGGTTCGACTTCGTATGACAAGCACAAAATTTATCTCTACAAGGAGGATTTCGAAAAGTTCCACAACGGACTCGAAGAGGTTGTGAACTACATTAAGGTCCACAAACCCGAATTTTTTGAATCACACTCAGTAGAGGAGTCTGCAATGTCGATTGATGAAGAGTTCGACAAGTTGTAGATTGCGATAAAAATTGTAACTGACAAATTGGGGACACAAATTATGTGTTTGTGTAATTCAGGGTTGCTACGCCCCCAAGCAGCCTTGGCTGGTGTGTAGTGTGTCAATTAGATACAGAAATATAAGATTCTGACGCAAGTTCTGATGGTTACAACCAGTCTGGTTGTCAATGGTGTGAAAAAAGAACTTGTCAGATGTCTTTGTTGTGTTTGAAGCGCCAAATCAGAGAGTGCCCATCGTGGTATAATCGACATTCTGAATCTGAAATCCGTTGAATGTCATCATAAATAAACGGTACCAGAATATCTCCTCGGTAATCAACCAAACCCCACAATTGCGATTTTGAAACTTGTACTATGCCGGTGGTGTATTTCATCACCGAGTCGAAGTCGTTGCCAATTTTTTTGCCCGAGAGTGTGAACAGGTTCCACTTGTAGCCCTGTCTGTATGCTACCATTCCGCATTCAGCCGGCGATAATACATCGTCATATTCTGCTGCGAGTATCTCTTTGCCGCTCTTGTGGATTATGCCTAACTTGTTGTTGATGCCGACTACGGCATAACCCTCGTAGATGTCATCTGCCATAGTATATTTGAACTCCGTCAGTGCATTGCCCTCTCGGTCGATGTATCCATAGAGGCCTTTGCGTTTGGCTACGGCGACATCTTCGCGGTAGTCGCCTACCATCTCGTATGTGCGTTTGGTACGACGAGTGCGGTTGTGTATAATGCCTTTTAATTCAGAAATTTGTGCTGTGTTACCAGTGCTGAGGATATTTTCTATTTGCTCGTATAGCTCTTGGCTTATGGCCTGTCGTGAGCAGGCCGATTCGAGTGCTCGTTTCAATTTGGTCATTGACTCCAGAGAGTTGTCCACTTCAGGTGCAAGAATACCCTTTGCAGTGAGTATTGCAACGATTGCCAATGCCGCGAGGACTTTGCAGTCGCTATTTTTGTTCGCATTATTGCTGTGGCATAGATTTCGGTAATCTGTTAGTTTTATTATGCCATCAGGTTGAATGATAATATTTTGCGGCTTGATGTTACTGTGGTAAATGCCTGCGGCAGATATAATATCGGCAGTCTCAATCAGACGGTCAGCCAATTCGAGCATCTGGTCCGAAGTGTGAATCTCCTGCTCGAACCAATGTTTCAGACTTTCGCCTGTGGGAATTTGTTCGAGTGTGAAACTGCAATTTATACAGCAGCCATCAATGGTCGAAACTGCCAACTCATCGTGATGAAATTCATATTCGACAAGGGCTGGGCAGTCGAGTGCAGATAGCTGTGTCGCACGATTTTTACATTGCGACAGAATCTCTCCGTCGTTGACAAGCTGAACAGACATTTTATAAAATGTTTTTGCTCGTGATACTCTGAAGTTTATGGCATTATCTTCGCAC
Organism: Rikenellaceae bacterium; assembly: GCA_045637425.1. Taxonomy (GTDB): domain Bacteria; phylum Bacteroidota; class Bacteroidia; order Bacteroidales; family Rikenellaceae; genus CAJGBR01. The sequence goes on along the minus strand of JAZTZL010000032.1, from coordinate 82,114 downwards.
GAAATTATGGTCGGATTGCCTGTAGAGTCGCAGGTTTTGATTCCCACGAGCCGATGCAACGAACCGGATACAGACTTTAGCGAATCTATAATATCATTAGTCGAAATCTTCATCTTTGGAACTTTGGGGGCAGTTGTCAAATAAATGTGGAACTGATTGTCCCGATGCTCAGCATCTGGAACAATTCAAAAATTGATGCGTTAAAACTCATCGCACGGAATTGCGTATCAGGAGTGCAACCCTTCATCTGTGCGATATCTCGATTGTAGCACTCGGGCATCGAACTCGACATATCGTACAGCAACTCGGCGTAACGGTTGTTGTTGAATGCACGTTTGTCCGTCGGAAAGAGTATCGATTCACTCTCCGAGTCGGAACTGATGTGAATGTTCATCAACGTTACTTCGCCTTGCTCGGTTCTCAATGTCTTGATTTTCTGTGCTGCAGCAAGCAACTCCAGCGCTGAACCATCTGAACTCTCGCCATCGGTAATGTTAAATACCATAGGCGGCAGTGTGCCAGACTGTGCATTTCCCAACTCCGAGTGGATAAGGCGAGCCGCTTCGTTCAGTGCCAACAACATCGGAGTGCTACCCTCGGCGCGAGGTTTTATCCAGCTGCGCTGTGAGAGCGTGGATACATAGTTGCGGCCGTCGGGCAGTAGGCGCGGAACTTCGTAATGGATTGTATCTGTTTCGAGTGCGTCAATCTGAGCAGGTGTGAGGAATTCGCAATCGGGTTTATCGCCCAAGAGTTGGACTACATTATTGTCATAGTAACCGAAGACTGCAATTCGGAAATAATCTCTGTAACCATTTTCGCGTAGTGACCGATTGAGTATCTCGCCCAAAATGCGATTCATCATTATGGACAGCACTTCGGATTTTGACTTCAGCTTTCCGTTGAATCTTATCTGCTCAAGCATCGAGCCCGACAAATCTAACATAAATAGAAATACCGCAGGGGTTTTCGTAGTAATCCTACGACAAGTACCTCTATCTTTATTCATAGTTTGATTGGTTAGCTTTATATTTTCAGGAATTCCCAGTTTGTGGAGTCGTAGCTGACTCGTACAACTGCTTCTTCATATATCTCTACATATTTGTATTGGCTCAAATCCAGACAGACCTTACCTTGAGTGTTGATAATGAGTGTGCGGCGCGAGAATCGGACTAAAGCGTATTGGCCGACGAATTCCTCTGCCATATCGAATATCGGAGCAATGACCTCGCCCACGGAATCTTCATATCCGAATTTGCCCGCCCGACCAAACATTTGCAACTTGCCAATGGGCGTTCGTTTTGTGTCCATATTGCGCAGTAGTGATGGCAAATCATCAATCTCGGGAGTCGGCGTGTCGAGTAAACCGACTAACTGCACAAGATGTGTGTTGCCCGAGTTTAGCCACTGCTCAGTGAGGTAGTCTATGGTTGTTTGGTCATCGAACAGCGGAGTGGTAGTCCAATCAGCCTCGCCGAACAAGCCGGGAAAGTCGGCTACTGCGTGCAGCGTGGTCGAGATGACAACTATCGAGTAATCGTCAATGTGCTCGCCAAATTCGAGCATATCACGCAGTGGGTGTTGAAAATCGCGCGTACCCAATTCGCAGGAATATTTTGCATTGATACCCGGAACAAACAGACCGTCATAATCGACTAGCAACATTTTGCCCGAGTCAGCTACCACGATGTTGTCGAATTTAAGATCGCCGTGTGCGCAGTTGTGTGTCTTCAGCCACAATGACATACGGTCGAACTCCGCAGTCAGACTCCTTATGCGCGATTGGTCACCCGTCTTGCAGGCTCGCCTTATTGCACAGCCCAATGTTTCTCCCTCTATCCAATCCATCACTACGACCGAATACCAATCTCCTCTGCCATAGTCGTCAAATACGTACAACTCATTCTCAAGTACTTCGAATTGTACGAACGGAGTGTCATTGGAGCGGTGTTCTGCGAGGTAGTCTGCAATAATTCTCTCGGTTGAGGCGGAACTGCAACAGCGGCGGGTATAACATTTGAGTGCCTTGGGGCAGTCGTCAATCACCACTTTGAATATGACCGAGAAATTCCCTGAAATCATATATGGCCGTCCCGACTCGTTTATCGGCAGCAAGACCGATTTCAATGTACGGAACGAACCATATTTGTCTGTTATTGCTTCAAGATAGTTGTGAATATTGGGATACAATTCTCAGTGAAAATTTATTCGGGATTATATCCGAAATTATCCAACATCTTTTCGTTATTTCTCCATTCGTCGCCCACCTTGACGTGCAGTTCAAGATAGACCTTTTTGCCCAAGAATTTTTCGAGTTCGATACGAGCTTCGGTGCCAACTTTCTTCAGCATCTGTCCGCGGTGTCCAATCAGAATGCCCTTTTGCGATTGTCGAGAACAGTAAATCAGTGCCGAGATGCGGTCTATGGCAGTCGACTCCTTATACTCCTCGATGACTACCTCCGTAGAGTAGGGTACCTCCTTATCGTAGTTGAGGAAGATTTTTTCTCGGATAATTTCAGATGCAAAGAAACGCATTGTGCGGTCAGTGAGCGTATCCTCTGGGTAGTAGGGCTCGCCTTCGGGTAGCAACTCAACAATCCTGTCGAATAAACCGCCGATATTGAAACTCTGTATTGCTGATACGGGAACAACCTTTGCCTGAGGCAACATCTTGTGCCACCATTCGACAAGTTGCTCCAGACGTTCGGGGTCGGTCAGGTCAATCTTGTTAATCACCAGCAGTACGGGGATATCGGTCATCTTGAGTTTGTCCAAGAACTCGACGTGCTTGTCTGGCTGTTCTACCGTATCGGTTACATACAGAATGACGTCGGCATCACGCAATGCTCCATTGACAAAGCGCATCATCGATTCGTGCAACTTGTAGTTGGGTTTCAAGATGCCCGGAGTGTCCGAATAGACAATCTGAAAACCATCGCCATTGACAATACCCATAATTCTGTGGCGAGTAGTCTGTGCTTTTGAAGTTATAATAGACAATCGCTCGCCGACCAACGCATTCATCAGAGTCGATTTCCCGACATTCGGATTGCCTATTATGTTTACAAATCCAGATTTCATATATCTGTTAAATTATTTATTACTAAATCTAAACTGAGGGAACGTCTGTCGTGCCGTCGAACCAATCGTCGCGAGCACGCAAAACTTGTTCCACAACATCTCTCACGCAGCCGCGTCCTCCAGGAAATCCAGAAACATAACGTGAAATAGCCTTAACCTCTACTGCTGCATCTTTGGGGCATACGGGCATTCCTACAACTTTCATTGGGGCTACGTCCGGAATGTCGTCGCCGACGTACATTACCTCTTCGGGCGACAGGTTGTGTTTTTGCATAAAATCGGCTATTGCTGGGAGTTTCTCGTTGCAACCCAGATAGATATCCTCGACTCCCATCAGTCCGAATCGGCGTGAGATGCTCTCTCCGCGACCGCCTGTTATGATGGCTACTTTATAGCCGCGCTTGATTGCAGTTACCACTGCGAAGCCGTCTCGGGCGTAGTATGTACGGATAAAATCGGTGTCGAGTCCGACTGAAAGCGATCCATCGGTGAAGACTCCGTCTACGTCGAAGGCGAATGCCTTAATCAGTGCAATATCCTCCTTAAAGTTTCTCATTGGTTATTTTATTTGAAATCAATTCATAAACATCGCGCCACTGCGGAGCAAACTGCTCGAGCAGCAACAAGTGATTCTCGATGGTCGCCATATCGCCCCGTGCTGCAGGTCCGCTCTGCAACGCTCTTGCGTCGGGCGACTCGAGTGCCTTTTGTGCAGTCTCGGAAATTAGCGGATTCAACATTTGTGCGTTGATACCCCCGATTCGGGCTATCTCCTGCGCTGCAACATACATTCGATTGACAAAATTGCACGCAAAGATAGCTGCCAAATGGTACATTCGTCTCATCTCGAAATTCGACCGAATGACATTCTTTGATATTTGTTCTGCCAGGGCGACAAGTTCCTCGGTGCGTTCGTCTGATTCGACCATAATCGGCACCTCGGCAAAATCTACGTTGCGCCCCTTTGTGAATGTCTGCAACGGGTAGAATACACCTCGGACTGCGCCTTTGCAGTGAATCTCCTCTGACGAACGACTCCCTGCCGTGTGTACAACCAAACTGCCGGGCTGAACTTTGAGTTGTTGGCTTACCTGTTCGATTGCGCGGTCGGATACCGAAATCAGGTAGAGGTCGGCGTCTGTAACACTCTCCAAGTCGGCACAACATTCTACTCCGAAGTTTGTTGCGAGTTCTGCTGCACGTTTACCGTCGCGACACCACACTGCGCTCAACAATCCTACCTCAGACAACTTTCTGCCCAAAGCCTCGGCCACAGCGCCCCCGCCTATTAGTACAACTCGCTTAATCATATCCCTGCTGGTGCTACTCCGGTTTAATGTTCTTTATCAAGATATTTGTATCAAGTGTGTGGATATGTTCCGAGAAACTGTCCAAAATTTCCGAAACATTCTGAAGATCGCCCTCCTCTTTCATTCCCGAATGAGCAATTCCTGAACGTTCGACTCGCTCAATCACGTCACTGACCGTCAGTGTACTGACATCGACTCCGGGAACATAATAGCGACTCTTCTTATCCGATACGGTTATCACCTTGACTAAGTTTGCCTTTTCCAATTCGAACAGAGCATCGCGTACCAGACGCACCGACAAATTCTCAGATTGAGCAATGTCATCTGCTGCAACCTCCCCGTTGTTATTCAGGAAGTTGTGGACAATAGAGTACATTACGGTTACTATCACCTTTTTGCGGTAGTCGTAACTCATCTTTGACGCGATTCGTTCGTAGATGTATTTGTCTGCGTTCTGGAATGCGAAGGTCAGTTCTGCACCGACAAGCATAATCAGCCAACTCAACTGTATCCAAATCAGGAACAACGGAATGGCTGCAAAACTACCATACAGCACGTTGTATCCCGAAACGAGTCCTTGTGATTTGAGATAAACAAACTGCAATATCTGCAATATGGTACCTGTGATGATGCCAGCCTTGATTGCGCCCGAAGGTTTGACATTTGTGCTGGGCATAACGTAGTAGAGAAACGAGAATGTTATCCACGATACAACATAGGGCAGCGATTTCAGCAGCAGCTCCACAAAGTTTGATATTCCGTATTTCGATCCGAAATCTGCCGCAAACTCTTTGATGTAGATTGAAAGCATTACGGAGATAATCAACAAAATAGGGATAAGGAATATCAGAGCCATATAGTCGGTGAATTTTCTCACCACGCCACGTTTGCGTTTGACCTCCCATATTTCGTTGAAAGCATTCTCTACGTTGAAAAACATTCGGATTATTGCCCACAACAGCACTCCGATACCCACCAGCGCGACAAGTCCACCGCTTGTACGCTCGAGTACGCTCAGTCCGAATTGTATGATTTGTTCGATTATTTCGCTGTACTTGTCAAACTCCGTAGTAAGGTAGAGAATGACCTTATCCTCGAGGTTGAATCCTTTAGCGATGGCAAATGCGAGTGCTGCTAAAGGTACAATTGCCATAATGGTATAGTAAGTCAAGGCTGCCGAACGCACGGGTATCTTGTGTGTTCGGTAACTGCGCGCTGTGTATAAAACCATTCTGAGTTGTCGAACAAGCCAAAAGTGTCTTTTCGAAGAAAAATCTTCTTCAGCGCCTTCCCAGATTCCTTCGGTAAATAACTCCCTGAGGTTCCTTATCATAGCATCTTCAATAATATACCATATTGTGAGTGCGAAAATACTATTTTTTTATTCTTTTTCAAAACTCTACTTCAAGTATTTCAAAAATTTGTTCACAACCTGTTTATTAAGTGTTGATAAGCTGATTATAACTCAATATTTGTGTTGATAACTCTGCATAATAACAAGAGCCTGACCACTCAGTAGCCAGGCTCTTTGTTTCGGAATTATAGAACTTTATGCGTTGAACTCACCTTTGATGTGTTCGAACATATTGATCTGTTCCGGTTTGAAGTCGCGGATATATTCCCAACGAGCAGTGTTCAAAGTTTTACCCTCTTTGATATATGTTTCAGCTGAGATTACGTACTCTTCAACTTCGCTTGCTTGGTGCAACAACAAGTGACCCATAATGATGTGACCTGCCATTTCTACTAGACGACGTGCGTGGAAATCCAACAACTTGCCATCGTTCAGACCTTGAACTGCATCAACTGCTTGTTGATATTGTTCGCGCATTTGAATCAATGTATCCATCAAGTGTTGCATTTCTGCCTTCGGTGCGCTCTTTTCATACTCTTCCATCTGTGCAGCATACAATCCTGTAGTTACACCCTTGATTGCAGCTACGACCTGCAATTGAGATGTTCCTTCATAGATTGTTGTGATACGAGCATCACGGAAGATACGTTCGATGGGGTAGTCTTTCATAAAGCCTGAACCACCGTGGATTTGCAATGAATCGTATGCCAATGAGTTTGAGTATTCACTTGACATCAACTTCAACAGCGGAGTGTAACCGTCTGCGAGTTTTTGATATTGCTTCATTTCGTCTTTTTCTTCCGGAGTCAGCTTTCTCTCGTTCGAAATGTGTGAGTATGCTTTGTAGATGTCAACGAAACGAGTTGTTTCATACAACAATGCACGAGTAGCATAAACCTTTGCCTTCATATTTGTCAGCATTTCGTACATTGCCGGGAACTCGATAATCGGGTGACCGAATTGTTCACGTTCGTGAGCATATTTCAGAGCTTCGCGGTAAGCTGCTTCGCAGACGCCGGCACTCTGAGCGCCGATACCCAAACGAGCCGAGTTCATCAACGACATTACATATTTGATAAGACCCATCTTGCGTGAGCCTACCAATTGTGCCGGAGCGTTTGTGAATACCAATTCGCAAGTCGGTGAGCCTTTGATACCGAGTTTGTTTTCGATACGGCGAACCTTAACTGCCATATGTTTGCGGTCGTAAACGAACATTGACAAACCACGTCCGTCTGTTGTGCCCTCTTCACTACGAGCCAATACCAATGAGATATCACCATCGCCGTTAGTGATGAATCGTTTCACACCATTCAACAACCAAGTACCCTTTTCTTCGTCCCAAGTTGCACGCAACATAACCTTTTGAAGGTCGCTACCAGCATCTGGTTCGGTCAGGTCCATAGCGCAAGTCTTACCGTATTGGATTTGAGTCAGGAACTCTTGTTTTTGTTCTTCGCTTGCGAATTCGTTGAGTGTTTCTGCGCAGTCTTGCAGACCCCAGATGTTAGCAAAACCAGCATCTGCTCTTGAGATAAGGTCGCAAGTCATAACGTAAGGTACCATCGGGAAGTTCAAACCGCCATATTGACGTGGCAGTGCGATGCCATAAACACCAGCGTCAATCAGCGCTTGGTGGTTACGTTGAGTACCTTCAGCATATACTACGTGGTCATCAACAACGTGCGGACCTTCGTGGTCTACGCTTTCTGCGTTCGGAGCCAGAACGTCGCCGCAGATACCGCCGACAATTTCCAACACCTTTTCATAATTTTCCATCGCGTCCTCGAAATCAACGGGAGCGTAGTCAAATTTATCTTTATCTTCGAACCCACGTTCCTTAAGCTCCACGATTTTGCGCATCAACGGGTGGCGCAGTTGGTATTGCAGGTCTTTATTATCAAGAAAAAAGTTAGCCATAGTTTATTTCGAGTTTTGTTTGTAAGACTTGATAAGTTTCGGGATTACGTCCATAACATCGCCGCAGATAGCGTAGTCTGCAATTTTGTTAATCGGAGCATCTGGGTCTGTGTTGATTGAGATAATCATAGATGATTCGCTCATACCGGCTGTGTGTTGAATTTGACCTGAGATACCGCACGCAATAAAGAGTTTAGGACGTACTGTTGTACCTGTTTGGCCGATTTGGCGAGCGTGTTCAGTAAAGCCTGCGTCTACCGCAGCACGTGATGCGCCGACTTCACCGCCAAGCAAGTTTGCCAATTCGTGAAGAATTTCGAAGTTTTCTTTTGAACCCATACCATAACCACCGGCTACGATTACCGGAGCACCTTTGATATTGAGTTTACGTTCTTCGATTTGGCGTTCGATAATCTTAACCACGAGGTCTGAAGGTTGGAGATATTTTTCAACATCTACCACTTTAACTTCAGCAGGTTGTGGGTTTTCGATTTGAGTCTTTTTCATCACACCTTCGCGCACTGTAGCCATTTGAGGACGGTGGTCGGGGTTGATGATCGTAGCGATGATGTTACCGCCGAATGCCGGACGAATCTGATAGAGCAGGTTTTCGTAGTTTTTACCTGACTTAGCATCAGTGTGGTCGCCGATTTCGAGCGATGTACAGTCTGCAGTCAGACCGCTATGCAATGCTGATGAGATACGAGGGCAGAGGTCGCGACCTACGGTTGTAGCACCGAAGAGCGCAATCTGTGGTTCTTCTTGACGGAACAAACCGCATACTACCGCAGCGTGGGGCAGTGTGCGATACGGAGCCATCTCTTTATGTTCGCCAATCCATACGATATCTGCACCATAAGATGCCAATTCTTTTTCTACGCCACCGAGGTTTGTACCGAGTACGAGGGCTTCGACCTTACAACCCAGTGTATTGGCGAGTTCTCTTGCTTTGGTCAGCAGTTCAAGACTTACGTCGGCAATGCGACCATTTTCATTTTCGCAATATACAAATATGTTGTTCATAGTACTATCCGAGTGTGTGGTTTGAAATAAGGTCTTGCATCAGAGAATCTATATCCTCAATGCTTGAAGTCAGACGTTTTGCCTCTTTAGCCTGGAATACTACGTTCTCGATTTTCTTTACTTTGGTCGGTGAACCCAACAGACCGAGTTGGTTTTCGTCAGCAGGAACGTCTGCTGCAGACAATTCTGTGATTGCCAAATATGGACGTTGTTCGCGCAACTCTTTGTAGTTGTCGGTTGCCAACTCTGCAACTTCAGTCTTAGACAGAGCGTGTTTGTACTTCATCACCAATTTTGCGTGGCGAGGACGGCACTCTGCAGCCGAACCGTTTACAGTAACTACTGCTGGCATCGGGCAGGTAACCTTTTCGATGCCGTGTTCAAGACGGCGAACGATTGTCAACAGATTGTCTTGGCACGATACGATTTCTTCTGCATAGGTAACCTGAGGCCAGTTCAATTTTTCTGCTACCTGAGGACCTACTTGCGCAGTATCGCCGTCGATAGCCTGACGACCAGCGATAATGATATCAGGGTTGATTGTTTTTACAGCACAAGACAATGCGTATGAAGTTGCCAGCGTATCTGCGCCTGCAAATTTTCTATCGCTCAATACATAACCACCATCGGTACCACGGAACAATCCTTCGCGGATAATTTCTGCTGCACGAGATGGACCCATAGTCAAGATTTCAACGGTTGAACCCGGAATTGAGTCTTTCAATCTCAGAGCTTGTTCCAGAGCATTCAAGTCCTCTGGGTTAAAGATTGCCGGAAGAGCCGCACGATTGATTGTACCGTCTTCTTTCATAGCGTCTTTACCGACGTTACGGGTATCGGGTACTTGCTTTGCCAGTACCAAGATTCTTAACGGTTTATTCATAAATTATAGAATTAGTTTAAAATTTCCTTATTTGCGAATACCTCTGCTTGAGTGGTATTATTTATTTGCTTCGTTATTAGCCTGTTGAATCATCTCTTTGCTTGCTGTGATGAAGATTTCAACGCGGCGGTTCTGAGCGCGACCTGCTGCAGTAGAGTTGTCTGCTACGGGTTGGTCGTATGCAAGACCTTCTGCAGTGAATCTGCTACGTGCGATACCATTGCCCACCAAGTAGTTTACTACAGCATTTGCGCGTTCCAGAGACAATTTTTCGTTGATTGCTCGCGAACCGGTGTTATCGGTATGTCCATAGATTGTCACATCGGTACCGGGGTTTGCTTTGAGTGATGCTGCGAATTCGCTCAATGCGCTACGAGATGTCTCGCTCAATGTGCTCTTACCGGTATTGAACAAGATACCGTCTGCGAAAGTAACTTTGATAGCCTGAAGGTCATTCTTATCTGTGATTGCTTCAACCTTTGCACCTTCGATTTTTGCCAATTCAGCTTGTTGTTTATCCATCTTTCTGCCGATGATTGCGCCTGTACCCGCGCCTACACCTGCGCCGATTGCTGCGCCTACGGCTGCACCTTTACCGCCATTAGCGATACCGCCGATAATCGAGCCCAACAAAGCTCCACCGCCTGTGCCGATAAGTGCACCTTTACCTGTATTGTTCATATTTGAACAGCTTGTCAATGTAGCAACTGCCATCAACATTACTCCGAAGAGACGTACATTCTTTCTCATATAAAACTCTTTTTATGTTATTTTTCTGATTCTTAATTCTTAACTTAATAAACTGAACAGATTCACCATTTATTATCTGAAGATGGTTGCTTTTCTGTCTGCTCCGATTGAAACAATCCAAATAGGAATTCCAACCTCCTGCTCGATAAATTCGATGTACTCTTTCAGTTCTTTCGGAAACTCGTCATAAGATTGCATTTCGCAGATGTCGCAATTCCAACCCTTGAACTCCTTATATATAGGTTCGATTTCAGCTTCGTGTTCGTATGGGAATTCGGTTGTTTCCACGCCGTTGATTTTGTATGCTACTGCAGCCTTGATGGTCTCCATTGTGTTGAGCACGTCGGTCTTCATCATAATCAACTTTGAGACGCCGTTTACCATAACTGCGTATTTGAGCGCTACGAGGTCAAGCCAACCGCAACGACGCTTTCTTCCCGTAGTCGAGCCGAATTCGCGGCCAATTTCTGCCAACAAATCACCTGTTTGGTCATTGAGTTCTGTCGGGAACGGTCCACTACCCACGCGTGTGCAGTATGCTTTGAAAATACCGAAAACTTCTCCGATTCTGTTTGGTGCTACGCCCAAACCGGTGCAAGCTCCGGCACATACTGTGTTTGAAGATGTAACGTATGGGTATGTTCCGAAGTCAATATCCAATAGCGAGCCTTGTGCTCCTTCTGCCAAAACGGCCACATCTTCGTTCAGATATTTATTGATAAGGTGTTCGCTTTCAATGAATTGTAATTCTTTGAGTTTTTCGACGGCTTCGAACCAGCGACGTTCATACTCTGTGATGTCATATTCGAATTCGAACTGTTTGAGTGCGCGTTGGTGTTGAGCCTTCAGTGTATCGTATTTTTCCTTAAAGTCTGGGCTCTGTAAATCGCCAACTCTGAGGCCATTACGGCCGACTTTATCGGTATATGTCGGGCCGATTCCCTTGAGAGTCGAACCGATTTTGGTCTTGCCCTTAGCAGCTTCCGATGCAGCGTCCATAATGCGATGTGTCGGAATGATAAGGTGGGCCTTTTTCGAGATGAGAAGTTTTTTCTTTACATCTATGTTTTCTTTCTCGATGGTTTCGATTTCTTCGAGGAGAATTACAGGATCTATCACCACTCCGTTGCCGATGATATTGATTGATTCATCTCGGAATATTCCCGACGGAACAGTGTGAAGAACATAGCTTAGCCCGTTAAACTTCAGTGAGTGACCTGCATTTGGGCCGCCCTGGAATCGGCTGATTACACGATAGTTAGGGGTAAGAACGTCTACAACTTTACCTTTACCCTCGTCACCCCATTGGAGCCCCAAAACAACGTCAAGTTTCATAATTTTTTATTCTTGAAAAGTGAGTGTTAAACAATTGTGTGTCAAATATCTTTAGTATTGTCACACAAAATCGCGACTGCGAAGATAATAATTTTTTTTGGAATAATCTCAATTTTTGCTCGCTTTTTTACTAATCGTACTTTCTCGCTCAGTGTAGAAACTTATCTGAAAAATATTTTTTCGAAAAAATATCGTAATTATTTTGCAAGTTTGAAAATTTGATATACCTTTGCACGCACAAAAGGGTTTCATAAGCCTTTGTGTTTTTTAAATTGACGTAAGATGGTGGGTGTAGCTCACTCGGTTAGAGCGTCTGATTGTGGTCCAGAAGGTAGTCGGTTCGATCCCGATCACCCACCCAAAAAAGCGGTTGTCAATAAGGCAATCGCTTTTTTGTTTTCAAGGTGGGGTGTGAAGGTGAGTATGAGAGTGTTGGTGAGAAAATAATATGAGAGTACGAGGAAGTACAAATGAGAAAATTGGTGTGAAAAAATATGTTTGAAGTAATATGAAACAGGAAATCAATCCTAAAGATAGCGGTCGAGAGGAGGCGTTCAATTTGTGGATTAAATCTCCGATGCCGATGGTGACTCTCACCAAAACGTTTGACATTACACGCGTGCGCAGAGTCGCTAAAAAGAGAGGACTGAAGTTGAATATGCTGCTGTGCTGGTGCATAGGGCGAGCTGCGTGTCAGATTAAGGAGTTTTTTGTCATTCCTGAAAATGGAAAACTTTTCAAATATGACAGACTTGCTGTCAATGTGATAGTGAATAATGACCGAGGTGGTATAAATTCTTGTGATATACCTTTTGTTGATAGTTTAGAGCAGTTCAATGCCGATTACATCAGAATGACCCAATTGGTTAAAACTTCTTGTGAAAGTGTTTTCAATGAGGATTATATGATAGTGGGTACGTCGGCAGTAGTGGCTACGGAACTCGACTGCATTGTGAATCAATACACAGACCTCTTTTCTAATCCTATGGTAATGTGGGGTAGGTACCGAAAGAGATGGTTGAAGACCACGCTGCCTATTTCGTTTCAGTTTCACCACGTTCAGATGGACGGAGGAGAGGCTGCTCAATTTCTTGAATCGCTTCAGAGGTCTTTTGATGTACTGTAATATTGGCTATCGTCGTTTGAAAATCCACTTAATCAGCAAGGTTATCATTAGTGCCGAACTGAAATAGAGAATGAATTTGCCGAATGCCTTTTCGTCGGTTACGGAAATCAACAGCGCAGATCCGATGAAGGCTCCGATGAGCAGCAGAACGTATGCTACGCGCAGACTCATCATTCTCAGTGTCTTCATCAGCACGGTCTGTCCGTCGAGGTGTATTTCGTGGTGGATCTTGCCCTCCTTCAATTTGTACATTATTTCGCTGATGTCGCTCGGCAGTTCGCGAATCATCTTCGCGTAATCCTTTGCAGTATCTCCAACTATTGTCGTGATTTTCTTTAACGAAAATTTGCGATTCAAAACCTCTTTGGCGTGGGGTATTATCAGCGGTGCCAGCGATAGCTCGGGGTCGAGTCGTTCGCCAACTCTCTGTATGGTACTCAGCGATTTGATGAGCATAAAAATGCCCTGCGGAATGTGAAAATCATATTTGATTATTATGCCGACTGCCTCTTGAATGTTGCGAGCAATGTCAAGCTGGGCAATGGTCATTTCGTTGGTGTTGAGCATCAGTCGATTGAGGTCGAATTCGAGTTCGTCCATTCGGTCGAAATACTTTATGTCGCACAATTTCATCAGTGAATTTGCCAGCAGTCGACTGTCCTGCGTAGCAAAACCCAATGCAAATGATGCCAGAAATTCAATATCCCGAGGTCGGAGCGTGCCGACCATTCCGAAATCGACAAATGCAACTACATTATCCTCCAAAACGAAGAGGTTTCCGGGGTGGGGATCGGCGTGGAAAAATCCGTGTTCGAACATCATCTTCATCATTGCATTCGCACCATTTGTAGCTACAGTACGTGGGTTGAGTTGTGCATCGGTAAGCGATTGTGCGCAGTCGGGCGTGATGCCCACGATGCGTTCGTAGACCAATATTCTGCGGGTTGTATAGGCGTGATAGATTCGTGGAATGTAAACCGTCGCATCACTATGAAATATCTCTCTGAAGCGCTGGGTGTGTTTCGCTTCGTTGCGGTAGTCGAGTTCCATCAGAATGCCCTGGGCAAAATCCTCGACGAGTGCGCTCAGGTTTATCGCCCGCATCTCTGGGTATCGGTTTGATATCTTGCGCGCAAGGTGGCGCATTATATATAGATCGGTGCGTATTTTGTGTTCGACATTGGGACGTTGTACCTTGATGATAACATTATTGCCATCTTCGCGCAGCGTGGCGTGATAGACCTGTCCGATTGAGGCCGAGGCTACACATTTATCAGTGAATGACGAAAATATCTGCTCGATGGGTGCCCGCAACTCATCTGAAATAATCACTCGTGCATCTGCATCGTCAAAGGGTTGTGCCTGAGATTGCAGTAACTTAAACTGCTGAATGAATCTTTCGGATATTATATCGGGACGTTCTGCCAGAATCTGCCCGAATTTAATGTATGTCGGGCCGAGTTCTTCGATTATTATTCTGACGCGTTCGGCTGTGGTGTGAGTGTACGCAGCTGTACGGTTGCGGCCTATTGCTCGGCGAGCCAAATGTTTGCCTACGGGTGTGCGTGAGAAAAATTCGATAATTCCATTGCGTATCAATACGAATATGACTCCGAATGCCCGACGGAGCTTCAGTATCGAAATGTAGAATCCATAGCGTTGCATCTCTCCCGAAATAATAAAGTGAACCTTGTATATTTCAATACAAAATTCACTCCATTATGTATCGGGTTGAGGTCGTATGTTATTACTGTTTTTCTATCAGTGCCAGCAGTCGCGCTACGGCCTCCTCTTGTGGAATATTGCGCTCGACGACCTGTGTGCCGCGATAGAGGGTGACCTTGCCCGGAGCTGCTCCGACGTAGCCGAAATCGGCATCTGCCATCTCGCCCGGACCATTCACTATGCAACCCATTACTGCGATTTTCAGCCCGTTGAGGTGAGCCGTTGCTGCCTTTACTTTTGCCAGAGTCTGTTGCAGGTCGAAGAGTGTTCTGCCGCAACCGGGGCAGGCTATGTACTCGATATGTGAGAATCGGCGGCGCACGGTTTGCAATATCTCGAGTGCGAGTTCGGTCAGTTCTTCAGTTGCGATGTCGCCCGAATTCTCAATCCACAGACCATCTGCATAACCATCAAGCAGCACTCCGCCAGCATCAACCGACGCCTTTATCTGCAGCAATTCGAGATTATTTTCATTGTAATTCAGTTTCAATATAATTGGTCGGGTGTCGCCACTTGCACGCGACTCCTCAATGAATTTTTGTGGATTTCCCGATTGGCAAATCAAAATCGAGCCGTCAGAAAGGCGAGGGTCGTTAGGTTGCAGGTCTACGCCCACGACTACGGGCAGATTGTCTCCGCCGACATTGCCGCACTCTGTGCTTGAATATTTTATTGCAGCAGTTCTTGCTCTGCGGCCTTTTGATTCGATATAGTCTGTCAGCAGTCTGCCTACGGGGATTTCGGCTTCGGGAGCCTCGGTGAGCGAAACTCTAATCGTGTCGCCCAAACCCTCAGCCAGCAGTGTGCCGATTCCGACAGACGATTTCACACGACCCTGTCTGCCGTCGCCTGCCTCGGTTACGCCGAGGTGCAGCGGGTAGTACATATCCTCACTTGCCATTGCCTCGGCAAGTTGTCGATATGCCGAAACCATTACCGTAACGTTGCTCGACTTCATCGACACCACTACGTTGTCGAAATGCTCCTTTTTGCAGACTCTGAGAAATTCCATCGCCGATTCGACCATACCTTCGGGCGTATCTCCATAGCGAGTCATAATGCGGTCGCTCAGCGAGCCGTGATTCACACCGATTCTCAGAGCAGTGCGGTGCTCGCGGCAGATGTTCAGTAATTTGATAAAACGCTCTTCGAGTTTTTCCAGTTCTTGAGCGTACTCCTCATTGGTGTATTCGACCTTGGCGAAGTGGGCTCTCGGGTCGATGAAGTTGCCGGGGTTGATTCTTACCTTTTCCACTCGGCAAGCAGCTTCGAATGCCGCCTCGGGATTGAAGTGTATGTCGGCTACCATTGGGATTCTACAGCCCGACTCATCAAGCAGTCGGCGTATCTCGCTCAAGTTGCGAGCCTGTGTTGCTCCCTGTGCTGTGAATCGTACAATCTCGCCGCCCGCCTCTGCAATTCGGCGTGCCTGCGCAGCCGAACCCTCGCTGTCTAGAGTGTCGGTATTGGTCATTGATTGTACTCGGATTGGGAAGCGGCTGCCAAGTGGAAGGTTGCCGACCCAGACGGAATTTGTAGCGCGTCTGCCGTTTGATTCACGTTTCATATCTCTGCGTTTTGAGGTTATGTCGTTATATTGAAATTCGATAAAATATACCGAGCGACAAAGTTACAAAAAAGTAGCATTGATATTCTACGTTCAGCCGAATAAATGGCGATTATTCAAGTGTAGTACATTGTATATGAATCTCAATGCTGGGGGAAAATAGTGTATAAAGTCGCTTTTATCTGCAATTTAGGTCGAATTTTGAGTCATAAAGTCACTTGTAATAGAATTTATTGCAATTATTTGTAATATATATTGTAGAATGCATTGTAATTTTATTGCAATTTTGAAAAGATACAATAACCCTAAAAACAATAAAATTATGGTAAACAACCCCGAAATTACACACTCTGAAAACGCGTCGTTAGGCGACCTGACCGAAAATCTGATTAATATTTTGAACCACGCTCACGAGTTGTCCTTTGCGCTGACGAAGGAGCGTGCTCGCCACAAGTTATCAACAATGCGCAGCTCGAACGTCTCGCGCGAAATTAACGATTTGATAAAGGTTATTAAATCAATAAAAAATTATTAACATATATAACGTGTTAATAATCAATGGTGAAAAAATGTTATAAACATTAATCAACATTCTGTGAAAAAGATTATCAACATATAAACAATAACTGAAATGAGAACATCAAAACTTCTCGAGGCAATAGATGAGATTGCTTCTAATATGGGAATCTCCACATTCTTGGGAGATAAAAGTCTGATTGCAACAACTGCACTCGAACCGCGTTCGCTATGGATTCTGCCCCCGACTGTCAGTCACGTTGATGGTACGTTTGATAGCGAGGCTCTGTATGAACTCGAATTGTACTACATCGAGTTCATTGAAACCGAAGATGAACAAATTTGTAAGATGGTGGACGTTATGGGCAAGTTTGTTGCCGAGGTTGCGAAACATCGTTCCGTAGAGCGCAGTTCGGTCAGAGGCATTGAGCCGGTCAGTGTACCGTTGACAAGGTATGGTGAACGCTCGGTGAGAATTAGGTTGGGAGTTACGGTGTCAGATTGTGAACATACGTTCATATAATTACTGAACATTTGAACAATTTGTAAATATCTTTATTATCAAATGAATAACTAATTGTTGTAAAGTATTTGAACAATAAATACACATTTTCTAAACAAATTTATTAACAACGATATGCAAATTATCAATTCGCCCAAACGCTTTGCGTCTATGCAGTCGAACGCCATCTTTGAGATACGTCCTGAGAGTGTCGACCCTACCGAGATAAAGATAATCAATTCTGATGGGAGCCCCGTCGGTGTGAAAAAATTCGCTGAGTGTGAATCGTTCAAGGTTAATGTTGCACCATATTGGGGACACTTGTTGCGAGTTGTACCCTGTGGTGCAGAGTCGCCAAATGTTTTTCTAAATAATGACCGTGTAGTAATCGTGAAAATAGCTGCCGAAAGTGGTACGCAGAGTGTTGAGTCGCAGGCTATCCCACTTTTATATGCCAAATTTGACTCGGAGGAGGGCTCGCTACTGAATAAAATACCCGAACCCAAAATTATCTATCGAAACGGCTGCGAACAGATTGACTTGCTGGTAGATGGACAGAGCGTGAGCGCCGAAATAGAGGTGATGACCGGCGGCTCTACCACTGCGAGTTATGAGTGGGGAGCGCTGCCCGCAGCCAGCGGTGTAGTGTCGGTTGTAGTCAATGCCCGAAAAATTATCCAAATGGTTGGGTGCGAAACTGCTACGATGACATTCCGATTGAAGATTTCCGTTGGAGATGCGGTGCAATATGTGGAGTACCTATTGTTGAATGATGCCGATGAACGGGTGTCGCTCAAGTGGCTCAATGGTTTTGGCGCAATAGAATCCCACCCGTTCGACTCGGTGTCTGCAGAGGTGTGTAGTGCTGATGAACGCTGTACAACACTGTCACTGACCTCCGAACCAGAAGATGGTGTAGTGGTGAAATGGCTCTCTGAAATAATCTCTGCCGAGCAGGTCTGGTTAGTCAAAGATGAACAAATGTTACCTGTTAAGGTAGTAACGGATAAGGTCGAAATAAAGACGGCGCAAATGCAACGAATCGTAATAAACGTGACTCTGCCCGAATCTCTAACTACAATTTAATTACCGTGAACTATGTTTAAGTTATTTATAGATTCAAAGGAGATTGAATCGGCAATTTGTGAAGATTTGAAAATCGGGCTGCGAGTCGAGCAGGTTACATCGCCCGAGGAGATAGTCAAAGGTCAGTCTATCAGGCTTCGTATTCCGGCTACGCCAGCAAACCGCGCTGCAATGTGCCACACCGACCAGATATTCTCTGCCGAGCGATTTAACGATACGGAACACTATGGTAGAATAGAAGTCCAATCGTTTACAGTTTATGAAGGCAATTTGTTTCTGGAGAGTGTCATTTCCAACTCGGCAGGTGCGCAGTTCTATGTCGCAGTGCTGAAACCGCAAACTGAACGCTGGAAACACCATTCGGCAAAGGCTCTGATGAAGGATATTGCAATTGGGTACCAAGCAGAACTGACCGATGCGGTAATTAGAGATTCGTGGAGCAATCCCGTGCCGTTCGCCTTTTTGCCCGTGCAGCGCGACCGTTTCAAATTCCAATTTGACATTTCGAGTTCAACTCCGATTATGGCACTGACCATTGAGAATTACCACCCATTTATCAATATTGCGGCTGCACTGCATGCCATTGCTGCCGAGTCGGGATATACTATCGAGTCGAAGTTTTTTGAGTCGGGATTCTTTCAATCGCTATATATGAGTGGCAATTACCCTTCAACCAATTCAGAACTGCTGAAGAGTAGAATGGCATTTAATGCAGGGCGCCTTTCTGATTCGGCAGTTCTGTCGGTTGAGGCTGACCAATGGATTTTTGCAAATCCAAGTCGTTCGACGGGTGCAAATGTTGGAAACATTGTCGAGTCGGCTGACAGCCACGATGATATTACATTCTACAACAACGGAGGCTGTTTCCAGATGCTTGACGGTAAAATAGTTTTTGTTCCGAGCGAGCAAGCTGTAATCGGCTTTGAGTATGAGTTGCGCTACGAGTGTGGATTTACGGTCGAGTCGGTCGAGAGGTTGCGAACATACGATACGGTCTGTCTTGATGACGGATTGACATATTCATTTACGGTGCCAAATACCGTACCCGTGCTGAACAATTCGACGCACTTCAAGGGAACGATGATCTTGAGGTGTAGTCTTGTTGCAGATTACAAAGTGAGAATGCGCATAACATACGACTCGGGAACGATTGAACTGCTGTCCGTAAATTACGATTATGTCTACCTCTTTCGTTCTGAGTATATTGCCTCGGTGGGAGTCGAGATCTCGACCAATGGAACAAGTTACACTCACGTTACAGATGGTTGGGCACTATATGATTCGGCCGATTACAATGGAGTGGTGCAGGTTTGCGTCAAGTTGCGCAGCCAGCCAAAACTGCGCAGCGCTGGCGAAATAATACGATTTGATGGTATTTATTTTTCGGGGTATGACTCTGCAACTACGTTTCGCCTGCTCTCTACTACGCGTTTGAGGCCAATCTTCGGAGAGTCGCCAAGTGTGGGTAGCAAAATCTCAACCGAAACGCTGATGGCTCACGATGGGGTATATCAGTCGGCTCTCTTTGGTGCCGTAGCCCAAATGTTTAACTTGAGGTTTTATACCGATCGGATATGTCGAAAAATTTTGATCGAGCCGTATGATGCGTTCTATGCTTCGGGCAGTACGGTCGATTGGCGAGAAAAACAAGATACCAACTCTGAAATAACCTTAAGTGAGGCCGGTGATTCGCTCAGCCGCACGATGACTTATCTCTACCAAGATGGTGATGGTGCAGTAGCCCGTTGGAATGAAGATAATAAGAAAAAGTTTGCCCGTTGGCGCGTGGAGGTGCAGAATCGATTAGCAGATGAGGGCGAGTCGGTAGAGCTCAACCCGCTGTTTACGCCTACTCGGGGTAATGCGTCGGTAGTGCCCTCGGCGCAGAGTGCACATCTGATTAATGTAGGAGATCGACTGAGATATGGAGTGCCAAATGATGGCGATATGTTTGTAGCTCCGAAGGTGGTGCGCTATCTGGGAATGTGCCCACTGCTCACGGGTGAACGTTGGGGTTGGCCGGCCGGGATTACGAGTTATCCTTTGGCAGCATTTCATCTGACGGGCTTGTCGGGGAATGTGGACTCGGAATACAATAGCGTGCTGTGTGATGATTCAGATGTGTTGGTGCAGAAGGGAATGACTCTCTGTTTTGACGACTACGAAGGGCAGCGTGGTCTGCATCAGTTCTACGACAATATGTATCGACAAATTAACTCGGGGCGCATCTTGAAGATGAATATCCGACTGACACCTGCCGATGTTGAGATGTTGTCAATGCCAAATGAGGTAGCAGATCTTCGTTCGACATTTCTGCTCGAGGTTGGTGGTGAGACTCTCAAATGCCGACTGCTGGAAGTTGAGCCATTTGATCCGCGACAGAACAAATCAACTCAATGTACTTTTTTTGTAATAAACTAAAATCCCACACAAATGACTACCTACGAGAAAGAATTTCTGGCAATTTTCAGTTCGAAATATGCCGGAGCAGATATAGAAAAAACATTTGAACTGCTGGTGGAAATGGGACTCATTGAACCGACTATGTGCAAAGTGGCCGTAATCCGAAACTTTGTGAATAATCAGGTGGAGAGTGGCGTCGGAAAACTTGATGCGATGTGGTCGGCTACCGAACACTTCGCCTGTACATACGAGTATGTGCGACGATGTATGTACTACTATCGGGATATGAATTTCATATGATGGAATAAAAAGAGGGCTACAAATCCGTAGTAACACCACGGATTTGTAGTCGTTTTTATTGAACACTGTTAGCTGTACCCACTATTCGGTGATTGTGGCGAACAATGGTCAGTATAAGCATTACGGCCGAGATGATAAAACTGAAAATGAACGGGATATAAACCGACTGCGTAGTAAAGATGTTGTCTATCCACTTGAGGGCTACGGGGTAGAAAATAATCGAAAGGTAGTTCATCGTCATAACCCACGACAATGAGTATGTTGCACGGTGTTTCGACACACCTTGTACTGCCTTTTCGTAGACCATCGGTTGCATTATGCCGTAGCCGAAGCCTGACAAGATGGCTCCCGCAGCCAGTGCCCACAAATTGTGCGATATCAGAAATATCCCAATTCCGACAACAATCATCAGTGTCGAAATGATGTTTATCCATTTGCCCAACCATTTGATGAAGTAACTCAACGTGAATCCGGGTATGGTTATGGCAAGAAAGAATGCTGCGATGAGTGTGCCGCTATCGGCTGAGGTACCTATTTTTAGCTGCTCGAGAAATAGCGACAATTCAATCGGGATTGCCAAAACCATTACACACAGCGTGAAGTAGAACCACATCAGTGCCCACGGGATTCGGAAGTGGGTGGATTGTGCAGTGGCCTGTGTCGACTCTCGGATTGAGTCGTGAGGTATGGGCGTGGGTGTTTCCGATTTGATTCGGTCAAGTGTCTCGTTCGGGAGTTGAGGTTCCCGATTGGGCTTGAGTGTGAATATCAGTACAAGTGACACGAGAGAAAACATATAGACCAGAAATGCCCAATGCCAATCAATATCTGCCAACTCGCCCGTAATAATCGTAGCAAGAACCAGAGAGGTGTTCGTAACTCCGGACGAAATGCCCAGCTGACGCTGACGTTGTTCACCGCTGAAGTATATGGCAATAAGTCCTTTGGATAGAGGTATAATCATACCGGCACCGACACCCAACAGGACACTTATCCAGAGTAGTGATTCAATCGAGTCTGCTCGCAGGTAGAGTATCGAACTAAGCAGAAAAAGTCCCAAACCGATAATCAATATAGTTTTTCTGTCGCGATTTATCGATAATCGACCACTTAATAATATGAAAGGTATCACAACGAGCGACGAGATTGTTGCCAACAATTGCAGTTGAAATTGTGTTGCGTGTGGGAATACGTGCTCCAACTCTCCGAGTATTGGTGAGATGGCGAGTCCGGGCAACGATATTACAACTGAAACAGAATATATTGCACACAATGTTAGTAGTCCGATTGAGGTGCCAGAGCCGGTCTTGATTCTCATAGCTTAATAGATGTTTTGAATGTAGTTTACGGTGTATGTCGCATCACGAAGTTGGGGCAACACATCACGTTTCAGAATGTTGTAGAGGTCGGCGTGTGCTCTGAGCATCTTTTCGCAGTGTGCCTGGTCTGTGCAGTTGCGAATGATTTCGATGATCTTATTCTTTTGTGAGGCAGGAATCGAGAGCTGTTCGACCAGAGGAATAGCCTCTTTCCACTGAGCTACGCGACCGTCAGACTTTATGGCATTTGCGGGTACCTGACAACCGCAGTGCGACTTGATGTACGAACTCAGTTCCGCAGCACGCTGTTGAGCCAATGCCAGATTTTTCGAGTATGTACCGTCGGGCGAGGATTCGGCAATGACTATAATCGAAACAATATGCTTTGATGTGTCGCTCAGTACCGAAGTCAATAAATTCTCAATGGCCTTTAGATTTTGTGCATTTTCATCGAGATTGGGGTTGATCTTTGCACTGTTGATCGTGTAGTTGAAATGCGCGCAACCACTCTTTGAAACGGATACTACGCGTTGAACGGGCATTTTATCGCATTGCTCCTTAGCCGTAGGACAAACCTTTTGTGCAGCTTTGTGTGGCGTGTATACGCCTCGGGCAATCTGCCGATCCATTACCACATCTCGTCCCGAACTCTTTATTGATAGTCCGCGCAGATAGGTGTTCGAATTTGCCATCCACTCGGCATAAGGGAATCGTTCGCGATAGTTGATAGTTGCTCCGTGTTTTACAAGTTTGCGGGGAATAGAGTAGGGGGCTTCGGAGTATTTCGACGAGTTTATTTCGATTGAGGGCAATTCGAGAATTTGATTCTCACCCACAATAACCGGAGTCAGCTCCATCAGAGCGTGTCGCTTGATAGTCTTGGGCGGAATGATAATCGACATATTCAAATCGACGTTGCCGTCATTGTTCACCAGCAGTACCGTGTCGGGTACCATCTGCGGCAATCCGCTTCGGGTGATGGTTCGTTTTGCGCTGCAGGCTGCTGTCAGCACCGCCGCAACTGCAATGGCAAAATAATAGATAGATTTCATAATTAAACTGTTTTTATTAATATGATATAGCGCAGTCGAACTATTTCAGACCGTGCATACTATTGGCAATAATTGCAACTTTTCTGCCAAACATTTTGATAAATTGTAGAAAAGTTATACCTTTGTGCCTTGAGGATTGCCCGGATGGTGGAATGGTAGACACGCCGGACTTAAAATCCTGTGACCATTGTGGTCGTGCGGGTTCAAGTCCCGCTCCGGGTACGTGAAGAGGCTGTCCGACAATATGGTAGGGCAGCCTCTTTTGTATTTGCTCTTGTTTGTGTCAGAGAGGGAATGCCATCTGAATAGGGCTATTTTGTTAATTAGGTATAACTATGAACATCATTTCGAATCTTGTTTCATTGGCCAGTTCGACAATTGGTATGGTATTGTTGGGGCTGATTATTGCTGTGGTTGTCAGGTTGTGTGGTGGAGCATTCAAAAAGACTTTCAAACGGTTGTTGTGGTTGGCAGTGCTGCCGTTGTTGCTGTGGAGTTACGGAACGCTTATCGAACGCAATGTGTTCAGAGTTGTTCCTATTGAGATCTCAAGCAGCAATCTGCCCCAATCGTTCAATGGCTATCGTATAGTTCATATATCAGATTTGCACTTGGCATCGTTCGAGGGGCGCAATCGTGCTCTGATTCGCGCCGTGAACAAGATTAACGAGCAGAATCCAGACCTGATACTCTTTACGGGTGACCTTGTGACAATCGGACCGCGAGAACTTGGTGGTGGATTGCAAGAGATACTATCCAAACTCAAGGCTAAAGATGGAGTTTACGCCATACTCGGCAACCACGATTTCTGTACCTATGGCAAGTGGGAGTCGAAGAGAGCTCAGGCCGATGCACTCGAAGAACTGAAATTGAGAATAAGAAATATGGGCTGGAAGTTGCTGTCAAATAGTAATGTGCATATTGTGCGAAACGGTGTGGATAGCATCTCGCTTATCGGGATTGATAACATCTCGACCAATAAACATTTCAATTCTTATGGTGATTTGGGTAAAGCTATGGAGGGGGTAACCGGACAATACAAGATATTGATGAGTCACGATCCGTCGTTGTGGCGAACTGAGATTTTGGGGCTGTCGAGTGTAATTGACCTAACTCTGTCGGGACATACCCACGCGATGCAGTTTTCGCTGCCGGGCTGGAGCCCATCAGCATTGCTCTTTGACGAATATCGTGGATTGTACACCGAGGGTGAGCAGGCTCTATATGTCAATATCGGCTTGGGCGAAACATTCTTTACGGCAAGAATTGGTGCTGTCCCCGAAATCACAGTGCTGAATCTTACAAAAAAATAGAGTATTTGAAACCATCTACGCAAAAAAAATGTACCTTTGCGTGTTATTAGATAAAAATCAACTATGCTGACACTGAAACAAATTCGTGAACAACGAGAAGATACAATAAGCAGACTCGCAGTCAAAGGCGTGGACGCTGCTCCTGTAATCGATCAGATTATTGAATTGGATAACCAGAGAAAGGCTCTTCAGGCTGAACTAGACAATAACCTCGCAGAACAGAACTCAATTGCTCGCAGCATCGGACAATTGTTCAAAGAGGGTAAGGCTCAGGAGGCTAACGAGTTGAAGGCTAAGACTGCCGAGTTGAAAGAGCAATCAAAGGATATCGACCTGCGACTCAAAGAGGTGAGCGAACAGCAGAACTCACTGATTGTGACACTCCCGAACGTACCTAATGCTATTGTTCCTGTGGGTAAGACTGCAGAGGATAATGTCGAAATTCGTCGTGGCGGTGAAGTGCCTACACTTGATGCGCAGAAGTTGCCTCACTGGGAACTGACTAAAAAATATGATATCATCGATTTTGAACTCGGTAATAAACTCACCGGGGCAGGTTTCCCCGTTTACAAAGGACAAGGTGCAAGACTCGAACGTGCGCTGATTTCGATGTTTTTGGATTGTAACGTCGCAGCTGGTTATACCGAAATTATGCCGCCGCTGATGGTTAATGAGGCATCGGGTTTCGGTACAGGTCAATTGCCAGATAAGGAGGGACAGATGTATCACTGCACTCAGGACAACTTCTATCTGATTCCGACTGCAGAGGTGCCGGTGACAAATATCTTCCGTGATGTAATCATTGACGAAAAGGATTTCCCCGTTAAATATACAGCCTACACACCTTGCTTCCGTCGCGAGGCTGGTTCTTATGGCAAGGACGTGCGCGGATTGAACCGTCTGCACCAATTCAATAAAGTTGAGATTGTGCAGTTAGCTCACCCCGAGCGTTCGTATGAGGCGCTGGACGAAATGGTAGCTCACGTTGAGAGCATCGTTAAGAAGTTGGAATTACCATATCGAATCATTCGTTTGTGTGGTGGGGATATGAGTTTCACATCGGCACTGACCTACGATTTCGAAGTCTACTCGGCAGCTCAGGAACGTTGGCTCGAAGTTTCGTCTGTATCTAATTTCGAAACCTTCCAGGCTAATCGTTTGAAGTTGCGCTATAAGGATTCGAACAAGAAGACTCAATTGGCACACACACTGAACGGTAGTTCATTGGCATTGCCGCGTATCGTAGCTGCGCTGTTAGAGAACAACCAAACACCTGAAGGTATCCGCATTCCTGCTGCATTGGTGCCATACACAGGTTTCGATATGATTAAATAACAAGTTTTTACGAATAGAAAATGCCTGCCGAGATCGTTCGGCAGGCATTTTTCAAATCAGCAGACTATCTTTTCTTATTGCCATATTTTCGTTCGAGTTGTTTTTTATATTTTTTGCGTTCAGCAGGAGACATCTTTGCCATCTTGTCGATTTCTGCCTTTATAAACGGATCAACCTTTTCCCCTTTAAGCTCTTTGAAATTCAGCCCTCGTTGCTGACTGTTCATCGTGCTTCTTAACTGCATAACCGAATCGTACTTTTCAGGTTCAAGCACTATAATAGTAAACTCATGTACATCTTCATAAGAACGGCCTTGATATCCGATGTATTTAAATCCCTCTTTGTATGTAGTAGTCTTGTCTGGTTTTAATACTACCTCAAATTTGCCCTTACGCAAATCTTCAGGTGTAGACTCGCCAACACCTTCAACATAAACTTGCTGAATTTTCTGAGTTTGAGCGTATAAGTCCCATATCACTTTAAAACGAACCGTATCTCCTCTGCGTATAATATTCTTATCAGCCCCAGTTCTCATAATACTCTTACCGTACTCATTAACAAGAGACATCTTTTCATAAGATTCAATTTTCTCTCTTACCTCTTCGTATTCAGTTTGGGTTTGTGCAGATGCAAAAGTAGTTGTTCCGACAAGCATCATTGATGCAATAGCAAATTGCAAAAATTTTTTCATAATTCTTTTCTTTAAGTGTTTACAAGTGGTTTTTGCAAATATATAAATTATTTTTACAAGTAATACAAATTTTAGCAAAAAAAGCCTGCATCATTTAATGGTGCAGGCTTTTTTCATTTGGTTGCGGAATTGAAAAATGTTTATGCGTAGTTTGAAAAACGAAGCCGCCCGACTCGTACTGAGTCGGGCGGCGTAGGATATAAAATACTGAAACGATTAGAGTTTCGGACCTGCGTTAACCAAGTTCTTACCTTCTTCGTTGTCTGTGTATTTTTCGAAGTTCTTGATGAAGCGACCAGCTAAATCCTTAGCCTTTTCTTCCCATTGGCAAGCGCAAGAGTATGTATTACGCGGGTCGAGAATGTTTGTATCTACACCCGGCAATTCAGTCGGCACTTCGAAGTTGAAGTAAGGAATTGTCTTAGTTTCTGCCTTTTCGATTGAACCGTCCAAGATTGCGTCGATAATACCGCGAGTATCTTTGATAGAGATACGTTTGCCTGTACCGTTCCAACCTGTGTTAACCATATATGCTGTTGCACCTACAGCGTCCATTCTCTTAACCAATTCTTGAGCGTACTTAGTCGGGTGGAGTTCGAGGAATGCAGCACCGAAGCAAGCCGAGAATGTCGGAGTCGGTTCAGTTACGCCACGTTCTGTACCAGCCAACTTAGCAGTAAAGCCTGACAAGAAGTAGTATTTAGTTTGTTCCGGAGTCAACTTAGATACAGGAGGCATTACACCGAATGCGTCTGCAGTCAAGAAGATAACCTTCTTAGCGTGGCCACCCTTAGATACCGGTTTAACGATGTTGTCGATGTGGTAAATCGGGTAAGATACGCGAGTGTTTTCTGTACGAGAACCGTCTGCGAAATCAACAGAACCATCTTCATTTACGGTTACGTTTTCCAGCAGAGCATCACGACGGATTGCGTTGTAGATATCCGGTTCAGAATTCGGATCGAGGTTGATAGTCTTAGCATAGCAACCACCTTCGAAGTTGAATACACCTGCATCGTCCCAGCCGTGTTCGTCGTCACCGATGAGTTGACGTTTCGGGTCTGTAGACAAAGTAGTCTTACCTGTACCTGACAAGCCGAAGAAGATAGCTACGTCGCCATCTTTACCCATATTTGCAGAGCAGTGCATTGAAGCAATACCCTTCAAAGGCAAGAAGTAGTTCATCATTGAGAACATACCCTTCTTCATTTCGCCGCCATACCAAGTACCGCCGATAACCTGCATACGTTCAGTGATGTTGAATGCTACGAAGTTTTCAGAGTTCAGACCTTGTTCTTTCCAGTTCGGGTTTGTAGTCAGTGAACCAGCCAATACTACGAAGTCGGGTTCGCCGTAAGTTTCCAATTCTTCTTCAGTCGGACGAATGAACATATTCTTTACGAAGTGAGCTTGCCAAGCAACTTCAGCGATGAAACGAACCTTCATTCTTGTGTCAGGGTTAGCACCGCAGAATGTATCCATAACGAACAGACGTTTGTTGCTCAATTGGTCAGCAACACATTTCTTCAGGCTTGCCCATACTTCAGGAGAGATAGGTTTGTTGTCATTCTTAGCGTGTTCTGAAGTCCACCAAACAGTATCTTTGGTGTTTTCGTCCATAACGATGTATTTGTCTTTAGGTGAGCGACCTGTAAATACACCAGTATCAACTGAAACTGCGCCCAATTTGGTCAGTTTACCTTTTTCGAAGCCTGTCAAAGCAGGATTCATTTCTTCTTCGAAGAGTTGTTCATAAGAGGGATTGTAAACGATTTCTTTTACATCGCAAATCCCGTACTTGCTCAAATCGATGTTTTTCATAAACTTTTATTATTTATTGCTTTCTATTATGTAATTCCTTGACATTAGTCGCAAATCCGCACAAAGTTAAGATTTTATTTTTAGATTTCACACCTTTTTGTGTTAATTTTTTCACAGCAAGTGTGTCTATAAAATAGGTTACATTTTTACATCTTTGATTATTAGCGTATTAAAGTTATTGATGATAAAAGTGTAATCAATGCAGGCGCAGAAAAAATACCTACCCTAAAAATTAGAGTAGGCATTTCCTTGTATTCGAAAAGTCTTATTACAAAAAACTATTTTTTAGCTTCTTCAACCGATACTTTTCTGAATTCCTTCAGCATCTTTGCGAGTTCCAAAGCAGCCTTGCGAGCGCGAGTTCCTGCAGCTTTGTTTCCTTTATTTGCTTGAAGATCTGCATTGAGAGTGAAAGTTTCAATCTCAGCCTTAATGTTGCTTAATAATTCTTGCATAATGCATTTTTTTGGGTTAAACAATCAAATATATTTCGATATAATTTCGATCCGACTCACCTATTCGAATCGGCCCCAACCCTCATACAACCCAACACGTGGCCAATTTTCTATAGCAAACTCTGCTCATTTCGCGAGTGTTGCGACTACAAAGATAATAAATATTTTAATAATTCATACAAATTCTCAGAAAAAAACTACAAACTCAATAAAATTTTTTCTATCTTAATAAATTTAGCACATAATGTTTTTTGCATAAAAAAGAGCGGTTCAACTTTCACGTTGAACCGCTCCGTTAGTTTAGGCCATCTGCTAATTAGTCCGCTTTCGCGCTATTATAGTCAGTGGTATAGTTTGCATATACATATTTCATACAGATAACATCTTTCAAGCCTGTGATTTCACCAATAACTTTTTCTTCGAAGTTAGGATTATTCAACATAGCATCTGTTATATCAAAAGTACGGAATGTATTATCTGATGTATAAACACCCAATTCTGTTTCTCTTGGGTTAGTTCGTATAAACTTGATTACAGTACCTGCAGGATATTCATAGAACTTATAGAGATGGAATGAATCAAAGTCCAAACAGTAAATGACATTATCCTTTGCAAAGAAGAAACAGTTTCTGCCTGAACCATTACCATTACAGAAATGGTATACTGTATTTTCGTGAATCATATCATCTGTAGCTCCTTCGAATGATGTCCATCTGCGAACGTCAATGTTTTTGTATACAGGTCTATATAACTTCTGATTACCAAATGTTTCGTTAACGTATTTTTTCTCAAGATCAACCATTTGAAGCAAAACTTCACCTGCCTGATTCTTCAAGAAGAATACTTGTCTAGATACTTTATCAGAACTAGACTCTCCCTTTTGGCCAATTATAGGAAGTTCCCATTCACCCATATCAGCTAAGTCAACATACAGATTCTTTGATTCTTCGTTTTTGTATTGTTCGTCCTTAATTTTACCTTCTTTTGATGAATAGGGAACATAGTATACGTTTGATGCTTCTCTACCAGAGCCGTGGTGTGAATATAAAACACGACCATTGATTTTGTCGTAGCAACAAACAGAGTTTCCACGCCAAGCACACTCCCACGATTGGAACTTATCAACGATAAGATCTTTACCAGTTGTTATATCTTGCAAAGGAATGTTTGTGTACGGA
This sequence comes from Rikenellaceae bacterium, assembly GCA_045637425.1. GTDB lineage: Bacteria > Bacteroidota > Bacteroidia > Bacteroidales > Rikenellaceae > CAJGBR01. Next base: position 52,067 of record JAZTZL010000032.1, on the reverse strand, counting down.
GTAATGAAGAACTCTTGATATTCACCTTGGCCTGATGAACCAACGTATTGTTCTTTACGGTAAATTCTACCATCATTTGCCAAGAGGACTGATGCACCTGCAGTGAAGATCATATCTTTAAATCCACCTTCAGGATAACCACCTACGAATTCGTCAGCAAGATTAATTTCTTTCTTCCAAGTAGGACCATCGATTGAAACAGGTTCATCTTGAAGAATCAGAATCTTAGATGTTTTGTTATTACCAATCCAAACTATGTTTGTTGGGTTTGTACCGAAATCAGCTCCATTGGTTGTAGTCAAGTAGTTTGAGTACAACTCATAGTGACGTTCCTTGATTTTGTGGGTAGGATCTTCTGGGTCTTCATACTCTAACCAATAAGGATAAACAAATGACATATCTGTTTTACCTCCATAATTGTGCAAGAATGTCCAACCTTTAGAGAATCTTGAGATAGCCGAAATCTGCATTTTGAGACGAGTTTCTGTGTTAGATTTCGGATCTTTAATGAACAAGTACACATTCAATGTTGTAGCCATACGGTCAACCATCCACTTCAATTGACGACCTACACACAGAGTGTCATTTTCATCACCAGATAAGTGTTGACAACACCAAGTGTATTCGAGGTTCAGAGTGTCTTCCGGAGACTCGTAGTTCGAAAACTTAAGAGCAGGATAGTAGGTGTATTCTTCACCAATGATAGCATTACTGTTTGCAGGCGACATTGATTCTGGCGAGTTACCATCGTGTTCAACTGTTAACACCTTCTTGTAGTTGTAATTGCCTTTATCCTCATAGCAAGATACAAATACGAATGCGAGCAATCCTATTATAAATAACTTTTTCATAATTCACGATCAGTTTTTAGATTAACCCAAAATTTTAACGGTCATTTCTTCAACATAACCTGTTTCATCAGGTTCTTCATAGACAGTTCTTCCTTCAGCCTTTTCTTTTGCAAGATAACGTTTCAATTGCAAAGCGTAAACTCTTCTTTCGCCATCAGATAAGTCTGTCCAGTCTGATACACCTGTTACTTTAATCAACAATTCATACTTTTTGTCTGAATAGTAACCCAAGAAGTAGCTATTTACACTTGAATTCCACCATTCAGGTTGAGATATCTTGTCGTTGATGTAGATGATGTTGGTTCTGTATTCAGGTTGTCCCGCAATGAAATCAGAGCTGTTTTCAAGTCGGAGAGCAAGACATACTTCTGTGGTCTTCAAATCAGCTACACGATACAATTTTACAAACAGAGTGTCATCAAATTGTCCTGCACGGAAAACGCATTTTTCCGGTAAGGTAAAGTGTGTTCCCTGTTTAGCTGTAGTCATAGTATCTACGATAGAAACTTTGTATTCTCTGTCATAATCTTTAGTCATACCCATAATTTCAATGGGAATAGCAATTTCATATGCAGCACCAGCTTCTACTTCCGGATGGAAAGAGAATGAGAAAATAGAGTAGCTTTCTTCTGGGTATGTGAACAGAATATAGTTTGATTTATCTGCATCATAAATGGGCACCTCTTCTTTCGAACAAGCGGCAAAGGCGAGTCCGAGTGCCATTGAAAATATCAGTGATTTTTTCATAATTCAAAAATCTGTTTAAGTTTACAATACGTAAGACTGTTCGTCCAACGGTTTTTGAAGTACCCAAGCATCAATTTCACCATAGTCGAGTGCTGGAGTATTATCTCTATCGCCGCAGTAAACTGGTTTATTGAGACGTTTATAGTAATAGTACTTCTGTCCATCAGATTGGAATTCTCTACAATATTCCATTTCGACAAGTTTCAAGAAGTCTTCTTTACTCATAGATGTATCCAAGATTCTCTTGGCACCACGAATAGTACGGAATTGTTGCATCAATTCGATGGCTTTTGTAAGATCTGTTTCAGCCCAAGCTTCGCAAGTCATCAGAATAACTTCACTGGTACGGATAATAGGAGCCAATACCATTTGTGTATTTCTGATAGTACCCGTCGAGGTAGTTGCTGACGATGTATATTCTGGCCAAGTCCAACGAGTTGATGTAAAGTCTTCTTCGATAAGGTTTTGACGCAAGTCATCTTCATCATCTTTGTAGAGGTCTTCAATATATGTTTGTACATATCTGAAGAAGTAAGATGTGCTGCTTGCCTGAGTTAATGATTCCCAGATTTCTTGCATCTTAGTGTTATAACCCGCGAAGATTATGTCTTCATACATTTTGCGGTGGTAGTTCAAACGGTTTGAACCTTTCAGTGCTGACGCTGCAGTCCAAGCATAGCTTGACCACAAGCCCCACCAACGTTTGTACAAGAACAAACCTGCCAGGTCAGCTGCTTTTTGTTTGTTGCCTTGCCACATATAGAGACGCATCAACAACGCAGTTGCTGCATAATAGTTGAAACGAGTACCACGTTTTTGGAACCAGTCACCTTGGAGAACTGATGTACTACCACCGAAACGCATACTTGCAGTGTAAATTGCATACGGAGCTAATGTTTCCTCTGTTTGTGTCGCAGCTGTATCATAAGGCAACAAAACTTCTTGAGCATACAGAAGGTCTGCTTCGATTTTCTTCATTGCTTCGTTAACTGTCAATGCTACAGGTTGTGGGTCCGGATACTTTTCAACATACGGAATGTATGCCTTCCCGTCATCGTCAATTGGTGCCGGTGCGAACAAACGCAGCATATCAAAGTGAATCAATGCACGTACACCTCGCAATTCTGCCAAAAATACGTCACGCTCCAATTTACCCCATTCAAAGAATGATTCGTCTTTTTCTTCTACTGCTTGGAGCAGGTTGTTAACGTTGGCCAATGTATTGTAAGCCTTTTTCCATACAGGATCGATGACTTGGCGAGAGTATGTTTCATACCACTCACCTTCATAGAGCAAATAACGGTATTTTGTTGGCAGTTTTGCTGTTTCGTAGTCGCAACCCAAAACAGAAACCAAACCGTAGGTCAATTCTCCTCCGTACAATTGCTCAGAAGCTAAATTACGATATATTCCATTCAACGCCATACGCATACCCTCGCCGTTTTCAAACATTGCACTTTCGCCAACACGAGTGTCTGCGTCTACGTCCAGCCATTTGCTACACGAAGACATACCTCCGAGCAACGCAACTGACATTAATGCTATTAATGATTTTTTCATATTTTTGCCTATTTAGTGATTAGAAATTTGCACTAAGTGTAAAATTGAATGATCTCGCGAACGGATAGCTCAAACCACGTTCAATCTTGATTGTTGAGAATTTCACGATATCAGACATATTGAATGACATACGCAATCTTGAGAGACCGATTGATTTAACCCAATCATCGTCACAATTCCAATTCAATGTTAATGAATTGAAGTGGATATAGTTGTTTCTCATCAAGAAACGTGATGTAGGAAGAGTTGCTTTTTGTACGTCCGCGATATCTTTAAATTTCGCGATATCGCCTGGTTTGTGCCAACGATCTTGAAGAATACGTTCGTCGCAGTTGTAATACATATATTGCAAGTTTTCAACGCGGTCAACCAATGTTTTGTTGTATTGATCTGCACCAAATTGGTATAAGAAATTAGTATATAAACTAAAATCTTTCCAACGCACGCTAAAACCGAAGTTACCTGACAAATCTGGTTCAGAGTTACCTATGATACGTTGGTGATCAGCCATCCAACTGTAGGTAGCATTACCATAGAGATCCATAAAAACTTCATCACCTGTTTTAGGAGAGATACCCAATGATGGCATACCGTAGATAGCAGTCAAAGAACCACCTTCTTCATATTTCAAGATAGGTTTAGCAACCGCTACACCGAATGTATTGGCCGATATGCTTGTTTTTGCAAAAGCTTCATTTACGCGGTTGTTGTATTCTCTCATTGAGTCAGAGATTTTCTTGATAGTACCTTTGTTGTGAGCACCATTAACGTTTATATCGAAGCCCCAGTCTTTTGTGTCAATGACTTTGTATTGAGCTTTGAATTCCCAACCGCGGTTCTGAATTTCACCCAAATTGTCTTTGTGTGATGAGAAACCGGCAGAAGATGGAAGAGAAACGTCGGTAATCAAGTCTGTAGTCAACTTATTGTACCAGTTAAGTTCCAAGTTAAAGCGATTCCACAAGAGCACATCTACACCAATGTTTACAGTGTGTGTAGTTTCCCAAGTAAGGTTACTATTACCCATTGCTACAAGGTTACTAGCCATACCTGTTGCGTGCCAGCCGTCGAGTAGAATTTCGTATGTATCACGGGCAACATACGGAGGATAGTTTACATTACCTGTTTGACCGTAGTTAGCACGGAAACGAGCTTGTGTAATTGCAGGCAAGTTGTTTCTGAAGTATTCCCAGTTGTGCATATTAACACCTGCACCCACAGAAAAGAACGTTGCAAACTTACTATCTGAACCAAATTGAGAAGAACCGTCCAAACGATATGAGAAGTCTGCCATATAAATGTCCTTGTAAGAGTAGTTTGCATTCAAAAGGACACCAAATGCTCTTTTAATCATATCATCATAGTATGGATTACCAACTTGTTCATAAGCATATTTTGGATCTTTGAACTTTGATGATGGGAATCCTTTGAATGATTTTGATTCATAGTCAGATGTATTTCCGGTTGCATTAATACCAGTCATTACATTGATAACGTGTTGATTCCAGCTGTTGCTATAAGATGCTTGGATTTTTGCGTCCCAGTCGATAGTCGATTTACGAGATTCTGACAAAGAACCTTTTTCCAATGCACTTGCTTTCTGAGTCGATACGATTGAGCCTGTCGGACCATATTCGTATACATATTTATCGAATTCAGCACTCCTAGGATCTTTGAATCTCAATGTCTCATCATCTTTCTTAGTTACGCTGAATTGACCTTTTACTACCAAACGTTTGAAAGGATTCCAGTTAACGAGAAGATTGTTAGTCAATTCTATGTATGAAGATTGGTCAAGATTTTCTGTATGAACGACATCATACAACGGGTTTGCATATGCAGAGTAACCTGATTTCAAATCAAGTTGTTTTCTAACTTCACCAGTTTCGAGGTCATACGGAGATTCGTAAGGTAACAATTTTGTATATGTGTCGAATGAACCATAAGGTGAGTTTTCGCTTTTCATCGAGTTGATTGAAATTGCATTGGTAATCTGCAAGTCTGGGAGACGATATTCAACCTTGAGTTCTGCTCCATAAACGTCACGATATGAACCTTTCATTACACCATTTTCGTTTTGGTAGCGAAGACCCAATCCAAAACGGAAACTTTCTGAACCACCATCAATGTACAAACTATGATTGTGGTTGAATTGGGTACGTAATGGAATTGACAACCAGTAAGTATCAACACCACGGTTGATTGCATTACGTTTTTTTCTCAAGTAGTCGTATACATTCAGCCAGTTACCTGTTTCATAGTAACCAGATGCAATTTCTTGTGCAAGTTTTTCTTCTGCATTCATCAAGTGATAGTCTGTCAAGTCTGGCGCAGTGACTGTCATTGTTGTTGAATAAGAGAAGTGCAATTTACCTGCTTGAGGTACAGCAGATGTGATAACCAATACACCGTTAGAAGCTCGTGAACCATACAATGCTGTTGCTTGAGCGTCTTTCAAGATTGTGATACTTTCTATACGATTTGGGTCCAGGTCATTGAATTTTGTCAATGAGATTTCGAAACCGTCCAAAATGAAAATTGGGAGGTTCGGATTAGTGTTAGCTTCATACGGAGAAACTGTTTCTGCTACGTCAAGTTGGCGGTTTGACATACCAGTTTGACCACGCAAGTATGCTTCGGGCATTGTGTTGGGGTCAGAACCCATTTCGATGTTTTCCACGATACGGAAACTCGGCTCGAATGCTGAGATTGCCTGCATCATATTAGTTGGAGACATTGACATCAATTGCTCCTTCTTGATGGTAGTATAAGTACCTGTATAGCTTGATTTCTTTTGACTGAGCATACCAGTTACAAGTACTTCATCTGCAGACAATTCTTCTGGTTTCATTGAAATGTTTAACTCTTTTTCGCCAGTTGGGTTGTTGATTTTCATTTCAACTTTTTCGTAACCAACAGAGGTTACAACCAGAACAAATTGTTCGTTTGGAACCGACAATAAGAATTCACCATTTTTGTTTGTCGCGGTTCCGATAGTTGTGTTTTTTAAAAACACCGATGCTCCGATGAGAGGTTTACCCGCTTCGTCAACGATTTTACCCTTCAGAGTCACCTTTACAGGAGTCTGCTCAACAGTTGTGTGAGTTTGTGCAGCATGTCCCATTTGGGGCATAAATCCACACAAACCGAGAGCGATCATTGCCACGATCAGGCCCTTCATTCTGGACTTAGGTGGCTGACACCAAGTTTTTGTAGAAATTTTCATACTACTTTTTAATTTTAGTTAGACAATTACTGCTTTTCGTATTTCTTAAGTGCGCCAAACTTGTCGAAATACTACAAGCAAACATTATTCTCGCTTTAGGCTTATAGTGCAAAAATTATAATTAACGATATGAAATTCAATGATTTATACTATAATAGTACAACTCAAATATTTCGATGTATCGTAACTATCGTACAGACTCCCTTAATTCAATCACACACACAACCTAATCCAGCCACACTATCTTCAAGGGGGGGGATATCACTATGTCAAATGCCAATATTTGTGTCGGTCAGGTTCGAGTACAACAATTACTATGTAATCATTGTGTCTCAAACTTACCATATATTAACTACAACCTTGCTTATGCAAATTTTACCATCCGGCTTATGCGAAGTGGAATAGTATCTTGACGCAAATATCAAAATATAATATAAAAAAAACAAATATTTTTGTACAAATTTTTTATTGAATTGTTTTAAGGTTTATATATGGAGTATATGAAATTCGTGATTTGAACTATTGTTTTAGGAGTATTTTCAATGTAAGATTCTGAGTCCAACGCAACTATTCCCAAAATGTTTTTGATAAAATTATTATATACATTGTAATACTATTTAGTAAACATTAATTGTTCATCTTTTACGAATAAAAGCTTCAACGTCTGTGTAATAACTACCTACTTGTGATTAATTTATGTCTGATAATTTAAATTTATGGAGACCTACTATGTTAAATAATAAAATTTTTTCTATCTTTGCCCCTATAACCTATTAAATATTGCAGTTATGACTAAACTGAGAGAAACAAAAAAAGACATTGATTACTTGGTAAGCGAAGTTATCTCAAATTGCTACACCTGTCTCTATTTCCACCCCGAAAAAGGACGTGCTGAAATATTCTCGATAATCGAAGATGCAGTCGATTTGCGTAACGAGCTCGTTGATCGTGCTAACAATCCGGCTGAACCTAAAAATCGTTCCCTTGTCCGCAAACACTACATCGCTCTGAGAAACGATATGTTCACTAAGATTGACCAATTGTTCGAAAGATTGAGCGCAGCCTGCAAATAGTGTAGACAACTGTTTTAAAAGAGGTTTTATTTTATAATAAATCCTCTTTTTTTTTCGTTCATATTTTAAAACCTTGATTGCAAACCGATTCATTATGAAAAAGTTGATACTATTTATTTCTCTGTTTTGTGCCAATGTGCTGATGGCTCAGAGTCGAGGACCCGAAACGGTGATGTACCCAACGCTGCAAGACCCGCGAGCATTCACTATGATTATGGTGCCCGACCCGCAGGCGTTTGTGAAATTTGCTGCAAACCAGCCCCTGTTTGAATTTCAGACGGCGTGGATTGCTCAGAATATCAAGCGACTGAATATTCGGGCTGCATTGTTTACGGGCGATATGGTGGAGCAGAATAACAAACTCATATCTAAGCCGCTGCCCGAACGATACAACAACGGAGACCAGACTTCGCGTCAGCAGTGGCAGGCGGTGTCTCGCGCATTGGAACGATTGGATAACAGATTGCCATATATTGTCAGTCAGGGTAATCACGACTTGGGACACATCTCTGCCGAGCATCGATATTCCGAAATGCCGCAATATATATATCCCGAACGCAACTTTACCTTTGCCAATACATTGGTCTCTACGGGAACCAACTTTCAGGGCATTCACACTATGGAGAATGCAGCCTTTGAATTCGCAGACCGAGCGTGGGGACGAATGTTGGTTATCGCTTTTGAGTTTGCTCCGCGTGATGAGGCGCTCGAGTGGGCGCGTCAGTTGATTGAGTCGCCGCGATTCAGAAATCACAAGGTGTTTATTCTGATACACTCGTTCCTAAATACCAAAGGTGAGAGATATGTCTCTGAGAATTACAAATTGACTCCGAGAAATTGGGCGCAGGCCATCTGGGATAAATTGATCTATCCATCGAAGAATATCCGTATGGTATTGTGTGGACACTCGGGCGAGCCTGCGAATCTGAGAGATTTGAATAATGTTGATTATGAGCCTACGGTTTCCTATCGCGAGGACAAGGCTGCAGACGGCCACAACGTAGTGCAGATGATGTTCAATTCGCAACACGGCGATGGCAGCTGGAATGGCAATGGTGGCGACGGTTGGTTGAGAATCCTTGAATTCAAACCCGACGGAAAGACCATTGGTGTGAGGACATTCTCTCCGTTTTTTGCGCACTCGAAACGTACTCAGAGTATGGCGTGGCGTACGGCAAGTTACGACCAATTTGAAATCACAATCGAATAATCTTTTTATGAGGTTTTACTTGGATTTTTTGGAGGAATTGATTTATATATCACATTGCAATTAAATAAATTGTGGTCGGTTTATTTGGATTTCTATAAATTAATTTATAGTTTTGCAAAGGAAGTGTAATTTTTTAACACAATAAACTATGAAAACACGATTTTTGAAATTTGCGCTGTTGGCAGTTTTCTGCGTGGGCGCAGCTGTAACAAATGCTCAAACCAATTTGTCTGAAGAGGCAGTAAAGGTTATCAAAGAGTTGAAACAAATTGACACAAAAGGACTTTCTGCTGAGGAGGCTCAAACGGCGTTGAAGGTTCTCAACCAGATTAAAAAACAACACAGCGATAACTTTGTTGCGATTACAGCGGTAGGCGAAGCAAAGGCTCCTGCTACACCGGCCAAAAATGGTGAAGCAAAACTTGGCTCGTCGAAGTCAAAACCAATGGTTGTTGATATGACAACGGGTATGGGAATGAAACCGATACGAGTTAAATACGTAATCGATGGTCGTGAAGTTACATCGTCAGAGTATTTTGATGTAATGCGATTAAGAGGTAATGTTGGTGCTAAATATAAGACATTACGAGACAAGGAATCTCTTGCGAAATACAACGCTCAAGGTTATGATGAGGTTTGGATTATAGAAACTATCAAAGAAGTGAAATCGACTGAGCAGTCTCCAGCTTCAGCCGTTAAATTCGCAGACCCAGCAAAAAAAGGTGAAGCGAGAGTTGGCACAGCGGAAAATCCAATGGATATTTCTATGCTGTTAACAAGTGGAAAGCAGGTGCGTGCGAAATATATATTGGACGGTCGTGAAATTACATCGTCAGAATATTGGGATATATTGATGATAAGAGATAATAAAGGTCTTAAGACTAAAATGTTTAAGGATAAGGAGTCTCTTGCAAAGTATAACGCTCAAGGTTATGATGAGGTTCATATTATGGAAACCGTTAAGGTCGAGAAGTCGACTACGCCGAGAGTGACCAAGTTCAAACAAAAGGGCAATCAGGTGTCGTTCCGAATCGAGGTGCCAAAGAGCGCTGACCGTGCAAAACAAAAGGTGGATATTAATTACGAATTATAAATATAAACCTAAAAAAAATTATTGGTTTTTATTTGGATTTCCACAAATTAATTTATAGTTTTGCGAAGGTGTAATTTTTTAACACAATAAACTATGAAAACACGATTTTTGAAATTTGCGCTGTTGGCAGTTTTCTGCGTGGGCGCAGCTACAACAAATGCTCAAACCAAGTTGTCTGAAGAGGCCGTAAAGGTTATCAAAGAGTTGAAACAAGTTGATACAAAAGGACTCTCCGCAGATGAGGCTCAAACTGTGATGAAGGTGCTCAACCAGATTAAGCGCGAAAATACTCCGTCTGCGCAATTCTCCGCTCCAATGTTTTACCAGAGGGGAGAAGATTGTACAACAAAATGTCCTCGCGAAGAACTGAAAGTTGTGGCAACAACTGTGTCTGTAGCAGAAATGCCGCTCTTTATCTTGAATGGCAAGGAGATTTCGATTAAGGAATTTAACCGTTTGAATCCCAATTGTGTTGAGGATTTGAAAATCATTAAAGGCGAAGAGGCTGTAAACAAATATGGCGAAAAGGCTGCTAATGGTGTGCTTGTGATTACTGCAAAGAAAGATAATGCAGAAAAGGTGCAAGTAACAGGTTTCACGACAGTTATAAGAGGAAAACGTGACGTTACGACCGAACCTATTGCCAACGTAGACCTCGCAGTAAAGGCTGTTAATCAAGGAAACGTGCTTTTGATTTTGGACGGAATTGAAATTTCGGAAGAAAAATTCAAAAGTCTTGACCCCAATAGCATAGATAAACTGGAACTCCGCAAGGGCGAAACAATGAAATGTCTTTATGGCGAAAAGGCTGCTAATGGTGTGCTTTTCATTACATCAGTGAAAGCTAATCAAGAAAAGGTTCAAGTTACAGGTTTCACGACAGTTAGAAAAGGGAAAGGTGACGTTACGACTGAACCTATTGCCAACGTAGACCTCGCAGTAAAAGCTGTTAATCAAGGAAACGTGCTTTTGATTTTGGACGGAATTGAAATTTCGGAAGAAAAATTCAAAAGTCTCGACCCCAATAGCATAGAGAAACTGGAACTCTTCAGGGGCGAAACGATGAAGATGCTTTATGGCGAAAAGGCTGCTAATGGTGTGCTTATGATTACTGCGAAAAAGGATTGCAAGCAACAGAAAATTGACAATGAAGATGTTGAAATCATTTACCACGGAAAGGTAATCTCAAAAGAAGAGGCCGAAAAGATGGGCATTACTGTTAATGTAATTGTCGGGGAAATGAAAGACAATCAAGTGAAAATAGTTGATGCTAAACGTCAGCGAATTGCAGAGATGCGACAACGCCGAGCAAATGCCCCAAATGTTCACGTAGTTACTAAGGCAGACCTCAAGCCTGTTGATTCAGCTACGAAAGTAAAAGCAATATCAATTTTAGAACCAACGTTCCACGTCAGAGGCAGTATGGCAAGAATCGAAAACATCAATAGTGATGAGTTGCCTGTAATTTCGAAGTTCAAACAAAATGGCAATCAGGTGTCGTTCCGCATCGAGATACCAAAGAGTGAGACCACCAAAAAGCAGAAGTTTGATATTCAATACACCCTGCCGACAGAGATGTAGCAGACTGCCAAAATTTTAGTAATGGGAGATTTTTTGTATACCAAAAAATCTCCCATTTTCGTTTTATGACCAATAAATAACCTGTTTCGAATTGCGAGTTGAAAAATTTTGACTATATTTGTAAACTAATCAGATGAAAATTAAAGTAAATAAAATATGAAACTATCACCATTTGTAGCGTGCGCAGCATTGATTCTGGGCGGTTGTAATAGCGAAAATAATGTAAAACTGACAGGTAGTCTGGTCGGATTGAAAAACCATAATGTAGTGCTTGAACAGGTAACAACTGCGGGCAGTCTCTTTGTGGATTCGGTCAGAACTGACAAAAATGGTGCATTCGCATTTAAGTTCAAAACTCAAAAAAATGAACCCGAATTTTATAATCTCGTAGCCAATAGCCAGCACGTTCCGCTGATTATCTCTCCGGGGGAAAATATCGAATTCCGTGCAGGTGGCAACATATCTAAAGATTATGAAATCAAAGGTTCACCAGACTCGGAACGTATCAAAGAACTCAATACGATAATTGCGAAAGCAATAGACCGAATCGATTCTATGAAGGTCATCTTCAATGCTACTGAAGATTTTGAAGAAAAAAAGAATCTTACAACAGAATTCATCAAAACAAGCGTTAAACTTAAACAGAACTACATCACATTCATCGTAGAAAATTCAAACTCGATGGCAGCACTTTATGCTCTCTATCAAGTGATGCCCGACGGAGATGTGATGTTCAACCAAAACAGCGATTTGGTTTATTACCGACTCGTGGCTGACTCGCTGAATGTTAAGTATCCTGATGCTCCGCACGTTAAGCGTCTGATTAATGATGTGAAAAAGATGGAGGCTAATATTAATCTCCAATCAATGTTGTCTTATGGCAACCTTAACGAAAGCAACTATCCAGACCTCAATCTGCCCGATATGTTCGGCAACAATATCCGTCTGTCGAGTGTAAACAACGGCAAAGTAGTGTTGTTGGACTTCTGGGTTACAGTAGATCCGAATGCGAAAATGAAAAACTTTGAAATCAAAAAAGTTTACGAAAAATATCACGACAAAGGTTTTGAAGTCTACCAGATAGCGCTTGACCTTAATAAGAGTGCGTGGGTTACTGCAGTTCAAGACTCGAAATTGCCGTGGATTAGCGTTTGTGATTTCAAAGGTGCAAATTCGCCGGCAGCACGTTTGTACAATGTTCAGAAAGTGCCTGCTAATTACCTTATTAATGCTAAGGGCGAAATCATTGGCAAGAATCTGACCGACGCAGAATTAGATAAAAAATTGGCCGAACTGTTCAAATAGCAGACGTCAATAATAATGGCTTATTACTTTGTATCAGATGTGCATCTCGGCTCGCAGGCAATGTCCGAGCCGCGTGCCGTTGAAAAGATGTTTGTCGAGTGGCTCGACCGAGTGGCTGATGATGCTCGGGCGATATTCCTTGTGGGGGATATTTTCGACTTCTGGTTTGAGTATAAGCACGTTGTGCCAAAGGGGGCTGTCAGAGTGTTGGGTCGGTTGGCTCAACTCGCGGACCGAGGAATCGAAATACACTTCTTTACCGGGAATCACGATATATGGACATTCGGCTACTTGGAATCCGAGTGCGGAATGAAGGTACATACTACGGGCGAAATATTTTCGTTACTTGGTAAACAGGTCTACATCGGACACGGAAATGAATTGCGCAAGTGTCAGACTCGCAGTTACCGACTGATGAACGACTTTTTTCACTGCAGGATTGCACAGCGACTATTCTCGTGGTTGTTGCACCCCGATTTGGCGCTGTGGCTTGGGCTGAATTGGTCGAGACACAACCGAGTGAAACGCAAGAAAGAGGTGAAATTCAGAGGCGAATCTGACCCCATTGTTCAGAGCATACTCGATATAAACAAGAAAACTAAGTTGGATTATTGCATATTGGGACACTTTCATTCAATGATAGATTTCCAATCGCAAGAGGGACCGAGAATTATTGTTATGGGCGATTGGATTAATAATCCTTCGTACTGCGTACTTGACAAGCAGGGTATAGAACTCAAAAAAATCTAAATCAGACTATGAAACAGTATATTGATTTACTGCGCCACGTTATGGAAAACGGAGTCGACAAAGGCGACCGCACCGGAACGGGTACTCGCAGTGTGTTTGGCTACCAGATGAGATTTAATCTCGAAGATGGTTTCCCCGTATTGACTACAAAGAAATTACACCTTCGCTCGATTATTCACGAACTGTTGTGGTTCCTGAGCGGAGATACAAATATCAAATATCTGCACGATAATGGTGTGACAATCTGGGACGAATGGGCAGACGAAAATGGCGACTTGGGGCCTGTGTATGGCTACCAATGGCGCAGCTGGCCAAATCCCAATGGTCAATCAATTGACCAGATTTCGCAGGTAGTAAACTCGTTGAAGAACAATCCCGATTCAAGACGCCATATAGTCAGTGCGTGGAATCCGGCCGAAGTGGATAAGATGGCTCTGCCTCCGTGTCACTCGCTGTTCCAGTTCTATGTAGCTGATGGTAAACTGAGTTGCCAACTCTATCAGCGCAGTGCGGACCTCTTCCTCGGGGTGCCGTTCAACATTGCGTCGTATGCGCTACTGACGATGATGATGGCTCAGGTTACGGGGCTCAAGGTTGGCGAGTTTGTCCACACTCTGGGCGATGTACATATCTACAGCAACCACTTCGAGCAGGTCAAAGAGCAACTCTCAAGAGAGCCGCGCGCATTGCCCGTTATGAAGATTAACCCCGAAGTGAAATCAATCTTTGACTTTAAGTATGAGGATTTTACACTTGAGGGTTATGACCCGCACCCAACAATTAAAGCACCAATAGCAGTCTAAAAGTATGATTTCGATTATAGTAGCCGTAGCTGCCAATAATGTCATTGGCGGCGAAAATAAATTGTTATGGCATATCAGAGAGGATTTGCAAAGATTCAAGACGCTCACCAGCGGTCACGCCGTAGTTATGGGGCGCAAGACGTGGGAGTCGTTGGGACGTCCTCTGCCAAACAGAACAAACATTGTGATTACGCGTAACCCAGATTATAAGCCAGATGGAGTGTTGGTTGCTCAGTCACTTGAAGCTGCAATCGAACTCGCAAAGGGTGATGACGAAATATTTGTCATTGGTGGAGGCGAAATCTATCGTCAGGCGATGTCCATAGCCGACAGGCTCTACATTACGCACGTTGAATGCAGCTATGAGGGAGACACTACGTTCCCGGATATTTTGGCTGAGCAGTGGCGCGTAGTAGAAGAGTCTCGTTTTGAACGTGGCGAAAAATATGAATATCCATTCCGATTCACCAATTACGAAAGAATTAAATAATGAAAAAGATAATATTTCTTTTGATGTCATTATTCGGTGCTACCCTATCGTTCGCACAAGCACCAGATAATGATAGAATCAAAGCAGAAATTGAAAACCCTCAGTCGCAGTTTTTCTACCCCAATTTGATGGCTCGTTATCAGTTGGGCGACACTACGCTAACCGTTGAGGATTATCATTATCTGTATTATGGATTTGCGTATAGTCCGAAGTATAATCCACTTGAGGCTAATGAATTGTCAGATAGCGCATTGATGGTGCTGCAAAAAAATACTCCGCTGACTAAAGAGGAGTTGCATAACCTGATTGTCTACGCCAATCGCGAGCTCGAATTCGACCCTTTCTCGCCACGAACGCTTAACCTGCTGACTTTCGTCTATGGTGAACTCGGCGACTCGGAGAACGAGTTCCGAAACTTTTTCAAGATGAAGATGGTAATAAACACGATCCGAATGTCGGGTACGGGGTACAAAGAGGAGTCGCCGATGCACGTTCTCTACTTTACCCACCCTGTAGATGTGATTACGAGTATGAAACTTCAGGTGGCAAAGCGTACCGTAGTGAGCCGTTCCTGCGAACATATTCAACTCTATCCACAGCGAAATATGCCTAAGAGTCTCTTCTTCGATTTCAGTCGTATCTATTGGAAAAAACCGTCAAACTATGATCAGAAGAAACCTCGTCAGCCAATGAGATTCAACAATATACAGCCGAATAAACAATAAACATAATACCAACCCAATCATACAAATTTATGAACAAAAAAATATTATCAATGATGTGTCTTGCAGTCATATCTTCAGGGTGTATCGATCAGAGTAATCCGCTGTTGGAGGCGTATGATACACCGTTTCAGACTCCGCCATTCCACAAGATTCGAATCGAACATTTCAAACCTGCATTTGAACAAGCCATTGCAGAACATCGTGCTGAAATTGATGCAATCGCTAATAATCAGGAAGATGCAACTTTCGAGAATACTATCGTAGCGCTCGAAAATGCAGGCAAAACTTTAGGCCGAGTGAGATACGTATTTTCGTGTCTGACGGCCAATGTTAAGGACGATGCGCTGGCTGCGCTCTCGAGGGAGATGACTCCGATACTCACTGCCCACTCGAGCGAAATGGCTCTCAACGAAAAGATATTCTTGCGCATTAAAACGCTGTACGATAACCGCAATCTGCTCAATTTGGACAAGTTGCAACTCAGAACGCTGGAAAAGACCTATGACGATTATGTGCGTCGTGGTGCTGCGCTTGATGCCGAATCGAAAGAGAAAATGAAACAACTCAATTCTGAGTTGGCTATGGCTACGCTGGCGTTCAGTGAAAATGTGTTGAAAGAGACAAAGAATTTCAAAATCGTAATCGAAAATCAAGAGGAACTAAAAGGTGTACCCGAATCGGTAGTTAAGGCTGCAGCCGAAACTGCTGCTAAAAACGGACTCGAAGGCAAATGGGTGCTGACCGTCGATAAACCTTGTTTGCTGCCGGTGTTGACCTACTCGGAAAACCGCGAGCTCAGAGAGAAGATTTACAGAGGATATTACTACCGTGCAGACCTCGGTAACGAATTCGATAACAAAAAGGTAATCAACGATATAGTAAGATTGAGAAATGCTCAGGCAAAACTTTTGGGATATGGCAATTATGCACAGATGACCATCTCGAAGAATATGGCAGCTACGCCTGAAAATGTTTACGAATTGTTGCTCGAGATGTGGCGTCCGGGATTGGAGGCTGCAAAGAGCGACCTCAAGGAGATGCAGAAGATTGCCGATGCTGACAAAGTTAAAATCGAGGCTTGGGACTGGTGGTACTACGCAGAAAAACTGCGCAAGGAGCGATTCAATCTCGATGAAGAGGCTTTGAAACCATACTTCAAGCTCGAAAATGTACGCGACGGTATGTTCTGGGTAGCTACGCAACTCTATGGCGTAACATTCAAGCAACGCACTGATATTCCCGTCTATGACGATGATGTTCAAACATTTGAAGTGATTGACAAAGATGGTTCGCATCTGGCTGTTCTCTATCTCGATTTCTTCCCCAGAAACGGCAAGGGAGCAGGTGCTTGGTGTTCGAGATTGAGAAGTTACAGCTTTAATGACGGCAAAGAAATTCTACCGCTTGTAACCATCTCTTGCAACTTTACGCCGCCTGTGGGTAATAATCCTGCACTGCTGAGCTGGGACGAAACTGAAACTATGTTCCACGAATTTGGACACGCTATTCACGGATTCTTTACTCGCGGCAGATATCAGCGAGTTGCGGGTAATCTGGCTCGCGATATGATTGAATTGCCATCGCAAATTATGGAGAATTGGGCTGCCGAACCAGAGGTGCTGAAACAGTATGCTCGTCATTGGCAGACTAATGAGCCGATGCCTGAAGAATTGATTGCAAAACTGCGTGCAGCATATACATTCAATCAGGGCTGGGCTACGACCGAACATATGGCCGCAGCGCTGCTCGATATGGATTGGTACACACTCGATTATAAAGAGTCGGTAGATGTGGATAAATTCGAAAAAGAGGTGCTGAAAAAATATGGACTGATTGACGAAATTATGCCGCGTTATCGTTCGACATTCTTCGGTCACGTCTTTAGTGGAGGCTATTCAGCTGGTTACTACGTTTATACCTGGGCTGCTGTGCTGGATATAGATGCATTCCAGATGTTCAAACAGAGTGGAGATTTGTTCAATAAAGAATATGCCGAACTCTTCAGAAAACACATTCTCACTGAGGGCGGGTATGACGAAGGAATGGTTCAATACGAAAAATTCCGAGGTCAGGAGCCTTCAGTTGAACCGCTGCTGAGAAAACGAGGATTTATTCAATAAATTTTCTGAATCGGGGTTTTAAAGCTCCGAACACAAAACCTATATGCGCTGCAACAGTAAGCACCCAGCCGAAGTTGCGGCGCATTATTTCAAAGCGCTCACGCAGAGCTAACGAACGGTTACGGGTAGACTCGCCGCCCAATTCAAAAACAGAAACAACTCGGTTTATGTTTACTATTTTGTCGGCTCGACGCAGTGAAGCAATAACCCATTCGATGTCTGCGGCAGTTTTGTAATTGAGATCGTACTTGGGCGCAATCTCGCGACTGACGAGAATGGATTGGTGACATACGACCATTCCGCGCAGAAACGAACGCCACGTTAATCGCTTGGGTAGCCTCTTTTTGCGCAACCCTAAAATTTTACCTTCGGGCGATGCAATCAGCGTCTCTCCGTAGTAGATGTCTGCGCTGCCGTCTATTGAATCGAGAACCTTGTCGCTCCAGATTCTATCGCCTGCATTGATGAACCACAGGTATTTACCCCGTGCGCGGTCAATGGCACGATTCATCGCATCATATATCCCTCTGTCCGATTCGCTCTGCCAACGCACGCGGCTGTCAAGCGTAGCAAGGTAGTCAGCTGTGCCGTCAGTTGAGGCTCCGTCCTGCACCACAATTTCGTAGTTGTCCGACTCAAGAGTCATAATGTTTTCTATCGTCAAGCGCAACTTTTCTATGGCATTGAACGTTACTACAATAATGGATACCAAAGGTGTATTATTATTCATAAATTTTTCGTAAATTTGCGCCCAAGTAACAAAAAATTATGAGATTTAGCAAGAAAACGAGTACAATTTTGTCAATGATAAGCATTGTTATTGCTATCATAACGGTTGCACTGTCGATCTATACGACAAGAATTTTGAAGCAGAGAATCAAGTACTTAAGCATTCAAAATACTGTCAGTGGAGATAAACTTAGCGCTGTATTAAGAGTGCTGAAAAATAGTTATGTCGATACGTTGAGTATGGACTCAATCAGCGAAAAATTCATACCAAAAATTCTCGCCGAGCTCGATCCTCATTCGGTATATATTCCCAAACGCGAATTCGCAAAAATGAACGAACAGATGGACGGCGAATTCGACGGCATCGGCATCACGTTCAATATGATTACTGACACAGTAATAGTGATGAGCGTAATACCCGGGGGGCCCAGCGATCAAGCCGGTTTGATGCAGGGAGATAGAATCATTACGATAGATGGCGTAAATGTAGCAGGTGTGAAGGCTGATCAAGAGGAGATGGTTAATAAATTGAGAGGCAAACGCGACTCGAAGGTTGTACTCGGCGTTGAACGTCCGCATCTGACACAGCCGCTCAATATCACAGTTACGCGAGGTGTGATTCCGATTACAAGCGTTGATTGTGCATTTCGACTCGATGATGTAGCCTATATCCGTTTGTCGCAATTCTCGAAAAATGCTCACGCCGAATTTCTTAAAGCATACCTCGAATTGTCAGATGAGAATAAATTGGAGCCGATTCGCCACCTCATTTTTGACTTGAGAAGCAATACCGGTGGCAGACTTGATCAAGCAATCTACATTGCCAACGAATTCTTTGGCGATCAGAGTTTGATTGTCTATACCGAGGGCGCGCACTTCAAAAAGTCAGAGCAGTTTTCAAATGGTAAGGGGCGATTGAAAGATGTGAATGTCAAGGTATTGATTAATGAGCAATCGGCTTCGGCTTCGGAAATTGTAGCAGGTGCGCTGCAGGATAACGACCGAGGTACAATCATCGGCAGACGTTCTTTTGGCAAAGGACTCGTTCAGCAGCAGATGCCTTTCCGAGATGGTTCTGCGCTTCGTCTTACCATTGCGAGATATTATACTCCACTGGGGCGCTCAATTCAGAAACCATACGACAAAGGTCTAGAAGAATACAATAAGGACTTGTATAACAGATATATGCACAGCGAAATGTTGTCGGCTGACAGTATCCATCTGAACGATTCGACAAAATATATCACGCCTAAAGGAAAAGTTTTGTATGGTGGCGGCGGCATTATGCCCGATATTTTTGTACCTGCAGATACGCTCTCGGGAGTGTCTACAAAGTTGATTTATTATACAAATGCGTTGCTTCGATTCTCAATTAAGTACTCTGCTCAGTATCGCAACGAGCTGAATGAACTTAAAACCTTCGAGCAGTTGGATAACTATTTCAACAAGAAAGATGCAATTATCGAGCAGAAATTCTGGGAATTTATTGCTACGACAATTCCTCAAATCAAACCTACTGCAAAAGAAAAATACGATAATCGCGAAAACTTGAAATATGAGTTGCGTGCCATTATCGGTCGAAATACCCCCCTTGACGAAAAAGCATTCGTTTATCTCTATCGAACAATGGATAAACCGTTTATGACGGCAATTGAGTCGATAAAGACAGACTCACAGAATTTAAGTTCTAACTAAACGGACAATGGGGTGGATCTATCTGATAGTTGCTGCGTTATTTGAAATTGGCTGGCCACTGGGATTCAAAATGGCCGATCTGCACCCGAGTCGTTTTGTACTATGGATATTGTTTGCCGTAGTTTCAATGACTTTCAGCGGTGTATTCCTATATCTGGCGCAGAAGACTATTCCAATCGGAACTGCATATATCGTCTGGACAGGAGCGGCTGCCGTAGCGACATTCGTGCTGGGCATAGTGTTGTTTAATGACTCGGTGTCCGTAGCAAAGATTTGTTGTGCGACGATGATTCTTTGCGGAGTGGTGGGTATGAAACTATTCGAATAAAAGAGTCGAAGATTGTGTTAGCAGGGCAAGCGTGGAAGGCGTGTGGTGTGTGTGAGTTTTGTGTGAGTATGGAAGAATGAAATCAACGTAAAAGAGAAAATATTGGAAACAAAATAAAAACTAAAAAATAATAATTATGAAAAAACTTTTATTAACCGCAACTGCATTAATTTCGGCAACCTGCCTTAACGCTCAGTCGTGGCAGTCGTTGAAGACCGAAGCGCTCAATGCCGGTGGTGATTTTACAACAGCACCTACAACTGTTCTGCTGGATAGTACTGCTGTGCGAATTAACGACCTCGGTTCGGGTGAATTCATTATCCGAAAGGTTGTTATGGTAAACACTGATGCAGGATCAATGGATACTCGTATTCTGAAGTATGACTACGATCCACTCACAGCATTCGCAGAATTCAAGGAAATTACAATCTATCGTGCCGATGGAAATGTCGAGTCACTCGATTTGTCGAGTGCTTGCGACTATACTGCATACGCAAAAAGTATCTATTGGGGCGCACGTCAGATTATGTTCGAAGTAGGCAGACTCGGCAAAGGTGATATCATCGATTATACAATCAACAAAAAGGGCTTCACCTACGCACTGCTGATGGACGAACCCGTAGGTGGAGATGAAGAGAGATTCGTTCCTCCGATGCGCGGACACTTCTATGACATTGTTCCGTTCTGGGTTGATGCTCCGACAGTAAAGAAGGTGTATCAAACAAACTTCCCGGCGTCGAAATATATGCAGTACAAGTTCTACCAGGGCGAATGCTCAGTTGATGACAAAACCGAAGGCGACCGCAGAATATGTACATTCGAGGTGAATATGGCTAAGAAATTCGAAGCTGAACCAAATATGGTAGACAAATGGGACGTAGCTCCGAAACTGATTCTGACTTCGACTAAGGAGTGGAAAGATAAATCTCTGTGGTTCAATGGTGTGAATGAGGATTATGGCTCGTTTGCAGACTACGAACCCGCAAACAAAAAGGTGAAACAACTGCTCAAGGGTGTAAAGGACGAAATGCGCAAAATCGAAATCCTGACTCACTGGGTAGCTGATAATATCCGCTACTCGGGTATCCCAATGGGCAAGGGCGAAGGCTATACACTGCACAATACCAAAACCAACTTTGATGACCGTTGTGGTGTCTGCAAAGACAAGGCTGCAATGTTGATTTCAATGTTGAGAATGGCAGGTTTTCAGGCTTATCCCGCAATGACTATGGCAGGCTCGAGAATCGAATCGCTGCCGGCTGACCACTTTAACCATTGTGTAGTAGTTGTAAGACGCTCGGACGGCTCACTGATGCCTATCGACCCGACTTGGGTGCCGTTTATGCGCGAACTTTGGTCGAGCGCCGAACAACAGCAACACTACCTGCCGGGTGTTCCTGAAGGCTCGGATTTGATGCAGACTCCTGTTTCTGCTCCCGAAAACCACTACCTTAAGATTACGTCTGACGCAACAATCGACGAAGAGGGTACTCTGAAAGGTATTCTCGTTATCCAGGCTGAAGGTCAATCTGATGCAGTGGTTCGTCGTCCGTGGACTACGGGTTGGAAATCTATGGAACACCAGAACCTCGAAAACGAATTGCAGAAAATTTCTCCGAAAGCGAAACTCGTGAGCGTTGATTCTGAAAACTCAAGAGACTACCAAACCGGTCCGATTAAAATCACTATGAAATTCGAAATTCCGGAATACGCAATCGTGGCTAACAATGCTCTCGTCTATAAACCGATAGTAATGAGCAATATCTACAATAATGTTAAGTCATTCTTGAATATCAAACTTGTAGATGACCGCAAGTACGGATTTAAGGATCGTTGCTCACGTTTGGTCGAACTCAACGAGACACTCACACTGCCGGAAGGTTTTGTTATGACAGCGGGTCAGTTGAACGAAAAATATGTGGGTAAGGCTGCAAGTTGCAACGTGAACATCTCGGCTCAAAACGAAAAGGTAAACATCTCGAATACTATCCGAATGGAAAAACGCGTCTATGAAGCTGATGATTGGACAGACGTTAAAAGTTCTATCGAATGTTACTCTAAAGCAAATAATTACTTAACTTTTGAAAAGAAATAATTATGAAAAAATACGCTCTTTTATTACTTCTTATGCTCGGAGTAACTCTGAACAGTCAGGCTCAAAGCCGTAGCGAGGCTTCTTGTAGATTCTGGGAGAAGAATTACACTCTCGAAGAAGACGGTACCGTGAAGGAGAGAACCAAAATTAATCTGACTCTGAATACTCACACTTCGTTCAATTCGTTGTTTGGTGAAACATTCATTCGTTATAATCCCGAATACCAAACAGTTACCATCAACGAGTGCTACACCATTATGGAAGATGGCACAAAGGTTATGACTCCGGAAAATGCGATGAACGAAATGTTGCCTAAAGCAGCATCTGAGGCTCCGGCATACACCCACTTGCGTGAAATCGTCATCACTCACACTGCGTTGGAAGTTGGTGCTACAATCTATCTGGATTACACCATCGAAACTAAGCCAGAATTCACTAATGGCGAACTCGATGCAGTTGTAACGTTCCCACAAAAGGGCTTTGAGATTTTCTGGGGTAATATCTCAGTAAAGTTGCCGAAAGATAAGACGTTGCGCTGGGCTTCATCTGATCCCAAAGTACAACCATCATTCGGTAGAGATAGTACATACCGTTGGTCATTTATGCGTCAGGAACAGTTGGAAAACGAGCCTTACGCTACGAAGTACGATGGCAAGACAAGACTTTACATTTCTACTATGCCCGTTGAGACCGTATTTGCAACGATGGGCAAAACTACTCGCGACCAGATAAGACTCGCTCCAGAGACTATGGCTGCAGCAAAGAACGAAACTGAAAAGTTGGATATCATTGCTAAACATATCGAGACAATGGTTGCGCTCTGCGACATTCAACCCGCTGCATTGATGGCATATCGTCACCACGCTCCGACCGAAGTAGACAGACGCGGTTACGGTACAAAGGCAGATAAGGCATTCTTGTTTGACCGCCTGCTCACAGGTGAAGGTTTTACAAGTGATATCCTTGTTAGTTACCCGATTGACTGTAAAGAGCCAAACCTAAGTGGTTATGACAATATCTTTGTTAAGGTAACTGTCAATGGCGAGGATAAATTCTACAATGTGAACGGCAAGACTGAAAATTTGGCATTTATCGCAGATAGATATAAATTCTATTCGCTAAAGTCTGGTTCGGAAGTAGCTGTCGAATTTAAGAAGAACGAAGGTACTTTCTCAGCCGACATCACAATTAAAGGCGAAGATGTAAAAGTTAAGGCTGAAAAGAATGGCGCAAAAATTGATGATTGTGCTGCGAAGGTAATCGACTGCGGCGGTCTTAAGATGTTGCAGTTGCCGAAGTCTGGCTTGACCGATTGGGGTATCACGGGAATTTACTCGAAACGCATTACTCCGATTGAATTGCCGACACAACTCGCAGTTAATGAACAATATAATGTATCTGTCAGCGGTGCTGTTGTTGTGAGTCCAGATAAGAATATCAAGATTGATAATAAAGCTGGAACACTTGAAATCACGGTTACTACATCGGGAAACACTACAAAAGTCGAAAGAAAATTGGAGATGAAGAGTAGCATAATCTCTAAATCTAACATTCAAGACTTGCGCGATATTGCGAATGCGTGGAACGATGAGAATCTGCTGAAACTGATGCTTAAATAAAGCAACTGACAATGGAGAATGCACTCTCATTCGGGGTGGATATAGGTGGTTCGAGAACCAAAGTCGCACTTGTTACACGGCGCGGCGAGTTGGTAGCCAAGGAGATAATCTCAATGGCAGACTGTGGTCGGGTGGAGAACTATCCTAAATTTGTAGCCTCGCTGTGTGAGTGCATTCTTCGTATCCATAATGAGACGGGGTGTGCAGAGGTGGCTGGAATCGGCATCGGTGCACCCAATGCTAACGGATCCACGGGGCAGATTGTCAATCCCGTGAATCTTTGGCGTAGAGAAGATGACAATTTGAGACTCTTCAATATCGCCGAGGATATTCGTAATTACTTGTCGGGTAGTAGCTTGCAGGGAGTCAAGATTCGGATTACGAATGATGTCAATGCTGCTGCATTGGGCGAATTGTATTTTGGTGCCGCGCAAGGTATGAGCAATTTCGTAGTGATTGCTATTGGTACGGGGCTTGGCGGGGGCATAATCCTCAATGGCCGGCTCATCGAGGGTAGTCGTGGGTGTGCTGGCGAATTCGGCCATCTGAATGCAGTTGAGTCTGGACGGCTGTGCGGTTGTGGTCTGAGAGGCTGTCTCGAAGCCTATGTTTCGGCTGGAGGCATTCGTAATACCTATGGCGAACTTTCAATGCTGGACAATGTGCAGTTGAGCGCAGAGGATATCTTCAAGGCAGCATTTTGGGGCGACACAAATGCCATAGCAGCTTTTGAGTCTGCTGGCAAAATGTTGGGTCGCAAGTTGGCTGATGTTGTCGAGATGCTTGACCCTGAGGCTATTTTTCTAACGGGTGGCGTAGCAAAGGCAGGCAATATGCTGCTCATTCCGGCTCAGAATGCGCTGCGGGAATCGCTCCCTCAACAATACGATGTGGAGTTGAAACTCTCGGAATTGAACGATGATTTTGCTGCAGCCAGAGGTGCTGCGGCAATGTATCTAAATAAATATTAGAGGGGAAAGGATATTTTGAAAAAATATCACTAATTTCGCGACAAATAGAATCTCAGAAGTGAATATTAACGAAAAATCATTGATTATTGCCGGACCGTGCAGTGCCGAAAGCCGAGAGCAGACCATTGAAACCTGTTGTCAGTTGGCGCGTACGGGCAAGGTTGATGTGCTGCGAGCCGGAATTTGGAAGCCGCGTACAAAACCAGGATCGTTCGAAGGCGTAGGCAGCCGCGGACTTCAGTGGCTCACGGAGGTCAAACAACTTACGGGATTGCCCGTTGCGACCGAAGTAGCTACGGCTAAACACGTCGAGGAGGTGTTACGGCACAATATTGATGTTGTGTGGATTGGAGCGAGAACAACGGTTAATCCTTTCAGTGTGCAGGAATTGGCTGATGCGTTGCGAGGTGCGGATATAACTGTATTCGTAAAAAATCCGATGGTGCCAGATGTGAATCTGTGGCAGGGAGCTGTGGAGAGGATAATCAATGCAGGAATCAAGAATGTAGGGCTGATTCACAGAGGATTTTCCTCTTATGGCAGCGAATACAGAAACAATCCGATGTGGCATATTGCCATTGAGATGAGGCGCAGAATGTCGGATATTCCGATGTTGTGCGATCCGTCACATATCTGTGGCAACAGAGAAAAAATTGAGAGCATAATTCAAAAATCAAATGATTTGAATTACAACGGATTGATGGTCGAATGTCACGTCAATCCAGATGAGGCGCTGAGTGATGCCGAGCAACAACTTACACCGACACAATTCTCAGAGATATTATCTCGGATAGTTTGGCGTGATAAAAATTTGTTGTCGGGTAAGGGGGCAGAGGCATTACAGATAATGCGTGCAGAGATAGACCAGATTGATAGTGAGTTGATTGATTTACTCAGCCGACGAATGAAAATATCGGACAGAATCGGGGTCGTGAAACGCCAAAACAACGTAGCTATATTGCAGAGTCACAGGTGGAATTCGATTGTTGAACGAATGTTGAATCAGACAGACCGCTTGACTCTCGATGGTGACTTCCTTGTGAAACTGATGGAGATTATCCATTTGGAGAGCATACGTCGTCAAACCGAAATAATGAATAAAGAAGAATAAAAAAAGCCTGCTGAATCACAGCGGGCTTTTTTCGTTACATATCGAGACCAGGGGCACAGATGTTGTAACTCTTTTTGCGGTCTATGATGAACCTCTGAATCCAGACTGCGATAATTGCCAGACACATTCGGGGCAGTATCAACCAGCCGGCTCCGACACCGATGGCTATGAATATAAATGTATCTTCTAATAGACTGTGTGACAATGCAATGTGCGTGTTGAACAAGACTGCGTCCTTATGTGTGACATTGTTTTTCTGAGCCTCGTTAATAAGTACCGCACCGCCATACGCAAGTCCAATCATATTGGCGATTATCCACAGAAATGATGTTGAGCAATCCAATCCAAACAACTTCATAAATGGACGCAGTGGGTAGATTAATAAATCGACTACGCCAAATTCGCGCAACAAACTTTGCAGAAGGTTTAATGTTATTACTACTGCAACCATTTTGATTGTCAGGGGAATGGTCGTAGTAAACCAATTAATGAACAATTCAGACCAACTCTGCGGCACTTCGGGGGAGGAGTCGAACATTAGATAGCCCGTCATCTGTTCGGGCAATACCCAATTCATTACGAAACCCATCAGCAGCGCTGCCAAAATTCTGAGTGGCACGATGAACGAGGCTTTTGCTCCGGACTTTTGTTGTACCATTGTTTCGAGAATCAGATTGTGAGCAATGAGGCACATCACGCTAAGAATTGTAATACTTCTCAGATCGAAACCTAGAGTTGCCATTACGGCGATTGCCGAATATAGGTTTGATAACATCGACGAAACGAGTACCAAACCGGCCTTACCGGGTAGTCCCATAACGCTGAACATCGGTGCAATCTGGTCTGAAATCCACTCGATTACGCCTAAGTAATTGAGTATGGCTACGCCGATGGTTATCGGCAGCATTATCTTTGTTAGCCACCACGAGGTTTTCAGTGCTGCAGGCAGTGCCTCTGCGATGGTGGTGTATATTCGTTTATATATTTTCTTCATTTGTCCCGTAGCAAATAATATGATTATCAACTATTTTTATTGAAATATCCAACTTACCGATCCGTTTGAAATTGACCACTACCGAATTTGTTTTTGGGTTAGCATCGGTAATTATTACATCGTTCAGGAAGTCAACGCCCTCGGTATGGGCAATTTTGAATGCACACTCCTTGACACACCAGCCGATTGCTGCCGATGGGGCAATATGAGCGAGAGCGTCGAGCAGATTGCACTCCTGTTCGTTCAGAATGCGACCTTTGACTCTCGAAAAATCTCTGTTTAGAGGTTCGATGTCTATTCCGCACGCGCAGCGAGCAACCACGATTCCGACCAGTTCGCCGCCGTGAGATACTGATATTTGGCTGTTGTTGTTTGTTATGGGAGCTCCCTCCGCATTGTATGTTATTTCAATTGAATGGTCATTGAAAAATTCCTTCACTAGCAGATGCCACGCCAACCATTCGCACTTGCGTTTTTCGGTATTTAATTGACCATAGTATTTCGATTCTGCCTCTGTCAGCGTGATTTTAGACAGCAATTCTCCAGCTGTTTCGCTACGTTTCCACAATACGATATTGGCATCGCCTGAAACGAATTCCTTGAGAAGGGGCATTTTAACGAGGATTAATGGTGATTTTTACCTGTCTGATTTGGTGCTTGTTTACTGATTCGGCAGAGAGGGTCAGGTGGTGACAGTTTACACGTTCGGTCTGTTTTAAGAAGTCGCCTCGTACTTCGAGCATTACGCCTGCAATGGTTTCGGCTTCGGGAGCCAGCTCCTCAAAGAAATTTTCATCTAATTCCAGCACTCGCTCCACATCATTGACGTGGCTTTTGCCCTCGAACAGATAGGTATTATTGTCAATTTTAGTGTAGAAATTTTCATCTCTATCCGATTCGTCAGATATGTCGCCTACCACCTCTTCAAGAATATCTTCCAGTGAAACGAGTCCGAGTGTCGAACCATACTCATCAACGACAATCGCAAGGTGAACTCTGTCACGTTTGAACTCTAACATCAAATCATTAATCTTTTTGTACTCGCTCACAAAATATGGTTTTCTGCAGAGTGTCTGCCATTCGAAATCCTTATCAGCAGGAACGTGCGGCAGCAGATCCTTGACGTAGAGTATTCCAGTGATGTTATCGATGCTTTCGTGATACACTGGCAGTCGTGAATATCCTGATTTTATGATGATTTGCTGCACCTGTTCGATTGTGTACGAGTCGTCAATCACGACCATATCCAGTCGCGATTTCATAATTTCGGTTACCTCTGTATTGACGAAATTGACAATACCAGACAAGATTTTTTGTTCTTCGATGCTTTGAGTTGAGGTAATCTCGATGGCACTCGAGAGTTCATCTATTGAGATGTTAGTTTTGCTGTTTCGGTTTATGCGATTGCTGACCGTAATCAGCACCCACGATAGCGGTTTGAATATATTTTTGAGCACCGTCAATGGCAGAGCGATAATCTGAACAAAGGACATTGCGTTGTAAGTTGCAAATACCTTGGGCATTATCTCGCCGAAGAGCAGCAGCAGGAATGTTACTATTACGGTCTTGACAACAAATTCGAGTGCACCGCCTACATCAGCGAACTGCACCATAGAATCGATGATTGAGTTCGCCGCAACTACAGCGCAGATATTCACGAGGTTATTGCCAATAAGAATCGTAGCCAACAAGTAATCTTGTTGGCTAAGATGAGTCAGCGCAGCATTAGCTGCTGATGTATTCTTTTTTCTGAGTTTCTCGATATCGTTAGGCGAAAGCGAGAAAAACGACGTTTCTGACGCAGACATCATTGCCGAGAGAAACAACAACACAACGAGTCCTATAATCTTCAGGACAAGAGTGCTTTCAAACGGCAAGAATACTATATTATCGACAATCTCCATTCAGACACAGAGAAATTTCTCGTGGTCAGATTAATCCTGACGGCTGTAGTTTGGAGCTTCTCGAGTAATAGTCACGTCGTGCGGGTGACTTTCTTGCATACCTGAGTTGGTGATGCGAATGAATTTAGCACGTTTCAACTCTGCGATTGTACTTGCGCCGCAGTAGCCCATACCTGATTTCAAACCACCAATCATCTGGTAAACGATTTCTGCCAGCATACCTTTGTACGGAACTCGAGCAGCGATACCTTCCGGAACCAACTTTCTTGTATCGGTTACGCTATCTTGGAAGTATCTATCTTTCGAACCGTTCTGCATTGCTTCGAGAGATCCCATACCACGATATGTTTTGAATTTACGGCCGTTATAGATAATTGTTTCGCCCGGAGATTCTTCCACGCCTGCGAACATCGAGCCGCACATTACGCAGTCTGCTCCTGCAGCCAATGCCTTAACAATATCTCCCGAGTATCTCAGACCACCGTCACCGATTACAGGAATGCCTGTACCTTCCAATGCTTTAGCAACGTCATAGATTGCAGTCAATTGAGGAACACCTACACCTGCGATGATGCGGGTTGTACAGATTGAGCCCGGTCCGATACCCACTTTTATACCGTCAGCACCAGCTTCTGCCAAGAAACGAGCTGCATCTGCCGTAGCGATATTACCCACTACAACGTCGAGGTTCGGGAATTTAGCCTTAACCTCTTTGAGCAGAGCTACTACGTTTTTCGAGTGGCCGTGAGCAGTGTCGATTACGATAGCATCGACATTTGCATCAACCAATGCTTGGATTCGTTCCATTGAGTTTGGAGTGATGCCTACTCCGGCAGCGCATCTCAGACGACCTTTGTCATCTTTGCACGCATTAGGGTTATCTTTGATTTTGATAATATCTCTGTAAGTGAGCAGTCCAACCAATTTGCCATCTTGATCTACTACAGGCAACTTCTCGATTTTATTTTCGAGCAATGTTGCTGCAGCCTCTTTCAAGTCTGTGCTTCTAGTTGTGATGAGCCCGTTTGAAGTCATAACCTCTTCGATGCGTTTGTTTACATCTTGTTGCAATCTGAGGTCGCGATTGGTCACGATACCAATCAGTTTCATATCATCTTCCACTACGGGGATACCTCCGATTCGGTTTTCGCTCATCAGTTGCAGAGCATCGTTTACGGTGTTATTTTTCGAAATGGTTATGGGGTCATAAATCATTCCGTTTTCGGCACGTTTAACCTTTCTGACTTGTTGAGCTTGTCGTTCGATGCTCATATTTTTGTGAATAACCCCGATACCTCCTTCACGAGCAATTGCTATTGCCAAGTCAGCCTCGGTCACAGTGTCCATAGCAGCAGACACCATCGGAGTGTTTATTACAATGTTGCGTGAAAATTTCGAGCGAACGTCTACGTTGCGAGCTACAATTTCTGAATATGCCGGAACCAGCAATACATCGTCGAATGTCAATCCTTCGGCGCAGATTTTATCGTTAATGAATGACATAATCTGTTATTGATTTAATTATTTAGGCAAAGGTACGAATATTTCGTTGAAATGCAAAACATTTTTTTACAACATTAGGATTTTTTTATCCTATTTTCTCGTTGAAAGTGATTTTAATGTTTTGTGGACAATCATTAAAGTTTTTGATTGTCAGTTGATTATTTCCGTTAATGATGAGTTGGTACGAGGAATTTCCGATGGTTACGTTGTAGATGCCCTCGCCGGGAATAATTTTATTGGGCATATTAGGTGTGAATTGCCCTAATTGGTCCGTATGGCCGATGATAAAGTATTGATAATCCAATAGTTTTGCAGCTTTTGCCACATCTCCATCGGTGAGCATTTTACGGATTTCCGTCGAACTAATCTTTCCACACCCCATATCAAATTTTTCAACTTGTGTCAAGTTGAAATTTAACTCATTGTGCAATGGTGTGAGGTGATTGAAATCCCCACTGCGATTGTGTCCGAAGTGGTGATTATAACCGACAATCATAGATTTCATTCCGAGTTTTCCTACCAGGAAATTGCGTACAAAATCTTCAGATGTGAGTTGTCTGAATGTGTCATTGAATTCGACAACCAGCAGAATATCAATACCCACTTGTTCAAGTAGTTCGGCTTTCTCTTCGGTGGTAGTCAGCAGCTCCATCTTCTGGTCGGGAAATATAACCTGACGTGGGTGTGGATCGAACGTAATGACTACGGATTGTCCGCCTATTCGCTTACTTTCAGCCATTAAGCTGTCGAGAATACGCCTATGTCCGGAGTGGACTCCGTCGAACGAGCCCAATGTAACTGCCGGACGAACAATTTCGTTTACATTGTCGAAACCGTGGAATATTCTCATTATTAATTTGTTATTTGTTATTTTTTACAAAGTATGCCACCTTTTCCAGCAGCGTGATGATGTCATAATCCTCAACATAAATCTCAGGCGGAAAGTTGAGATAAACTGACGTGAAATTCAGTACACCTTTGATTCCCGAGTCGATAATTGTTGGCACCAGAAGTCGAGCTTCGCTTGATGGTAGACACAATATCAACATTCTGATATTCTGAGTTTTGACCTCTTGTTGCAAATCTTTGATGTCATAACATTTGACATCATTCATCATTGCATTGATTTTTCGTTCGTCGTTGTCGAATGCGCAGACAATCTTCAGTTTCGAGCGTTTGCCCGTGAAGTATCGCGTGATAGCCTGTCCCAATTTACCCATACCGACGATGCCTACATTTATTATACGGTCATCATCGAGTACCTTGCCAATGAAATCAATCAGGACTTCAATATCATATCCGCGTTTGTTGTCGCTCGAGAACCCGATGAGCATCAAGTCACGACGCACCTGAACGGCTGTGATTCCGAGTTTTTCGGCTAAAGTATGCGAAAACAGATGAGTTCTGCCGTTATCTTTCAATCTCAACAGAACTCGTCGGTATTCACTGAGCCTTTCTATTGTCTTCTCGGGAATCACATTTTCCGTCATACGCTCACTCCGAATTTATTTTGCGAATTCGGTCAGCAGGCGAGCCATATCCTGTTGCATCTGTTGTGCGCATTGGCCTGCAACTTGAGCAAAATTTTCGCTTTGGTCTGCATATATAATTGCGCGTGAAGAGTTCACCAGCAATCCGCAGCGACTGTTCATACCATAGCGTGCTACCTCTTCAAGACTGCCGCCTTGTGCTCCTACGCCTGGAACCAGCAAGAAGTGGTTAGGAACGATTCTGCGCACATCTGTCAACATTGCAGCCTGAGTTGCACCTACTACGAACATCGTGTTATCCTCATTGCCCCAAGATGCAGCCTTTTCGAGAACCTGTTCGAAAACGAATCTGCCGTCTTCCAATTTGCTCAATTCGAAGTCCGCAGCCGAACCGTTTGATGTGAGTGCCAGAATTACAGCCCAGCGGTTGTCGTATTCGAGGAACGGAGCTACGGTATCCTTGCCCATATACGGAGCCAACGTTACACCGTCTACGTCCATTTTTTCGAAGAATGCCTGAGCATACATCTTAGATGTGTTTCCGATATCGCCTCGTTTTGCATCTGCGATGATGAATATTTCGGGATAGTTTTTGCGAATGTAATCAACTGTTTTTGAAAGAGTTTTCCAGCCCTCAATACCCATAGCTTCGTAAAATGCAGCATTGGGTTTATATGCTACGGTGTAAGGTGCTGTAGCATCGATAATTGCCTTGTTGAATTCGAATGCAGGGTCTTCTGCGGTCAACAAGTGTTGTGGAATCTTTTTCAGGTCGGTATCAAGTCCAACACACAAGAATGATTGTTTTTCTTGAATTCGAGCAAATAGTTCGTTCGCAGTCATTTATGTCGAGTTTGGAGTTTATATGCTAATTATTTTCACTTGCTTTGAGGCGTTCTGCATTTTCGGCTACTTGCAGAGCGTCGAGTATTTCTTGAATTTCACCGTCCATAATTGCACTCAAGTTATAGAGTGTCAAGTTAATACGGTGGTCGGTAACACGACCTTGCGGGTAGTTGTATGTGCGGATTTTGGCCGAACGGTCGCCCGTAGATACCATTGTTTTACGTTTGCTTGCAATCTCGTCCATATACTTTTGGTACTCGATATTGAACAAACGGGTACGCAACTCTTCCAACGCCTTGTCGAAGTTTTTCAACTGAGATTTTTGGTCTTGGCATTGTACCACGATACCCGAAGGAATGTGAGTCAAGCGGATAGCCGAGTAAGTGGTATTGACACTCTGTCCACCGGGGCCTGATGCACAGAACGTATCCTTGCGGATATCCTCCATTCTCAAGTCGATATCGAACTCTTCAGCTTCTGGCAATACTGCGACTGATGCAGCTGAGGTGTGTACACGACCTTGAGTTTCGGTTTGCGGAACACGTTGCACGCGGTGTACGCCCGATTCGTATTTCATTACTCCGTAAACGCCGTTGCCTGTAACCTTAACCACGATTTCCTTGTAACCGCCAGATGTACCCGGACTTTCGTTGTTGATTTCATATTTCCAGCCTCTCTTTTCGATGTACTTCTGATACATACGGAACAAGTCGCCTGCGAAGATTGCAGCCTCGTCGCCACCCGTACCTGCGCGGATTTCGAGGATAGCATTTTTTGCATCTTGCGGGTCAGCCGGAATAAGCAGAATTTTGATTTCGTCTTCAAGAGCAGCGAGTTGTGGTTC
Source organism: Rikenellaceae bacterium (assembly GCA_045637425.1). Lineage (GTDB taxonomy): Bacteria > Bacteroidota > Bacteroidia > Bacteroidales > Rikenellaceae > CAJGBR01. The sequence continues at coordinate 18,404 of JAZTZL010000032.1, read as the reverse complement.
GATTTCGTCAATTTCGCCTTTAGCCATTTCTCTCATTTCATCATCTTTTTCCGTAGCCAAAATATCTTTGGCTTCGGTGAGGTGATTCCACAGAGTGCGATACTTGTCGCTGGCAGCCACCAGAGGTTCGAGTTCGCGATACTCACGACCGAGTTGAGCGAATCGTTTTCCGTTCGCAATTATCTGAGGGTCGGTCATTTGTTGGCCGATTTCTTCATATTTCAATTTGATGCCGTCGAGTCTTGACAGCAGAGAATTTTCCTCCATTATATTAAATTTTTTGCAAAGGTATGAAATTTTTTCGTCACTAAATATATTAACTCAATCAAATTTCTATCTTTGCCGAATAAATTGTTACTCACAATCAATAGAGTGTATATGAAAAAACTTGTAGTATTCACAGGTGCCGGAATGTCGGCAGATAGCGGTCTGAGTACGTTTCGCGATTCGGACGGGCTCTGGGTTAATCGTCGGGTTGAGGATATTTGTACGCCCGAGGCGTTGGTGCGCAATCGTGCAGATGTGATAGATTTTTATAATCAGCGTCGGCGAGATGCGCTGGCTGCTACGCCCAACGCAGGCCATTATGCCATCGCAACTCTGGAAAAATATTTCGAAACCTATGTTATTACGCAGAATGTGGATAATCTGCACGAACGCGCAGGGTCGACAAATGTAGTCCACCTGCACGGAGAATTGACAAAATTGTGCAGCTCGCGAAATACAGAAGATTTTATTTCAATCGACGGTTGGGAACAGAAACTCGATGAGCGACACCCAGATGGCTCGCTGTTGCGACCTTACATTGTATTCTTTGGCGAATCGGTGCCTATGTTTGATAAGGCAGCAAAAATAGCAGCTCAGGCCGACTTGATGGTGGTAATCGGCACCTCATTGGCAGTCTATCCCGCAGCGTCGCTGTTGTTTTATGCTCCGCACGAGGCTCCGGTGTGGCTCGTAGACCCGGGCGAACCGTCGCTCGTTGGTGTGCGGAATCCGCTGACTCATATCAAAAAACGCTCGGCAGAGGGTACTCCCGAGCTGGTCGAAATGCTGATTAATGGAGCTGCAGAGAAATAAATAGAAAGAAAAAGCTTGAAAAATTTTGCAGAATAGAGAAAAAGGAGTACCTTTGTGGCCTATTTTGTATTAACGGAAATAACTGAACGAAATGAAAATCTGCGAAATCACAGGTAAAGTGGCGATGGTGGGACACAACGTATCTCACTCTAACGTCAAAACCAAAAGACGTTTCAGTCCGAATTTGAGAACGAAACGTTACTTCCTCGAAGAAGAAGGTCGCTGGATTACTTTGAAAGTATCTGCGGCAGGTATGAGAACTATTAACAAAAAGGGTCTTGCAGCTGCTCTGAAAGAAGCAAAAGCTCCCGCTAAAATCTACTAAGAGCGATGGCAAAGAAAGGTAATCGTGTTCAGGTCATTCTCGAATGCACCGAACAAAAAGAGAGTGGAGTACCGGGAATGTCAAGGTACATCACAACTAAAAACAAAAAGAACACTCCGGACAGATTGGAACGTAAAAAATACAATCCTTATCTGAAGCGAGTAACTGTTCACCGTGAAATTAAATAATCGTTAGGTTATGGCAAAGAAAGTAGTCGCAACACTGAAAACTGGTAACGGTAAGGCCTTTACCAAGTGTATTAAGATGGTGAAATCGGAAAAAACCGGTGCTTACGCATTCAAAGAAGAAATCGTAGCAAACGAAGAGGTTAAAGATTTTTTCGCTAAGAAATAGTCGTTTTTCCGCATCTTAATACAAAAAGCCTTTTTTAATTAAAAGGCTTTTTGTATTTTTGTTCGGTTATATTTAAGACAAAAGTTGTTATGGGTATATTCAATTTCTTCTCGAAAGATAAAAAGACTCAAGAAAAAGAGAATCGTCAGAATCTGAACAGTGGACTCGAAAAGAGCAAACAGAGCATCTTTTCGAAAATCGGGCGCGCAATCGCCGGAAAATCCAAAGTCGATGACGAAGTATTGGACAATCTGGAGGAGGCTCTGATTACATCAGACGTGGGGGTGGAGACTACACGCCGCATCATTGAGCGAATCGAAAAACGTGTAGCACGAGATAAATATCTAAATACAAGTGAGTTGAATTTGATTCTGAGGGAAGAGACTGCTTCGATGTTGTCTGAGAATAAGTCTGAGAATCTGACTGAACTCGGCTTTGATTTCGGCTCGAAGAATCCCTATGTAGTTATGGTGGTCGGAGTAAACGGCGTGGGTAAGACTACGACAATCGGTAAGTTGGCAGCACGTCTCGTAGCCGATGGTAAAAAGGTTTATATTGGTGCAGCGGATACGTTCCGAGCTGCAGCTATCGACCAGTTGCAGGTTTGGGCAGACCGTTCCGGTGCTACACTTGTGCGCCAGCAGATGGGATCAGACCCTGCCTCTGTAGCATTCGATACGCTATCATCGGCTAAGGCAAACGGCGCTGATGTAGTGTTGATTGACACTGCAGGTCGTCTGCACAATAAGATTAACCTGATGAACGAATTGACAAAGATTCGCAACGTAATGCAGAAGGTTATTCCCGACGCACCTCATCAGGTGATGTTGGTGCTCGACGGCTCGACAGGGCAGAACGCCTTTGAACAGGCACGTCAGTTTACACAGGCTACGCACGTTACGTCGTTGGCTATTACGAAACTTGACGGTACGGCTCGCGGTGGGGTGGTGCTGGGTATCAGCGACCAATTTAAAATTCCCGTAGTCTATATTGGTGTCGGCGAGGGTATTGACCAGTTGCAGGTATTCGACCGCGATGCATTCGTCGAAACCCTATTGGGCTAAAAAATTTTTTCAGTTTATTTTCTTCAGATTTTTCTCAATAAAATTTAATAAAGAAAAAAATAAGAAAAAAATAAGAAAAAAATAGTCCCTTATATATAAAGGTGTTACAATGAAAAAACAACCTGCCTGAAAGTTCGGGCAGGTTGCTTTTTTTAGTATATTTATGGGATTATTTTGCCATAAATGCTTCAATCTCTTCAACAGTTACGGGGATACGTTTCGGACCCATAACACGATTTCCTGTAGGTGTAATCAACAAGTCATCTTCGATACGAATACCACCGAAACCGATATATTCTCTAACCTTATCGAAGTTAATGAATTGGTTGTTAATCTTTTCGTTCTGCCATTTGTCAATCAATGCAGGAATGAAATAGATACCCGGTTCGTCTGTGAGTACTGTACCAACTTTGAGGCGTTTGCCCATTCTGAGTGATGCGATACCGAACTGAGTGCTACGTTCAACCTCTTTGTCATAACCAACATATTTTTCGCCGAGGTCTTCCATATCGTGAACATCAAGACCCATTTGGTGACCGAGTCCGTGCGGGAAGAACATTGCTGTAGCACCATTTGCTACGATGTCATCAACCGAACCCTTCATCAAGCCCAATGAAGTCAGACCTTCTGCGATAGTGCGAGCAGTTTCGCGGTGGATTTCTTGATAAGTTACATCTGGACGAGCCAATTCGATAGCACGGTCGTGTGCTGCCAAAACGATGTTGTAGATATCGCGTTGGCGAGATGAGAACTTACCGTTTACAGGCATTGTGCGAGTGTAGTCGCTACAGTAGTTCATTGTAGATTCAGCACCAGCGTCAACCAACAACAGACGGCCATCTTCCAAAATGTTGTTATGATTGTGGTTGTGCAGTGTTTCACCGTTTTGAGATACAATTGAGTGGAATGAAACGCCGCTACCATAAGAGAGTGCGATGCCTTCGATAGCACCTGCGATTTCGCGTTCAACTACGCCCGGAGCACACATCTTCATTGCTGTAGTGTGCATTCTCCAGCCGATTTCACACGCGCGGTCGATTTCTGCAATTTCTTCTTCAGACTTGATTTCGCGCATTGCTACTACGGCTTGAATCAATTCTGTTGAAACGTAATCTTTAATTCTGTCAGTGCTTACACCCAGCAAACCTTGCAACTTCAACATATTTGCTTCGCGGTATGGAGGCAAAATGTGAATTCTACGACCGAGTTTAATAGCATTAGAGATTGTAGTGTACAATTCTCTTACGGGCAGACCAGACTTCACGCCTACGCTTTCAGCCAAATCCTGAGTCGAAGGTTGCGGACCCATCCATACGATATCGTCTACGGTGTAGTCGTCGCCATAGATACACTCAGTACCAGCTTCGATGTCGATAACGCCTGCGAAATCTGCTACGTTAAGACCGAAGTAGTAGAGGAAGTTACTATCCTGACGGAAGTGGAATGTGTTTGAACGATAGTTTGCGGGTTGTTCTGAGTTACCCAGCAACAATATGATACCGCTTTTAACCGATTGTCTGAGTTGGTTGCGGCGTTCGATGTAAGTCTCTTTGCTGAACATATTTTTTATTTTTTAGTTAATTAATTTTCATTACTCGCAAAGTTAGCAAAAATTATGAAATATTATCTCTTTGGCAGATAATTTCTTTGTTCGATACGTTCGCCGTAAGATTGGATTACGGCTTTGAGGTATTTCTCGAGGTTGAGTTGTGCAGGGTCGTCTGCAGTATACACATTATTTTTTTGCAGAGTATCTTGTCTAGTATAGACGCTTGAAATCTTTTCCGCTCGTGAGTCGTAGAACAACACCAATGAGTCACTGATAATCTGATACAATTCGCCATCAGAACTGATTGCCACACGAGGCCTATTGCCATTTACAAGATCGTTACCGAATGCCATAAACGGCTCTTTGTTTCCGACGAGTCCCAGCAGCGTAGGCATAATGTCCGCCTGTTGTGCTGGCAGCGAATCATACCCCTTAGGCAGCGAACCGTCTGGCGTGTAGATTGCCATCAAAATCTGAGTATTTCCCGTTACAGTCTTGGTTTTCGGAGCAAATGTCTCAGACGATACGTGGTCCGAACAGAATACAAAAATCGTATTTTTATACCACGGCTGTTTTGCTGCCAACTCGAAGAATCTTCTGAGTGATAAGTCGGTATAACTTGCAGGACGATGTATTTTTGTTCTACCTGCGGGCAGATATTCATACTCTTTGGGGACTACAAATGGGTGGTGTGAACTCAGCGTGAAGATGTCTGCGAAGAATGGCTCCTTGAAGTTAGAGAGCTCTTCGCACATATACAACATAAATGGTTCGTCCCAGATGCCCCAATAGCCGTCGAATTCAATACGACCTTTCTTCTCTTCGAACTCTTCGCGTGTGAAGTGCAACTGCATACCAGCATTCTTCGCAAATGCTACGAAACCCATCGAGTTGCGTTGTGCGCCGCTGAAGAATGCCGTGGTGTAACCCATATCGTTCAACATTGCGGGTAGTCCTTTAATAGGAGCAACCGATTGATTTCTAAGTACGAATGGGCGTTCGAACGAAGGTATCGAAGCAATAATTGATGGCAGTGCATCGATAGACTTGCGGCCGTTTGCGAATGCGTCGGTGAATGTCAGCGATTCGGTCATAAGCGAGTCGAGGAACGGAATTACCTTTTCGTTTGGCTCATATAGTTCGGGGTTCAGCAGCGCAGAGTGTTCGCGGCTGAAACTTTCGAGCGTAAAGATTACGATATTCTTGCGACCGAGACTCTTCATTGAGTCAGTTGGGTAGTGGTCGGGTGTATAGAGCGACTCGAGTTCTTCGGCTGAAAAATATTTTTTAGCCTGAAACGGCTTTGCACTGTGAGTGCGGATAATACAGAATGGATTGCTGAGAATCAATTGGGCCTTATTGCTATCTGTGGTGTATTGGGTAGCGTTGCTCAGAGTGATTGGTCGCACTGCGTGGCTCAGTCCGCCACGAGTGATGCCCCACATCAAAACCGGAGCCGCAAGTGTCAATAAACCATAGAACGAGTAAAAAATAGCCTTCTTGAGTCGGTATTCGCGTGAGAAATTATCGAGTTTGCGGTAGTTCCAGACGATTAACCATATCAGCAAAATTGCAACCAATGCCCAATACCAATTTTCACCTAATGCCTTGAAAATGATTGTCGAGGTGTTATCGTTATCCGTAAAATGGAACTCCTCGGCAGTAAAGCGTTTCTTGGCGAAATGGAAATAGATAGCGTCTGAGAAGTTTATGATAACTACGAAAGTGTTGATTACGCAGTAGAGCCACATCAAGACTTTTCGATACCATCTTTTGTATCTGATTCTTACAGGCAGCACGGTGAACAGTACGAACAGACAGTTTACATAGAATATTGAAACGCTGTCGAAGATAAATGCGCCGGTCAGCAGTGAGGGGAATTCTTCGGCCGTTATTGCGCCGATTGTGTCTGCGTTGATTATGTAGAATACTACCCGACAAAGCATCAGTATGATATACAGCACTCCGAGTTTTGCCAGCAACGAGGTAATTTCATTCTTAAACAAGAGATTGTTCATTTCAGTAGTTTTATTTGTATCGTGCAAATTTAACTTTTTTTTACGAGATATTTTTCATTTTTCCTCACAAATAGTGTAATGGTTCTGTCTGTTTAGAATTATCGGATATAAAATATTCGATAATGGAGATAATTAAAAACTCGTTTTTATCGCTTGGTTGATGCAATCATAAATGTGACTGCAGCCACTGAGATTACAATCCCGATTATAATATTTGAAGTTAGCGCCTCGTTGAAAACAAGTGTGCCGACCATAATAGCCGTAATAGGCTCGAATACTCCGAGTACTGACGCTTTCGTTGCACCTATGTTCCGAGTCGCAATGGCCAGAGTTGCAGTCGATACAATTGTAGGCAATATTGCAAGTCCGATAAGATTCAGCCAAAGTGAGTAACTGTCGATTCCGGTATAAATTACTGTTTCTGAGAAGAGTGATCGCCCAAGAAAAACAACTGCCCCAACTAGTAGTGCGTAGAATGTCAAAAGAGAATTTGGTATCTCACTGATGGTTTTATTCCGATTTATGATTATAATGAATATGGCATAAACAAGTGCCGAACCCAAAGACAACAAAACACCTATCGGATTGATAGTCTGGATTGAATCGCCCTGAGTCATAATTATCACCCCAACGAATGTTGCTATAATTGCAAGCCACACCTGCCACGATGGCACTACTTTCAGAAACACCATAATAATTGCCACCAATACGGGATAGAGAAAAATCAGCGTGGTAGCGAGTCCGGAGGGAATATATTTGTACGCTTCAAACAGACAGATGCTACTTGAGGTGTACAACAATCCGAGCAAACACAGAATGGCCATCTGTTTTCCCGAGACCTTAAAGCGTTCGCCTTTGAGCAGCAAAAATCCTCCGAGTAGCAACACTGCAAAAAAATAGCGAAAGAATAATATGGACACTACTGCGACCCCCTCATTCATCAAAGGCATTCCAAATAGAGGATTCAGTCCATACGTTATCCCCGTAATTATTCCTGCGGGATAACCTATAATCGCATTTTTACTCACAGATTTCATTTTGTCTTTTTTAGTTTCGCGCAAATTTAATCTCTTTTTGTGATAGTTTATTATTCTGCATTACAAATAGCACACTGTCACTTCAAAATAAGAAAATTTGAAGATTAAAATATGACTTTGTCATCATTTGGAGAGTACAAAATAGACTGTTTTCGAATTCCCTAACTGATCGACAACGGTCAGTTTATGTTTCCCCGTAGAGATATTGTTACACGAGATTCGGTGTGCAGATTGGGTCGTTCCCATAAACGAGCCATCGATATGCCAGAAAAGTACCTGATCGGGCTGAGTGTGTACTGCCTCAAAAACAATTCCCTGTTGATTACCGTCAAGACCTCGAGTGGGTATAACTTCGCTGCCAGACTGAGGGAAGAGTATCTCCAGCGAGTGTTGTGTCGTGAGTCGTTCGATATCTGGGTGTAGCGGTTCAAGTACTTTGTAATCAAGATGTTTTCTGCGATAGTACCACTCTTCGACCGGGGGGAGTACAAATCGTTTCTCGCGCACCATTTCTCCGACGGGATAGCATCTGCTATCGACTCGATAGCGCCTTTGGGCATCGAGCATAACCTCTCGGCAATATGGACAGGTTGAACTTTCGACTCCAGCTTCGGGTATCTTTTCTGTGTGAGTGTCGGCGCAGCGGTCAGTGGCAATGTGTCCGCTTTTGTTACACACTTCCACCTCTTGCAATTCGATTTCAGGCTGTTCAAAACCTGCTGCATAGGGCAACAGGTTGAATACTCGGAACATTATCGGTGCTGCGTATCCCACTCCGGTTAATCCGGGGCGCCCTTCGCCGTCAGCATTACCAACCCATACAGCTACAACGTGGCCAGATGTGAAACCAATACTCCAACCATCTCTATTGCCATAACTTGTGCCGGTTTTCCACGAAATGTTTCTCTGATTGTCAAACCATTGCCACCCTTGTTCCTCTTCGGGTCGGTTCACTTTGCATAACTCATTGGCCATAATCCACAGCGCAGCATTGCTCAGCTTGGGCTCGGTACCAGCAACCGAATCTGAGCAAAGGCTCAATCCTCGAGGCGGCAGGTATTGCAACTTACGACCAATAGACATATATAGCTGTGTAATATCCCAGAGTGTGACTTCGGCTCCGCCCAGAATGAGCGACAGTCCGTAGTCATCAGCAGAGCGCGTTATGGTAGTCAGTCCGCACTGCTGCAGCAAAAGTCTGAATTGGTTTACTCCATAACTTTGCAACATCTTTACGCTCGGAACATTGAGCGAACGGATAATGACCTGATTGGCTGCTACTGCGCCCTCGAAGGTGCGGTTGTAGTTCTTCGGAGCAAACCCTTTGCTAATCATTGGAATATCCGAGATGAGAGTCTGTGGTAGAATCTGACCGTCGTCGAGCATTGCGGCATAGAGCAGCGGCTTAAGAATACTGCCACTACTTCTTGGCGCAGTTATCACATCAACCTCCATTCCTTTAACGGGGCTCTCGGGTGTAAAGATGTTTCCGCAGTATGCCAGTACATTGCCCGTGTGAATATCGGCTACAAGGCAGGCCATATTGGATATTTGGTTGGCTCGGTAGGGTTCGGTGTAGTCGAGCATAATTTCAGTAACGCGTTGCTGTAGTGAGGCGTCAATCGTTGTTGTAATCGATTGTCCGTTTTGCTCTTTGACCATCTTTTCGAGTAGGTGAGGTGCTAGACGTGGCAGCGGTAGCGGTTCGTCCGGAATCGGCTCCTCAATGGCTAGGCTGTACTCTTGTTGGTTTATCTCTCCGTTTTTGTGCAGTTTTTCAAGCAGTCGATTACGTTTTTCCAGTAACAATTCGCGATTGCGTTTAATGTGAATAAGCGACGGCTGATTGGGCAGCACGGCCAACATTGCAGCTTCGGCCCACGACAATTCGCCCGAAGACCTTCCGAAGTAGCGCCACGACGCGGCTTCCAGGCCCACGACATTCCCTCCGAACGGTGCGTTTGCAGCATATAGAGCCAGAATTTCTTGTTTTGACCTTACGGCATCGAGCCATAGGGCTGCAAATGTTTCGATTATCTTGTCTGTGATATTTCGGTTTTGGCGATTTCGACTAAGTCTTACGGTCTGCATTGTGAGTGTACTCGCGCCACTGACTACCCGTCCGTGTTTAATCAGTTGTGATACAGCGCGACCTATTGCCAGCGGGTCTACGCCTAGGTGTGAGTAGAAACGCTTGTCCTCGAATGTGATGATTGCGCGCTCGAACTTGTGACTCACCGAGTCGCTTGGAGGGAATCTCCATTGCTGGTCTTGTGATATTCGTGCGCCGAGCAGTTCGCCGTTCTTTGAAAAAATAACAGTCGAACAAGGTGATTCAAATAGCCTCCATTCAGGCAATAAAATCATTACCATAATTGCCGATAAAATTATGGTGATAATGGCCTTATATGGTATTTTAATTCTCACTAAGTTTTATTATTTTTGCGAAAACAAAATTAATAAATTTTTTCGTATGAAACGCTCTGGAACCATCATTAGTATAACATCAGTTTTGGCAGCCGTAGTTTTGGCAGCTGCGCTATATCTATACCCCAGATTGAAGGATACATCTGCGCTCTCCGACGAGTTGCACCCCGGCATCGAGGCGCATACATCTGGCTGTGTGTCGGTCGGTTCACCGATATGTATTTCTCTGTCTGATAAGGCTACGTTGGTGAAGAACCACTCGAATGGCGATTTGTGCGAAGATGGAATTTTTGCCATTTCACCCTCGGTGAAAGGGCGCGCAATATGGTTGGATAATTATACCATTGAATTCAGACCTGCCGAGCCGCTCGCTTTCGGACAAAAATATAATGTCGAGGTGAATATGACCAAATTGGTTAATATCAGTAATTCTCCCCGAAAGTATCGCTTTGAAATTTATACCATAAACCCCAACTTCTCGGCAGTGGTTGAGGATTTGTCGATGTATGAAGAACAGACGAATTGTTACAGATTGGAGGGTTATATAACCACCGACGACTCTTTTTCGGCAGAAAAGGCAGAAAAGATGCTTAAGATAAATAATCGCAAGCTGCCCGTGACGTGGAGCCACGAAAATCGAAATATGCGCCACAAGTTTGTGATAGACTCAATCTGGTCGGGTGAGCAGGCCGAGCAACTGCAAATAGAGGTGGACGGCAAAATTATGGGTAGCAAACGTACCGAAAAATTTGAAGTGGAAATCCCCGAACAAGATGCCTTTCGATTGTTGAATATCTCGGTGGAGTATGACCCGGAATTTAGGATAGTAGCTACGTTTTCAGATGCCATTGCCAAATCGCAGCGTCTGGGCGATTACTTTGAAATGACCTCCTCGCCGCAGATGAGATTTATGTCGGTAGTGAATAAGGTCTATATTTATCCCGTGTCGAGACTGATTGGTAGCTATGAATTGACAGTACGTCAGGGTATTAAGTCTCGGAATGATAAGGTGTTGCAGGAGGATTATCTCCGAACTGTGAATTTTGCCGATTTGACACCGTCGGTCGAGTTTATAAAGGGCGGCAGTATACTGCCCACTGCTTCGTCTATGAAGATACCGTTCCGCAGTGTGAATTACCAAGAGGTTGAGGTGCAGGTTACGCAGATTTTCTCGAATAACATTTTGCAGTTCTTGCAAGAGAATCCGCTCGATGGAAATATGGAGATTTATCGAGTAGGTAAAGTTATCGCTACAAAACGCATCGTGCTGGGTGATTCGCTGAGCCGCGAACTGAAAAATCCCAAGATATACCAATTAGATGTAGGACAACTGATTGGCAACGATAAAAATGCAATCTATCGAGTTACAATTCGTGGCGTAGATGATGATGAATATATGTGGATTCCGCCCCAGCAGAGAATTAATATACTGATGTCAAATTTGGGTATTACAGCCAAATGCGACTACCAAAATAGTGTATCGGTGTATGTATCCAATCTGCTGACCACTTCGCCTGAGTCGGGTGCCGATGTCGAGATATATGATTTTACGAATCAGTGTGTGGGTCGAGATAAAACCGATACACACGGTATGTGTAATATCAAGGTCCCCGACGAACCGCACATTGTGGTGGTCACGTCGCGCGGAGTTAAGGGCTACCTTCGAATGGCAGAGGGTGGCAACTTGTCGGTGAGCCGATTCGATGTGCAGGGACAGAGCGTGCCGGGGGATCTCAATGGATTTATCTATGGCGAACGTGGTGTGTGGCGTCCCGGAGATACTATGTATATGACCTTTATGTTGTGTGATAAGAGACAGTCGCTGCCTGAAAATCACCCGCTGAAGATTAGTTTTTTCGATCCTCGTGGACAATTGGTGTCGGCTCAAAGTGCAGTGTTGGGCAAAGATGGAATCTGTACATTCACGCTGCAGAGCGATGCTGAGGCAATTACGGGAGTATATACCGTCAAGGTTGAACTTGGCAGTACTACGTTTGAAAAGAGTGTCAGGATTGAAACAATCAAACCTAATCGTCTGAAAATAAATGTAGATTGTGCACCTGTAGTTACATCTTCATTTAGGGGTATGATGTATGCGGAGTGGCTGCACGGAGCAAAGGCTTCGGGTATGAAGGCTAAAGTTGAGGCCGAATTTGAGCCTGCTGTGATGCCATTTGCCGAGTATAAGGACTGCCATTTCAATGATGACTCGAAAGAGTTTTATGGTCAGAGGATTGAGATTGTTTCGTCGCAGTTGGATTCGGAGGGACGTTTGCGATTTGTCAAAAACATTGAGGGGCTGGAGCAGGCTCCGGGAATGTTGTCGGCAAAGGTTACTGCTCGAGTGTTTGAACCCAGTGGCAATTTCAGTACAGATGTGTTTAATGTGAAGTGTGCTCCGTTCGAGCGATTTGTGGGAATGAGGCTGCCCGAATCTGATTCTGAAATGTTTATCGAAACAGAATGCGAACATAAGTTTGATTTGATAATGGTCGATTACAAGGGCAAAAAGATTGATGATGCCGAAGTTGAGGTTGAGATTCACAAGATGGATTGGGAATGGTGGTGGAATGTCAGCGATGGCAATCGTGCATACTTTATGAGAAACAGTATCGACCGTACGGTAATGACACAAAAGGTTAAAATTAAGAATGGCAAGGGGCAGTTCGAATACAAATGGGGTAATGTTGATTGGGGACTATATGCTATTCGCGTGCGCGATTTGCAGGGCGGACACTCGACTGCGAAACTTGTTAGAGTGGATTGGGCTGACTCTCCTCATAGTACGGGAGATACAGACGAGGCTACGTTATTGACAATCACAACCGATAAGGAACGATACAGGGTGGGAGAGAGTGCGAAGATTTCATTTCCATCGGCAAAAGGTGCTCGAGCATTGGTTACGATTGAGTCGTCGGCTGGTGTGCTTGAGTCGAAATGGGTTGATTGCGAAGATATTACTACGGTGGCAGAGATTGTTACAAATGAAAAAATGTTGCCCAATGTTTATGTTTGGGTATCGCTTATTCAGCCCTATGGTCGCCTGAAGAATGATGCGCCAATCAGATTATATGGAGTTATTCCTCTTTTGGTCGATGATGTTACCACGCAACTCGAGCCAAAGGTTAAGGCTCCGCAAGAGGTGCGCCCCGAACAGCAATACACAATAGAAGTATCCGAAAAGAATGGTACGCCGATGAGCTACACATTGGCAATCGTAGATGAGGGACTGCTCGATCTGACCCGATTCGCAACGCCCAACCCGTGGAACAAGTTCTATGCTCGAGAGGCTTTGGGAATCAGGACTTGGGATATGTACAACGATGTAATCGGAGCATACGGCGGTAGCATCGAACAGCTTTTCTCGGTTGGCGGTGATGATGAGATAATCTCCCGTGGGGATATTAAGGCACAGCGTTTTACGCCTGTTGTGAAGTTTTTGGGTCCGTTTGAGTTGGCTCCCAACCAGACAGCAAAACATTCCGTAGTATTACCCAATTATGTCGGTGCCGTCAGGACTATGGTCGTTGCATCACATAAGGGGCGTGCATTCGGTTCGGCCGAAACACGCAGTTTTGTTCGAAAACCGCTGATGACCCTAATGACGTTGCCTCGAACTGTAGCTACTGATGATGTGGTCGAAATTCCTGTTACGGTATTTGCGATGCAGGATAATGTAGGCGATGTGAAAGTTGAATTGCTCGGACTGAAGGGCTTTGCTGTAGTGGGTAACTCAACTGAACAAATATCGTTCAAGAAGGAGGGCGAACAGACCGTAGTATTCAAAGTTAAGGCATCGTCTGTACCTGCGTTCGGCTCGGTATCGGTCAAGTGCTCTAGTGCAGACGATTCGGCAACAGATATGGTTGAGATAAATATTCAGGATTCGAATGTCAAAAGTCGGGTAAGAACTATGGCTGTAATTGCTCCCAATAGCAGGTTTGACAGTACGTTCCGTCTTGCAGGCAGAAGGGGTACGAATAGTTTGAGTTTTAGCCTTTCTACGTTGTTGGCTGTGGATATTTCGGGAAGGCTGGCTGAATTGACCGAATATCCGCACGGTTGTCTCGAACAGATTGTTTCGGGGGCATTTCCACAACTTTATCTCAATAAGGTAACCAATCTGAATGAAGATGAACAGCGGAGAGTACAGTCAAATGTCAATTCTGTTCTGAACAAATTGCTGAAATATCGTCGTCAAGATGGTAGCCTGAGTTACTGGCCGGGCGAAAATCGAGTGAATAAATGGGCATCTATCTGGGCAGGACACTTTATGGTTGAGGCTCAGAATATGGGTTATGCGCTGCCTATTGGGCTGTTTGAACGCTGGCTGGACTATGAAAAGGCTGTTGCCAAGACGTGGCGCGCGCAAGACGGAGCGCAAGACGGAGCGCAAGAGTCGCAGGCCTATCGTCTGTGGGTTTTGGCTTTGGCTGGCGAATCAGACCGAGGAGCGATGAACCGACTGCGTGAAAATACTTCGCTCACTCCGTTGTCAAAGCGACTGCTGGCAGGAGCATACGCTGCAGATGGTCGTAAGGATTTGAGCCGCACGCTGTTGGAGTCTGCTCAACAAATGGAACCGAAAAATTCAGCTTCCGAATGTTTCGGTTCGGCAGAACGCGACCTCGCAATCGAGGCTGTAATATATAAAGGCGTGGGTAATCAGACGCAGGCATATCAAATGGCTAGGCAACTTGCAGAGTCATTATCCTCAGGTCGTTGGTTGAGCACGCAGTCTGCTGCGTGGGCGTTGATGGCCGTAGCGCAAATTGTCGAACCGAGTGAAGATGATAGCTCGCTTGATGTGGATTATGTAGTGGCTAACAGGTCAAATAAGTTGATTTCGACTTCACCCATCGAAAAGGTGGATATTGATGCAAAGGCATTGGAGGGTGATGTGAAGGTGCAGATCTGTAATAATAATTCGCATACGATATACCTCACGATGGAGAGTGTCGGTGTGCCGATTCGCGGTGAGGAACAGGAGGTGATGAATAATCTTTCAGTTAGGGTGGATTATCTCGATGAAAATGGGGTTAAATTAGATGTTTCGCAGTTGAAATTGGGTAAGGATTTCCGAGTGCGAATTACGATAACGCCTACTGCAACGGCGCTAAATTATGAAAATATTGCATTGACGCAGGTGTTCCCGTCTGGGTGGGAGATTCGCTCTGATGGCAGTAAGCAACTCGATGGCAGAGTTGAGTATCATGATGTGCGCGATGACCGAATTATGGTTTACTTTAATTTGAATGATTCGCGTCCATTGGAGATTGAAACCCGATTGTCGGCTACGTATGCGGGCGAATTCTATCTGCCTGGCGTAGTTGTAGAGTCAATGTACAATGGCGATATTTCGGCTCGTACAAAAGGCGAAAATATATCAGTGAAAAGGTAAAAACTTAGTACAATTTAGTCTTCTGTAAGTTTTAGATTTCTAAAACTTACAGAAGGTGTTTTTATAATACACTTAAAATCATACAATTGTAATTATTGCCAGACTTGCTTCACTCACACGTTCTGCAAGTAAACAGTGAGAAAACAAAAAGACCGCCTAACAAAGTTAAGCGGTCTTTCATCTTGTTGGCTCCTCAACTAGGACTTGAACCTAGGACCCCCTGATTAACAGTCAGGTGCTCTAACCAACTGAGCTATTGAGGAATTTTTTTGTTCACAATCCCTCTCGATTGCGATGCAAAGGTACGGCAAGTTTTTTAATCTGCAAAATTTTTTGCAACTTTTTTTTAATTTTTTTGTATTTTTTTTCAAACAGCCTAATTTTCAGTTTGTAAATCTATGGCGTTTTGACTACCTTTGTGGACGTTATTAAGATGAATAATTACAAATAAACAAAAATATGAAGAAACTAATCTTATCATTAGCTCTCTGCTGTTCAATGGTTTGTGCAAATGCAGGCAAGCCATTCACATACGCAGACATTCAAAAGGGAACATTCTCTCAAAAGTCTGTTCCGGCTCCACGTTCAATGGCAAACGGTTTGAGCTACACCGCGCTGAACAAAGGAAAAGTTGTTCGTTACAGCTACGCAACTGGTCAATTGGAAGGTGTAATGTTTGATAACGGTAGCGTAAAACCTGCTATAACACCTTCAGGTTATCAACTTAGTCCCGATGAAAAGACAATCCTTCTCGAGACCAACGTGAACCCAATTTACCGCCACTCATATACTGCAGACTACTATCTGTATGTTATCGAGACAGGCGAACTGAAACCGCTGCTCACAGAGGGTAATCAAAAAATTGCACGTTTCTCGCCCGACGGTAAGAAAATCGCTTTCGTCAGAGAAAACAATCTGTTTGTTGTTGATGTACAAAGCGGAGAACTTTCTCAACTTACAACAGACGGCAAGTACAATAACATCATCAACGGACACACCGATTGGGTTTATGAAGAGGAGTTTGGATTCACAGACGGATTCCAATGGTCACCCGACTCGAAAAAGATTGCATATTACAGATTTGACGAGTCGCATGTGAGCGTATATCCAATGAACCGCTTTGACAATAAACTCTATCCTACAGTATATTCGTTCAAATACCCTAAGGCTGGCGAACCTAATGCCTATGTAGACATCTACGTTCACGACCTCGAATCGGGCGAGCGTACAAAAATCGACGTGGGCGAGGAGAAAGACCAATATATTCCCTGGATTCAGTGGACCTCGAAGGGACAACTGACACTGTTCCGTGCGAATCGACTCCAGAACGACATCGACCTGCTGGTGGCCAATAATGATGGCTCGACAAAGGTTGTCTACGAAGAGAGCGACCCGAGATATATCGAGCGCATCAGCAGCGAAACTGCTACATTCCTCGAAGATGGCGACCGCTATATCGTCTTTAGCGAACGCAACGGCTGGCGTCATATGTACCTCTACTCAATTAGCAAAGGTTTCCTTAACCAAATTACTGATGGACAGTGGGAAGTTACTCAACTCTGCGGTGTCGATGAGAAAAAAGGCATTGTATATTATATGTCTACCGAAACATCTCCGCTCGAAAAGAATCTCTATTCAATCAAACTGAATGGCAAGGGCAAGAAGAGAATTACTCCCGAAGCTGGTACATACACTATCAACTTCTCGAAGGGTATGAAATACTATATGTCAAAATACTCAAACATAACTACTCCGATGACTATCTCGCTGCACACAGCCGATGGTAAGTTGGTGCGTATGATTGAGGACAATGCCAAACTTAAGGCTACGCTCGAGGAGTACGGAGTGCCACAAAAAGAGTTCTTTACATTCAAAAACTCAATGGATATTCCGCTGAACGGTTATATGATTAAACCGAACAACTTCGACCCTAATAAGAAATACCCTGTGTTTATGACTCAGTATAGCGGTCCAGGCTCGCAATCGGTAATGAACCGTTGGCAAATGACCTGGGAAGAGGCTCTGGTGCAAGAGGGTTATATCGTAGTCTGCGTTGACGGTCGTGGTACGGGCTATCGTGGTGCCGACTTCCGTAAATGTACTTACGGCAACCTCGGTTACTTTGAAGTGGTAGACCAAACTGATGCTGCAAAATATCTTGCTACGCTGCCATACGTAGACGGCTCGCGAATCGGTATCTACGGCTGGAGTTTCGGTGGCTTTATGTCTTTGAACTGTATCCTCAAATCGGCAGACGTGTTCAAACTTGCTATTTCGATTGCTCCTGTTACAAACTGGCGCTATTATGATTCAATCTACACTGAAATCTATAACGGATTGCCGCAAAATAATCCGGAGGGTTATGACCAAAACTCACCGATTAACTTTGCAGACCGACTCAAAGGTAAGTTGCTGATTGTTCACGGCTCGGCAGATGATAATGTTCATATGCAGAATGCTATGGAGATGATTCGCCAGTTGGTTAACGCAGGCAAACAATTCGATATGATGATTTATCCTGACAAGAACCACTCAATATTGGGCGAGGCTCGTCACCACCTAATGAACCGTTGTATCGACTATGTGAAGAAAAATCTCTAATCAATACAAACCGATAAATTAAAGCACCGATTTTTTCGGTGCTTTTTTGTTGGCATTATTGTGACAACTGAAGATATAAAAACATATTGATAAATATTTGAAAAAGAGTTGAATGTTTTATACATTTGCAATATCAACTAATTTCTAAACTAAATCTAAATAATTATGAGAAAGTATATTTTGTTATTTCTTTTGTTGGCAGTAGGATTATCACCAGAGGTGTATGGACAAAAGGTTAACCAAGGTATATCCTACAAGTCATTTGCCCCTTGGGGTTTTGACTCGACTTATCCATTATTACCAAGACGAGACACTGTGATTATGCGTGGTGAGGAAATTGAAGTTGGTTGTTATTTAGATAAAAAGTGGGGCAAGGATTTTGAGATTGTTGGTTATGGTAAAGCTAAGAAATCTGACTATGAAAAAGGCTCAAAAGAGGGTTCATACAATAAATATAGCATTAAACTAAAGCCGAAACAAACCACTACCTATGAGTTTAGATGGTTTGGTTTTAACAGGGAACAACGTTCTGGAAGAATTGTATATGT